>JAFLSY010000001.1:0-234941 GCA_022510745.1 Lachnospiraceae bacterium
GGGTGCATTATTCTGCTTATGCAGAAAGAAAATAAAAGGTTGCTCAACCTTATCGTTAATTATCATGCATGGTATATACGACGCACTGATAACTGTATGGTCAAGTTGCTTATCATAGTACAAATTCATGTTTGTATCGGAGGAATTTGGAATGAATGATATTAATAAGACGATCATAGACGCTGTTATAAAAAAGGCGGATGCCTTGTGTCCTGATTCTCTGGCATTGATCGGCGTGTATGGTTCGGTTGCTGCCGGGGATGAGCATGAAAAATCCGATCTTGACTTAATGATTTTGATCAATGATGAAAACGGATGGGTACTGGCTGAGGGATTTATATTAGATGATGTTGATGTGGGATATGATATCTACTGTACGAGTTGGGATATGCTTGAAAGAGATGCTCAGTGTAACCACGCACATTTATCAAAGCTGTTCGATTCAAAGATTGTTTATTGCAAAGATCAAAATGCAATAAAGAAATTGGATGAGATGAAGAAAAAAGCAGCAGAGATTCTTTCTTCAGATAAACGGTATGATAAGGCTAATAATGCATATTGTGAAGCAAAAAAGATGTTTGCTGAAATCTATCTTACAGAATCTTTGGCAAAAGTCCGAAGCTGTGCAGGAGCAGCCATTGAATTTATAGAAGATGCTGTAATGTTGTATAACGGTCAGTATTTCAGAAAAGGAACGAAACGAACTTTTGATGAGATAAGACAGCTTAAACTTTCTTTTGATCTCGAAACCATCATTACTGACATCATTCGGGCAAAAACAGTCGATAAGATAAGAGAAAGACTGAAAGAGTTGTTAGTTTTGACCAAAGCGTATTTACAGGCTCCGAAGAAAAAGGAACTTCCTTCTGCAGCGAATCTGTGGGGAACTTATGAGGAAATGTATTCTAATTGGAAAAACAAAATGTCCGAAGCAGCAGACAGAGATGATGTATATTCTTCATTTATGAATTTGCTATCCTTACAGGGTATGTTTCATGAGATCGCAGAAGGTATAGCAGTAGATGACTTTGAGATCATGGATCAATTTGATTCCCAAAATCTTGAGGAAAATGCAGATGTTTTCAATAAGGCTTTGCGTAACTACCTTGCAGAGTATGAAAAAGTGGGGATTTTTCCGAAGCGTTTTGGGAACGTAGCAGAATTTGCGGAGGATTACTGTAAAGAAATTCATAAGAACTGAAAGTTGACCTTATCAATGGTGAGTGCAGTGCGCATCACTGACATAGCTGCCAACTCCCTTCTTGTTCATTCATCAAAGCTTCTCTTTTTTTATACACTCTCCGAAAACAGCACCGCCTAATATCATTACAGCACCGATAACCTGTATCGGTGACATAATTTCTTTTAAGAGCAAAACAGAAAACAGTACCGCTGAAAGTGGTTCTAAGTATCCACAGATTGCAACAGTTTGTACGGGCAGATTTCCGATAGAGGAAAAATAGAAATAACATCCAATACCTGTATTGAGCAGACCAAGAATAAGGACGGGCAGAATACTTGATGGCGGAATATGTATCATAAAACCTTGTTTCAGACCAACAAAAACAGCTACTGTCAGAAAACTGATCAAAAGCTGCAGGGCGGCATTTTCAAGTCCTGTAATATTTGCCGCCTTTTTATTGAAGATTACCATAAGCGAATACATAACAGCGGAGAGTAATCCACAAAAAATGCCAAAAGTATCACTGTTCCCGCCAAAGGCATTACCATTGACAAGAAAAACACCGCACAGTACGGAGAGGAAACCGATTGCCTTAACAGCAGTCAGTTTTTCTTTGAACAGCAATGGAGATAATACCATTACGATCACAGGACCACAATAGTAAAGAAGCGATGAAATACTGACACCAATCCTTGCGTAAGCCTCATAAAGAAACATCCAGCTTGCCCCCATTGCAATGCCGGAAAAAGCAAGAGAGAGGAATTGCTTTTTATGTTGATAAAAAGTCAATTTTCCTCTGCTTATAAAGAAAAGGATAATCAACAATAAACTGCCGATTAGGGTACGCAGCAGAACGATTTCATAACTATTCAGAACAATAAAACTCGCTACGATACCGTTTGAACCGAAAAGAAGTAATCCAAATATGTACTTAAAATAAGAACCTTTCATTTCATGCCACCTCTTGTGTTCTTCTTAGATTTAGTATATCATTGGGAGATAGATGAGTAAAACGAATGTTTTGGATGGTAATTATGATAAAAACAGATAATAGGTAAATGATATGGATATGAATATTCAAAAATATATGTCTTTCGTAAAGACCGTTGAATACGGCAGTTTTACAAAAGCCGCCGAGAGGCTGAATTACTCCCAGTCAGGAATCAGCCGGATGATTGGTGACCTTGAAAAAGAGTGGAAAGTCGTTTTGCTGGAACGAAGCAAGGGAGGTATCAAACTGACCTCCGATGGATTGAAAATATTTCCCTATGCAAAAAATTTAATTGCGGAATATGAAAAACTGCAAATGCAAGTAGATGAACTGAATGGTTTACAATCCGGACTGATTCGTATTGGTACTTTTTCCAGTGTTGCAACTCATTGGCTGCCGAATATCATTAAGGAGTTTCAGAAAGACTACCCACATATTGACTATGAATTACTGCTGGGTGACTATACAGAAATAGAGGAATGGATATTAGAGGGGCGTGTGGATTGTGGTTTCTTGAGACTGCCGACACATCCCGAACTGGAAACGGTATTTTTAGAGCAGGACAAACTACTGGCGGTCATTCCTGAAAATCACTACCTTGCGGCCAACGAAAAATTTCCTGTTACAGCGCTTTGCGATGAACCGTTTATGCTGCTTGAAAAAGGAGCAAAGGCAGAGGTATCAGAGATATTTGAGAAATATGGTCTGACACCGAAAGTCTATTTCACCACGTGGGATGATTATGCTATTATGTCAATGGTAGAAAGCGGGCTTGGTATCAGCATATTACCACAGCTTATACTGAAACGGATACCTTATAAAATCATTGCGAAAGAGTTGGATGTTCCCGCATACCGTAATATCGGACTTGCGTTTAGAAACAAAAAAACAGCCTCTCTTGCAGTAAAACGATTTATGGACTATCTGCAATATCGTTGAAAAAGGACGGTGGAGTAATACCATACCGTCCTTTTGAATCGTATTTTGGACCGGCCGGCAAAGGTTTTAATATCACCTTGTAACACATAAAATCATCTGCTAAAATGAATGTATCACGATCGGAGTTTTGGGAAGAGAGACAATATAAATGTTGACCGAAAAAACAGATAACATGGAGCCTTCTATGTATCCAATGAATATAAATGTAATGAATGAAATACAAAAGTGCCCAGAGATACTAAATGCACTTACTAGAAGTAATTTAGATGATATTGTTTTGGCTTGGACAGGGATGTTTTTACATTCCGTTTATCATATATTTAAGGATTTAAGACGAGAAGGAAATAAAAATTGGGATAATTCAATACTATTCTGCGGACTTTCATCACAAGCAATGCAGTTAGATTGGATAAAATATTCTGTTTGTTGTGGCCAGTATGATTTGGCATTAAGAGAATTGAGAAATGTCTTGGAAAGTGCTTTTTTGTTTTACAGAGGAGATTTCGATAGGAATTTTAGAGATTATTCATTAGAAAAAAAGGCGGAAGAACTAGAAAAACTAAAAAAGCAAGAAAAATACGGAAAACCTATTTTTGAAAACAGTGGTTATGCCAATTGGGAGCAAGCATATAAATTGTACGGTGAGTTATGCGCTTATACACACACTGCAATTTCGTTAGAAAATGCTAAAAAACTATTTGAAGACTTCAATGGTTGGTCAGAACCAGTTTTTGATAAAGAAAGAATTTTAAAGTGTATTTACTATATACAAGAAGTTCTTGCACTTGAATGTAATCTAATGGAAAATATTTTGAAAGATGTATACGGAATAGAAAATCCTGAATATGCATCAATTTTTAAAAGTAAATGATATAGTATGAAAAATATTACATATGTTTTGATTGCCAGCAACCTTGGCAAAGGATATTCGCAAACGAGGCGAAAATAGAAAGCAACAAATTCCGGGTTTCATAGGACCTCTTTTATAAAAAGATAAACAAATATTATACCGGAAAGCAGAGAAGGAGGAAGATACATGAGCCGTGCTGACAGTATTTTTATAGAAATGTGCCGGGATATTCTGGAGAACGGAACCAGTACGGAGGGGGAGAAGGTACGCCCCCGCTGGGAGGATGGAACCCCGGCCTATACGATCAAAAAATTCGGCGTGGTGAATCGCTATGATCTGGCGGAGGAATTTCCGATTCTGACCCTGAGAAGAACCGCCTTAAAGAGCGCTACCGATGAAGTACTTTGGATATGGCAGCAGAAGTCCAATAATATCCATGATCTGCACAGCCATATCTGGGACGAGTGGGCGGACGAGGACGGTTCCATCGGAAAAGCTTACGGCTACCAGTTAGGTGTGAAGCATCAGTATAAGGAAGGCATGATGGATCAGGTGGACAGGGTCATCTACGATTTAAAGAACAATCCCTTCTCCAGAAGGATCATGACCAATATCTATGTGCATCAGGATCTGCATGAGATGAATCTCTACCCCTGTGCTTACAGCATGACCTTCAATGTGACCCAGAAAAAGGGGGAGGAGAAGCTGACCTTAAATGCCATTTTGAACCAGCGTTCTCAGGACGTGCTGGCAGCCAACAACTGGAATGTGGTGCAGTATGCGGTATTGGTACATATGCTGGCGCAGGTATGCGATATGCAGGTGGGAGAGTTGGTGCATGTGATCGCGGACGCTCATATCTATGACAGGCATATTCCCATTATAAAGGAACTGATTGCCAGGGAGCCAAAGCCTGCACCGAAGTTTTGGTTAAATCCCGATATTCATGATTTTTATGAGTTTACCCGCAATGACGTAAAAGTGGAGGGGTACGAGTTCGGACCCCAGATAGAGAATATTCCTATTGCAATATGATGGGAGAAATCGAATGGAAGAAAGCGTGAAAGAAGTATGAATCTGATTGTAACTGTGGATGAAAATTGGGCCATTGGAAAGGGAGAAAAGCAGCTGGTGCAGATTCCGGCCGTGCAGCGCCATTTGCAGCAGCTTACCGTCGGGGGCATTATCGTGATGGGAAGAAAGACACTGCAGGCCATGCCTCAGGGACAACCGCTTTACGGCAGGGACAATATTATTTTATCCTCCAATCGAAGGTTTTCCGTCAAGGGTGCAAAAACCGTACATGCCCTGGAGGAATTAAAAGAAGAGCTGGCAGGGGCCGAACAGAACGATATTTATGTCTGTGGCGGGGACAGGGTATACAAACAGCTGCTTCCTTACTGTGATACCGCCTATGTGACCATGGTGGAAAAATCCTATGTGGCGGATATTTATCTGGAAAATCTGGACAAAAGCGGCGAATGGGAATTGGCAGAAGAGAGTGACGAGCAGACCTATTTTGATATTACCTACTATTTCAGAAAGTACAGGCGTATCGGAGGTAAAGCATAGGTATGGAGACAAGGGTGAAGAAAGGGAAGCCTGCAGGTCCCCCGCAGATACTGCTGCTTGGACTGTCCTGTTTCCTGTTTTTATGCAGCGGCTGTGCTAATGCGGGGAAGGCCGGCGAAAATACGGACACAGATGTCCGGAGCGATACGCAGGACCCGGATGCAGAAGCAGCGGATATGGAAAATACCGAGACGGAATCCTCTGCTTTGGAAATGCAGGAATGGGCAGTGCAAAAGCTGCAGGGGGAGGAAGCCGGACTTCACTATACTTATACCGATACCATTACGGTGGATGAGGGCAGGGAACTGACCCTGAAGCTCTACTGCGCTTATCAGCGTTATAGGTACGGAGTCAGAAAAATAGAAGTATTTGAAGGGGATGAACTGTTACAGACCATTTTGACAGAGGAAGCTGTTACCGCTGAATGGGGAGACCCATCCCTTGCCCAGTATTGGCGGTGGTATGATGATTACTGCTATACGGAAAGCTGGACCGAGGACGGCGGGCTGGCCATACGGGATATGAATTTTGACGGTGCGGGAGATATCGGTCTGATGGGCTGGATCACAACAGGAGCCAATATTCCTTATTATTATTGGTTGTGGGATGCGGAAACGGAAGAATTTCGATATGCTTTTTGTCTGGCCAATGCAGAGCTTGACCGGGAAACGGAACAGATCGTCTGCTGGATGAGGGACGGAGCGGCGGCTTCCGAAACGTGTTATTATGAATATGATGAGGACGGGAATCTGCAGATGGTGAGGGAAGAGTATTACCACTATGATTGGGAAACTGATACGGACACTATGGAAGTCTGGGAGCTGCAGAACGGAGAATGGCTGCAGGTGGAATAGCATACGGCTGCAGGGCGTGAACAGGTGACTTTACCGGTTCACTATGCAAAAGTGTTGACTTTTATATCAAAAAGGATAATAATGGATAAAAACCCAAAGGGAAAGGAAGCGGTTAGCATGGAAAAGAAAAATATCGATTGGGCCAATTTAGGCTTCGGTTATGTAAAAACCGACAAGCGTTATGTGTCCAATTTTAAAGACGGCGCATGGGACGAAGGTGCGCTGATTGAAGATGCCAATATTGTAATGAGTGAATGTGCAGGCGTACTGCAGTATGCCCAGACCATATTTGAAGGCTTAAAAGCCTACACGACGGAGGACGGTCATATCGTGACTTTCCGTCCCGACTTAAATGCTGACAGAATGGAAAAATCCGCCAAGAGACTGGAGATGCCCGTGTTTGACAAAACCAGATTTGTAGAAGCGGTTTCTCAGGTGGTAAAGGCCAATGCCGCTTATGTACCTCCTTATGGTTCCGGTGCCACACTTTATATCAGACCCTATATGTTCGGCATCAATCCGGTTATCGGTGTGAAGCCTGCTGACGAGTACCAGTTCCGTATTTTCTGTACTCCGGTAGGTCCCTATTTTAAGGGCGGCGTAAAACCGTTGACCATTAGAGTCAGTGATTTCGACCGCGCCGCACCGCACGGTACCGGCAATATTAAGGCGGGCTTAAATTACGCTATGAGCTTGCATGCAATTGTAACCGCACATCAGGAAGGCTACGATGAAAATATGTATTTAGATCCTGCCACCAGAACAAAAGTGGAGGAAACAGGAGGAGCCAATTTCCTGTTCGTTACAAAGGACGGCAAGGTAGTGACCCCCAAGTCCGACAGTATTCTTCCTTCCATTACCAGACGTTCTTTAGTTCATGTTGCCAAGGAGTATTTGGGACTGGAAGTAGAGGAGAGAGAAGTATTTAAAGACGAACTGAAGGATATGGCGGAATGCGGTCTTTGCGGTACGGCAGCCGTTATCTCTCCCGTAGGAAAGATTGTGGATCATGGTACGGAAATCTGCCTGCCCAGCGGAATGAGCGAGATGGGGCCTGTGATCAAGAAACTCTATGATACCCTGACCGGTATCCAGATGGGACGTATCGAAGCGCCCGAAGGCTGGATTCATGTGATCGAATAAAGAGAGAATAAATATCCCGTATAGGCTATGGTAAATTTGCCGGAATGCCTTGCGGGATATTTTTTATTGGGCTACAATAGAAAAAGGACATTGGTGTGAAGTTTCCGAAAGAAAGGAAATCTGCAGATGAAAAAAGTATGCGTTATTGCCGGAATATTGCTGTTGGGATTGTATACGGGCTGTGGGCAGGCGGCAAATGAGAATACCGAAGATAACAATTTAGAGAGTGAACAAGGTAATGAGATACAGGAGACTGATCTTGCGATAGAAAGTACTGCCCCGGCGGAGGATCAAAAGCCTGAAGAAACGGAGAAGAAAGTGTTCGAACCGCAGATCTACTGGAGTGTGGAAACCGAGGAATATCAGGTCTGTTTAAGGGATTTGGAGCCCGGAGAAACCCAGCAGCTGCTCTTTATAAGGGACGATGAGGAATTTCTGCTGAATACCTTCTATTATGATTTTCAAGAGATAAAGCGTTTTGCTGAAAGTCTGATCTATAATCCGTTTGAAGATATAATGGGCTGCGACGGTTTTTATATTGGTTATGTCAATATTGGTCAGCTCTTGACAACCTACTATGCAGTGGAGGAAGAAGGCGTCATGGCTTTGGCAAACAGCTGGTGTTTTAGTGAGAAGCCTAATGATTATATACTGGATACGGACGGTGACGGTGTAAGGGAACTGGTCTGCAATGTGGTGTGGGGCGACGGTTATGAGGATGTTGTAATATATGATTATGAGGGGGAGCAGATACGCTATTGTAACGGAACGGATCTGCTGGATGAGGAATATGACAACACCGGAATCGGTTCCCAAGGGGCCGTGTATCTGCCGAAAAAGAATGTGATTCAGATTTATTTCTGGAAAAGCGAGTTGGGTGATTATGTCGTCAAAGACTATAAATTGAATTTGGAAGAGGTGGAATGGTATCCTTATTCTCCAAATTGAAGTAAAAGCTCATGAAATCATGGAGGTGGATCATGAAACTCTTACATACGGCGGATTTACATATTGGCGCTGGAAGAGACCAAAGCAGATCAGAGAAGGAAGTCAAACTATTGACCAATATAGTCAAAATAGCTCATGATGAAGAGTCGGATGCGGTCCTGCTTACGGGAGATATTTTGGAATCAGCCGAGCTCTCTGTTCAACAAAGGACTTTATTGGAAGATTTCATGGCGGAACTGATAAAACAGAAAACGGCGCTGCTTCTCATAAGCGGAGAACGGGATGCGGGTGCTTTTGCGGCATTTGCGGATAAATTTACGGAAAAGCAGGGAGTTTATATAGCAGAAGAGTATAAGGGAAGCTTAAAACGTGTATTTTTAAAAGATGAATGGGGCCCCGTAGACTTTGTATGCATGCCCTTTGTAAAAAATGCGCCGGTCAGTATGGAGCAGAGGCTGGCGGCCACACCCATGCCTTTGGATTTCATGAGCAGGCATGTACTTCTTACCCATTGTGTGGTAACGGAGGAAAACGGCAGGCTGCCAGAACTCACCGAAGGAGAAAGTATGGAGGGGCTGGATGAAATGTCGGCCTCCTGGCTGGGCGCCTTTGACTATGTGGCATTGGGTCATACAAATAAACGGCAGAGAATGGGAAGCAGGGAAGTATGGTATCCGGGGGCGCCTCTTTTCGGCATGGAGGCAGAGTCGGATAAAAAGGAAAGCGTTAATCTGGTCCGCTTGGGAAGAAAAGGGGACATTTCTGTGGAAGCAGCAGAGATTTAAGAGTTACATGATGAGCAAAAGAAGATAGGATTGCGGGAAAGATGAAAAAACGGATGATTGTTAAGAAAAAATATCCGGCACGGTTTTTGGCGGTATTGCTTTGTATCTGTATGCCGGTATTTTTGAGCGCCTGCGGCGGGAGGGGGTCGGATACCAAAGTGGTACTGACTACCGGTTTTTACAGTGATGAGGTTTTCAGGATAGAAAATAAATCCTGCAGGCTCTCAGAGGTCATGGTATATTTGACCACTCTCCAAAATCAGTATGAGGAAGTTTACGGATCGCAGATCTGGCAGGCCAATCTGGACGGCGTCACCTTGGAGGAAAATGTCAAGGAAATGGTACTGGCTAAAATTGCCCAAATAAAATCCTTGAATTTACTGGCGGAATCCATGGATGTGAAACTGGATGAGGAGGAACAGGAAAAGGTAAAGCTGGCGGCACAAGCCTATTATACTTCCTTAAATGAAACGGAAATAGAGCTGATGGGCGTAACGCCGCAGCTGGTTGAGCAGCTCTACGGGGAATACGCTCTGGCGGAGAAGGTATATGCTCACATCATCAGGGATATCAATCCGGAAATCAGCGATGATGAGGCCAGAACGATCACGGTACAGCATATCTTGATCAAAACGTATACCACTGACGGCAGAGGAGAGAGGGTAGCTTACTCTGAATCTGCGAGGAATGCAGCTTATGCCAGAGCAGCAGAAGCCTATGCGCTTGCCATCGACGGCGACCATAATTTTGAAGAATTGATCGCTGCCTACAGTGAGGACAATGTATCCACCTATTCTTTCAGAAAAGGCGAAATGACCGCTGCTTTTGAGGAAGCCGCATTCAATCTGGGCACGAATGAGATCAGCGCGATTGTGGAGGACGAGTACGGTTATCACATCATCAAATGCCTGAATACCTTCGACAGGGAGGAAACCGACCAGAACAAGTTAAAAATCGTGGAGGAACGCAAGAAAGAGGTGTTTGGAGAGGAGTATGACGCCTTTGTGGATACCCTGACCAGAAAATTGAACGATGAAGTCTGGGAAGGGGTTACTTTCCTGCGTGATGAAAATGTTACCACTAAGAATTTCTTTGATGTATATGAGGAATATTTTACATCGGAGTGACAGACCGGAGGTACTATGATTTTTCAACCCAAAACATCTGACTATGTCTTAAGTCCTTATACCGGACTGACCAGAGAGAGTTTTATAGAGGCGGCAGAGTATCTTTTGGAAGGAATCTTTTGCCATGTTGCACATTTTGAAGACCCTGTGGTGATGCCAAGAAAAGAGACGAAAATCACCTATCCCCATTTGGATGCGCCCAAAAGCTGGCAGGCGGTGGAGCGGATGGCTGAGAGGTTCGAGGGGCTTGCCCGTTCTTTCTTTATAGCAGCTCCCCTGCTGCATGAAAAGCCGTCGTCCACCCTTTGCGGATATCCGCTGGCGGCCTATTATAAATCCCAGATTCTGCGTTCCTGCACCAAGGGGGACGCACTTTTTGTGGGCAGTTATGAAACGCTGCGGGAAGGAAGCGGGGATTCCTATCATACCTATCAGCAGACCGTGGAAACGGCGGCACTGGTAATAGGACTTTGGGAGTGCCGGGAGGTGATCTGGGAAACCTACACCCGGGCAGAAAAAGATGTGATCGCGGCTTTTCTTTCCAGCTATGCTCACGGTGCTACCGTACCGCAGAATTGGCGGTTGTTCAATATGTTAGATCTGGCGTTTCTGCATAGAGAGGGTTATCCCATCGATGAGGAAATTATGGCGGATCATGCGCAGGCAATTTTCCATTATTACGCCGGGGATGGGTGGTACCGGGATGGTCAATCATTTGACTACTATTCCTGTTGGGCTTTTCAGACCTATGTGCCTATCTGGAATCTGTGGTATGGCTATGAGCATATGCCCGGAATGGCAGAAAAGCTGGAAGAACGTTCAAGAAAGCTGATGGAGACCTATCCCGATTTTTTTGACAGGGACGGTTTTACCAATATGTGGGGCAGGAGCTGTATTTATCGAAATGCGTCCACCAGTGCCTTTGCGGCACATTTTTTCTTGAAAAATCCCTGCGTCGATCCGGGACTGGCAAGGCGCATCTGCTCCGGTTCACTGTTACAGTTTTTAAAACGGGAAGATTTCTTAAGTGACGGCATACCGAATTTAGGTTTTTATAGACAGTTTGCGCCGTTAATACAGGGATATTCCTGCGCGGAATCTCCTTTCTGGCTGGGAAAAGCGTTTTTATGCCTGCATCTGCCAAAGGACCACCCTTTCTGGACGGAAAAGGAAAATAACGGTGTCTGGGAGAAACTGCCGTCCGGAGGCGTGAAGGAAACAGTTTTAAACGGTCCGGCCCTTTGTTTTTCCAACCATGGGGCCAATGGCGCAACAATCCTGCGTACGGGTAAGGTATTAAAAGCCCCGGAGGATATTGCGGGAATGTGGAATTACGCCAAACTCGCCTATCATACCCAGTATCCATGGGAGGCCTGTAATCACGGCATACAGGCGGCACCAACAGAGGACACTGTGGACGGAAAAGGAAAGGGACTCTTTGCGGAAGCCATGCAGTATGTGCTGCGGGACGATAGTACGGGGGAGGTGCTGCGCTGTAACGCCACTTTCTGGTGCGGGGTAAAAGGGGGCGTGCTTTATCGAAGGCAGTTTTTTCACTATGACCTTTCCCGGGAAATGCACTGGATGCAGGCAATCACGCTGGCGGATTTTCCCGTGGCATGCGGTCTGATACGGGTGGATAGGCTGAAACTGTACAAACGGCCCATCACCCTTACGCTGGGGGCCTATGGTTTTCCGGATAACGGCACAGAGCTTACTATGGAAGAGAGGGAAAATGCAAAAGCCATCATTTTGAAAGGCCGGGATTTTTGCGGCAGGGAAAAACAGCTTGCCATGACAGTATACGACGGCTGGAATACTCTTGCTTATGAAAACAGGGAGGGAACAAACCCGGATTCGGAGAGATCCATTGTGGTATACGCGTGGACCGAACAAAAAAAGCAGTATGGCGGAAAGGAAGCGTACGTGCTGATTTCTCAGGTCATTACAAAGGAGAGCCATGAAAACTTCTTAGAAGAGGAGTTGTTTCCCATAGAAAAAGTGGAGTATGAGGACGGGCACGGTGCCTGGGGAGCGGTGGATATCTATCTGAAAAGCGGAGATAGAAAGCGGATTTCCTGCGAAGAAATGGAAGGAAATTTTAGTCTGTAAGGGTATCGCAGGGATACTTTACAAAAATTTTAGAAATGAAGAAATGCCATAAAATAAGCATTTTTAAGCAGTTATTAGCACTCGAGTCAAACGAGTGCTAATTTTCTATTGACTTCTAAAAAAGAACGCACTACAATGGAAAACAAATGATAGAACTCAAAAAGAGAAAAATAAAAAAGAAAGAGGAAGTGGATTTATGGCAGCAAAAACAGGCAGTTTGTCAATTAACAGCGAAAATATTTTTCCCATTATCAAGAAGTGGCTCTATTCTGACCACGATATTTTTTACAGGGAATTGATTTCCAATGGCTGTGACGCCATTACCAAATTAAAGAAGCTGGATATGATAGGGGAGTACACTCTGCCGGATGACTACAAAGCAAAAATAGAGGTTGTTGTGGACTCGGAAAAGAAAACCCTGACTTTTAAAGATAACGGTCTGGGTATGACGGCGGAGGAAGTGGAGGAGTACATCAACCAGATTGCTTTTTCCGGCGCTACGGATTTCCTTGAAAAGTACAAGGACAAGAGTAACGCAGACCAGATCATCGGACATTTCGGTCTGGGATTTTATTCGGCATTCATGGTTGCGGAGGAAGTACACATAGATACCCTCTCCTATAAGGCGGATGCAAAACCGGTACATTGGGAATGCGACGGCGGTACGGAGTTTTCCATGGAAGAGGGAGAACGAAGCGAGGTCGGAACCACGATCACTCTGTTCCTCACGGACGATTGTCTGGAGTTCTGTAACGAGTACAAGGCCAGAGAGGTCATCAAGAAATATTGTTCTTTCATGCCTACGGAAATTTATTTAAGTAAGGCGGATACCAAGGAAACCCAGACGATCAACGCGGACGAGAAGCTGGATACGGATACGGTGGTGGAAACCGTTAAGCCCGAGAAAGAGGATGAGCCGGAAAAACTCAAAATCGTGAAGCGGCCGGAACTCTTAAATGATACGCATCCTCTCTGGATGAAAAATCCAAGCGAGTGTACAAAAGAGGAATATCTGGAATTTTACAGGAAGGTATTTCAGGACTATAAGGAGCCCCTTTTCTGGATTCATTTGAATATGGACTATCCTTTCAACTTAAAGGGCATCCTGTACTTCCCCAAGATCAATATGGAGTACGAATCCATTGAAGGCACCATCAAGCTTTACAACAATCAGGTGTTCATTGCGGATAATATCAAGGAGGTCATTCCGGAGTTTCTGATGCTCTTAAAGGGCGTGATCGACTGTCCGGATCTGCCGCTGAACGTGTCCCGCAGCGCCCTGCAGAACGACGGCTTTGTAAAGAAAATTTCCGACTATATCAGCAAGAAAGTGGCGGACAAGCTGGCCGGTATGTGCAAGACGGAAAAAGAAGAATACGAAAAGTACTGGGACGATATCAGTCCTTTCATCAAATTTGGCTGCTTAAAGGACGACAAGTTCTGTGAGAAGATGACGGACTACATTCTCTTTAAGAATCTGGACGGAAACTATCTGACCCTGCCGGAATGTTTGGAGGTCAACAAGATAGATCCGGATGAAGCGGAAGAGAGCGCCGTGGACGAAAACGGCAATAAAGTGGAAGCGGAAGTTGTGGATGGCGGCCAGGACGACGGTACTGCGGACGAAGACGCGGAAGCGGAGGAAAAGAAAGAAAAGACCATCTACTATGTGACGGATGAGCAGCAGCAGAGCCAGTATATCAATATGTTCCGTGCCGCAAAGATGGATGCCGTGGTGCTGACCCACAATATCGATCAACCCTTTATTTCCCAGTTGGAGTCCAAAAACGAAGGCATTAAGTTCCAGAGGATCGACGCCGATCTGACGGATACCTTCAAGTCCAAAACCTCCAAAAAGGCCGCTGAAGAGATGCAGGCCCAGGCGGAGAAGATTGCAGGGATCATGAAGAAGGCTTTAAAGAAGGAAAAGCTGGAAGTCAAGGTGGAGAAGTTAAAGAACAAGAAGATTTCTTCCCTGCTCACGCTCTCTGAGGAAAGCCGCCGTATGCAGGATATGATGAAGATGTATTCTATGAACGGTATGGGGCTGGGAGATTTCGGCTCGGAGGGAGAAACGCTGATCTTAAACGCAAACCATCCTCTGGTACAGTATGTAACGGCGCATCAGGACGGAGAGCATGTACAGATGATCTGCGAGCAGCTCTACGATCTGGCAAAACTGCAGCATGCGCCTTTAAGCTCCGAGGATATGACAAAATTCATTGCAAGAAGCAATGATATCATGTTATTGCTTGCAAAATAGGACGGGATATTAGTATGCACGATAAGCTGACTGAGAGCGATATAAAGCGCATGGAGGAAGAGATTGAACACCGTAAGCTGGTAGTCAGACCGCAGCTTTTGGAATCGGTGAAAGAAGCCAGAGCCCATGGAGACTTAAGCGAGAATTTTGAGTATCATGCCGCAAAGCGGGAAAAGAATAAAAATGAAAGCCGCATTCGTTTTTTAGAGCGTATGATTCGCACGGCGGAAGTGATCTCCGACACCTCCGCGGAGGACGAGGTGGGATTAAACAATACCGTAACTGTGGAATTCTGCGAGGATAAGAGCAGGGAAGTCTATAAAATCGTAACTACCGTGCGCGGGAATTCACTGGAAGGCTTGATCAGTAACGAATCCCCCTTGGGTAAGGCCCTGCTTGGGCACAAGGAGAACGATACGGTGCATGTGCAGGTGAACGACAGCGTTGCCTACGACGTGCGGATACTCAAGATAGAAAATACAGTGGACGACGGTACGGATAAGCTGAGAAGCTTTTAGGGCAGGATGATGTAAAAAGAGCGGGTGTTTAAAACGCCCGCTCTATGATGCCAAAGCCTAAAGGATAGGGACCGGTATGCACGCTGATGGTGGCACCGATTTGGAAAATAGGCAGTTCCTCTGCAGTAAGCGGGGAAGTGCCTTTATAATTTTCATTGATATAGGACAGGGCCGTAAGTTTAAAGTCCTCTGCCTCTTGGGTGTCGTATCCGAAGCCTATGGAGAAACTGTAGGAATGAATATCCTTTCCGGTTTCTTTTAGGTACGCTATAAGCAGCTCCAATACTTTATCCAGAGATTTTTTACGGCTTCTGGTAATGCCGGAAGGGAAAATTTCACCCTCTTTTAAAGTAATAAGGGGTTTGATACCCAGAATGGACCCGGCCAGACCGGAAAGTTTGCCGATGCGGCCCCCATGCTTTAAGTATTCTATATCCCCTACCGTAAAAAAGATGCGGCCGGTTGATTTGATGGCCTCTAAGCGATCGATCACTGCGTCATATTCCCAGCCCGCAGCCTGCATTCTGGCAGCTTCCAGCACATATTGACCCTGCAGTACCGTATCGACTGTGGAGTCGATGACCGTGATTCTGGCATCCGGACAGGTTTCTAAAACCATATCTTTTGCTGTCAGGGCGGACTGCATGGAGCCGCTGAATTTGGTGGTAATGCAGATACAGATAATGGGCGTTCCCTGCTTTGCTAAAGGCGTAAAGACATCTACATAGTCCTGCGTGGATGGCATGGAGGACTTGGGATAGACTTTAGGATTTCTTACCATTTCTTCATAAAAGTCCCGAATGCCTATTTCCACATTTTCTTTTTTGTAGGTCCGATCGTCAAAGGATACATAAAAAGGAACGACCAGAATATTTTTTTCTTTTACCAGACGGGGAGGTAAATCACAGGAGCCGTCGGAAATAATTTGATATTCCATAAGCAGCCTCTTTCTCATCATAGTTTTACCCCATTGTAATACATCTTGCACTTCTTGTCTATACTTTTCGTAGTTTTAAATACTAGATTATGAAATATAACGACTACATATTGCGCAAGTATTTTATCTTACAATAAAAGTTGACATAAAATCTCAAAAAATGATACACTAATAACATAAAACAGGTCAGGCGGCCTATATGGAGGCGAAAAATGCGGCTTATTTACGAGGATGTTATAGCCAATGAACTGGTTAAGAAATGTATAGAAAAGTCAGATGCGTCTTATCTGCCCCTGGGAGGTAAGGAACATGGATTTAACCATGCCAGGCATGTTGCGGAGATGACCCGCATGATACTGGAGGATGTAGGCAGCAGCAGACGGGATGAGGAACTGGGTGCTATTGCGGGTTATCTGCACGATATCGGCTACATGGTCAATGAGAATGAGCATGAGGAGAACGGTGCGGCCATAGCGCTTCGCCTGTTGGAAAAGCTGGATGCGGACCCGGACGATATCAGTAAAATAGTGACAGCTATTGAACATTGTGAAGGAGAGGGTGCTTCTCCCGTCAGTGAAATAGCGGCGGCCCTGATACTGGCAGACGCGGCGGATCTTCGCCCGGAGAGGGTTCGCAAGACAAGTCCGGCCACTTTTAATAAGGGCGATAAGGCAAATTATTACGCTGCACAGGCCCGGCTGGAGGTGGGGCGGGAGGTCATTAAGCTCACCATCAAAACAGAGCCGAACCAATGCAGCGTCATGGATTATTTTGAATTTGTCATGGACCGCATGATCCTTTGCAGACAGGCAGCCGAAAAGCTGGGACTGGGTTTTACTCTGCTCATCAATGACAGAAAGATGTTCTGAGCTCAATCCGGTTCGGCAATTCTGCTGACGGCTACATAGATGCGGGAAATAGCATACCAGGTAGCAAAATCGGTCACACCGGTAGGGGAGAGATCGAAAATCTGCTGAAAAGTGCGGACGGATTCGGCGGTCAGAGGACCATAGATGCCGTCCGCTATTAGTGTGGGGATGGCAGGATAGTTCTGAGAAATCCGGTTGAGTTGCTGCTGCAGCTGGCGCACTTTTTCTCCCGAGGAGCCGACAGTCAGATTGTAGCCGGGCCAGGAAGAGGGAACACCGGAGACAATATCGGCGGAGTTGACATACATATCGTTGCCAAAGTAATAACGGATGATTTCGATGGCGGAATAGCCCTCGTCACCCAGATATTTGGACCCCCACTGACTTAAGCCCGAACAGGTTACCCGCTGGCCGTCACAATAGGAAGTGAAGATGGGCTGGCGCACACCGGGACGGGACAGGTAGTTGACAAAAACGGAATCCACCAGCCTGTCAATATTTTCGTAAGTATTGCGGCCGTAAATCCATTTCTGGTCATAGGCCGTGGAACTGGTGATGGTAAAATTGTAGCCCCTATTACGGTAAAACTCCGTATAGACTCTGTTTAAGGTAAAAGACATGATAGCTAAAACATTGGCGTAGATGGCGGATTCGGGCCAGGTGGCATAGATTTCCGAGGATGCCACATTTTTGATGTAGTCGGTATATTTTACCCAATAGTTGGCAGCGCTTCTGTCAGTGGGCACACCGTCGTGGACCACGATGTACTCGGGGATCACTACCCTGCTCAATACAATTTCCCCACTCTCCGGAATGGGTTTGATCTCGGCTTCCGGGATTTTGGATGGATAGGAGCCCCAAAGCGTATGCGGCGGAATATCCACCAGTTTTTCCTCGTCTTCCGTGATTTCCAAAGGATTCATGCGGACAGGTTGTATGGAGGTTACCTCTGGCAGCAGTTCGGAGCCTGTGATCTCAACCGGTTCATAGCCGGGAGCGGTAACGGTAATATTGTAATCGGCATAGGGCTGTACGGTGCTTTCGGGTTCCAGACTGTATTCCAAAGGAGGCGCGGGAAGTTCTACGGTGGGTGTAAGACCGGAAATATCGGTGGTAAGCTCTTGTATCACATCATCCGGGCTGCCGCTGTAGGAGATGGTGACGGCAGCTCCCTCAATGGGGATCTGACCCAATGAAGAAATAACATTCAGACGCAGTGCACCGCTGTCGGTGTTCTCCGACATCTGGGCAGCATGTAAATTTTCTGACATAGCAGGACCTCTGCGTATTTACTTATAAACAGTATATGCGGAGGCTTTTTAATTGGGACTTAAAAGCGTAAAATATGTTTGCGCAACAGTATGGTGCAATGATATAATCATAATATCGATACAATAGGACAAAGAGGGTGAGAGCATGAGGGCAGCGATAGACAGAATTTTAGAGGGGAACTTTGATTATGAAAAAGGTTCCCTGGATTTTTCATGCTCTAAACTGGAAATAAACATTTTTTCGGGAGAACTGTTTGAGGGTTCCTTCACCATTTTTGGGGAAGAAGGAAGATTTACCAAAGGTTTTGTACTTTCTTCGGACAGCAGAATGGAATGCCTGACAGGAGAATTTTTGGGCAGCAGGGAGGAGATCGGTTTCTGCTTCCACGGAGAGAATCTGGAAGAAGGCGAGGTTGTCAAAGGCGAGTTTCAGGTCATCAGCAATCAGGGAGAATATTATCTGCCCTTTGTTGTGAATGTGGAATACAGAGTGTTAGCTTCCTCTCTTGGAAATATTAAAAATCTCTTCCATTTTGCAAATCTGGCAAAAACAAACCCCGAAGAAGCCGTATCCCTGTTTTATTCCAAAGATTTCCACAGGATTTTCACCGGCAGCGACAGACAATTCTACGACTACTATAGAGGCCTTTCAGCCATACCGGGCAATGAACAGAATGTGGAAGAGTTTTTGATCGGTATCAATAAAAAGCATAAAATAGAATACTTGACGGATGTGCAGGAAATACGTCTGGAGGATGTCAGAGAAGTTACGGAAACCGGCATCCGGATCACACGCAACGGCTGGGGATATACCCGGTTGTCGGTAGAGGTGGAGGGAGATTTTCTCTATACCGAGAAAAGCCAGATAACGGATGCCGATTTTTTGGGGAATTCCTACAGGCTGGCCGTCTATGTGGACGAAGCTCTGCTGCATATGGGAAATAATTACGGCAGTATCCTGTTAAAGGACAGCTATGGCGAAAAGCAGATTCCCGTTATGATCAATCAAAAAGGTGCGGGAGGCCGGGGGCGGAGAGCTCTCTACAAAAAGGGATTGATCTTGCAGCTGATGCAGCAGTATCGTGATTTCAGACTGAAAAAGAATAATTCAGCGGCTTGGCTGCGGGAAAGCAGCCTGTTAGTAGAGAAAATGGCCGCGGAGGACGAGGGGGATGTACCTGCCAGATTATTTCAGGCACAGTTACTGATTACCGAGGAAAGATATAACGAGGCGCGGTGGATACTGGACCATACGGCGGATATTCTGGATAGCATGGAGGAGCAGGAGCCTTCCTGGCTGGCATATTACCTGTATCTGACCACCTTGATACAGCGGGAAGAAAGCTATGTGGACGAGATAACGGAACAGGTAGCCTATCTGTACAAGCAAAACCGTGAGGAATGGCGCATTGCCTGGCTTTTACTGTACCTGTCCGAAGAATACAGTAAAAGTTTTTCCAAAAAATGGATGTTTTTGGAAGAACAGTACGGCAGGGGCAGCCGCAGTCCCGTGCTCTACATAGAGGCGCTGCTTTTGCTCAATCAGAATCCTTCCTTGTTGATCAAACTGGGAGCTTTTGAGAAGCAGATATTGTTTTACGGGGCAAGATATGAGATGCTTCAGGAAGACGTGGTGATGCAGTTTGTCTATCTGGTGCAGCGGGAGCGGGAGTATTCTGACTGCATATACCGTATCTTAAAGGCCTGCTATCAGATCCGGCCCGATGCGCGCATTCTGCAGGAGATATGCAGCCTGCTGATAAAAGGAAACAAAACAGGGAGGAAGTATTTTACCTGGTATGCATTGGGTGTGGAAGCGGAGTTACGGATAACCCGGCTTTATGAATACTATATGATGAGCGTGGACACAAATACCATAGAGGCTCTGCCGCGCATGGTTTTGATGTATTTTGCCTACCAGAACAGCTTAAACTATGAACTGGCCGCCTTTTTATACGTGAATGTGCACAGGCACAGGGAAAATTTTCCCGAGCTGTACGAAAGCTACCGTGATATTATGGAGCAGTTTGTTACGGAGCAGATTATCAAAGGCCGTATCAATCGGGATCTGGCATATCTGTATAAAAACCTGCTGACGGAGAGGATGCTCACGCCTGAGGTGGCGGAAGCGCTCGGCGGGCTCTTGTTTATGAATCTGGTGGAAATATCCGTGGAGGATATCCGCTATGTGATTGTCTGTCAGGCCGGAATGGAGGGAGAAGTCCGCTATCCTGTTGTGGACGGCAGGGCGTTAGTGTCTCTTCCGGGAGCCGAAAGCAAGATTCTTTTTGAAGATGGCTGTCAGAACCGCTACATGGTAAGCATACCCCATACCATAGAAAAGCTGATGCTGCCCGGTAAATTAATGAAACTGGCTGCACCTCTTGCAGGCAGCATCAGGGATCTGAATATCAGCATGTGTATAAACGGTACGGAACCGGCGGACATAACGGAGGAGAATGAAATCCGTTTCCGCTATCTGCTTACGGATGGAGGACTGCAGGGAGGCCTAAGGCGGAGTATCAGCAGAAAACTGATACAATACTATTATGACAAAGACAAATTGCAGGAATTGGATGAATGCTTGGAGTTGATTTCTCCGGAGGGCTATTCCGCCTCGGAAAGAGGAGAACTCTTTAGATACCTTGTTATCAGAGGGCAGAAGGATAAAGCGTTTAGCTGGCTTGTAGATTACGGTCCTTTTGGCGCGGAACCTAAAATAGTGGTAAGGCTCTGTTCCCGCGTGATTCAGGAACGGGAATTTGCAGAGGATGCAGTGATCACGGAAGCAGTCTGGTATGCTTTTAAACGCGGAAAGTATGACGAAAGAGGTTTACAGTATCTGATCCGCTACTTTAGGGGCCTGACCAAGGAAATGCGGGATATATACAAAGCGGCCGATTCTTTCGGCGAAGACAGCGGCGCGCTGTGCGAACGGATGTTGATACAGATGCTGTATACCGGCTCCTTTGTAGGGGAAAAGATGGATATTTTCCGCACATATACCGCAGGAGCCACCGGAAATGATGTGGAAGAGGCCTTCCTTTCTCAGTGTGCCTATGAGTATTTTGTAAAGGATAGGGTGACGGATTCCTATGTTTTTGATGTTATAACGGACCGCTATAAGCGGGAGGAAGCATTAAATCAGGTATGTAAGTTAGCCTATGTGAAATTCTATGCCGAACACAAGGAGATGCTGACCGGCGAGAGACAGGAAATTGTCAGACTCTTTATCAGAGAACTGTTGGAGGAACATATTTTCTTAAAGATGTTTACTGAGTTTAAGGAACTTCGGGATTCCAGGCTCAATCAGCTCTCGGACAGGGTCATAGTAGAATATAAAGCCCATCCGGACGCGAGGGCTATCATGCACTACTGCATGGAAGCACCGGAGGATACGGAGCCGGAGTATTTGACCGAAGAAATGCGGGATGCCATAGGAGGCGTGTGCTTTAAGGAATTCGTGCTGTTTTTTGGAGAGAATCTGCAGTACTATATTGTGGAGGAACAGGGTGGAAACGAGCAGCTGACGGTGAGCGCCGCCATACAGAAAAGCGATATGGGCAGCTGGAATCTGGAGAGTAAATTCAATCTGATCAACGATATTTGTATCAGCAATACTTTGCAGGACTATGAAACGGTGGACAAGCTCTTAGAAGAATATGAGTATACGGAATACTTAAAAAACGGTCTGTTCCGGCTCAGATAAAGCATGGAAAGGAAATGACGGATGAAGGAGAAGGTTATCGTAGGATATGACTTGGGAAATCAGTACTCCCAAATCAGCTATTGTACATATGAAGACAGCGTGCCGGAAACCTTGTCCGTAGTGGCGGGAGCACAGGTTTACAATATCCCCACCGCCTTGTGCAAGCGTCAGGGGATCAGCCAATGGTTTTACGGTAAGGATGCGTGCAAGCATGCCCAGCTGGGAGAAGGCGTTCTGGTAGAAAATCTGGTGGAGGCTGCCAGAAAGGGAGAACCGGTGTTATTAGAGGATGAGGAGTACGACCCCGTTGCACTCCTGACTCTCTTTGTAAAAAGGAGTCTGACCTTGCTGTCCATGGTGTCCGCTCCGGATAAAATCGCGGCGCTTATGATCACCTGTGAGCAGTTGGATGCCGAGATGGTGGGAATACTGGATACAGTGGTGGCAGGTTTGGATTTAAAAACCAAACTCATCAGCTATCAAAGCCATTTGGAAAGTTTCTTTCATTATACCATTAAGCAGCCTGCGGAACTGTGGCAGCATCAGGTGCTGGTCTGTGATTATGCCGGAGAGCGTATGCGGTTTTTCCGTATGGAATGCAACAGGCATACGACGCCGGTGGTAGCTTTTATGGAACGGGAAGAATATCCTTTCCTGACCGGAGCCGCGGGGATTGAAGAAGAGGCCCTGCGGGAGAGTCTGTTTAAGCAGTTGGATGAGCGCTTTTTGGGATTGGCCGGAAAGGTCTGTGAGGGCCGTATGATTACTTCCGTTTACTTGATCGGTGAGGATTTTTCGGAGGAATGGCTGAAAGAATCCCTGCGTTTTTTATGCAGGGGCAGACGGGTTTTTCAAGGGAACAACCTTTACAGTAAAGGCGCCTGCTACGGTATGGCGGAGAGGCTTTTTCCCGGTGAAATCGGAAAGAACCATGTGTTTTTGGGGGAGGATAAGCTGAAAGCAAATATCGGCATGAAGCTAAAGCGGCGGGGCGAAGATTCCTATTATGCCCTGCTGGATGCGGGGACCGGATGGTATGAGGCCCAGAGCAGTGTGGATTTTCTTTTAGAGGAGGGCAACAGCTTTTCTCTGCTGATCACGCCCTTAAACGGCAGAGAGATAAAATGCGCAGAGGTAACGCTGGAGGGCCTGCCCGTTAGGAACGGCGCTTTTTCCAGACTTCATATGGAACTGAAAATGACTACGGAAAGCTGTGTCCGGCTCTCCGTAGAGGACATGGGATTTGGGGAACTGTTCCCCGCAAGTCATCAGGTGTGGACGGAAAGCTTTGAGGTAGTATAGTGGGAAGAATTCTTCTGCAGACAGGCGAATACACAACAACTCCATACAGCTTTGATAATCTGGGCATACGGGTTTATTCCATAGAAGAACTGTGTTATGTGCTGCGGGAAAACGCATTTTTACTGGATAGGGAAATCTTGGATAAAAGACTGATAAAGTGGATCGGAGAAGTACTAAGACTGCCGGAATTGGCGGGTATGCTGGCGCCGCTTTTACACAATAAGACCTCTGTAGGAGCCTTTGTCAGAGTCATTCTTTCCTATGTAGGTCTGTATGACGAGGACGAAGTAGGACGGATTGAGGAACTCTTTTTCCAGGGCATGGGACTGAATGCCTATGAAAAGTTAAAAACCCGTATTGATTACATGGTGGAGAGCCGCAAATATACGCCTGCTATTATAGAATACGATGCGCTGTTAGCCCGACTGCCCGAAAACGAAACGGTCCTGCGGGCCAGAATACTGCACAACAAAGGAACCGCCCTCTGCGGACTGTTTCTGTTTGAGGAGGCGGCGGTGCATTTTGAACAGGCCTATGAGCTGGACGGAGACGAGGAAACCTTTATTGCCTATCTGGCCGCTAAGCGGCTGGCCATGAAAGAGGGAGATTATATTGCATTTGCCGCAGGACTGACAGACCGCTATGATGACACGCTGGAACTGGAGCGGCGGATGGAGACCCTGCAGGCGGAATGGGAACAGTCGGAAGAAAAGCAATTTTTGAATAGACGCAGTCTCCTTAAGGATGAAGGGGATGTGGCTTATTACGAGGAAACGGACCGGAAGGTGCAGGATTTAAAAAACAGATACAGGGAAAATGTCAATGGCTAAATTTTGGGAATGGCTTTTTGGAAAAAAGAAAATAAAGGAAGAAGAACAGGAAGACGACTGGGAGCAGATTGTCTATGAGCGGGATAAAATAAATTTCCACAATTCCGAAGAGAGGAAACGCTATCTGGAAAACTGCATGGAGCAGATAAAGGATGCGGAAAGGGAACTGGATCTGCTGACGGGAGAGTACAATCTGGTAACGGCCTACCTGACCGATATGGAGGAGATCGAATCCCTGCCGCCCGCGCAAATGAGCGAGTTAAAAGGGGTGGCCGGCAAAATGCTGATTCTGAACCAGGAGCGAAACAAATATCTGGATAAAGAAAGACATCTCACGGAAAGCGAATACCGGCAGATGCGCTCCACGGAGAAAGAGGTGGAGGAGGGCATTTCCAAGCTGCAGGAAGCCGAGAAATACCAGAAGCTGGTCAAACAGGATTTAAGCCGTTTAGACAGTGAAAGGCACGCCTTTGCTTATCGAAAGAGCGAGTTAAATACCATGCTGGTAAACCTAAAAGGCATGGCGGTGATCTGTCTGACGGCTCTATGCGCATGTATACTCATGCTGATGATCTTGCAGTTTGGCTTTAAGATGGATACGGCTATAGGATATTATCTCTCTGTAGCGGCTGCGGCTGTTGCCATAACGGTTATTTTTATAAAGTATAAGGATGCGGACAGAGAACTGGATAAGGTGGCAAGATCGTCCAATAAGCTGATTCTGCTGCAGAATAAGGTCAAGATACGTTATGTAAACAATACCCAGCTTCTGGATTATCTGTATATGAAATACGGTGTGGAAAGTGCCGCCGATTTAAAGGATCTGTGGACGCTGTATCAGGAGGAAAAGGAAGAAAGGCGGCAGTTTGCCGAAGCGGATGCCAAGTTAGACTACCATAGGGAGCAGCTCCGGGGACTGTTGGTACGCTATCGCGTAAAGGATCCCGACAGATGGACGGCAGAGCCGGGCGCATTGTTGGATAGCAGGGAAATGATAGAAATCAGACATAGTCTGATCATCAGAAGGCAGGCCCTGCGAAAGCAGATGGAATACAATCGGAATCTGGCGGAGACCGCGGGAGAAGAGATTCGGGACATTGCATCCGGGTATCCCCAGTATGCGGCGGAGATTTCGGCCATGGTGGACAGGTATATGAAAGAGCAGGATACCGCTGCAAAGCAGGCACCCGATGATTCCGAAGTATGATATTGATTTTAGAATAGACGTGGTATATGATATAGGGGGCAAGGCGAAAGCCTGCCGTTTATAGATAAAAGCGAAAAAGAGGAAACGTGGAGGAGAACAATGAAAAAACTGGAACAGCTTTATGAAGGAAAGGCAAAGAAAGTATTTAAGACAGATGATCCCGATATCCTGATCGTGGATTACAAAGACGATGCCACCGCATTCAATGGCGAAAAGAAAGGAACCATTGTAGGGAAGGGCGTTATCAACAACCGCATGACCAATCATGTGTTCAAACTGCTGGAAAAGGAAGGTGTTCCGACGCATTTCATTGAGGAGTTAAGCGACAGGGAAACCGCAGTAAAGAAAGTGGAGATCGTACCGTTGGAGGTGATCATCCGGAATGTGGCTGCAGGCAGTTTCTCCAAACGTCTGGGTGTACCCGAGGGCACCCAGTTTACGGAACCCACCGTGGAATTTTCTTACAAAAACGACGAACTGGGAGATCCCCTTATCAACGACTATTTTGCAAGGGCTCTGGATTTGGCAACTTGGGAAGAAATTGAAACCATCAAGAAATATGCCTTTAAAGTAAACGACGTACTGAAAGCTTACTTCTTACAGGCCGGTATCAAACTCATTGACTTTAAGATTGAGTTTGGCCGCTATCATGGACAGATCATTCTGGCGGATGAGACCTCGCCGGATACCTGCCGTCTGTGGGATGTAAATACCAATGAAAAGCTGGACAAGGACCGTTTCCGCAGGGATTTAGGCAATGTGGAAGAGGCCTATAACGAAGTCTTCAAGCGTTTGGGGCTGGCATAATATGCAGGAAAAACATCTGCAGAACGGAATTTATATACAGACGGAGATTCAGGATAAGCTGCGGGAAGAATGCGGAGTATTCGGCGCCTATGACATGGATGGAGGGGATGTGGCGTCCACCATCTACTACGGGCTGCTGGCCCTGCAGCACAGAGGGCAGGAGAGCTGCGGTATTGCGGTCAGCGATACAAAGGGTCCCAAGGGAAAGGTATTAAGCCACAAGGACATGGGACTGGTAAACGAGGCTTTCACTGCGGAAAACGTCAGTAAATTAAAAGGCGATATCGGTGTGGGGCATGTCCGCTATTCTACGGCGGGCAGTTCTACCCGTGAAAACGCACAGCCTTTAGTATTAAACTATGTAAAAGGTACATTGGGCCTGGCTCACAACGGTAATCTCATCAATGCACCCGAATTACGCCATGAACTGGAGTATACGGGCGCTATTTTTCAGACCACCATCGATTCGGAGGTCATTGCCTATCATATTGCCAGAGAACGTTTAAATTCGAGGACAGTGGAGGAAGCGGTAAGCCGGGCCATGCGCAAGATCAAGGGAGCTTATTCCCTGGTTATTATGTCTCCCCGCAAGCTGATCGGAGCCAGAGATCCATTTGGTTTCAGGCCCCTTTGTATCGGCAGGCGGGAAAATACCTACATTTTGGCCAGCGAGAGCTGTGCATTGGATACGATAGGCGCTGCTTTTGTCAGGGATGTGCTGCCGGGAGAAATTGTCATGATCTCCCCGGAAAAAGGAATTGAGTCCGATATGTCCCATGCACTGCCGCCTAAAGAATCCGCAAGATGCGTATTTGAGTATATTTATTTTGCAAGACCGGACAGCTATATCGACGGGGAAAGCGTATATAATTCCCGTATTTTGGCGGGAAAATATCTGGCCATCGATTCACCGGTGGAGGCGGATATGGTAGTGGGAGTGCCTGAGTCCGGCAACTGTGCGGCCATGGGCTATGCCATGCAGTCGGGAATCCCTTACGGAACGGCTTTTGTAAAGAATGCCTATGTAGGCAGGACCTTTATCAAGCCGGGACAGAAGAGCAGGGAAAGCAGCGTGCAGGTGAAGCTGAATGCCATCCGGGAATCCGTAGCGGGCAAGCGCGTCATCATGATCGACGATTCCATTGTCAGGGGCACCACCTCGGACCGTATTGTGCGGATGCTGCGGGAAGCAGGAGCAAAAGAGGTACATATGCGGGTCAGCTCACCGCCTTTTTTATGGCCCTGTTATTTCGGTACGGACGTACCGGCAAGGGAGCAGTTAATTGCCTATAACCGCAGTATAGAGGAAATACGCGGCATTATCGGCGCGGACAGTTTGGCTTATCTGAAGGAAGAGCGTCTGCATGAAATCGTAAACGGCTTAGGTATCTGCAAGGGCTGTTTTACGGGGCAGTATCCCATGGAGCCGCCTAAGGAGGATATCCGCGGAGAATTTGAAGCCTAATTACAGGTTATATAAAAAGAAGAATCAGAAAGGCATGGTTAAATTATGAGTACAGATGTATACCAGAGTCCCTTATCGGAGCGCTACGCAAGCAAGGAGATGCAGTATATTTTTTCACAGGATATGAAATTCCGTACATGGAGAAAACTGTGGATCGCGCTGGCGGAAACGGAAAAAGAGTTAGGGCTTCCCATTACCGAGGAACAGATTGCGGAATTGAAAGCGCATGCGGAGGATATTAATTATGATGTAGCGAGGGCAAGGGAAAAGGAAGTGCGCCATGACGTAATGAGCCATGTCTATGCTTACGGCGTGCAATGTCCCAAAGCCAAGGGGATCATCCACTTGGGAGCAACTTCCTGCTATGTGGGGGATAACACAGATATCATCGTTATGACGGAGGCGTTAAAGCTGGTAAAGAAGAAGCTGATCAATGTGATGGCCGCACTGGCGGACTTTGCGGACAAGTACAAAGCCCAGCCCACGCTGGCGTTCACCCATTTTCAGCCGGCCCAGCCTACTACCGTAGGCAAGCGTGCCACCCTCTGGCTGCAGGAGTTTTATTTGGATCTGGAGGATTTAAACCATGTGCTTTCCACTATGAAGCTCTTAGGTTCCAAAGGCACCACCGGTACCCAGGCTTCCTTTTTGGAACTGTTTGATGGGGACCAGGAGAAAATTGATAAGATCGATCCCATGATCGCAGAGAAGATGGGATTTAAAGAGTGCTATCCCGTATCCGGACAGACTTATTCCAGAAAAGTGGATACCAGGGTAGCCAACGTGCTGGCAGGTATTGCCGCTTCCGCGCATAAGATGAGCAACGACATTCGTCTGCTCCAGCATTTAAAAGAAGTGGAAGAACCTTTTGAAAAGAGCCAGATCGGTTCCTCGGCCATGGCATATAAGAGAAATCCCATGCGCAGCGAGCGGATTGCTTCTTTGAGCCGCTACGTGATGATCGATGCACTGAATCCTGCCATTACGTCCGCCACGCAGTGGTTTGAAAGAACGCTGGATGATTCGGCTAACAAGCGTCTTTCCATTCCGGAAGGCTTCCTTGCCGTGGACGGTATTCTGGACCTCTGTCTGAATGTGGCTGACGGATTGGTGGTTTATCCCAAAGTCATAGAGAAACACATGTTGAGTGAACTGCCCTTTATGGCAACCGAGAACATCATGATGGACGCAGTAAAAGCCGGCGGTGACAGACAGGAGCTGCATGAAAGGATCAGAGAGCTTTCCATGGAAGCGGGAAAGGTCGTTAAGATGGAGGGCAAGGAAAATAATCTCTTAGAACTGATTGCCGCAGATCCTGCTTTCAATCTTTCCTTGGAGGAACTGCAAAAGACCATGGACCCGGCCAGATATGTGGGCCGCTCCAAAGAGCAGACAGAAAGCTTCTTAAAGAATGTAATCCGGCCCATTCTCGAAGAAAATAAGGAACTTCTGGGTGTAAAAGCGGTTATCAATGTATAAACCGATCTTGGCGATATAAACAATAATTATATTATATATAAATAATATTGATTTTACTTATGGATAGTTTTCGGCTATAATCATAAAGTAAGAACGAGGGTAGGTTTTTACACCTGCAGGGCAGGTTTTTGCACCTGCCCTTTTATAACGTGTAAAACGGAGGAGAAATAAATGGTAAAAGCAGTTGTAGGAGCAAACTGGGGAGATGAGGGCAAGGGAAAGATTACGGACATGATGGCGGAGAACGCCGATATTGTCATCAGATTCCAGGGAGGGGCCAATGCGGGCCATACCATTGTAAACAATTACGGCAAGTTTGCGCTGCATACGCTGCCGTCCGGCGTTTTTTATGACCATACCACCAGCGTTATCGGTAACGGCGTGGCGCTGAATATTCCCATTTTGATAAATGAACTGAAATCCATTACGGACAGGAATGTGCCTGCACCGAAACTCTTAGTTTCCGACAGAGCCCAGATCGTGATGCCCTATCACATTTTATTCGACCAGTACGAAGAGGAGAGGTTAGGGAAGAAATCCTTTGGCTCCACCAAATCCGGAATTGCGCCTTTCTATTCCGATAAATATGCCAAGATCGGCTTCCAGGTAAACGAGCTCTTCGACGAAGAGGTGCTGAGGGAAAAGGTTTATCGGGTACTGGAGACAAAGAATATTCTGTTTACGCATTTATACAATAAGGAGCCCATGGACCCGGAGGGACTGATTGCTACCCTGCATGATTACAGGGACATGATAGCGCCTTACGTCTGTGATGTTTCCGCCTTTCTTGATAAGGCGCTAAAAGAGGGAAAGACTATTTTGCTGGAGGGACAGTTAGGAACCTTAAAGGATCCGGATCACGGTATCTATCCTATGGTAACTTCGTCTTCCACACTGGCATCCTACGGCGCTATCGGTGCGGGGCTGCCGCCCTATGAAATCAAGGAAATTGTTACCGTATGTAAGGCATATTCCTCTGCAGTGGGAGCGGGAGCTTTTGTTTCCGAGATTTTTGGGGATGAAGCCGATGAACTGAGAAGACGGGGCGGAGACGGCGGAGAGTACGGCGCTACCACGGGACGTCCCAGAAGAATGGGCTGGTTTGACTGCGTCGCTTCCAAATACGGCTGCCGCCTGCAGGGTACTACGGACGTTGCATTTACCGTATTGGATGTGCTGGGGTATCTGGATGAAATTCCCGTTTGTACGGGCTATGAGATAGACGGAGAAGTAACAACCGATTTCCCTGTTACCACCAAATTGGAAAAGGCAAAGCCCGTTCTTGAGGTTCTGCCCGGCTGGAAATGTGATATCAGAGGCATTCGAAACTATGAAGAACTGCCGGAAAACTGCCGCAGATATATAGAATTTATTGAAGGACAGATTGGCTTCCCCATTACCATGGTGAGCAACGGTCCCAGCAGAGAAGATATCATCTATCGCGAAAGTTTCCTAAAAAAATAGGGCTATATAGAAGGAAATGGGGAAGAAAATGAAAAATAAAATGACTGTTAAGAGGGTGGCCGCGCTGCTTGCGGTTGTGTTGCTGGCAGCCCTGTATCTGGTGACTCTGCTTGCGGCTGTTTTTGATACCACCGTAGCGGGAAGCCTGTTCAGAATCTGTTTGATATGCACCGTTGCACTGCCTCTGTTAACTTGGATATTTATCTGGATATACGGGCAGACCACCGGAAAAAGCACCATTGCGGATGTGCATCTGCTAGAGGACCCAAAGGACTATGGGAAACAGAATAAGCAGGATGAGCCGCAAGATAAAGACGTACCTTAGTACCCGGGGTGTGTTTTTAACACACCCCTAATTTTTCCAGTTCCTTTCTGGCTTGAGTCTGATTTTCAAATACGATGCCGTGGATGCCTAGCGCTTCCGCGGCTTCAATATTTTCAGGTACATCGTCCAGAAAGACACATTCCTCTGCCGAAAGATCGTATGTTTCAAGCAGCAGTCTGTAGATGGCGGGATCGGGCTTCACAAGATGTACCCTGCAGGAGAGAATACCGCCGTCCATATGGGGAAGAAAACCCATGATACGGTTACAGTCCCGCAGTACCTTCTCGGAAAAATTGGAAAGGTAAAGCACCAGGTAGCCCTTCGCTTTCAACTCCTCGATCCAGGGAATGGTATAGTCACACTGCTCTAAGATACCGTCCACGTTGCGGAGGGATTCCCGCAGTTCTTTTTCTATGGCAGGGTCATTGGCAATAAAAAGATCCAGCACTTTTTCATCGCTCAAATTCCCCAGGTCATATTCTTTCCAGTCGTCGCTTAAAACAGTGGCGGCTGCCAGTCTTTTTAAAGTTTCCCCGCTGTAATTAAAATCGGCAAAATATTTGGACCAGCAAAATTCAGTCAACACATTGCCAATATCAAAAATAATGGTTTTAATCATGTTCTGTATCCTTTCCTGTGATTTCTTCTGCGGATTCGCTGCTAATAACTGCCAGCAAATTTTTGGCGGCGGCGGACATGGGAATCTTCTTTGCGGTGACAACACAGAATTCTCTGGGAGGAATCATTTTGTTGAAACGCAGTTCAAAGAGTTTTCCCGACTGTAAATGGGGCAGGGCAAAATCCCTGACCACACAGCCTACACCCAGATTACGAAGCACAAACTGTATGATCATATCGCTGGTAGCAAGCTCAAATTCGGGCTGCAGGATGACACCATTGGATTTCAGGAAATCATCCATATAGCTGCGGCTGCTGGTATTTTTCTCCAGATAAATAATAGGAAGATCGCTCAATTCGGAAAAATCCAGCGTTTTATTTTTATAGGCAGTAAAGCGCCTGCCGCAGACAAAGGTATCCTGTATGCTGCGTACCGGCATGGCCTGAATGCCTTCCTCTTTCACAAAGGGGGTGCTGACAACCCCAAAATCAATCTGTCCGTTTAACAGATTCTGCAAAGTTTCAGGTGTGGGAGCATTGGTAACAATGACTTTAATGGAGGGGTAGAGCTCGTGAAATCGTTCCAAAAAAGGCAGCAGATAAAACTGCAGGGTCATATCGCTGGCTCCAATATGCACCTCACCCAACTCCAGATTCAGCATTTGTTTCAGCTTCTGCTCACCGGTCTGAATCTGCTCATAACCCCTGGCAATATAGGAGTATAACAGTTCGCCCTCCGCGGTGAGCCGTACGCCTTTAGAAACCCGGCTAAAGAGCTTGGCTCCGGTCTGCTCCTCCAAAAGCCGCATGGACTGGCTGACTGCAGGCTGGGAAATGGAAAGTATCTCCGCCGCCCGGGTCAGGGAGCCGGTTTTGGCAACATAATAAAACACCTTGTAATATTCCAGATTGGCGATCATGGAGGACTCCTTTCTGCCATAGACTACTTCCTATCTTACTATAAATCAGCGATCCGGGCAATTGTCCGGCTTATCTTTCTTTATATTATTTTAATTTGCATAATAAGAGGGATAGTTATATAATAAACCTGTTGTCTGACAAAAGGAAAGAAGGAAAAATCAATGGCGGATAAACTGGGAAGAAACGACCCTTGTTGGTGTAAAAGCGGCAGAAAATATAAGCAATGCCATCAGGCTTTTGACGATAAAATACAAGCAATAGCCCGCATGGGGCATACCGTACCGCACAGGGACCTGATCAAAAATCCGGAACAGATCGCAAAAATAAAGGAAAGCTGCAAGATCAACATTGCGGTACTGGATTATATAGAGGAACATATTCACGAGGGGATGAGTACAGCTGAAATAGATAAGATCGTCTATGACATTACGACGGATATGGGAGGTATTCCGGCGCCTTTAAACTATAAGGGCTACCCCTATAGTGTCTGCACATCGGTAAACGAACAGGTCTGTCACGGATTCCCTTCCGAGGATGTGATTTTAAAGCCCGGCGATATTCTGAATGTGGACTGTTCCACAATACTGAACGGTTATTTCTCCGATTCTTCCAGAATGTTCTGTATTGGGGAGATCAGTCCCGAGAAGAAAAAACTGGTACAGGTCGCAAAAGAATGTGTGGAGTTAGGGTTAAAGGAAGTAAAGCCGTGGGGATTTTTAGGCGATATGGGGCAGGCGGTGCATGATCACGCCTTTGCAAACGGCTATACGATCGTCCGGGAAATCGGCGGACACGGCGTAGGGCTGGATTTTCATGAGGAACCCTGGGTGGGGTATAACACCAGACGGGGAGAAGAGATGCTCATGGTTCCCGGTATGATATTCACTATTGAACCTATGGTGAATATGGGAAAAGTGGATATCTATATAGATGATAAGAACGGCTGGGAGGTATATACGGAGGACGGACTGCCCTCCGCTCAGTGGGAGATCATGGTGCTGGTAACGGAAGAGGGCAGCGAGGTGCTCTGCTGGTAACAGTAAAAAACTGCGGAATAAAGACACCCCGGTACGGCATATGAAAAGTAAGAGGAAACAATATGTTGAATTTTGTGACGCCCGAGCTGCAGGATCGTGAATGGATACAGGAAATCGTGGCAGGGACTGAAAACCGCGGAAGCGATCTGGCCTTTGGTAATATTTATTTACTTCGGAATAAATACGATACAAAAATCTGCCGCTATGAAGATTTCTTTATACGGAAATACAACGGTCTGTGGCGGTTAGGCTACACTTTCCCCATAGGAGAGGGGGATATGGAGGCTGCCCTGCATGAGCTGGAAGAATATGTGGCAGGAACAGGGGAGCCTTTGAATTTTTGTATGCTGACAGAGGAGCAGAAGAGCCTGCTGGAAGAGATTTATCCGGGTCGTTTTATATTCTCCTGTAATGAGGGAGATACGGACTATGTCTATCTTTCGGAAGAACTGGCAAATTTAGCGGGCAGAGCCTATCATAAGAAAAAGAACCACGTGCTGAGATTTATGCGCACTTACGAGAATGTGGATTTAAGGCCCATTACCGGAGAAAATAAAGAGGATGCATGGACGGTGGAGGAAAGGTGGCATCATGCCCATCAGGAGCAGGCAAATTACTCCCAGATGGCGGAGCGGAATGCCATCTGGGAAGCCCTGCAGAACATGGAGGACTTAGGGTTGATGGGAGCGGTGCTTTATGTGGAAGACGTTCCCGCGGCCATGACAATTGCATCCCGCATCAATGGGGACACCTGCGATATTCATTTTGAAAAAGTAAATGACGAATATGCGGTGAGCGGTGGATACAGCGTGATCAATCAACTCTACGCCAGGCAGCTGACAGATTATAAATGGATAAACAGGGAAGAGGATATCGGTATTGAAGGGCTGCGAAAAGCCAAGCTTTCCTACCATCCCAAGCTTTTCATACAAAAATACAGTGCAAGGAGTCGGGTATAATGTTGTCGAAGGTATTGTCCAAAGAAGCCTGTGCGGAATGTAAATTCTGCTGTTCCTTCCGTAGGCAGAGTCTGTGGGAAACCCCTCTTTTTCCGATAGAGACCGTAAGGAAACTGCAAGGTGGGGACAAACGTTTTTTAAACTGTGGGGAGGGAGAAAACCGATTTGGGAGAATGGATTTAGAGGATGGGTATCGTACCGAGGCTCCGGAAGAAGAAGTCCCCTGCAGTTTTCTGGATGCAGAGAGGGGCTGTATGCTGTCGGAAGAGGATAAACCCTTCGACTGTAAAATATGGCCGTTACGCATTATGAGAAAGCAGGAAGAGCTGGTAATCGCTCTGACCCCGACCTGCCCGAAAATGAACAGACAGTCCATGGATGCTATGAAAGAATTGGTGAGAAACGGATTGGGAGATAAAATCTATGCCTATGCGGCGGAACATCCGTATATTATAAAAGAGTACAGGGAGGGCTTTCCCGTACTGATGAAAAGAGAATGAAAAGTCCCCGTCATACGTCTTTGTATGCGGGGACTTTTACTTAGGAGAGGATAAGTATTCATTTCTCTTTGGTGTCACCATCGGAGAAAAAGGGGGTCTTTCTCCGACTAATGATAGTATTGACACCAAAATGGAATTTATTCACAGGAAGAAAAATTTTCTGACTTAAAATTTATCGTATGATCGGGTTAGCTGATTCATCCTTAAAAATTATGTGGAAACCCCAAATAGAATATGCTAAAATAACAGCGACAAATTTGATATGACAGAAAGGAGAAACAGGATGAAAATCCGGAGAAAAACACAAATATTAGGCCTGCTGATTGCGGGAATGCTTTTGTTAGGAGGCTGTGGAGGCAGCAAAACAGCTGATTTTAAAGTGGGAGCCTTGAAGGGCCCGACCACGATCGGACTGCTAAAGCTGATGGAGAAGGCTGAAAATAATGAAACGGAAAATACTTACACTTTTACCATGGCGGTAGGAGCGGACGAGCTGACTCCGCTTTTGGTACAGGGGGAGTTAGACATGGCTCTGGTACCGGCCAATGTGGCAGCGGTGCTTTATAATAAAACCCAGGGCGGCATCTGTGTGGTGGATATCAATACCTTGGGCGTGCTGTATATCGTGTCCGGCGATGGTGGGATCGGCACCTTCGAAGATTTGAGGGGAAAAACCATCTACCTGACCGGCAGGGGCACCACACCGGACTATGCCTTACAGTATCTGCTCTCGGCAAACGGCATAGACTCTGATGAGGTGACGTTGGAGTATCGTTCCGAGGCTACTGAGATCGCGGCGCTGCTTGCGGAAAACCCGAGTGATATCGCGCTTCTGCCCCAGCCCTTTGTAACGGTGGCATGTGCGCAGAACGACCAGCTGGCAATACGCATTTCCCTGACCGAGGAGTGGGAGAGAGTGCAGGGAGAGGGCGGCAGCCGTCTGGTGACCGGCGTTACGGTGGTAAGAAGAGAATTTTTGGAGGAAAACCCCGAAGCGGTGGCTTTGTTCTTAAAAGAGCATGAAGAGAGTACCAAATACACGGAAACGAACCTCGATGAAACCGCAGTTCTTTGCGTGGGGGCGGAGATTATCGCCAATGAGAATGTAGCTAAGAAGGCAATTCCTTATTGTAATATTACCTGTATAACGGGGGAGGAGATGAAGCAGGCCCTTTCCGGCTATCTGAATGTCCTCTATGAACTGAATCCGGAATCCGTGGGCGGCGGCCTGCCGGGGGATGATTTCTATTACTTAGGTAAATAATAGGAGATACCATGCAGGAAGAAAAAGTGCGGGCAAGGAAAAAACGCATAAAAAGAGGGCTGATCTTGCTGTTCTGGCTGGGCATCTGGCAGCTTGCGGCGCTTCTCATCGGGAATTCCCTGCTGGCGGCAGGGCCTTTTGAAACGGTTAAGGCACTGATCAGGGAGGCTGCGGTTTTAAGTTTCTGGCAGACTATCGGTATCACGCTCATGAAATTTTTGGCGGGTTTTCTGTTGGCGCTGTTTTTGGGTATTTTACTGGGTGCTTTCAGTTATAGGCTGCCTTTTGTGGAAGAACTGCTGGCTCCGCTGATGCTGCTTGTCAAGGCGGTGCCGGTGGCCTCCTTTGTGGTAATACTTTTAATTTGGTGGGGTGCGGGACGGCTTTCTATGGCGATCACTTTTTTAGTGGCACTGCCCATCATTTATGTCAATGTAAGGGAAGGTCTGGGGAGTACGGATAAAAAGCTGTTAGAAATGGCAGAGGTGTTCCGTCTGCCATTTGGGTCCCGTTTCTTCTACATCTACCGTCCGGCGCTGCAGCCCTTTTTAGAAGGCACGCTGGAAACCGCATTGAGCATGGGAATCAAAGCAGGCGTTGCAGCGGAAATCATAGGCATTCCCAAGTTCTCCATCGGCGAAGAACTGTACCTTTCAAAGATTTATCTGGATACAGCGGGCGTGTTTGCCTGGACTTTTGTGGTGATCATACTGAGTTACCTGTTAGAAAAAGCGGTACTGCTTTTGTGGAAGAATTTCTGCATGTGGAATCCGAGAATCGGCGCCCCCGCACAGGAAGGGGAGCAAAGAACCAGAAGCGGCGCGGATACCCTCGTACTTGAGAATATCTGTAAAAGCTACCGCGAAAAAGAGGTGCTGCGCCATGTGGATATGGAACTGAAGCAGGACGGGATCTACTGCCTGATGGCGCCTTCCGGCACCGGTAAGACGACCCTGCTCCACATTCTGGCAGGACTTGAGAAGGCCGATGAGGGACAGGTTTTTGCCGGAGGAGAGGCGGAAAGCACTGAGAATAATCCGCGTGTTTCCATGGTGTTTCAGGAGGACAGATTGTTTCAGAACATATCCGCACTGCAGAATGTGGAACTGATCTGCGCTATTCCCGAAAGGGCGAAACTTCTGCTGGAGCAGCTGCTGCCCGGAGAGGATTTGTTAAAACCGGTGAAAAACCTAAGCGGCGGGATGCGAAGGAGAGTCTGTATTGCCAGGGCGTTAGCCGCCGGCAGCGACGTTCTGCTTTTGGACGAGCCCTTTAGCGGCTTGGATGAATACAGCCGAAACCGAGCTATAGAAGTGATCTTACAGCATAAGGGAAGCAGGCTGTTGCTTGCGGTCACTCACGAAAAAGAGGACGCCATGAAGTTAGGAGGAGAAATCCTGCAGCTATAAGGAGCGGTCAGGCGTTTAAAGGAGCCGAAAATCAAGGGTTGTTCCGAAAAAATAATGGACAAGAAGGCTTCTTTATGCTATAATTTTGCAATGGCTGTGGCTGAGATTTTTGCCGCGGTTTTAGAAAAGGTAAGTCGGCACCGGAAAGACGGAAGATGAAGCCGGCGGTGGAATGAGAGGAGAAACAATGAGTTTACAGGTAGAAAAACTGGAAAAGAATATGGCGAAGCTTACAATTGAGGTAGGCGCCGAGGAATTAGAGAAAGCTATTGAAACCGCTTATCAAAAGAATAAGAATAAGATCAGCATTCCCGGCTTCCGTAAGGGTAAGGTGCCCCGTAAAATGGTGGAGAAGCTCTACGGTGCGGAAATTTTTTATGAGGATGCGGCAAACGAACTGATTCCGGAAGCTTATGAGAAAGCGCTTGAGGAGTGCGAGGAAGAAATTGTTTCCGCTCCCAAGATCGACGTGACACAGATAGAAGCCGGTAAGCCTTTCATTTTTACCGCTGAGGTAGCCTTAAAGCCTGCTGTAACGCTGGGCAAATACAAGGGGCTCAAGGTGGAAAAAACCGAGATCACAGTCACCGAGGAAGAAGTTGACGAACAGATTCAGAAGGAAAGAGAAAACAGTGCCAGAACCATTACCGTGGAGGACAGACCCGTGAAGGACGGTGATATGACCACGCTGGATTTCGAGGGCTTTGTGGACGGCGCTGCATTCGACGGCGGCAAGGGGAGCGACTATCCTCTGACCATCGGCTCCGGCGCGTTTATTCCGGGCTTTGAGGAGCAGTTGATTGGTGCCGAGATCGGAAAGGAAACCGAAGTGAACGTAACCTTCCCCGAAGATTATCAGGCGGCAGAACTGGCGGGCAAAGCAGCCGTATTTAAATGTACCGTAAAGAGTATACAGGAGAAAGAGCTGCCCGAGCTGGACGATGAGTTTGCAAGCGAGGTATCCACTTTCGATACACTTGCCGAGTACAGGGAGGATGTAAAGAAGGGGCTGGAGCAGAAGAAAGCCGATGCGGCAAAGAGCGCAAAAGAAGAAGCGGTTGTTGAGGCAGCCGTGGCTGATGCGCAGATGGAGATTCCCGATGCTATGGTAGAAACCGAGCAGAGACAGATGATAGATGAATTTGCACAGAGACTGCAGATGCAGGGCCTTTCCATGGAACAGTATATGCAGTTTACCGGTATGACGTCCCAGGCTCTCTTAGAGCAGACGGCACCTCAGGCACTGAAGAGAATTCAGTCCAGACTGGTATTGGAAGCCATTGCCGCAGCGGAGAATCTGACCGCAAGCGACGAGGACTTTGAAGAAGAAGTGAAATCCATGGCGGAAAAGTACCAGATGGAACCCGATCAGATCAAGGGAACTTTGGGAGAGAATGGCAAAAAGCAGGTATTGCAGGATATTGCCATCAACAAGGCCGTAGAGTTTTTGGTAGAGAATGCAAAGGAAGGAAAGACCGCTGCAAAATCCACCAAGGCTAAGAGCAAGAAGAGCGAGGAGGCTCCCGCAGAAACAGCGGCAGAGGAATAATCCCCTGTAAAATATAGTAAAAATAAATAAAAAATTTAAACAGAGGATTAAGAAATTCTTAAATCCTCTGTTTGAGATTGCAAAACTTTTTACCTTGGTCTATTATAGAAACGAGATAAAAAGACAAGACTCTTATTGTAGTCAAATGGAGGAAGAGTAAATGAGTTTAGTACCTTATGTCATAGAACAGACCAGCAGGGGAGAGCGTTCCTACGATATTTACTCCCGGCTTTTAAAAGAGAGAATCATCTTTTTGGGAGAGGAAGTCAATGAAGTGACGGCCAGCTTAGTGGTGGCCCAGCTCCTCTTTTTGGAGGCGGAGGACCCGGAGAAGGATATCAATCTGTACATCAACAGTCCGGGTGGTTCCGTGACGGCGGGCATGGCAATTTATGATACCATGCGCTATATCAAATGTGATGTGTCCACCATCTGTATCGGTATGGCGGCCAGTATGGGAGCGTTCCTGTTGGCAGGTGGCACCAAGGGTAAGAGAATGGCGCTTCCCAATGCTGAGATCATGATCCACCAGCCCCTTGGCGGCGCACAGGGTCAGGCTACCGAGATTGAGATTGCAGCCAAGCATATCCTGCATACCAAGGAAAAATTAAACAGAATGCTGGCGGAAAATACCGGCAAGGACTATGAAGTGATCGCTGCGGATACGGAGAGAGATAACTGGAAATCGGCTGAGGAGGCCTTGGAATATGGATTGATCGACAGGGTCATCACCTCTCATACCGTACCCGAAAAATAGAATGTAAAGCCGACCCAAAGGAGCTAAGTGACAGAACGAAGTTCCCGGCAGAATGAGAGGAAAAATGGCAGGTAAGAATTCTGGCAATGACGTAAGATGTTCATTTTGCAATAAAACGCAGGACCAGGTCAGGAAGCTGATAGCAGGACCGGCAGGCGTGTATATTTGTGATGAATGTATAGAGATTTGTGGAGATATTTTAGAGGAAGAGTTTGAGGAGGAGGCTTCTTCCGCGGAACAGAGGCCTAATTTTAAGCTGTTAAAGCCCGTTGAGATCAAACACTTTTTAGACGACTATGTGATCGGGCAGGATACCGCAAAAAAGGTGCTTTCCGTAGCTGTGTATAATCACTATAAGAGAGTGACGGCGGACAAGAGACCGGAGGATGCGGAGCTGCAGAAGAGCAATGTGATCATGATAGGTCCCACCGGTTCCGGCAAGACCTATCTGGCGGAAACGCTGGCCAGGATCATCAACGTGCCCTTTGCCATTGCGGATGCAACAACGTTGACGGAAGCCGGTTATGTGGGCGAGGATGTAGAGAATATTCTTCTTAAGCTGATTCAGGCTGCGGATTATGATGTGGAGCGTGCTCAATACGGCATTATCTATATTGACGAAATTGATAAGATTACCAAAAAGAGTGAGAATGTGTCCATTACAAGGGATGTATCCGGCGAGGGTGTACAGCAGGCGCTGTTAAAGATTATTGAAGGCACCGTTGCCAGCGTACCTCCTCAGGGAGGCAGGAAGCATCCCCACCAGGAACTGATACAGATCAATACCTCGAATATTCTCTTTATCTGTGGAGGCGCGTTTGACGGTTTGGATAAGATCGTGGAAACCCGGTTGGACAGAAAGTCCATCGGTTTCAATGCGGTGATCACGGATAAGGTCAATAAGGAAATCGGGGAGATTCTGGGGGAGGTGACTCCGCAGGATCTGGTAAAATTCGGACTGATTCCCGAGTTTGTGGGCCGTGTGCCCATCAATGTGTCTTTAGAGGGACTGGATAAAGCGGCTTTGGTACGTATTTTAAAGGAACCGAAGAACGCACTGATCAAGCAATACCAGCGTCTGTTTGAGATGGATCATGTCAAACTGACTTTCGAAGAAGATGCCATCGACGCTATAGCAGAGCTTGCGCTGGAAAGAAAAACCGGTGCCAGAGGGCTGCGCTCGGTTATGGAGAATGTCACTATGGACATTATGTATGAGATTCCTTCCGATGATACCATTGAGGCGGTTGTGATCACAAAGGGTGCGGTAGAGGGCACCAGCGAGCCGCTTACCATACATCGGGATGTGAGTATGCCAAAAGCCAAGTAAGCCAAACGCCGCTCTTTTTAGTGCGGCGTTTTATCATAGGCAGGGAGACGTGATAGAATATGGAAGATACCATTATGATTGCAACCTTGGAAATGCCTGCAGTGGCCCTAAGAGGTCTGTGCATTATGCCGGGAATGGTGATACATTTTGATTTAAGCCGAGAAAAATCCATCCGTGCGGTGGAAAAGGCCATGCTGGGAGAGCAGAAGCTTTTTTTGGTGGCACAGAGGGATGAAAATACGGAGGACCCCGGCAGGGAAGAATTATATGAGATAGGTACCATAGCGAGCTTAAAGCAGATCAGCCGGCTGCCGGGCGGTATTGTGCGGGTGCTGGTAGAGGGCGTTGGACGTGGAAGACTCTGGAGTCTTAAGACGGAACAGGATTATCTTCTGGCACAGACGGAGCTGTTAGAAGAAGATGCCGAAGAGCTGGACGAGGTACATAAGGAGGCCATAAACAGGGAGTTAAGAGCGCTTTTCCATTCGTATAGCGGATTAAATCCGAGCAGAGGAAAAATGCTGGATCGGAAAGTGGATACCATCAGTCAGCCGGGAGTTTTAATGGACAGTATTGCCAGCGGTATGCTCCTGCCCGTGGCAACGAAGCAGAAAATTCTTGCCGCGGTTTCTTTAAAAGAACGCTATGACTGTCTTTCGTCCGTGCTAAACAGTGAAATTCAGATTGGTATGGTGAGAAAAGAGCTGTCCGGTAAAATCCAGAAAAAGGTAGAGAAAAACCAGAAGGATTACCTGTTACGTGAACAGATGAGCGCCATTAGAGAGGAACTTGGAGAAAAAGACTCCTTTTCGGATGCGGAGCAGTATGAAGAGGCGCTGCATAAACTGAAGGCGGGAAAAGAAGTCAAGGAAAAGATTGCCAAAGAAATTGCCCGTTTTAAAGGTCTTTCTTCTAGCAGCTCGGAGAGCGCCGTGGAGAGAACCTATATCGAAACCCTGTTAGAAATGCCATGGGATAAGGTATCTAAGGACAATACGGATATGGAGCTGGCGGAACAGATTTTAAAAGAAGACCATTATGGGTTGGAGCAGATAAAAGAGCGTATTCTGGAGTTTTTGGCAGTACGCAGTCTGCTTGCCGGCAATGGGAAAAATAAGCGGGGAGACAGCCCCATTATCTGTTTGGTGGGGCCTCCCGGAACGGGTAAGACCTCCATTGCAAAAAGTCTGGCCAGGGCTTTGAAGAAAGAATACGTCAGAATCAGTTTAGGCGGTGTGCGTGATGAAGCGGAGATCAGAGGGCACAGAAAAACCTATGTGGGCGCCATGCCGGGCAGAATTGCTGCCGGACTGCGGCAGGCGGGAGTCGGCAATCCTTTGATGCTGCTGGATGAGATTGACAAGGTGGGCAGCGATTATAAGGGGGATACCGGTGCGGCCTTGCTGGAGGTGCTTGACAGCGAGCAGAACAGCCGGTTCAGGGACCATTATATTGAACTGCCTCTGGATTTATCCCGGGTGTTCTTTGTGGCAACCGCCAATTCCGCCGCCAGTATTCCTAAGCCCCTGTTAGACCGTATGGAGCTGATAGAGGTAAACAGCTATACCGAAAATGAGAAGTTTCATATTGCAAAAGAATATCTGCTTAGAAAGGTCTCTGAAAAGAACGGTATTGAAAAAGGTCAGCTGAATATCAGCGACGGTGCTATCAGAGCCGTCATTGCTGGCTATACCAGGGAAGCCGGTGTCCGGAATCTGGAGCGCAAGCTGGGCGAGATCTGCAGAAAGGCAGCCAGAGAGCTGGTAAAGAAGACTCCCAAACAGCGTACTAAGGCCCATATACGAGTAACGGTGCAGAATCTGGAAAAGTATCTGGGCAAGGTCCGCTATACCAGAAATAAAGCCAATGAAACCGACGAGGTCGGCATTGTGCGTGGATTGGCCTGGACCAGTGTGGGTGGGGAAACCCTGCAGATAGAAGTGAATAAAATGCCCGGTAAGGGAGAGGTGAAGCTGACGGGCCAGATGGGGGATGTGATGAAAGAATCCGCCATGACTGCTTTAAGCTATGCACGCTCCGTCAGTGAAGAATATCATATTCCGGCGAATGTGTTTCAGGAAATGGATTTCCATATCCACATTCCGGAGGGCGCAGTTCCTAAGGATGGGCCTTCCGCTGGTATTACCATGGCTACGGCCCTCTTGTCGGCACTGACCGAGAAAAAGGTGCGTGCGGATGTGGCCATGACCGGTGAAATCACCTTAAGAGGCAGAGTCCTGCCCATCGGCGGGCTGAAGGAGAAGCTTTTGGCGGCCAGAATGGCAGGTATTAAGAGAGTTCTGGTGCCCGCAGAAAATAAAAAAGACGTGGAGGAAATCTCCGAAGAAATAAAGTCGGGCATGGAGATCTGTTTTGTAGAACGGATGGAAGAAGTGCTGGGGTTTACGTTTGCGGAGGAAGATGGCGGCCATGATCATTAAAAACGTGAATTTGGAAACGGTGTGCGGCATTACCAGCAAACTGCCGGAGAATATGCTGCCCGAGGTAGCATTTGCCGGTAAGAGCAACGTGGGGAAATCTTCCCTGATCAACGCGTTGATGAACCGCAAGGCATTAGCCCGCACCAGCTCCCAGCCCGGAAAGACCCAGACCATCAATTTCTACAACGTAAACGGAGCAATCTATTTTGTGGATCTGCCGGGCTACGGCTTTGCAAAAGTAAGCGAAGAAGTGAAAGCCAAGTGGGGAAAGATGATAGAGAACTATCTGCATAAATCCAAGCAGTTAAAAGCGGTGTTCCTTCTGATCGACATCCGGCACGAACCGGGAAACAATGACAAGGTAATGTATCAGTGGATCGTAAAACAGGGATATTCCCCCGTTATTGTTGCCACGAAGCTGGATAAAATCAAACGAAGTCAGATAGAGAAGCAGTTAAAGCTGATCCGAACGGCTCTGCAGACAGATAAGGACACACTGATTATACCCTTTTCTGCAGAGAGCAAGCAGGGACGCGAGGAGATCTATGATATAATAGAAGGCTTTCTTACTAAGGAGGAAAAAAAACCTTCTCCTTAGTAAGAAAATGAAACGGGGTTTGCATATATATGTCCATGAAAAAATATGTAAAAGCATTCTTGAACTTATTGGTTACAGCTTTTATTTTGCTGGCGGTGGTCTTTTTACTGCCCCGGGCAATCGTTTTTTTCATGCCCTTTGTGATTGGCTGGATCATCTCCCTGATAGCCTCTCCTTTAGTGCGTTTTCTGGAGGAAAAACTGAAGATTAAAAGGAAGATCAGCGGCGCGGTTGTGATTATTCTGGTAATTGGGCTGGTAGTGTTCATAGCCTATCTGATCGGAGGCAAACTGATACGGGAACTCATGGGCTTTATTGAGGACTTACCCGGATTGTGGGATTCTTTGAAGGGAGATTTCAATGAGATCGGAAATAATTTAAGCGGTTTGTATGACAGACTGCCTTTGGATATTCAAGAGACCTTAACCCGTATTGGTGAGAACGCAAACGGGCTGGCGGCGGATTTGATCGGAAGCTTAAGCAGTCCCACGATTGAGGCTGTAGGGGATTTTGCGATGCAGCTGCCCACTATTATTATTGGGATCATTATGTGTCTGCTTTCGTCCTATTTTTTTGTTGCAGAGAGAGAACAGTTTTCGGAGACGGTGATAAACTACATGCCGGATGCCATCTTATACCGATATCAGATTATAAAGAGGAGTCTTTTTAAAGCCGTGGGCGGGTATTTCAAAGCCCAGATAAGAATTGAGGCATGGATATATCTTCTGTTGGTCATCGGTTTGGTGGCGTTGGGAGTGGACTATACCCTGCTCATTGCGCTGGGTATTGCGATATTGGATTTTTTACCTTTCTTTGGAACGGGTACGGTGATGCTCCCTTGGGCCATTGTAAAATTTTTAAGCGCCGACTATAAAATGACGATCGGTCTTTTACTGATCTGGGGTATCAGCCAGTTAGTAAGACAGATCATTCAGCCCAAGATCGTGGGAGATTCCATTGGGGTTCCGCCGATTCCCACGCTGTTTTTGCTCTTTATTGGCTATAAACTGGCAGGTGTAGTGGGTATGATCGTAGCGGTGCCCGTTGGTATTATTTTCTGGACCCTGTATAAGGAGGGCGCTTTTGATACCACAAGAAACAGCGTCCGCATTTTAGCGGCAGGCTTAAACCGTTTCAGAAAGCTGACACCGGAAGATATGGAAATCGTGGACACCTATCACCGGGAATGCGAGGAGGAAATAAAGCAGAGGGAGCAGGATGCGGAACTTTAAAATGATACTGCAGTATGAGGGGACCCGTTATCAAGGGTGGCAGCGGCAGGAAACAAGCGAAAACACGATTCAGGGTAAGTTAGAGACCCTGCTTTCCAAAATGTGCGGCCACAAAGTGGAGGTACAGGGCAGCGGCAGAACCGACGCGGGCGTTCATGCCGCTGGGCAGGTGGCCAATGCGCATCTTGAAACCGACAGGTCCCCGCAGGAAATCCTGGAATATATGAATAGTTATCTTCCGGAGGATATTGCCGTCGTTGCAGTGGAAGAGGTAGGAGAACGGTTTCACAGCCGTTTAAACGCCAAGGGGAAGACTTATTGCTATCGAGTCATAAACAGTCCCCTGCCCCATGTTTTTGAACGAAAATTTACTTACCGGGTGGAGGAGCGGCTTAATATTGATGCCATGAAAGAAGCGGCCAAGCTGCTTTGCGGCACCCATGATTTTGCTGCTTTTACTTCGGCAAAGAAGAGTAAAAAGTCCACGGTCAGAACGGTTGAAGAAATTCGGATTGAAGAACAGAAGGATGAAATTTTCTTTTATTTTACCGGAAACGGTTTTCTTTTTCACATGGTTCGCATATTAATGGGTACACTTATAGAAGTGGGATTGGGAAAGCGTGAGGTCTTTGAAATGACGGAAATTCTTGCTTCAGGGAAAAGAGAACGGGCGGGCGCGCTGGTACCGGCTAAGGGACTGACGCTGCTAAATGTGAGATATTGAGAAGTACGGGTCCAAACCTGACGGAAAGGCTATCATGATAAATAAAAAATTACTGCGGATACTTTTTGTCTTGTATCTGCTGACACTGCTGCGGGTGATCGTTTTTAAATATCCCTTGGAGCGTATGAAGGAAATTGCGGATTCCTGGCGGGACGATGTGTTTTGGGAAGGTATGAAAAAGGCTAATTTTGAATGGTTCCGCACAATTCAGATGTATATACGCCATTGGGACAACCGGGGCATTAACAGCTTTGGCAATTTAATCGGCAATATACTGGTATTTATTCCTTTAGGCTGTATGCTGCCCCTGTTAGGAAAGGTGTTTAAAAATATATTTCTTTGTCTGGGGACGGGACTGCTGTTGGTGCTGGCAATCGAACTTTTTCAGCTGCTTACCGCTTTCGGCTGCTTTGATGTGGACGATATTTTGCTAAATGGGCTGGGAATTCTCATCGGCTATCTTATTTTCAAAATTGTGAGCTGTTCCTCTTCCAAAAAGCGTCTAACTGAATAGAGGATATAAAACTGCAGAATTTTTAAAATTTTTGCAGTTTTTTTATGTGCGAAAGGATATTAATAATGTGAGAGAGCAGACAAGAGGTCAGAAATGAGTGACTTAGCAAAAGAGGAAGGCGGACAGGACCGGGATGCATTGCGGCAGACCATAGAAGCGTACTTCTCCACTCTCTATAAAATCGCATTTCTGCAGCTGAAGAGCGCTGAGGATGCTGAGGATGTTGTACAGGAGGTCTTTTTCCGCTACATGAAATCCGATGTGGTATTTGAAAGCCGGGAGCATGAGAGGGCCTGGTTTATTAAAGTTACCCTAAATTGCTGCAGAAAGCTCTGGCGCTCTGCCTGGTTCAGGCATCGGACCGCACTTCCTGTGGGGGATGATGGAGAGAATGCCGTTTCGGGAGAAGAAACGGAGGAGCGTTACTTAAAAGACGAGCGGAACAGAGAACTGCTGAAAGCCATTTGGGAACTGCCGGATAAATATCGGGAGGTCATCCATCTCTTTTATTATGAGGAATTGTCGGTAAAAGAAATTGCGGAAATAGTAGGAAAGCAGGAATCCACGATCACCTCACGCTTAACCCGCGGGAGAAATATTCTGAAAAAGAAACTGCAGGAGGAATATGATTTTGAAGAAATTTAAAGAGGTCTATAAGGAAACTGTGGACAGGATTCCGGTACCCGGCTTCCGTACAGAGGAAATTTCAGAAGAAAATCAGAAAATAAGGTCATTGTCATACCGCAGAAAACGGCATATGACGGCAGCGGCGTTTGCAGGCGGAATTTTCGTAATTTACACCCTAGGGGGGGTGGCTGCGGCAGGTTATGCAAGGAGCCTCGTGCGGGAGGATGAAAGCAGCTTTCAGACTATGGATATGAATACCGCATTTTTGACAGAAGAGGCAGAGGAAGCACAAATGGCTGCAGAAGGTGCAGATTCGGAGGAAGGTGGGATTGCGGCTTTGGCAGAAACCGGAGGAACTTCTGTAGAAACCGCGGACAGCGGTATGATGGGAAGAATGGCAGATGCCCCGGACTCTGCCGGAACTTCGGACGAGGCGGTGTTGGAAGATGCCGAGATTGCTATGGCGCAGGAGAATGTCCAATTACAACAGATGTCTGAATGTCGCAAGGAACAGAAATATGCCTCTTATGAGACATTTGCGGAGGAGCATGCAATTCCCTTGGCACTGCCGGATGAAAGTCTGCCGGGCGAGCTGAAACAGGAAGAGTATATACTGATGGGAGAGAATTCTCTGTTGGTACGTCTGGAAACGGAAGAAAGCGTACTTTTGCTGCATCAGTCCTACTACGGTAATCTATCGGGACATGCATTAGAGGAAGTTTACCCGGGCGGTGTATGCAATGAGAGGACCTACACTACTCTGCAGGGATTTGCTTATAAGCTTGTGGATTCGTCTGACGGAGAAGAAATCCATGCGGCTGTTGCCGTGGGGGACTATGAATTGATGCTGGATTTTTACGGCTACACCGAGAAAGAGATTCATGAGGTTTTAGAGGATATGGATTTATCGGTATACCTTTAATTTCAAGAAAAAAAGGGATGATACATTTTTGTTACATTTTAGATGCAGATATGAAAAAAAGCCGGAATAGGATAGAATGGGAAAGGAGAAGGGGTATGAGTAATATATTGGTTTTTAATAATAATACAGGAGTTGCGGATGTGATACGGCCACTGCTTACTACGGAAGGTTACGGTATGTTGGAAGCCGGCAGTCTGCAGCAGGTATGGCAATATGTCAGAGAAGGAAAGGCACAGCTTCTGCTGACGGACATTGAACTGGCGGACGGGGACGGCCTGGAGGCTATCAGGGAGATCAGAGCCGCCAGCAGTCTGCCGATCATCGTGCTGTCAATGAACGGTCAGGAGCTGATTAAAATACAAGCGCTGGAAGCAGGTGCGGATGATTACGTGACCTATCCCTGCAATCCGTTAGAACTGCTTGCCCGAATTAAGTCCCAGCTGCGCCGTTATACCCAGTTGTCCAATCTTTCGGACAATATTGCGCATATTTATCGTGTGAATGGTCTGGTGATCGACGATGAGAAAAGAAGTGTTTCCGTGGAGGGACGAGAGGTCCGCCTGACACCCATCGAATATAAGATATTGAGATTGTTGGTTCAGGAGAAGGGCAGGGTGTTCTCCATTGATCAGATTTACGAATCCATCTGGAACATGAAGGCAATCGGTGCGGACAATACCATAGCGGTACATATCCGCCATATCCGGGAGAAGATTGAAACAAATCCCGGACAACCTCAGTATCTTAAAGTAGTATGGGGAACCGGATACAAAGTAGGATGATTCGGGAGAACAGGAAGTGCGGATGTAACTATATTTATAGAAATATTATAAATTCTCTTTCCAATAAGATTGACGAAGACTGCTTTTCCCTGTAAAATAGAAACGTATTACATAATTTCTTACGGATGGAGGCAGTGTATGAGATTACCGGTAATAGAGCAGTATATCGACGAATTGATTGAGAAAAGTACTCTGGATGTTCCTGTTTGGAATATAGAAAAGGCAAAACACGGCCTCAAAGCCGGCTGGAATTACATAGACGGCTGCATGATTTTGGCGCTGTTGGAAACCTACCATACTACAGGAGAAAAGAAGTATCTGGATTTTGCGGATGCTTTCATTGACCATCGCGTAAAAGAGGACGGCAGTATCGACGGCTATTCTGTAGAAGAATATAATATCGACAACGTAAATGCGGGTAAGACCTTATTCCAGCTTTACGAAATTACCGGTAAAGAGAAGTACAAAAAAGCCATTGACCTGATTTACAGCCAGGTAAAAAACCAACCCAGAACGGAGGAGGGGAATTTCTGGCACAAGAAGATCTATCCCAATCAGGTATGGCTGGATGGGCTCTACATGGGACAGCCTTTCTATATGGAGTATGAAACCAAATTTAACAACAAAGAGAATTATGACGATATCTTCAGGCAGTTTGCCAATGTAGTCAAATATATACGGGATGAAGAAACGGGACTCTATTATCATGGCTATGATGCTTCAAAATCCATTTTCTGGTGTGATAAGGAAACAGGTTTGTCCCGCAATTTCTGGCTGAGGGCTTTAGGCTGGTATTCCATGGCATTACTGGATACCCTTTCCAAAACCGAGCCTGCGGGCTATGAAGCGGAATATGAGAATTTGAAAAATGTCTTTAAGGATTTGATTGATTCTTTATTGAAATATCAGGATGAGAGCGGTATGTGGTATCAGCTTCCCGCACTGGGCGGTAAGGAGCCTAACTATCTGGAAACCAGCGGCAGCGCCATTCTTGCTTTTTCCATTCTGCGGGGCGTACGTCTGGGATTTCTGCCTGAGTCTTACAGGGAGTACGGCGTCAAGGCCTTTAACGGCATTTGCGACAGGTATATGAAGACAACGGACGGGGAATTGCACTTAGGCGGCATCTGTCTGGTAGCAGGATTGGGTCCTGCAAGTAACCCGCGCCGGGACGGTTCTTTTGAGTACTATATGTCGGAGCCGATCGTGGAAGATGACGCGAAGGGCGTGGGACCGTTTTTGCTGGCTTATACCGAGATGAGAAGACTGTAAACAGTCCGGTTGTAAACAACCTCACTGTAAATAATTTTATTACAGGAAGAGATGTTCTACTAAAATTTTGATGCCAATGAGTATTAAGATGACGCCGCCGGTCAGTTCCGCCTTGGATTTATAGCGGGTACCGAATATGTTGCCGATCTTCATGCCGGCAGCGGAGAAGAGAAAGGTAACAACACCGATAAAAGTGACGGCCGGGAGAATGGGAACATTGGGCAGAAAGGCAAAAGTCACGCCCACTGCCAGTGCGTCGATGCTGGTGGCCACTGCCAAGAGGAACATTTCTTTAAAGGCCAAAGAAGCGTTAGCGCATTCTTCCTCCTTGGAAAAAGCTTCCCGCACCATATTCGCACCGATGATAAACAGCAGGATAAAGGCGATCCAGTGATCCAAAGCCGTGATCTTTTCCTGAAAACGGTAACCCACCAGATAACCCAGGGTAGGCATCAGGGCTTGAAAGCCGCCAAACCACAGACCTACAATACCGGCTTTTTTTAAAGTGATCTTTGGGGTGGCAAGACCTTTACATATTGAAACCGCAAAAGCATCCATGGAAAGGCCGACGGCCAGTAGAAATAAACTCAGTAAACTCATAAAACCTCCTCGTTGGTGTGTTGAATCTAAAAAAGACTCAGGGACAAACTGACACTGCCAGTTGTCCATGAGTCTCATTATTTCAGATAATACCAGATACAAAACGTATCATTATGTTGATATTACCGCAGTCCGGTGGACTGTTGTCCTACAGACTGCTAACTACTCCCTCAATGGTATCTATATTGTATTAAATTGGATTATAGGGGAACCATGAATATTTGTCAATAACTATTTTATGCGATGTCAGGACCGCTGCAACAGAACAGGAGGCAGATATGGAACAGGAAAAAAGAAAAAATATGTGGAACGGTGATAATGGGGATGGTACTTATTCCAATCCTATTTTGTATACGGACTATTCGGATCCGGATGTGATACGGGTGGGAGAGGACTTTTTTTTAGTCGCATCCTCCTTCTGTAATTCGCCGTCGGTGCCGGTGCTGCATTCCAAGGATTTAGTCAACTGGAAAGTTATCAGTTATGCCATGGAGCGGCTGCCTTTTGATCATTATGACAAACCCGTGCACGGATGTGGTGCATGGGCGCCTTCCATTCGCTATCATGATGGAGTCTACTATATTTTTATTCCTATGCCGGATGAAGGGATTTTCATGGTAAAAAGCAGAAATCCTTTTGAAGGATGGGAGGAGCCCGTTTGCGTGCGGAAAGTGACGGGCTGGATCGATCCCTGTCCTTTCTGGGATGATGACGGCAGGGCCTATATGGTGACAGCCTTTGCCAGGAGCCGTATCGGGTTTAAGAGTATTCTGCATCTTTCTCCCATAGAACCGGACTGCAGCGGAGTGCTGGATGACGGGCATCATATCTATGACGGCAGTAAAACCCAGCCTACCATAGAAGGCCCCAAACTATATAAACGCAACGGTTATTACTATATTTTTGCTCCTGCGGGCGGGGTAAAACCCGGTTGGCAGACAGTGCTGCGTTCCAAGAATATCTGGGGCCCTTACGAGGAAAAAATTGTTCTGCATCAGGGTTCCACACCCATAAACGGCCCCCACCAGGGTGCTTGGGTGGATACGCCTACAGGGGAAGACTGGTTTCTGCATTTTCAGGATGTGGGTAATGCGGGAAGAATTCTGCATCTGCAGCCCATGCGCTGGGAGAACGACTGGCCGGTCATGGGGGAAAACATAGATGAGCAGGGCTGTGGTGAGCCTGTGCTGCGCTATCGAAAGCCGGATGTGGGGGCTGTTTATCCTGCCTGCTCGCCCGAGGATTCCGATTATTTTCAGGACGGCCGTCTGGGGCTGCAGTGGCAGTGGAATGCCAATTATAAAGAAGAGTGGTACCGGCTGGGAGACGGTAAGCTCACCTTATATGCACAGGATAGGAAGCCGGATACCCAGCTCTGCGACGTCAGCAATCTGTTACTGCAGAAGTGGCCTGCACCGGAATTCCAAGTTACCTGCAAGCTCTGCCTGACCGGGGCCAAAGAGGGAGACATTCTGGGACTGATTTCTTTAGGCGGCGTCTATACGGCACTGGCTCTGAAAAAAGAAAACGGAAGGTTTAAGCTGGTGCAGTATACCGGGGAATGGACGAAGCATAACGAAACCTGCAAAATTTTGGCGGAATCTGATGCAGAAGCACTGCATCTGCGGATGAAAGTAGAGGGGGAAAAAGAGGTTTCTTTCCTTTACAGTACGGACGGTACAGAGTTTATACAGGCAGGGGATAAGGTTCTTGCAACACCGGGACGCTGGGTGGGTGTAAAGACAGGTTTATTTGCCATTCATGAAGGAGAAGGGGAACCGGGTTTTCTGCAAACGGATGCCTTTCTATTTGATCCGCTGCAATGATGGAAATACAGATTCCCAAAATGGGACTTCCCATTTTGGGAATTTTGTAATATAATGAGTAGGTATCATCCGATGATGATCTGATTTTCATATACAAATCTTATTTTACCCCATGACAAAGATAAAAATCGAGAGAGGTTTGGAAATTAATGAGAGAAAAGTATGAATCTCTGGCATTGGTGGATTTAAAAGAAATTGCCAAGGTCAGGGGAATCAAAGGTGTTTCCACGATGAAAAAAGCAGAAGTAGTGGAAGCGATGCTGGCATTGGACGAGCAGGAAAAGAAGCAGGCTGCAAAGGCGGACAAGCCGGAGGAGTCAAAAACCGAGCAGCGTCCCGCACAGAGCCAGAGCAGTCAGGGGCAAACCGGTTCCGGACAGAATGGCTCCGGAGAATACCATGCGCGCACCGGCCCTTCCTTTGACAGAAATGCTGTTTACGATATGTACAGCTTTCCGCCGGAATTGGACAGCGGGCAGGAGGCCAACGGTATTTTAGAGGTTATGCCGGATGGGTATGGTTTTATCCGCTGCGCCAACTATATGCCCGGTGAAAATGATGTCTATGTGGCGCCCAGCCAGATCCGCCGCTTTGGGTTAAAGACCGGAGATGTGCTGGTGGGCAACAAGCGTACCAAGACCCAGCAGGAGAAGTTCAGCGCGCTTCTTTATATTAAGACCATTAACGGGTATACGACGGAAGAGGCTTGCAGAAGGCGGAATTTTGAAGATATGACGCCCATCTTTCCGGATGAGCGGATCAAGCTGGAAGTTCCCGGCTCAAGTATTGCCATGCGTGTGATGGATCTGGTCAGCCCAATCGGTAAAGGTCAGAGGGGAATGATCGTATCCCCTCCCAAAGCCGGAAAGACCACCCTGTTAAAACAGGTTGCCAAGTCCGTACTGCGCAATGAACCCAATATGCATATGCTGATTCTGTTAATAGACGAGCGTCCCGAGGAAGTAACGGATATCAGGGAGGCGATCGAAGGACCTAATGTGGAGGTAATCTATTCCACTTTTGATGAATTGCCGGAGCATCATAAGAGAGTTTCGGAAATGGTAATTGAAAGAGCCAAGCGACTGGTGGAGCATGGAATGGATGTGGTGATCCTCTTGGACAGCATTACCCGTCTGACCAGAGCATACAACCAGGTAGTGCCGCCCAGCGGGCGTACGCTTTCCGGCGGTCTGGATCCGGCAGCCCTGCATATGCCCAAGCGTTTCTTCGGTGCGGCCAGAAATCTGCGAAACGGAGGCAGCCTGACGATTTTAGCTACGGCGCTTGTGGATACTGGCTCCAAGATGGACGATGTGGTATACGAGGAATTTAAAGGTACTGGCAATATGGAAATGGTGCTGGATCGTAAACTCTCCGAAAAACGTATTTTCCCTGCCATTGATCTGCAGAAATCCGGTACCAGACGGGAGGATTTACTCTTAGGCGAGGAAGAACTGGAGGCCATCAATATTATGCGTAAAGCTTTAAACGGCATGAAAGCGGATGAGGCGGCGGACCGCATTTTGGATATGTTTTCCAGAACCCGCAGTAATGTGGAATTTGTAAATACAGTGAAAAAAATGAAGTTTATTTAAAAAAGACTTGCATAATGCCGCTTTGCATGGTACAATAACAACGCTGTTTGTGGTTGCATAAGCAGTGCGGATGAGAACAATTATAAGTTGAGATGAATATAGAGAGGTGAAAAAGATGAAAGAAGGAATCCATCCCGAGTATTACCAGGCAACCGTTACCTGTAACTGTGGCAACACTTTTGTAACCGGTTCCACCAAACCTGAAATCCACGTAGAAGTCTGCTCAAAATGCCATTCATTCTATACCGGCCAGCAGAAGACTGCAAGAGCTGACGGTCGTATTGATAAGTTCAATAAGAAATACGGTGTGGAAAGCAAGTAGTTTTTCCGTAAATATGATTTCTAAAAGGTTGAGGTGCATATCTCAACCTTTTATGGTTTAGGCGAAAGGAAAAAACAGAGGTATGGCAAAGAAAAAAGGCCACTATTCCGGTATCGGCGGTCAGGCGGTGCTGGAAGGCGTCATGATGAAGAATAACGAGAAGTATGCCGTCGCGGTCAGAAAGCCCGACGGCGAAATTGAAGTGGAACTGGAAAATTATCAAGGAGTGGTACACGATAGTTTTTTTAAGAAGGTTCCCTTTGTAAGGGGTGTCTTTAATTTTGTGGATTCTCTGGTTCTGGGCACCAAATGTCTGAATTACTCCGCAAGTTTTTACGAAGATGAGGATGCGAAGGATACGACAGCCGACAAAGTGCTGGATAAAGTGAGCGGCGGCAACGGGGAAAAGGTTCTTACAGCTTTTGTTATGTTTTTTTCCGTTGCGCTGGCAATCTGTATTTTTATTTTACTGCCTTACTTTATCACTTCGTTTTTAAAGGACTATGTACGCAGCGATGTACTGATGGCGATCATTGAAGGCGTGATCCGTATTGTCATTTTCCTGCTGTATGTGCTTTGTATCGCGGCAATGAAGGATATTAAGCGCCTCTATATGTACCATGGCGCGGAGCATAAATGTATCAACTGTCTGGAGAGAGGAAAGCCGCTTACGGTGCGTAATGCCATGCGCAGTTCTAGATTACACAAACGCTGCGGCACCAGCTTTCTGTTCTTCGTCATGTTTATAAGTATTATCCTATTCTTCTTTATCCGGGTGGATCATCCGGCGCTTCGGGTATTGCTGCGCATTCTGCTCATACCGGTGGTGGCGGGCATTTCCTATGAACTGATTCGTCTTGCCGGCAGAAGCGAGAATATTTTTGTCAGAATTTTATCCGCACCGGGTATGCTGATTCAGCGCCTGACCACAAAGGAACCCACTAAGGATATGGTAGAGGTGGCCATTGCGTCGGTGGAGGCGGTTTTCGACTGGAGAAAGTACTTGGCCGAAGAATTTGGGTATTTGGAAGAAGCTGCGGATGAGCGGGAGACTCCTGAGGCGGAAAAGGAATGAGTGCATGGATTATCGGGCATGTTATGAGGAAGGCTGCGTAAAATTAAAAGCGGCGGGTGTACCGGATTTTGAAACCGATACGAGACTGCTGTTAGAGCATGTCTGCCATACCGATTTTCATACATTGCTGGTTCACGGTGACAGGCCGGTTTCCGAAAAAGAACGCACCGACTTTTTTTTGTTGCTGGCAGGAAGAGAAAAACGGGTTCCTCTGCAGCAGCTGACGGGAGAGCAGTTTTTCTGCGGACTTTCCTTTTTGGTGAACGAGCATGTGCTGATTCCCAGACAGGATACAGAAATATTGGTGGAAGAAGCAGCGAAACGCCTGCGGCCCGGTATGAGACTGTTAGATATGTGCACCGGTTCCGGCTGTATTTTAATCAGCCTGCTTGTCATGCAAGAGGGTGTGCAGGGAGTGGGTGCGGATATTTCCAAGGAGGCGCTGAAAGTAGCGGCTGAGAACGGCCGACGTCTGCTGCAGGAAAACAATCAACCCAGATGGTATCTGGGAAATCTGTTTGATGCTTTGCCTGCGGATGAAAAAGGATTTGATATGGTGGTTTCCAACCCTCCCTATATTCCCGGCGGGGAAATAGAGGAGCTGATGCCGGAGGTAAGGGTATATGAGCCCAGAGAGGCCCTGGATGGAAGCGAGGATGGGCTTTTGTTCTATCGCAGAATCTTAGAGGAGAGCGCAAACTTCTTAAAGAGGGAGGGCTGGCTGCTTTTTGAGATCGGCTGCAAACAGGGGGAAGCCGTAGAGGCGTTATTTAAGGCGGCTGGTTTTGCAGAAATTAATATAATAAAGGACTATGCGGGAAAAAACCGCGTGGTGCTTGGAAAAAAGAGATAGAGGTAGAAAGATGTTTGATAAGCTGGATGATTTGTTAAGGCGTTATGAGGAGATTGTGAATGAACTGCACGAGCCGGATGTGGTAAACGACCAGAACCGTTTCCGCAGTCTGATGAAGGAGCAGAGCGATCTGACCCCTCTGGTGGACGCCTATACCGAGTATAAAAAGTGTAAGCAGGATGTCGAGGATTCCCTTGTGATGCTGGAAGAGGAAAGTGACGAGGAAATGAGAGAAATGCTCAAAGAGGAGCTTGTTTTTTCCAAAAAGCGCATCGAAGAGCTGGAGCAGCAGTTGAAGATTCTGCTTCTTCCCAAAGACCCTAATGATGATAAAAACGTGGTGGTTGAAATCCGTGCCGGTGCGGGCGGGGACGAATCTGCTTTGTTTGCAGCGGAGATCTATCGTATGTATGTCCACTATGCGGAGGGGCAGCGCTGGAAGGTAGAGACCGTCAGTGTGGACGAAATCGGCATTGGCGGCATGAAGGAAGTCACTTTCATGGTCAGCGGACAGGGAGCTTATTCCAAATTAAAATACGAGAGCGGTGTGCACCGGGTACAGCGCGTGCCGGAGACCGAGTCCGGCGGACGTATTCATACTTCCACCATTACGGTAGCGGTAATGCCCGAGGCGGAAGAGGTGGATGTGGTGATAGACGAAAAGGATATCCGTATAGATGTAATGCGTGCTTCCGGAAACGGCGGACAGTGCGTCAATACTACGGATTCCGCGGTGCGTCTTACGCACTATCCTACGGGTATCGTAGTGTACAGCCAGACCGAGAAATCCCAGCTTCAAAATAAGGCTAAGGCATTTGCCCTGCTGCGCGCAAAACTCTATGATATAGAACAGCAGAAAGCCCATGACGCAGAGGCCGAGCTGCGCCGCAGTCAGGTGGGGACGGGCGACCGCTCCGAAAAGATCCGTACCTACAATTTCCCTCAGGGACGTGTGACGGACCATCGCATCGGCCTTACTCTTTACAAGCTGGATAAGGTGATGAACGGGGACATTCAGGAAATTGTGGATGCCTGCATAGCGGCGGACCAGGCAGCGAAGCTGAGTAAAATGAACGAGAGTGCATAGGGTGAGGAAGTATGACGATCAGAAGAGCGCAGGAGAAAGATATGGAAGGCATCAACAGACTGCTTCTACAGGTCTGTATGGTGCATCATGAAGGCCGACCCGATTTGTTCCGGGCCGGGGCCAGGAAATATACGGACGAAGAATTAAAGCAGATCATTCATGATGATAAAAGGCCTATTTTTGTGGCAGTGGATGAGAAAGAAGAGCTGTTGGGTTACGCATTTTGTATGTTCCAAAAGCATGAGGACAGCCATGCCTTTACGGATATAACCACACTCTATATTGATGATCTGTGCGTGGATGAAGTCCTTAGGGGACAGCATGTAGGGAAGAATCTCTACGAGCATGTTTTAGGGTTTGCAAAGGAGCAGGGCTGCTATAATGTGACCTTAAATGTATGGTGCTGCAATGAAAGCGCCATGAGGTTCTATGAAGCCTGCGGATTGAAGCAGCAAAAGATAGGTATGGAAGTGATTTTATAAATGGCGGAGATTGCAGTGGAAGAGAAGAATCGTCTTTCGGATGATTTCACTCAGGGCAGTATTCTTGGAAAGCTGATAAAATTTATGCTGCCCATTCTGGGAGCGTTGATCTTACAGGCCATGTACGGTGCGGTAGACTTGTTGGTGGTAGGCCGATTCGGAACGGACACAGGAATTTCCGCCGTGGCTACAGGCAGCAATATCATCAATCTGGTGACCTTTGTGATCACGGCGCTGACCATGGGTGTGACCGTCCTGATCAGTAAATATTTGGGAGAAAAAAAGCAGGAGAGAATCGGTGGTGTGATCGGTTCGGCCATCTGCTTTTTTGGTATGTTTACCATAGCAGCCATGTTGTTGCTGCTTTTTGGAGCTCCTGTTTTTGCAGGATGGCTCAATGCCCCGTCGGAGGCCTTTGCCCTAACTGTGCAATACGTGAGAATCTGCGGAGTGGGCATTGTTTTTGTAGTCGCTTATAATGTGATCAGCGGCATATTCAGAGGGTTGGGAAATTCCAGACTGCCACTGTTATTTGTAGCAATTGCCTGTGTGGTAAATATTATCGGGGATCTGCTTTTTATAGCCGTGTTTCAAATGAACGTAGCCGGGGCGGCGTTTGCTACCATACTGGCACAGGCAGTCAGCGTGGTACTGTCCCTGTTTATTATTGCAAGACAGAATCTGCCGTTTACTTTTTCTAAAAAGGACCTTCGTTTTAACGGAGAAGTGTTCATTTTTTTGAAATTGGGTATTCCCTTGGCGCTGCAGGAAATGCTGACAAATATTTCCTTTTTGATTCTCTGTGCCATCGTAAACAACATCAGCTTAGAAGCTTCCTCAGGTTACGGCATAGCCCAAAAGGTGATTTCCTTTGTCATGCTCATACCATCCGCCCTGATGCAGTCCATGTCAGCCTTTGTGGCGCAGAATGTGGGGGCGGGGAAGGAAAAGCGGGCCAGAAAAGCCATGTTTACAGGAATGGCACTGGGGGCGTGCGTCGGTATTTTTATTACCCTGATCGCTTTTTTCAGAGGGGACATTCCTTCCGCTCTATTTACACCCAATGAGGCCTATATTTTAAGATCGGCGGAATATTTAAAAGGATTTGCCATAGAAGCGGTGCTGACCTGTGTGGTATTCAGTTACATCGGTTATTTTAATGGGCACGGTATGTCCCTGCCGGTCATGCTGCAGGGAATTTCGGCATCTTTTCTAGTCAGGGTTCCCCTATCTTATATATTCAGTTTAAAGGAAAACGCCAGTTTGTTTGAAATCGGGCTGGCGGTACCCGCGGCCTCCGTCTACGGTATTGTATTCTTTACAGTTTGTTATATCTGGTATATCAGAAAAAGCCGGGGCCCAGAGAAAAGAGGAAATATATGAATAAACAGGATTTGGAACAGTTACTGAATGAAGTGGCAGCAGGACGTGTGGCACCCGCAGAGGCGCTTTTGCAGCTGCGAACAGAGCCCTATAAGGATTTGGGTTTTGCCAAAGTGGATACCCACAGGGGTATCCGTCAGGGAATGGCGGAAGTCATTTACGGAGCGGGCAAGACCAAGGAGCAGATTTTGCAGATAACGTTAGCGATGCGGGCGGAATCTGAAAAAACGGTGCTGATTACCCGTATGGCACCGGAGGCGGCTGCTTATGTGGCGGAAAGCCTGCCCCTGTCCTATGATGAACTCTCGAAGATCGGTATCGTGGGAGAATTGCCGGGGAAGGACGGTATCGGCAAAATCGTGGTAGCCACGGGAGGCACCAGCGATCTGCCGGTAGCGGAGGAAGCTGCCAAAACAGCTGAGGTATACGGCAACGAGGTGATCAGGCTCTATGACGTGGGCGTGGCCGGACTGCACAGAATGATGGATCATCTGGACGAGATCATGAGCGCCAGAGTGATCGTGGCAGTAGCGGGGATGGAAGGAGCCCTTGCCAGCGTGTTAGGCGGGCTGGTGGACTGTCCGGTCATCGCGGTACCCACCAGTGTGGGCTACGGCGCTAATTTTGGCGGACTCTCCGCGTTGTTATCCATGTTAAACTCCTGTGCCAGCGGCGTGAGTGTTGTCAATATTGACAACGGATTCGGAGCCGGTTATTTGGCCAGTATGATCAATCATATGGAGGGAAAATAAATGCGGACGCTTTATCTGGAATGCAATATGGGAGCGGCGGGAGACATGCTGATGGGCGCACTCTCCGAGTTGACAGCAGACAAAGAGGCCTTTTATAAAAGACTCGGTGAAATAGGGATTCCCGATGTGGAAATATCCTGGCAAAAAGCAGTCAAATGCGGTATCACCGGTACCCATGTAAAGGTGCTCGTTCATGGGGAGGAAGAAGAAAGTCAGGACATCCATGCCCATGAGTATGGGCATGCCCATGAGTATGGGCATGACCATGAGGTACATCATCACCATCATTCTGAGGAAGCTCCTCGCGAACATGTTCACGCTCATGAACATACACACCACCATGCCGGACTGCAGGATATTTTTGCCATGGTAGAAGGGCTGAAACTGGCGGAGGCGGAAAAAGAGGATATACGCCGTATTTATAGGAGTATTGCGGAGGCGGAAGCAAGAGTGCACGGCAGGGAGGTGACGGATATTCACTTCCATGAAGTGGGAAGGGCGGATGCTCTTGCGGATATTGCGGGCTGTGTCATGCTGATGCATGAATTGAAGGCGGACAGGGTTGTAGTATCTCCCGTAAACGTAGGGTTCGGGCAGGTACGCTGCGCCCACGGCATTCTGCCGGTACCGGCGCCTGCCACGGCGCTTTTACTGCAAGGGATTCCCTGCTATGCGGGAAGAATAGAGGGGGAACTCTGTACACCTACAGGGGCGGCACTTCTTAGATATTTTGCGGATGAATGCAGACCGCTGCCTGCCATGAAGATAGAAAAGACGGGCTATGGTATGGGGAAAAAAGATTTTGCCGCTGCTAACTGCGTCCGGGCCATTTTAGGCGAGAGCGAGGAAGAGGCCGAGCAGGTTACGGAGCTTTGCTGTAATCTGGATGATATGACGCCTGAGGAATTGGGATATGCCATGGAGCTGCTTTTAGAGCAGGGGGCATTGGAGGTATTTACCACAGCGGTAGGAATGAAAAAATCCAGACCGGGTATTCTTTTGACGCTTCTGTGTAAAACGGAAGAAAAACAGAAGTTTGCAGAACTCATTTTTAAACATACCTCCACCATCGGTATCAGAGAGCATACCTGTGGCAGAATGGTATTAAAACGCAGCGAGCGACAGAAAGAGATAGCAGGCTCTGCGGTACGGATCAAGGTATCGGAAGGCTATGGGATAACAAAGGAAAAACCGGAATATGAGGATTTAAAAAAGCTTGCAGAGGGGACGGGACTCTCCATACAAGAATTGAAAAAGCAACTGTAAACGGAGGTTTTAATATATGCAAGATTACGCTATGCAGGATTGGGAAAAACGGTGTGAGGAGCTGCTGCATTTTATTGAGAAAAGCCCCAGTGCGTTTCATGCGGCGGCCAATCTGGCGGCCATGGCAGAAGAGAAGGGCTATATGGCATTACGGGAAGCAGAGGACTGGCGGATAGTACCGGGCGGCCGTTATTTTGTGACGCGTAACGATTCCACCATTGCGGCATTTTCCATACCGGATGTGGATATAGCGCAGATAAAAGGCTTTCACATGGTGGCTGCACACAGTGATTCTCCCACCTTTAAAATCAAGGAAAATCCGGAAATGCCTACGGAGGAGCAGTATGTCAGACTGAATACCGAAAAGTACGGCGGAATGCTTCCTCAGACATGGTTAGACCGGGCCCTTTCCGTAGCCGGAAGGATTGCAGTAAAGCAAGGAGACGGGGTAAGGACCCGGCTCGTGAATGTGGATAAGGATCTATTGGTGATTCCCAATCTGGCCATTCATATGAACAGGGAGGCAGGTAAGGGACAGGAATATAACGCACAGACCGATTTGCTGCCCTTATATGGGGGAGTTAAGGAAGGACGTCCATTTTTAGCGCATATAGCAGAGGCTGCCGGTGTGGACAAAGAAGAAATGCTGGCTCATGATCTGTTTTTGTATGTCAGGGAAAAGGGCAGAAGATTCGGCGGTAATGGGGAATATATATTATCGCCCAGATTGGACGATTTACAGTGTGCCTTTTCGGCTATGACGGCTATGGCGGAAAGCCGGCCTAAGAACTATATCAATGTATGTGCGGTATTTGACAACGAAGAGGTGGGCAGCACTACCAGACAGGGGGCTGATTCTTCTTTCTTACAGGATGTGCTCCTAAGAATAAAAGATGCATTAGGGCAGACAGATGGCTGGCTGCGGCAGCGGCTGTCGGAAAGCTTCCTGATATCCGCAGACAATGCCCATGCGGTACATCCCAATCATCCGGAAAAGGCGGATCCTACCAACCGGCCTTATTTAAATGGGGGAATTGTATTAAAATACCACGGTGGGCAGAAATATACCACGGATGCCTATAGCGGAGCTGTGTTAAAAGAATTATGCCGCAAGGCGGATGTGCCTGTGCAGACTTACTTTAACCGCTCGGATATACCGGGAGGTTCTACACTGGGAAATATTTCCGCTTCCCACGTATCCGTACCCTCGGTTGATATCGGACTTCCCCAATTAGCGATGCATTCCGCAGCGGAAACGGCAGGCGCACGGGATACAGAATTTGCGATCCGGATGTTTCAGGTATTTTATGAAGACTAAGTATCATTGTTTGATAAAGAATGAATATACTGCGTAGGCGTACAGTTTAAATATTTTTTAAATAGCTTATTGTAGTAGCTGGAACTGTTAAAGCCCACGGAGGTAGCCAGAGTGGAGATGGATTTTGCGGATTCATCTCCATTTATAATTCTTTTCGTAGATTCAAAAATCCGGTACTTCATTAAGTATTCAAAGGGCGTCAGTCCAAGGGCCCGCTTAAAGCAGCGGCAGCATTCACTCTTGCTGACATGGATGGAAGCCGCAATATCATCTAAAGTAAGCGGCTCCATGTAGGACTTTTCTATAAATCGGATAGCCTGTTTAATGCGGTTAGAGTCCGTCTGCATGTGTGGGGGAATGACGGGAACCTGTGCGGAATCCGAGCCGACAAAAGGCAGCAGCCGTTCCCACAAAAGGCATAAATAACCTTTGGCCTTCAGTTCGTAGCCATGGGCCTTTTTCTGGCAGCAGTCATATATTTTCTTTGCCTGTACCAGCATTTCAAGCAACGCTCTGTCGTTCTTTCTTAACACCAGATAATGAAAACTGGGAGAGGAGAGAATGGGAAGCAGATACTTGGTGGAAAAACCGGTCTGTCCATAGCCGAAGAGAAAAGCCGGATTGAATTTCAGGCTATAGATCTTACATTTGGTATCACTGCCGGAGTGAATGGAGTGCAGGCGGTTCTGGTTGATGAAGATACCGTCTCCGGGAGAGAGGGGAATATCCGCGTCCGGCAGCTTTAAAACAGCTTCGCCGCTGTGGACGATCATGAATTCTACTTCCTCATGCCAGTGCCAGCGAATATACCGCATGGAAAAATTAGACAAATCCATTAGATGAGCGCCCACGGGAAAATCAAAATTCTCCACGGGCACGGGCGTATACTGAATATGACGGCTGCGCTCCAATTCCTCTGCAATATTCGCCGGTATTTCCGGCATATTCTGCGTTTTGTAAGTATTCTGAGCCATGAAAGCCCCCTTTCCGATTCTATCTACAGTATAATATGTTTTCATCCTGCAGGACAATGGGAAAAAAGGCTGATAAAATGCAATGCAGTATACTTGCAATCAAAGGACGGGTATGGTTAAATATAAACGAAGAGAAATTTAGTATATAAAAGCAGCAATGACTTTTTGGACTATTTAGATGAAAGGATGGGTAGATATGAAACGATTCAAAATGAAATATTCCGTGACTATGATTCTCGTCTGTTTACTTGCCGGCTTTTTGCTGTCTGCCTGCGGAGTGGATGATAGTATGGTGACAGAGATACCTAATTCCTCTGTAAAGGTAGATATGAATAGTGGACATACCTATATACCTGCTGCTACGGCTGATTCTGTATCTGATTCCACATCTGATTCCGTATCTGATTCAGGGGTGGTGGATAACCAATCCAATATGATACCTAATTCAGAAGTGCAGTTTGATAGGAATGCAAACCATGTATATTTGCCGGGGCCGAATAATTAATTTGCTGTAAATTCTTTCCATAGTTTTTTACAATCAATACAATAACGGAGATAGAAAATGGCTTACAAATACGAAACACATATGCATACAGCGGAAGTAAGTGCCTGTGCCTCCGCTACGGGAGTGGAGATGGCCCGCGCCCATAAGGAGAAAGGGTACACAGGAATCTTTGTTACGGACCATTTCTTAAACGGAAATACCACTGTGCCACACGATTTACCTTGGCGGGAGAGGGTGGAGCTTTTCTGTAAGGGGTATGAGAATGCCCTAGAAGAAGGTAAGAAAATAGGACTGGATGTATTTTTTGGATTTGAATACTGTTATGAAGCTATAGATTTTCTGATCTATAATCTGGACAAGCAGTGGCTGCTTGACCATGAGGATATTGATAAACTACCTCCAAGAAAGGCTTTTGCCCAGATGCATGAGGGCGGCGGTTTCATCGTACATGCCCATCCATTTAGGGATTGGGACTATGTGGATCATATCCAACTCTTTCCTCGTGATGTGGACGGTGTGGAGGCAATCAATGGCTCGCAGTTTAAGGTGCCTTGGATGAATGAGAGGGCGGTAATATATGCCAAGATGTATGATCTTCCCGTAACGGCGGGGTCTGACAGTCATCATCTCTCAAGCCTGTTCGGAAGCGGTATAGAGACAGAAGAGCCCATACGGGAGCCCTTGGATTATCTGCGGATGATGAAGGCGGGGGAGTTGAAATTAATTGAAGATTGAGAAAATAATAAAAGAAGGAGGGTCCGCGGATCCTTCTTCTTTTTATGTATCCGGCTTTTAAAAATAACATATTCCCTTTTTCGGAATAGGATGTTAATAAAAAGCGTGAAAGAAGCAACATGAGCAATCAAAAAATAGAGAATTTGCTGAATCTGGCGTTAGAGACGCCGGAGAGCATAAGAGAGAAATCCTTGAATCTGAACGTGGGCTATGAAGAAGTGGGGAATACATGGGAACTGATCGTGAAATATAATGGGGATTTATCCGTCCTGCGTGAGCGTGGAATTATAGCGGAGGAACTGATTGCAGGGTATGCCATCCTGACTGTGCCGGAGGCGGAGGTGGACAGCGTGGCAGCACTGCCGCAGATTGAGTATGTGGAGAAGCCTAAGAGGCTTTTTTTTGCTGTGGAGAGAGGAAAGGATGCTTCCTGTATTCCGCAGGTCACTATGAGGGAGCCTTATTTAAGCGGGGAAGGCGTGCTGGTGGCTGTGATCGATTCGGGTATCGACTATACCAACGATCATTTCCGCAGCCCAAACGGGAATACCAGGATTCTCTATCTCTGGGATCAGACGGTTTTCCCCGATGAAGTTTTGGATAGGCGGCCGCCGGAGGGCTTTGCGCTGGGAACGGAATTTGACAGGGTACAGATAGACAGAGCCCTGCAGGCAGCAAATCCGATGGCAAGATTTAATCTGGTGCCCAGCATAGATGTAAGCGGACACGGCACGGCTGTGGCAGGAATTGCGGCAGGAAGCGGTGTGAACGGTTATGAGGGAGTGGCGCCCGAAAGTGGCCTGATCGTTGTGAAACTGGGAATTGCAGGAGAGAATTCTTTTCCCCGCACAACGGAGCTCATGCGGGCGGTGACTTATGTAGTGAAAAAAGCTCAGGAACTGGGCATGCCCGTGGCCATCAATTTAAGCTTCGGCAATACTTATGGAGCCCATGACGGGACTTCTTTAGTGGAGCGTTTTTTGGACAATGCGGCGGAAATCGGCAGAGCGGTCATCTGTGTAGGAAGCGGTAACGAAGGAGCATCCGGCGGACATATACAGGGAGATGCCTCTTTGGGCAGACAGGTAGTGGAGCTGGCGGTGGCACAGTACGAAACCATGCTGAATGTACAGCTTTGGAAAAATTATGTGGACAGCTATCGGATTTTCCTGCGTTCACCCGGCGGAGAGGAAATTCTGCTTCCCGAATTGGGACAGGGCAAGCTGACACTGCTCATGGAGGATACGGAGGTGCTGATCTATTTGGGTGAGCCTACTCCTTACGGTGTCACGCAGGAAGTTTATTTCGACTTTATTCCCAGAGCAAACTACATTAACACTGGAATCTGGAGTTTTACCATAGAGCCATTGGATACGGTAACAGGGCAGTATTATTTTTATCTGCCCAGTGCGGGCGTGCGCAATCGTAACACCCGTTTTTTTGCATCCACGCCCCAAATGACACTGACCATCCCTTCCACGGCAGGACGCGTCATTACGGTGGGGGCCTACGACAGCACCTATGAATCCTATGCGGATTTTTCCGGCAGGGGTTACGTCTATCCGCAGCGGACGGTGGGACTGGTGGCAGCGGGGGCGGTAAAGCCGGATCTGGTGGCGCCGGGCGTAAATATAACCGCACCGGATACTATAGGAGGCTATGGTACCTTTACAGGAACCTCTTTTGCCACGCCCTTTGTGACGGGAGCGGCGGCTCTTTTAATGGAGTGGGGAATTGTACGGGGAAACGATGTATTTCTATACGGAGAAAAAGTAAAAGCCTATCTGCGCAGGGGGGCCAGACCCTTAAGAGGGGAAGGAGAACTGCCCAATGCGCGGGTAGGTTTCGGGGCGTTGTGTCTGGCGGATAGTCTGCCTGTTTGAGTTATTCATTCCACGATCAGCTCAAACCAAGGCTCCCCCACCGCTTCATATAAGGAGTTGATCTGAGAGGCCTTGATTCTGACCCGGGTTACCCAGGGCATTTCATTTAGAAAAGAAAAATCAGTCTTAACACCGGTGGCGATGTCCACGGAATGCAAACCGTACATTTCGGTCAGGGGAGATAGATCCGTAATCGGATTGTCGCTGATATCGATGCTTGTCAAATGAGTAAAATTCTCCAATCCGTCCAGATCCTCCAGCAGATTGTTGCGTACATCCAGCCAGTCGAGGTAGTATAGGCCGGAAAGATCATGAAAAGACGCGATACCGCTGTAAGTTAAAGAGAGGGCGCGCAGAGTAGGAATATTGTTAAGGTGCGCATAGTCCTTAGGGCTAAGATGGGCACAGTAAAGCATCTGTAAAGGAAGGGATTCTAAAACTTCCCAATTCGTAGCGGAAATATCCGATGCATATAAAGAGCGGATGGGAAGGTCTGCAAGCGGCTGCAGGGAGGAAATAGGAGAGTAGGAGCAGTCTAAGAGCCAAAGGGAAGCGCACTCTGTCAGGGCGTCCAGGGAAGTCACCTGAGTTTCGCTGATATAGAGCTCCTGTAAAGAACTTTGATCTTGCAGAGGGGACAGATCGGTAAAGGGGTTGCCGCAGAGAGAAACGTTTACCAGGGGCAGTTCCTTTAGAGGTGAAATGTCCTTGATATTCTGGTAGTCTAAAACCACGTACTGCAGATTCGGCATTTGGGCAAGCAGGGAGATATCCCCGATATTGCCAAAGCCGGCGGTCCTGCCGTCAATACTATGGTAGTTTTGCGTTTGTACATGGTCATTTGCATTGGAAATGACATGATTACCACAGATCATAAGCCGGGTTATCTGCTCCAGATCGCTTTCATAGATGGGGGATCCGTCCGTTTTTCCCAATTCCTCACGGACAGCTTCTTCCAAAAGCGGAGAAGAAAAAACAATCTCGGATGTAGTTTCGACAGGTTGGGAAAAATATCGGGAAAAAAGAAACAGCCCTCCCGCAAAGAGCGCGCAGCAAACAGCCGCAGCGGCAATCAGCCGTCTGTGGCTGTTTTTCTTTACCCTAAGCGCGGCCAGATCACTTTCTACCTTTGAAACTTCACTGTAGCGTCGTTCAGGATCAAAAGCGGTACATTTCCTTATCAGGGAGGCCGCTTTTTTCGGCAGTTTTTTCAGTTTATTTTCCTCTATTTTAAGTTCACCGGTCAAAAGAAAATAAAAGAGAATCCCCAGCGCATAGATATCCGTACGGCTATCGGTCTGGCGTGCCCCGAACTGTTCGGGAGCGGCTATATACGGGGTTCCGAAATATACTGTATCAAAATCATTTGCAGCCTGATAGGTACGGGCCGTTCCCATGTCGATCAAATAGCAGTCCCCGGAAGGATGCAGCACAATATTGGCGGGTTTTAAATCCCTGTAAATAATGGGAGGATTGGTAGCATGAAAGCGGGATAAAAAACCGCAGAGTTGATTCATGATAGAAACAGCTTCTTCCAAGGAGAGAGGGCCGTTTTTTTCTACCAGTTCGCTTAAGGTAGGTCCTTCTATATATTCCCGAAGCAGATATGCGCCGTCTTCGGCTTCAAAGTAGTTAAAAACATAGGGAATAAAGGGAAATTTGCCCAATGTAAAAAAGGTGCTTTCCGTCTGCAGCATAGTCATATACGCACCGCGGGCAAATTTGCACAATACTTTTTGACCGTTAGAATTTTCTAAAAGCCATGTCTTTTTATTTTCCCCGTCCGCCAGACAGGAAACCAAACGGTAGCGGGAAAGTCGTGGGGGCAGGGCGGGAACTTCCTCATTGGCGTAAAGCTCCCTGAATTCAGCGATATCAGAAGTGTCATATGCATTCGTCATAATAAGGGCACCTCGCCTAAATCTTCCAAAAAGGAATTGGTCTCGTCCAAAGTCATTTTTTTCTTAAAGCAGTACAAAATACCGGCGTCTCTGCGAATCTTCGGATAGAGTACGGCCTTTCCTGCAAGGGTTAAAAGGCGCTGGGTTTCATCCAGACTGAGCCTTACGGACAGAGCAATCCGCAGGATAATGTCGCGTCCCGGCAGCCGTTCTCCGTTAATAAACTGATAAGCGTAAGTTTTGCTGATACAGGCTCGGGTAATGAGTTCGGGAACGGATACGTTCTTGCTTTCCATTAGGCTGTACAGATACTCATGAAAAGCGGGAGCTTTCGTATTGGGCAGATGCCTTTCTTTGAATTGATTGGGGGAAGACTCAAGCATCTTCATCAATCTTGCAGTTGTGGGACGCGATTCGTTGTTGTTGTCGGGAAGCGTGGGTTCCTGTGCCATAAACAGCCTCCTTTTATCGGGATGTTCCCATAATTACACTCTTAGAATAGAGCGAATTGTGCAAAAAATCAAGAATTTTTCATTAGAATAATGTCAAAAAGCCAAAAAGTCCGCAACTTGCGGAACAAATAAAGTAGGAAAACAGATAGAATCTTAGTAAGTGGCTCAATGTAAGGAGAACTTAAAAAGCAGGCAATATACTAACTTTTGAAGGGAGCAGTAGTTTATGGAGCAAAAGAGAGCCTTTTATATTACAATCTTGGACGGCGCTGAAAGAGATATGATCGTCAATCTGGCCACATATCAGAAGGACGAAGTCACCTTTGGACGCAGTTCGGATAATGATATTGTGTTGAGCAGCAGCCTCGTTTCCAAAAGACACGGGCATTTTGCGTTTAACGGCGAGAGCTGGGTGGTACATGACGACCAAAGTACCAACGGTATATTTTGGAATAATGTCAAGATTCCTTCTAAACGTCTGATCGGCGGAGATAAGCTGCTCATTGGATATGAGACTACGGGTAATAAAGTTGCCTTCCTGTTTTCCGACAAGAGCCCTCAGAACGTCTACCATAAATATTCCCTGACGGGAAAGAATGTGATCACCATAGGCAGGGACATGGGGTGCGACATCAACTTATCCTATCAATCCGTATTTAAGCAGCACTGTCGCATTGTTTTGGAACAGGACGGTTATCATCTGGAGAGAGCCATTGCCAATGCCCCCATACAGTATAACGGTTCCGATATGGGCGCCCGTCAGAAACTCTTTGATATGGACCGGTTTATGATCGGCGACACGCAGTTTGTGTATCAGGGCGGTATGCTTCACTACATCCAGATCGCAGAGGGCCTTAGCTTTGAGGTTTCCCATTTATGCAAGGATGTGGGGAAGGGAAATAAGAAGAAGCGTATTAGCAATGATGTAAACTTCGCCGTAAATGCCGGTGAATTTGTTGCCATTGTCGGCGGCTCCGGTGCAGGCAAGTCCACCTTGTTGAACTGTCTGTGCGGATGCAGCAGTATATCCGAAGGTAATGTTACCATCGGCGGTGAAGATCTGACCACCAACTATAACAGCTTAAAAAACCTGATTGGTTATGTGCCCCAGCAGGATATCGTATATGACAATCTGACCCTTGAGAGAATGCTGTTTTATACGGCCAAGTTAAGAGCACCGCAGGATTCCGGTGAGGAAGAGATTCAGGCCAGAATCGATCAGGCGCTGGAACTTGTAAAATTGAGTGAAAGAAAAGATGTGATGATTAAGAGTTTAAGTGGCGGACAAAAGAAGCGCGCCAGCATAGCGGTGGAGCTTCTCTCAGACCCGAAGCTGTTCTTTTTGGATGAGCCCACCTCAGGCTTAGATCCCGGCACCGAAAGAAATCTGATGCTTACCTTAAAGGAGATGGCGGGGCAGGGAAAGACCGTGGTATTGGTTACCCATACTCCCTTAAATCTGAATCTGTGCGACAAAATTGTTATTATGGGAAGCGGCGGCAGACTGTGCTATTTCGGGGCACCTGAAAAGGCACCCGAGTTTTTTGGTGTAGACAATCTGGTGGATATCTATGATCTGATCAACAACGACGCCGCGACATGGGCGGATACTTTCAACGCAAAACGCACGGATACGAGCGCAAGCGGATACGACAGAGCGCTTCCTCCCGGACTTGAGAAAGGGATGGAAAGCAGCAAAAAGGGAACTTCTTCCCTGCGCCAGACGGCTATTTTGGTCAGACGCTACATAGAACTGCAGATACACGATATCAAACGCCTGCTGATCCAGCTGCTCATGGCACCCGGCTTAGGATTGTTACTGTTTCTGGCCTTTAATACAACCTATCCTTTTCAGACTTCCCTTGATACGGAGACGATGGTGTTTACATTAGCCTGCTGTGCTTTCTGGATTGGACTGTTCAATTCCATACAGGAAATCTGTAAGGAAAGTCAGGTCTTTAAGCGGGAGAGAATGGCTAATTTAAAGCTCTTCCCCTATGTCAGTTCCAAGCTGATCGTGAACGGAATCCTGGACTTTTTGCAGACGCTCTTGTTGATGGGCGTGGTTGGCGTTTTATTGGGTGTACCCGAGCACGGTATGCAGATGCCCAACGCACCGTTTCTGGAAATGGGAATCACGACATACCTGACCATGTTAAGCGCTACCTGTATCGGACTGGTCGTTTCCGCACTGGTCAACAATTCCGATCAGGCGATCTCCATTGCACCAATACTGTTGATTCCCCAGATTCTGTTTTCGGGGATCATCGTGGGGTTGACCGGCATCATCAATACGATATCCTATATCATCTCCTGCCGTTACGCCTATGTGGCTTACTGCACCACGTCGGATGTCAATAGCCTGCCTCTTCAGATTAATCTGCCTGCGGGGGGCGGAGGAAATGTCCTGTATTCCTTTACCGACAATGTAAACGGCGTTCTTGAGAAAATATTCGGACACGGTTTTGCCCAGGCAGTCTCCAATCCCGTCATGGGGGGCTGGCTTGCCCTGCTGTTCTTGAGCCTTGCGGCTATGCTGCTGACCGTAGGCACCCTCAAAGTAAAGGTCAAATAAGAGTTTTTAAAAGCAAAACCCATATGTGGCAGAAGGAGAAAAAGAATGATAAAGATCAATGGATACGCACGAACCGACAAAGGCAGGGTACGTCCTATCAATGAGGATAATTTCTGCATCAACGGTTACTTTAAAACGCAGGAAGCGGATGCCGATACCCATGCATTTGGCGGAAATAAGGATATGCTGATCGGCGTGTTTGACGGGATCGGCGGGGAAGAAAACGGTGAGGTGGCTTCTTTTATCGCGGCTAAGACCATGGCAGAGTATGACTCTCATGTACCGGAGGGCAACTGGAATATCCCTTTGAATGAAATGAACCGAAGGATCAACGCGTATGCCAAAGACCATCAGCCCTGCAATATGGGCAGTACGGCAGCTATGGTTTATGTCTCTAAAGGAGTAGCCGAGATCTGCAATCTGGGGGACAGCCCCATCTACCTTTATACAAACGGAAAGCTGCGTAAGATCAGCAAGGATCACACGGAGCTGCAGAGAGCGCTGGATATGAATCTGACCATCAATTTAGATGCCAGCGGCATTCATAAGAACAGACTGACTAAGTATCTGGGCATCAGGAGCCCGGAATTAAATCCTCATGTTGTGGTGGACATCGAACTGCACGCAGGAGATATCTTACTTTTAAGCAGCGACGGTCTGACCTCCATGGTAAAGGATGAAGATATCGAGAAGACCATCAAAGAGACCAAAGGCGGCAGCAGGACTATTGCGGACGCGTTGGTGCAAAAGGCTTTGGACAACGGGGGTAAAGACAATACGACGGTAATTGTTCTTAGCTGTGAGAAGAAAAAGTCCTTATTCGCCCGTCTGTTTGGATAAGGGTATGGGGAGGAGTAAGACCTATGAATGACAATGAAATGATGGATCAATATAAAAAATATGAACCCTTCTTCGGCAGCTGGTATCTCAAACGTTTTATCGGGGAAGGCAGTTTTGCCAAAGTCTTTGAGATCGTAAGGAACGACTTCGGAAACGAGTACATTTCCGCCTTAAAGATCATTACGGTATCCAAGACCAGAACTGAAATCGAGGCCATGAAGTCCGAGGGCATGAGCGGGCAGGAAATACAGGAGAGCTTAAAGGAAATTGTGGAAGACACGGTCCGGGAGATCCAGCTCATGTATAAGCTGCGGGGGAACGGCAATATCGTAGGCTATGAGGACCATGCGGTAATGGAGCATGAGGACGGTTTAGGCTGGGATATCTGCATCAAGATGGAGTTTTTAACCTCCTTAAGCAGCTTTATTAAAAGCGGCGAAGGCAGTTTGTCAAGGCGGGACATCATTAAGTTAGGCGCGGATATCTGCAAAGCCCTGGAAGCCTGCCAAAAATACAATATTACCCACCGCGACATCAAGTCGGATAATATTTTCATTTCCAACACGGGAGACTTTAAACTGGGAGATTTCGGCATTGCCAGAGTTATAGAGCGAAAGGACATGGAACTGTCCCGAAAAGGAACCAGTGCCTATATGGCGCCGGAGGTCTATAAAGGACAGAGTTATACTTCTGCGGTGGATATCTATTCCCTGGGAATTGTGCTCTACCGCCTGTTAAACCATAACCGCGGACCCTTTCTGCCGGAGTATCCGGCACCCATCAGTCTGGATGAACGTGACAGTGCGCTGATGCGGCGAATGAGCGGGGAAGAGTTTCCGGGTCCTGCCCAGGCAAGAGAAGGAAGACTGGCGGAGATTGTATTAAAGGCCTGTGCATACCATCCGGAAGACAGGTATTTAGATCCGACGCTTATGAGGCAGGAGTTAGAGGCCATTCTCTATGGTGAGACTGAGACGGCCGGTGACGAATTGATCAGAGTAACGGAGGAATCGGAAGAGAGCGGAAGCGGCGCCGGAGATAAAAAAACGGCAGCAGCCGATGAATACGAGGCCACGGAAGTGCTGCGGGAAGAGGAAGACCCGCTTTCCGCAGGGGTACCTCTTATGGCCGCGAGAGCGGAAGTGAAGGTCCTGTGCAAGAAATGCGGGAACGCCATCAATCGTGACGCGGCATTCTGTACCATCTGCGGTTTCAATCAGCGGGAAGAGGTAAAGTCAGCTTCTTTGTGGAAGATGGGGAAGGATCGGAATGGGAAGAGCGATTCTAAGAAACAGATACTGATCGCGGGAATCTGCGTGGCGATACTTCTGATCGTGGGAGTGGGCATCGGTGTGGCCGTAAGCGGTTCCTCCTCAGAACATAACACGGTGGAAACCGGTAAGTCGGAAGTATCATCGGGCACGGGTGAAAATGCGGTATCCGGGACAACGCCGGAACAGACAGGATCTGAAGGAAATACAGTACATAACTCGGCAGACTGGCGAGGCAATGTATTAAGGGCGGATGCCTTGGAAAACGGCTCCGGTCAGGGAAATGATCATACAGTTTTGGGCTCCCATATAAACAGACAGGATATTTCCTCTATTACCATTCTGGATTCCTTAGAAACTATGCCCGACAATGCATGGGATGTTTCCGCCGATAACAGTGGGAAGGTCATGGCATGGACTATAGCCGGTAATGAAGGATACGAACTTTATATAGGAGCGGAAGGCGGCATCGAAGCAAATGCAAATTGCAGCGGCCTGTTTGCCTATTATGTCAATGTAACGGAGATCAACATAAACGGAAATCTTCACACGGAAAATACCACCGATATGTCAATGATGTTTGCCGGCTGTGAGAAACTGGCGAGCCTGAATCTAAACGGGTATGATACCTCAAACGTTACCACCGTGCGGGGGATGTTTTATGGCATCAATCCTTTGATCAACATAGAGGCAGGCGATTTTGATACCTCCAACGTTACGGATGCGGATCTGATCTTTAGTCCATGAGTATACAGGCAGGTGCTATTTAAAGGAGCTTTTTAACAGGATTGCATTGTGCAGGGAGATATTTACCATGAGAGACAATGAGATTATGGAAGAATATAAAAAATATGAGCCCTATTTCGGTAACTGGTATCTGAAACGGTATATCGGGGAAGGAGCTTTTGCCAAAGTCTTTGAGATCGTCAGGAATGATTTTGGGACCGAATATACTTCCGCTCTGAAGATTATCACGGTATCCAAGAATAAGAGCGAAGTGGCTGATATGAAATCCGAGGGTATGAGCGAGCGGGATATCAAGGACAGCCTGCGCGGAATCGCGGAGGATACCGTTAAGGAAATTCAGCTCATGTATAAGTTAAGGGGCAATGGCAATATTGTCGGCTACGAAGATCATGAGGTGGTGGAGCACGAAGACGGCTTAGGTTGGGATATTTTAATTAAAATGGAGCTTTTGACCTCCCTCGGCAATTATGTCACACAGCAGAAAGGACAAATTGCAAAGAAAGATATCATAAAACTGGGTATCGATATCTGCAAAGCCTTAGAAACCTGTCAGACCTATAATATCATTCACCGGGATATCAAAGCGGATAATATTCTTGTTGCGGAGAACGGGGAATTTAAACTGGGAGATTTCGGGCTTGCCAGAATCATTGAGCGCAAGGATATACAGTTGTCTAAAAAGGGTACCAGTGCCTATATGGCTCCGGAGGTATATAAGGGACAGACCTATACCTCGGCGGTGGATATCTATTCTTTGGGAATTGTTATGTACCGCCTGATGAATAACAATAGAGCGCCCTTTCTGCCGCCCTATCCGCAGCCAATCAGCTTAGACGAACGGGACCGGGCGCTGATGCTGCGCATGAGCGGGGAGAAATTTCCCAGACCGGCTCAGGTAAGTAAGGGCCGGCTGCCGGAGATCGTGATGAAGGCCTGCGCATACCGTCCGGAAGACCGATATTCCAGCCCCTTGGCCATGCGTCAGGAACTGGAGGCCATCTATCAAAGCAAGGATGCGGCGGCAAACAAAGAGAAGATCATGATCTACAAGTCCTCCGAAGGGGAAATAAACCTTTCCGAAAGTCAGGAAAATATGGAGGGCATACCGCAGGAAAATACTGCGGGCAACGGGACAGAAGCGGAGAAAACGGACAATGCCGCCCGGAAGGATGCGGGCACGGTAAAGGAAGCCGGGAAAGAAGCGCAAAAAGCAGAAAAACAAAAGGCGGATACACAAAAAGCGGAGAAAACGCCTAAAAAGAAGCCGGAGAAAAAAATCAAAAAGCAGTCGGGGAACGGTAAGCGGAAGCGGCTCGTGGCATACATCGCTGCCGCCGTTGCCGCGTTAGCAGTCATAATCGGCATTGGAGCAGCCATACTGTCAAATACCGGTAACGGAGGGGAGAATACTTTAATAGCCGTGGGAGAACTTCCGGGATCCGAGGATTTCTTCCTGACCAGCGACATCCCCAGAAAATCGATTGAAACCGTTATCTTTGAGGATTCTTTGGATGCGGTGCCGGCCTCCGGTATCATAGAGGTGTGGGATGTATCCCAAAACGGAAACGGACAGGTGGTGGCCTGGGCGGTCAGGCCGGAAGGCAGGATCGCCGGTAATTATGATTTTTATATTGCCGCGGACGGCGGTGTGGACGCGGGTGAGGACATCAGCTATCTCTTTGCCAACATGATAAATCTGGAGAGCATCCGGATGAACGGCAATTTTCATACAGAGAATGCCGAGGACATGACGGGGCTGTTCTTACAGTGTTACAATCTGTCAGAGTTGGATATGAGCAGTTTTGATACCTCAAGTGCAGTCAACATGAGCAATATGTTCAATTCGTGTGAAAGTTTGTACAGTCTGAATTTGAGTATGTTTGATACTTCCCATGTGACGGATATGCACGCCATGTTTTTCAATTGTAAAAATATGGTTTATTTAGACGTGAGCAGCTTTGACACCGGCAGAGTCACCGATATGGGATCCATGTTCAGCGTATGCAGCAGACTGATTGGCGTGGATGTGGACGGCTTTGATACCTCTGAAGTAACAAATATGGCATATATGTTTAATGGCTGCAGAAATTTACCCGGCATAAATGTGAGCGGCTTTAATACTTCAAATGTAACGGATGCAGAGGCCATGTTTAGAGGCTGCGTTGGGCTGTCCGATGTGGATGTCAGCAATTTTGACCCGGATATGATAGCTGCCATGGAGATTCCATAACGGAAAACGGATTTAAGCAGAGGAGAAATGAAAACAATGAATGACGCTATGAACGATAATGCAATGATTGCTCGTTACAAAGTATACGAACCATTTTTCGGGAGTTGGTATATAAAACGTTTTGTCGGCGAGGGCGGCTTTGCCAAGGTATTTGAGATCGTCCGAAGTGATTTCGGAAACGAGTATACCTCCGCACTGAAAGTCATTACGATATCCAAGACCAAGACAGAGATCGACGCCATGAAGGCCGAGGGGATGAACGAGAAAGATATCAAAGAAAACCTGCGCGGCATCGTGGAGGATACGATCCGGGAAATTCAGTTCATGTACCAATTGCGTGGCAACGGTAACATTGTAGGCTATGAAGACCATGCGCTGGTGGAACATGAGGACGGTATAGGCTGGGATATCCTGATCAAAATGGAGTACCTTACCTCTCTGGACAGTTATATCGAAAGTCATAACGGTAAGATTGCCAAACGGGATGTGATCAAGCTGGGTATTGATATCTGTAAGGCCTTGGAAGTCTGCCAGAAATACAATATCATTCATAGGGATATCAAGGCGGACAATATCTTTATCTCAAATAACGGGGACTTCAAATTGGGCGATTTCGGCATTGCCAGGATCATTGAGCGTAAGGATATGGAATTGTCCAGAAAGGGAACATCCGCCTACATGGCGCCGGAAGTGTACCAGGGGATGACCTACACCTCGGCAGTGGATATCTATTCTTTGGGAATCGTATTGTACCGTCTGTTTAATCATAACCGCGGGCCCTTCCTGCCGGATTATCCCAAGCCGGTCAGCTTAGATGAGCGGGACCGTGCGCTGATGCGGCGTATGAGCGGGGAAGAATTTCCGAAACCGCTGCAGATAAACAGCGAACGGCTGTCGGAAGTCGTGTTAAAGGCCTGCGCTTACCGCCCTGAAGAACGCTATGCCGACCCTGTGTCTATGCGCCGGGAGCTGGAGGCAATCCTCTATGACAAGTCCGAGGTGACGGATGACGATCAGATCATGATTTATGAAAAGCAGCAGGACGGGGCGGCCACTTCGAATCATAATGAGACTGCGGAATCATATGAATACGAGGCTACCGAGGTGCTGCGTGAGGAAGTGCCGGATAGCGGACCGCAGGCTGATACGGGTTCTGCAAATACAAAAGTTATAAATATTCTCTGTCCCAAATGCGGAAATACCATGAACCGCGACGCGGCATTCTGCCCTGCCTGCGGTGCAAGCCAGAGAGAATTGCAGGCTGGGACACAAAATCAGAAAACAGCTGGGCGGTCTGTTTCTTATAAGGGCAGTGCCGGTAAGCAGTCCGGAGGAGATTCTTCCAAAAAGATTGCTTTGATAGCAGGGATCTGCGCCGTAGCAGTGGTTCTGGCAGGGGTGTTCATCGGTGTGCGGTTAAATACTTCTTCCGATCAGAATTCGGATAAGCAGGATTCCGTGATGAACGGGACGGAAGAATTAGTGGCGGATGAAACGGATGTATCGGAAGGAACGCAGCCCGAGGGACCTGCAGGGGATATCCTAAACGGGGATTATGCAGATTCTTATCATCAGGATTTTACTGCCAAATGGCAGTCTCAAGGGTATGGCAGTCAGGGATGGCACGAAACTTTTCTTTATGCGGATAACTCCGGCAATGCAAGGCATCTTCTTTACTTTAAACCCTCTGTAGAAACAGTGGCACAGGTAAAGGTGTTGGAGACAGCTCTTTTGTGGGAAGGCCCCATCATGGATGATTATGGGCTGGAAGAGGATATCATACCGGGATTGTATGAAACGAAAAACGGAGAAAAGGTTGCCCGCTTAAGGATGCTTGCCGTAGATATCAGCGATGTGAACGATGATGTAAAAGAGATGGGAGCAGCAGCGATGGCGGAGCTGTTTCAGGATGTCTTATCAGACCCCGTTGCGATCCAGATAAGCGGCACCCAATATGGTGCGGCCTATCAGGTAAGCAGCGATTGGGAGGGCGGCGCCACCGGCCTGATCTATTGCGTTCAGGACAATGTTACAGGAAAAATCTATATTCAGGAATATATGATGAAGGATGCTTACTTTGATCTGGATGCGGCAGTTACACTGGTTAAGAGTATGAAATGTATAGATCCGGAAGAATACGGCATCGACCTGGCAAAGGGCTTATTAGACCGTTAAGCAAAAGAAAAAGGAGGAAGTTCTATGGCAAGTTCAAGGACTTTTGCACTGATGAACGGAGTAACGATTGAGAAAATCGGAGAACACCTGGTGGCATGGTTTCAAAATGGGAAAAATATGATTGCCGAGGGAGGACCGGCACAGGGGGGATATTTTGTACAGGCAAAGGATGCAGATGATGGCTGGAAAAAGATTTCAGGAATGACTAAGGCGCTTCAAGTACAGCTGATCAGTGCGGATAACTGTGTTGTGGTCAATTGCGACTTCGGCAACTGGTCTGATAAAGTCGGAGCCGGTGTGGTGGGATATTTTCTGTTTGCACCCCTTGCGGTTACGGCAGCAGTGGGCTCCGTACAGCAGTCCAAACTGCCTGATCAGGTGTTTGAGGAAATTGAAAAATTTATTTTATCGGGCGGCCACTCGGTGGTCGTAGGATTAGGCAGCAGACTGAGAGATAACGAAATAGTATGTCCGGTATGTAAAACCAAAAATCAAGTCGGACAGAAATTCTGCACGGAATGCGGAAATAAGCTGGGTAAAAACTGCCCCCATTGCGGGACGCCCATTGATTCAGGTGCAAAATTCTGCCCTCAGTGCGGTAAGTCCACAGTTATTTCATTGGTATGTAAGGAATGCGGGACAACCCTCACAGAAGGACAGAGATTCTGTCCCTCCTGCGGAGCTAAACAGGAGAACGTGGAATCATAATGAGCAGTAAAAAGGTTAAAGTCTTTAGAAAGAACATAGACAATTACAGGAGGAAAGCGATATGGGTGATAAATATTGCACGAATTGCGGAACAAGGATGAGTGCGGAAACGGCTTTTTGTCCTCAATGCGGAACGAATCAGGATTTACAGAATTACAGCGCACCTTCACAGCAGAATATGCAGGGTTATGGCGCACAGGCTCCGCAGTATGCACAGAATTACGGAGGCCCGAATCAGCAGAACGTACAGAACTACGGAGGACAGCCGGGACAGTATGCGCAGAATTATCAAGTAACTGCTCCGCAATATCTGCAGGGCTATAGTGTACCGGCAGCTAAAAAGAGTAAAGCCCCCCTCATTATTGCAATCTGCGCCGCGGTCATGGCAGTGGTAATCGGGGCCGTTGTAATTGGAATAAGGATTGGATCTTCAGGCGACAGCAATCGGTATGACAGCGCACATGGCGGAAATACCTACAGCGGCGGTTCCTCCTCATCGGGCGGAGGAGGCTCTTCATCAGGAGGGGTATCTTTTTCAGAAAATGGCAGCACTGCGTCCGAAAGCGGAAACACTTTCTCAGGTACCTCTGCAGACAGCCAATCTGAACCCGAAGAAAGCAATGTCCAAAATAATGTTTCACTCGAGATTCCGACCGAGCTGACCTTTCAGGTGTCATATAAAAACGGCAGCGAACTGCCTGTCGCAGTTGGGGAGATATCTCTGACAGGAGACGGCTCTTACAATCAGTTCCAGATAGAGATACTCACCGGTGAGGACTTAAATGCACTCACTACCTTAGATATGAGCGCTATGGCCGATATGCAGGATTTCGTTATCACTGCCTATATACCGGTCTCAGACTGTGCCGACGGGCTTATCTTCGACCACGATTACTTTGCATCAAACGGTACTGTTTATTTTGTCAGCTACAATGTCGCAGATTATTATGCTAAGATTTTTGGAACTGATGCCCTAGACTATACTTTTGACTTCGACGATTACATTGGCAGTTTCTACGACTTTATGCCCGATTCGCTTACCATCGACAGCATGGCGTTTGTGCTCTATGAATACTCCCCCGAAAGTTACGCCACCTTCTCCTTGACTGCCGATGTCACCGTCGATGGCACTTCCTACACTCTTGAGGCTGCAGGGACTGCAGATTATATGGTTGAAGTGCAGGAAAACTGCTCTGTATGCCACGGCTCCGGTGTCTGCCAGATATGTCACGGTTCGGGAGAAAACGGACTGACCGGAATCTGGGCCGGAGCGTGCAGCAGCTGCAACGGCAGCAAACTCTGTAAGTACTGCGACGGTACCGGTGTTGTGTCGGTCATGCGGTCGAACCGCTGATGCCAAATATGGTATGAGCATACGGAGGAGAGAGTTCCATGAGGATATTCGGACAAGTACCGAAAAGTATAACAAAGGGCGTACTGGCAGGCCTGCTCTGCTGTGCCTTTCTGGGAGGCTGTACATCTGCGGTTCCGGTTGAGAAAGAGGAGATGGTGGTTTTGGCCAGAAAGATCTACTCAAACGGAGAGGAGAGCCGAATCGAAGACGAACGAGAGTATGACCGGTCCGGCCATGCAATCAAAAGGACCTGGTATGACGCGGACGGCAATATCAGCTACTGGGGAGAGTGTACCTATTACACTTCCGGATATTTAAGACAGTTACGCTGGTGCGATGCCGACGGAAGCAGCAGTGACTCTTATGAGTACAAGTATGATGAAGCAGGCAACGAAATCTATTCTGCTTACTTTCTCAATAACGATTGCTATTCCTGGACGGATCGCGAATTTGATTCCTCCGGACATCTTATCAAAGAGATCAGCTATGATATGCGGGGCGCTGTATGTACAGGCTGGGCTGAGTATGAATATGACAGTTTAGGAAGAGCGGTGATAGTAATTACCTACGACGAGTCCGGAGAACTGCGGTATCGGCATGAGTGCAAGTATGACGATCACGGAAATCCTGTCAAAGATACTTCCTACGACTGGACAGGGACGCTTCTTGGGACCATGGTATGGGAATATGCTTATGACGGCGAGGGCCGCTTGATTCGGGAGACCTGCTTAGGCATGGAGGATGGATATGATTGGTATGACAGGGAGTACGGATACGACGATGACGGCAATCTGCTATGGGAAGTCCACTATAAGCCGGACGGCAGCGTGGATTATCGGTACGATTACGAATATATGACCATTACGGTATATAAAGAATGATAGGAAGGAGAGCCTTTTATGGGAAGACCAAGTAATGAACTTAAGAAGATATCCAAAAGTGTACTGGCAGGCCTGCTCTGCTGTGTCTTTCTGGGAGGCTGCACGTCTGCGGTTCCAATTGCCCAATATGAAGATCCGACCGGCACAGACACGGTAGAAAGCGTGCAAGATAAAGATTCCGAACCCGAAGAAAACAATATTCAAGAGACTGTTTCATTCGAGGTTCCGACCGAGCCGACCTTTCAGGTGTTTTGTGAAGACGGCAGTGAGCTGCCTGTCGCATTTACCGAGTTGTTTCTGACAGGCGACGGCGCTTACAACCAATTCGATGTAAGCATAATCACAGGCGAGGACTCAGAGCTAACCGAAGAAGCTTATGGGCAGGTTTTCTATATACAGATCTATATACCGGTTTCAGAGTGTGCGGACGGGACTATTTATGACATCGACTACCTTTCATCGAGCGGCGGTATTGCCTTTATCAGCTACAATGTCGCAGATTATCATGCCAGTGTTCTTGAGGGTGATCCCTCGACCGGTATGCCTGATTTTCTTTCCATCGACGATGCGACGTTTGTGCTCCATGAATATGTACCAGAAAGCTACGCTGTCTTTTCATTGACTGCCGATGTCACCGTCGAGGATACCGCCTACACCCTTGAGGCGGCGGGGACTGTAGTAAGTACAGTGGACAGTGTGCAGGAAAATAATGTTACACCGCAGATTCCAACCGAAGAGATTTATAAGGTGTCTTATAAAAACGGCAGCGAGCTGCCTGTCTCATGGGGGACGTTATATCTGACAGGCGACGACTCTGATTCTTATAATCTATTCCACGCAGAGATACTTACCGGCGGGGACTTATCAGATCCACTTGCCGCCATGGCTGATACGCAGTATTTTGGTATCACTGCCTATATACCGGTCTCAGACTGTGCCGACGGGCTTATTTACGACGACGACTACTTTGCATCGAACGGCGCTGTTTACTTTAACTACAACAACCCAGATATAGACTTTATTCCAGAGTTGCTTACGATCGACAATGTGACGCTGGTGCTCTATGAATATTCCCCCGAAAGTCATGCCACCTTCTCATTAACCGCCGATATCACTGTCGAGGACATCTCCTACACCTTTGAGGCCGCAGGGTCTGCAGCTTATCTGGAAAATTCCCTCTAAAAAATTTAAAAGCGCATGGAAGAGCATACTCTCAGACTTGCTCTTCAATGCGCTTTTTTTGTTGGCTGCTTTAGGGAAACAGGGAGGATTATGTGCATGGATATTTCTGAAATTAATAAGTGTTTATTTATGAATTGCTATAGTATGCTTTTACCCTAATGTTCTGGCTGTAATCTCCGAATCCTTCTCCAAACAGTGTCATACCGCCGCAGTTCGCCGTATCTTTGGGGACTGAGAGCGTGAAATAGATGGAGCTGTTATAGTCTATATTCAGATCGGCAATCGTCTTTTCGGAAATTCTGTGAGTTCCGTCAATAAATGTTCCCTCGGAATTGATGATCAGGGTTTTTAACAAACCATATTGGTTGAGCAGGTCCGGCCACCAGTGGGGAGAGTGGATACCTCGGCGGGAACCATAGTCTCCGGGACTGATCCATTTTCCTAAAGGAACGTCATTGATCTCAAAATAAATATCGCTGGGAAAATCTTCGTTGATCTCCGGACATTCCGAAGAAATTTCAAAGGAGATCCGCAGCTCTCTAAGGATCTGTCCCGCATTGAGCCTGTTGGGCAAATTGTAGGTGATGCTGCCGTGACCGATCCACAGGATACCGGCGCGAAAGCGTTCCGGATAAGAGAAGACTCTCGGGGCGTCCAGTTCTCCGATGATGCTGGAAGTGGTGGCAAGTCCGCAGGTGGGATGTGGGTCACAGGAAGAATATTGTCCGATTGAAATATCGTCCTGATAGCAATGCCCCGGTTTGTTTTGGGGCGCGATGTCTACGACCATACGGGAATAAACCGGCTGGACGATCTTCATCATTCCCCGTTTACCGGGGGCAGTACGTATGGTGACCAGACCGGCGTCCTCCAGCTTGCTGACATGCAGGGAGATAGCGCTGTTGGTAAGGTTCAGTGCTTCCGCCAGATCGTTCATGCTCATTTCCTGTTCGTGTATAAGTTCCATGATGCGCAGCCGCATGGGTGTACTGAGCGCCTTAAAAATTTCTTCCGCATCTTTCAGTGAATGTATGTACAGCATGGCATTCTCCGTTTCATAGTATTGATTATATCAATCTGATAAAAATTATAAGCGCGGCGATTAGTTAAGTCAATACAAAAATAGTCGCTATGTACAATATATGCAAAGAAAATCCACTTTAGAATCTCCAAAAAGAAAAAATATATGTGCATTTTGCATAAAAATGTAATGAAAATTCTGTATGTGAAAGAAAAAATGTAGATTGACAGATAAAGCTTGCCATAGTAAAATGAAAATACGAGTAAGTGAAAAAGTATTTATTAAAGTAAACACTTAAATAAATGACTGAAAAATGATTTATAATACCATAAATCCATGGAATGCTTAAACAAAGACTGAAATAATCAGACAAGATGTATACCTAAGCCCCAAGGAAAATGTTTTTGGCAGGATGTGCATTTTGAGAAAAAACGTATATACAAAAGGAGATCAAGATGTTCAGACTTTATGTTAATCCACAGAACCGCAAAGGTCATATCAATAAGGAGATACAGGGACATTTTTCGGAGCATCTGGGAAGATGCATCTATGAAGGGCTTTATGTGGGAGAGGATTCCCCTATTCCCAATACCAACGGCATGCGCAATGATGTGGTGAACGCCTTAAAGGAAATGCAGATCCCCGTGCTGCGCTGGCCGGGAGGCTGCTTTGCGGACGAATATCATTGGATGGACGGTGTCGGACCTAAGGAGAGCCGTAAGCGCATGATCAATACCCACTGGGGCGGCGTGGTGGAGGATAACAGCTTCGGAACCCATGAGTATATGGAGCTGTGCCGCCAGTTAGGCTGCAAGACCTATATCAACGGCAATGTAGGCAGCGGCACGGTGCGGGAGATGAGCGAATGGGTGGAATACATGACCTTTGAGGGCGTATCCCCCATGGCGGAATTAAGAAAGAAAAACGGTCACGAAGCTCCTTATCGGGTGGACTATTTCGGCGTGGGCAATGAGAACTGGGGCTGCGGCGGCAATATGAATCCGGAATATTACGGCAATCTGTACCGCAATTATCAGACTTATGTGCGAACCTACGATTCCAAGAAGCCTATTTATAAGATAGCCTGCGGTCCTAACGTGGATGATTATGAGTGGACGGAAGGCGTGCTGAAGACCCTCTATCGGGGAGCGGGCAAGGAGAACGGACTCTTAGATGGTATTTCTCTTCATTATTATACGCATCCCGAAGGCTGGGAAGTGAAGGGAAGCGCTACGGACTTCGACGAAAAGGTATGGTATAAGACTTTAAGTAAGACCCTGTATATGGAGACCCTGATCAAGCAGCACGGCGCAATTCTGGATCAGTATGACAAGGAGCGCAAAGTGGGGATGATCGTGGATGAGTGGGGAACTTGGTTTACCTGCGAACCCGGCACCAATCCCGGTTTCCTCTACCAGCAGAACACCATGCGTGACGCGCTGGTGGCGGGAATCAACTTGAATATCTTCAATAAGCACTGCGACCGTGTGAAGATGGCAAATATTGCACAGTTAGTCAATGTGCTTCAGGCAGTGATCCTGACGGATGGCGATAAGATGCTTCTGACGCCCACCTATCATGTATTTAATATGTATAAGCACCATCAGGATGCAGAACTGTTAGACAGTTACATAGAGACGGAGACCATAGGACTGGAGGAAGAGTACCAGGTTCCCAATTTGAGTGAATCCGTATCCTTAGGCAAGGACGGAAAGATTCATATTACCTTGAATAATCTTTCCGCGGAAAAGGATTATGAGATCGAGGGGATTTTCGCTCAGACGAAGATACAAGCGGTAAAGGGCACGGTCTTAACGGATGAAATGCATGCCCACAATACCTTTGACGCACCGAATAAGGTGCACACCCAGACTTTTGACGACTGTAGGATAAAGGACAACACCATAAGCTTTACCATTCCTGCCTGCAGTGTGCTGCATTTGGAAGTAACAGTGTAATAGACGGTCAAGAACGGTCAGTAAGGAGGTTCCGTAGAATGATGCGGAAGGGATATCGGAAACTAATAGCGGCAGGATTGGCAATCAGCATAATCTCTCAGATGTTTTTTGGGGACTTTGCGGCAAAAACAGTATATGCCGACACGGAAGAGAATGCACAGAGCGAGGTGACGGCGGCTCTGGGGGAAACTTTCAGTATTGAGAGACTGACCGTCAATTATACTGCCGTCAGTGCGGGCTATACGGCATCCGCCTATACGGGTGATGCAGTTGTATTTCCCATGGATCAGGTGCTTAAGGCGGAGGATGCCGCTTATCTGACAAGTGAGAATTATGACTATGCCAATCAGGTGGCCAATGTGACCGTCGGTGATGTGCTGCATTTACAGGTGGAAGTACCCCAGACGGCACTTTACTGGATAAGCTTTGATTATTTCTCCTATGATCAGTCCATTCTTCCTATTGAGTTGTCTATGAAAATAGATGGGGACTTTCCTTTTTATGAGACCAGAAATCTTTCCTTTGAGACCACTTGGGTACAGGAAGAGGAGATTTCTTTAGACCGATACGGCAATGAGATCGTTTCCCTGCCCGATAAGCTGATGCGTTGGGAGAGTAAATATCTGTCCGACGCCAGCTACCGTTATGCCGCACCCCTTTTCGTGGAACTTACGGCGGGTGCGCATGAACTGGAGATCGGCATCAATGAAGGCAGCTTCTTGCTAGGAAATATAGGCCTGACGGCGCCGGAAACGGTACCGGAATATACGGGCTCGGAGAAAGCGCCGGGACAGGAACTGATCGTGATACAAGGAGAGGATTTCTATCAACGAAACGATTCTTCCATTCATGCTATAGGGGAATATGATTCCGCACTGTATCCTCTGTCTGCTACGGAGACCGTGCTCAATACTGTGGACAGCAGTTCCTTTAAGAACGCTGGGCAGACCATTACCTGGGAATTCTATGTGAGTGATCCGGGTTACTACTATTTTGGGATGAACTATAAGCAGTCCGACAAAAATGATTTCCCCGTCTTTTTGGATTGGAGAATTGACGGAGAGATTCCAAATACCGCTTTCCAGAACTGGCAGGCGGAATACACCACCAAGTATCGTACCGTTTCTCTGGAGGATGATGATGGCAATAAGCTCAGCGTCTGGCTGGATGAAGGCGATCACTACATATCCATCACCATCAGTGAGGAAAATCTCCGCTATGTACTGGAGATGGTCGATGAGGTCATGAGCGGTATTAACGACCTCTCTCTGGAAGTAACCAAGGTAGCAGGTACCAACAAGGACAAATACAGGGATCTGCGTCTGACCAGATATATACCGGATGTGCAGGATCGAATCTACGGCTGGGTGGATATCCTTTATGAACTTGCCGAGATCGGCACGCAGTTTGTGGATACCGACGATCCGGAAGACGTGGCGGCATTCGCTTATTTGATCATTGCGGCAAAGCAGCTAAAGACCTTGGGTGATGAGCCAAACGAGCTGATCTATCGTGTGGCGGAGCTTTCTACCAGTGTCAACTCCATTAACACCCAGATTGCCAACTTTATCGACCTGATCAATGACAACAATCTTTCCATAGACAGGATATATATATATCAGGAGGATGCAAAGCTGCCGAAGAAGCTGAATATTTTCCAGAGTATCTGGCTTTCCATTCAGCGTTTCATACATTCCTTCTTTGGTACCTCCTATTCGGCAAGCAATACCAATGAGGAACATCTGCAGGTATGGGTGAACAGACCCAGACAGTATGTGGAGATCATGCAGAAGATGATCGACGAGCAGTTTACCGAACAGACCGGTATTGAGGTGGATCTGTCCATTATGACGGATGCCAACAAGCTGGTGCTTGCGAATGCTTCGGGAGATACGCCCGATATTGCCACGGGCATCAATTATGCTATTCCGTTTGAGTTGGGTATCAGAGGAGCGTTAGTGGATCTGACCAAGTTTGATGATTTTAAAGAAGTATTTGGCAGGTACAGCGACGGTATCCTGGTTTCCTCTGTAATCGGAGATGGCTTGTACTCCCTGCCGGAGACCATGAACTTCTATGTAATGTTTTATCGCTCGGATATTCTGGATAAATTGGGACTGGAGCCGCCTGAGACAATGGATGAGCTGCTTGGCATGCTGCCGGATCTGCAGATGAGAGGACTGAATGTGTACTATCCTACGGCATCCATGCTGGTGATGCGCAACTTCCATGGTACCACACCGTTAATCTTCCAGTACGGCGGTACCCTCTATGGGGAAACAGCCTTGGATCTGACAGTGAACGATGAGGAAGCGATAGAAGGTATCACAGCGTTGACCGAGTTGTTCACCTTATATAACTTGCCGGTGGATGTACCCAATTTTTATCAGCATTTCCGTAACGGTGACCTTCCCATAGGAATTGCGGATTTCAATTCCTATAACCTGATCTTGAATGCGGCGCCGGAGATTGCCAATTCCTGGGAAATCGCTCTGATTCCCGGCACTGTGGATGAAGAGACCGGTGAGATCTATCGGTACTGCTCGGGAGGCGCGGAAAGTACGGTAATGTTTAAGTCCGACGACGAGCGGGAAGCACAGGCATGGGAATTCATGAAATGGTGGTCCAGTGCTGAGGTGCAGGCGGAATTCGGACAGATGCTGCAGATCATGTACGGTGACGAGTATATCTGGCCCACTGCAAACTTAGAGGCATTTGGCATGCTGCCCTATCCTACGGCACATAAGGAGGTCATCATGGAGCAGGCTTCCAATATTCTGGAAGCGCCCAGACTTTTGGGAAGCTATATGATGGAGCGTGAATTAAGTAATGCCTTTAACGATATTGTAGTAAACGGAGATACATTGCGCTCCAGGATCGATAAAATGGTCAAACTTGTAAATCGGGAAACGGAACGCAAACTGGAGGAATTCGGCTATATTGACAGCGAGGGCAATGTAATCGAAGAATATCTGGTTCCTTCCGTGGATGTGGTGCACAGGATCTTTGAAGAAAAAGGCAATTAGGGAAAAGGTAAGCACTGCGATGAGCAGAAGAATGAGAGGTAGCAATGAGTAAGAAGACCAAGATCAGCAGCAGGGAAAACTCCAATAAAGCGGGATATTTATTTATCCTCCCCTACGCCCTGTTGTTTTGCATTTTCATATTGGCGCCGGTAACCCTGGCAATTATCCTTTCCTTTACGAATTTTAATGCCATTCAGTTTCCGGGGTTTGTGGGATTTTTAAACTACATAAACCTGATCACCAGTGATGAGACTTTTATGCAGTATGTTTTGCCCAACACCGTGAAATATGCGTTAATCGTAGGGGTGGGAGGATACGTGCTTGCGTTTTTACTTGCATGGGCACTTGCCAATCTGCCCAAGCTTCCCCGGACGGTGTTCGCGTTGATCTTATATTCCCCCAGCATGACCACCGGCGTAGCCATGACGGTACTTTGGAAGATTATGTTTACGGGAGACCAGACCGGCTACATCAACAGTTGGCTGATGGACTTGGGCGTGATAAACGAACCCATCATCTGGCTGGTCAATACAAATTATTTGCTGCCCATCGTTATTATCATCGGACTTTGGAGCAGTATGGGTGTAGGCTTTTTGGCAATTCTGGCAGGTATCCTCAATACGGACGAATCCCTGTATGAGGCCGCTGCCATCGACGGTGTGAAGAACCGTTTTCAGGAAATGATCTATGTGACTATACCCAGCATGAAACCGCAGATGATGTTTGCGGCTGTTATGCAGATCGTAGGCGCATTCCAAAACGGACAGATTGCTTCCCTGCTTGCCGGCAACCCCACGCCCGGTTATGCTGCACAGTTAATTGTGAACCATATTGAGGATTACGGCTTTATCCGTTATGAAATGGGTTATGCGGCGGCTGTTTCCGTGGCGTTGTTGTTGATTGTACAAATATTCTCTACGATATCCAAGAGACTGTTCGGAGAAGATTAGGAGGCGGAACATGGCATATAAAGGACATAAAATAAACCCCAAGGGATTTGAGAGGGGACAGATCAAGATTTTTCTGATAGTGCTTCCGCTGGTGATAATAACAGGGTTGCCCATTGTCTTTATCATATTCCACGCGTTTAAGCCTATGGAAGAACTGTTTGCATTCCCGCCTAAGTTTATTACGGTACATCCCACTCTGGATAACTTCCGCGGGCTGTTCAAGGCATCCAGATCTGCGGGCATACCGCTTTCCAAATACGTGTTTAACAGCCTTTTAATCACTATAACCGTGGTGTTCTCATCGTTAATATTCTCCACGGCTGCAGCATATGCGCTTTCCAAACTGCGTTTCAAAGGCAGAACGGTGATGATGCAGATCAACCAGCTGGCACTCATGTTCGTACCGGTAGCGGTAATGATTCCCAGATACTTGGTGGTAAACGTTCTGGGACTGACCAATACTTATTGGGCGCAGATCCTGCCCCTGATTCCGCTGCCCGTGGCGCTGTTTTTGGTAAAGCAGTTTGTGGATCAAGTACCTCAGTCCCTGATTGAAGCAGCTTATATGGACGGAGCAAAGGAACTGCAAATTTACTTTAAGGTAATCATACCGTTGATCAAACCGGCGATCGCTACGGCGGCAATCCTGGTGTTCCAGCAGGTTTGGACCAATATGGAAGCTTCCAATTATTATGTGAATGACGAAGGCCTGAAATCGCTTGCATTCTATATGAATACGCTGGCCAGCGCAACGACGACTAATACGGTAGCCGGACAGGGTATTTCGGCAGCGGCATCCCTAATCATGTTCGTACCTAATCTGCTGCTGTTCTGTATCCTGCAGAGGAATGTAATGAATACCATGGCGCATTCCGGTATTAAGTAAAGGCGGGAGGGAGAAGGAATTGAAAAGAAAGGCAGCTAAAAAGAAATTATTAGGCTTGACGGCAATTCTCCTTGCAATAGGTGTGGCGGCAATTCCCATGGAGACCTATGCGGACTCTCCGTATCGTACCTATACCGTGGACGGTTATGGATATGTAACGGAGACCCAGACGGCGTACCTGCCCTATATGACGATCACCAAGATCGGGGAAGAAGCGCTGGTGGGACCGACGGATTTTACGATCACGAAGGACGGCTATATCTATATCTTGGACAGTGGCAATGCCAGAGTTGTGGTATCCGATATGGAGGGCGAACTGGTGGATACTTTCGGTGAGGGTACGCTGGTGACCCCCAGAGGTATCTATGTAACGGCGGATCATACCTGCTATGTGGCGGACCGTGACGCAAGGAGTATTTTCGTGTTTGACGCTGAAGGCAAACTGATTCAGACCTATGGCAGACCGGATCATCCCCTATATGGCAGTACTCAGGACTTCCTACCCTTGAAAGTCATTGTGAACGAAGCGGGGACCATGTATGTGATCTGTGAGTCCAATACCAACGGTATTGTGCAGATCAGTCCTGTGGAGGGCGGTACTTTCTTAGGATATTTCGGTACAAACGCCACGGATCCTTCCCTGTGGAACATTATCTGGAGGGCCATTCAGACAGATGCCCAGAGAGCCAAGTCCCAAGGTAATATCCCGGCTACGCCGGACAATATGGCAATTGACGAAAAGGGTCTGATCTATACGGTTACCCGAGGTGAAGAAGAAGATACGCTGAAGCGTTTGAATATCGCCGGCATCAATATGATCGAACCGGATGCTTATGAAGAGATACCGGCGGCGGTAGCGGTGGGCAACCATGACAATGTGTTCGTTGCTTCTTCTCAAGGCTTCATTTATGAATACAATAACGAAGGCGAACTGCTTTTTGTATTCGGCGGCAGCGATGACGGACAGCAGCGGATCGGCCTTTCCACCAAAGTGGAAGCGATTCAGGTGGATACGGAGGACCGTATCTACGTACTGGACTCCGACAATGCCTGGATTCAGATCTATGAACCCACGGAGTTTACAGACCTTTTACATCAGGCACTGTATCTGTACTCCAAAGGCAGATATACCGAGAGCAAGGAGCCGCTGACAGAAGTCTTAAAGATGAACAACTTGTTCGATTATGCTAATATGGCGATGGGCAGGGCGCTTCTGCAGGAAGAGAATTATGAAGAAGCAATTGCTTATTCCAAGCTTGCCAAGGACTATGACGGGTATTCGGATGCATTTTGGGAAATCCGCAACAACTGGCTGAAGCGGAATATGGTGACCGTGCTGATAGTGGTCGTAGCACTGTGGCTGATAATGAAATGCTTAGGCTATCTGGATAAGAAGAAGGGAATCTTAAAGCCGGTGCGGGATGTGCTGAGCCGGTTTGGAAATTTGAAACTGGTTAAACAGCTTCGCTACATGTTCTTCTTTATGAGACATCCTTTGGATGGCTGTTACGGTATCAAACGTCAGAATCAGGTTTCCGTGGGCAGCGCCAATATCATGCTGGTGCTCATTATGCTTTTCTATGTCATTAATAAATATTTCTGCGGATTTTTATTAAAGACGGTGAGAGAGGGCTACTACGATATCATATCCGATATTGGTATGATACTGATCGCTGTGGTTTTGGTGACGGGTTGTAACTATTTGATCTGTACGATCAATGACGGCGAAGGTAAGTTAAAGCATATATACTGTTCCTTCATCTACAGCCTGGCTCCCTATATTGTATTCACCCCGATCATCTTTGTGATCTCCCATGTGGTGACTTTCAACGAAGTCTTCTTCGTGGAGTTTGCCCAACTGTTCATGTTGGTGTGGATTGCCATACTGGTATTCATTTCCATACGGGAGATCAACAATTACAACATAAAAGAAACAGTCAAGATTATCGGACTGACTGTATTTACCATACTGATAGCGGTACTGCTGGCGTTCATTATTTATATGCTGTGGACACAGGTATTTGATTTCATCCAATCCATAGCGGGAGAGGTGGTGTATAGGCTTGGCAATTAAAGTTAAATTTCAAAAAACAATTGCATTGCTGCTGGCAGCCATTATCCTGTTTATTCTGGTGGGAAGTCATGCGCCCCTTTCGGTATATGCGGCCACGCAGTCCAGTATCAACGGGCACTCCCTGATCGCGGAAAATGAGGCATATGCCCTGTATATGAATGAGGAATATCTCTCCATCATCGTGCTGGATAAGGCAACAGGCGCTTATATGGAATCCGCAGTCAGCTATGACGACGGCAAAAACAACGATACCTGGATGGGAGCCATGCGTTCTGCGCTGGTATTGCAGATGATTTATTCTACCGTGGATAATCAGCAGGCGGATTTGGTCAATGACGATGTGACAAAGCAGATCAGCTATACAAGCAACGGATTTACGGCGGAAGTTTATTGGACCCGCTATCAGGTAGGTATGCGTCTGGAGGTAGAATTGACAGAGGACGGCGTTGTAGCACGGGTTCCGGACGACTCCATACGGGAAGATGGTGATACCTATTATATCGGAACCATTGCTATTTATCCCTATATGGGTGCGTCTTATCTGGACAGCAAAGAAGGCTATATGTTCATTCCGGACGGCAACGGTGCACTGATCTATTTAGATGATAAGGAAGGTCGCTTTAAAAGCGGTTATTCCAGTATGATTTATGGTAGTGACATCGGGTTTACAGAGACGACAGTACGCGCTATGCTCTGGGGCAGATATGAAATGATCAATGATACCAATCTGATCTTTGCGCCTGTTTATGGTATGGCTTATACGGAGGATCAGATCGCATATCTTGCCATTGTAGAGTCAGGTGCGGAGCGGGCTACCATAGAGGCGGCGCCCAATGGTGTAAATATTAATTATAACAGGATATATGCCCGTTTCATTGAGCGGAAGTTATATAAGCAGCCTACCAGTAATATTTCTACCGTCGGTTCTTACGATGTGGTGGAGACAAACAGGAGTCATTCGGATTTGCAAGTCCGCTATTGCTTCCTGTCAGGAACTAATGCGAACTATGCGGGTATGGCAAACCGCTACAGGGAATATCTGTTAGATAGCGGTGGACTTACAATGAAAGAGGATACCTATCGGACCCGTTTGGATTTTCTGGGAACGGACAGGGAGAAATGGGTCATCGGGACTAGTGCCATCGTGATGACAACCGTGGATGATATCCGTGAAATCTATGAGGATTTAAATGCGGAAGGCATAACAGAGCTCTTTAGTGTCTATAAGGGTTGGCAAAAGGGGGGGCTGTATAATGTGCCTATCAGCGCATACAAAGCAGATTCCAAGATCGGCGGTACGAAGAAATTGACCTCCCTGATGAGAGATGTGCAGGAAGAAGGTATTCTTTTCTACTTATACGATGATGCGCTGCGGATTAATCCTACGGAACAGAATGCAACCTTTAATGTGGTAAAGCAGATCAATAAGAGGAAATATGAAGAAGAGACCCATAAGGATGTGTATGAAGAATTTATGTATCTGACGCCCGCAAGGAGCGATACTCTCTTAACCAAGTTTGTGACTAAGGCGGCAAAGGAGGGAATCACGAATCTGGCGGTAGCAGGAATTAGCAATACACTGTATTCCTATAACTATAGCGGCAATTACTATACCCGGTATGACTGTGCGGACAGCTATGCGGGCCTGCTCTCTTCACTGGATGACTCTACGAATCTGGTACTGGAGACTCCTCTGGCATATCTGTGGCAGTATACGGATGCTTTTTTGGATATGCCCCTGTATACTTCCAGCTATATGTATGAGGATGAAAGTGTACCGTTCTTTTCCATCGTGTTAAAGGGCGTTATGCCGGTATATTCGGAGTATGTGAATTTTGAGGCCAACAAGCAGGAATTTTTCTTAAAGTTAGTGGAGACGGGAACCTATCCTTCCTTCTATATTACGAAAGAAAGTTCTGCAAACCTGATTTATACCAATTCCAGTGATATATACAGCTCGGAGTACAGCGTGTACCGAGATACCATCTTAGAGTATACGGAAGAACTCCGTGCCGTGAATGAAAAACTGGAAGGTGCGTTTATCACGGGGCATGAAATCAGAGAAGACGGCATCACGATCGTAACCTATGACAACGGTGTGAAAATTTATTTGAATTACAGCAGCACACAGAAAAGTATAGACGGTCATACCCTCGAAGGAATGTCCTATAAGGTGGTTGAGTAAATGAGTAAAGAAAAGAAAGTGAAAAAACCCAAGGGGAAAATCGGAAAACTGGAACGGAAGGAAGCCTTGGCGGGCTATGCCTTTATAGCTCCATGGATTATAGGCGTACTGCTGTTTATGCTGTATCCTCTCGGTCAGTCCTTCTACTATATGTGGTTCAATATCAGGATCACACCGTTAGGAACCAATTTCAATTATGTAGGTACCGGTAACTTTACCCAGATATGGTTAGAGAATCCGGAATTTCCACAGCAGATTGTAACCTACCTGTGGCAGACGATCCTGGAAGTTCCCATCATCGTAGTATTTGCGCTGATGATCGCCATGATGTTGAACGGACAGATTCGGTTTAAGGGATTTTTCCGACTGATCTTTTTCCTGCCGGTGATCATTGTCAGCGGACCGGTGATGAATATGTTGGTATCTCAGGATGCGGCAAGTATCCCCGTTATGAACGTGCAGTCCATTGTGAATGCATTGGATACCTTCCTGCCTTACAGTCTGGCGGAGTCCATAGGAGAGTTGTTCTCCAATATGATCATGATCCTGTGGTATTCAGGTGTACAGATACTGATCTTCCTATCGGCACTGCAAAAGATCGATTCGGCGCTTTACGAGGCTGCAAAGATCGATGGAGGTTCCAAATGGGAATGTTTCTGGAAGATCACGCTTCCCACCATCAAGCCCATGATCCTGTTGAATGCGGTCTATTCCGTAATCTTCTTATCCAGCAACGAGCAGAACGAATTGATCAATATGATTGAATCGGCGATGTTCTCCGGAACTAAGGAAAAGGGTTATGGATATGCTTCCGCAATGGCATGGATGTACTCGCTCATCGTAACGCTGATCGTTCTGTTGTTCTTCCTGCTGTTAGGCTCTAAGAAGGATATTTATGATAGACAGGTAAAACGCAGGAAGCGTGCCATGAAGAAAGAAGCAAGACTTGCCAAGAAAATAGAAAGGAGGGGAATCCGAAATGCCAAAAAACTTGAGCGTGCAAGAAAGAAGCGCAGCTACAAGACTTACAGCGGTGAAGGAGACTATCGCTAAAAAGTTGACCAAGGAAAAGTTGAACCGCTTTGTGTTCGGTACTAGGGAGAAGGAAGGCGTCGGTAAACAGTTTGTGGTATATGCGCTGTTAATCTGCATCGGTTTCATCTATCTGTACCCGATCCTTTACATGTTCAGTACCAGCTTTATGAACAGGGACGATCTGCTGGATACCTCTGTGAAATGGATTCCCAGCAGTCTGTATCTGCAGAATTATATTGACGCCGCTAAGAGTATGGATTTCTGGATGTCCATTCTAAAGGGAATCCTGATTGCAGGGCTGCCTACGGCATGCAATCTTTTCATCTGTATGGTGGTGGGTTACGGTTTTGCCAGTTTTTCCTTTAAGGGCAAGAGCATTCTGATGGGGCTTTTGATCTTTTCCTATATCCTGCCCAGTCAGGTGACCATGATCCCCACCTATGTGCTATACAATAACACCCATTTGGCTGGCACCCTTTGGGCATTTATCCTGCCCGCCGTATTCGGTAACGGATTGAATGCGCCCATCTTTATTCTGATCTTCTACCAGTTTTTCAAACAGGTACCCAGGGTGTTGATCGAGGCGGCTAAGATTGACGGTGCAGGCTATTTTAAGTCCTTTATGAAGATTGCGGTACCCTCTGCGGCACCAGCCATTCTGACCGTGTTTCTGTTTTCCTTTGTATGGTACTGGAACGAATCTTATTTGACGGAACTGTATGTAAGAGGACTTACCACTCACAGTGAATGGACCAATCTGGTGATTCAGTTAAAGAACTTTACCACAAACTATGAGTCGCGTGCCACGGTGGGTGATATGGCAACCAGCTTAAACGAATCGGTGCGTATGGCGGCGACCTCGCTCAGTATCCTGCCCCTGCTGCTGATGTATTTCGTATTACAGAGATACTTTATAGAGAGTATCGACAGGACGGGTATCACGGGCGAATAAGAAAAAGACTATTACCGGCTGTTTGCCAGCCGGATAGAGATAAAAAAGGAGGATAAAAAATGAAAAAGAAAGTTGTAAGTTTGCTGCTTGCCGCAACAATGGTATTTTCCCTTGGCGGCTGCGGCGACAAGAAAAGCGGTCCTTCCGGAAACGTGGATGAGAACGGCGTAACAACGGATGAAATTACCCTTACTTTCTGGCATTATGAGGATGAGACCACCATGGAGCTGATGGCAGAGGCCTTCATGAACGAATATCCCAACATCAAGGTTGAGGTACGTCAGATTGAGGACATGAGCCAGGATCTTTCTGCAGCGGCTACCGCGGGAAATTTCCCCGATGTCTTTGCCGGTACGGACTCAGATACTGCTCTTGCCAATATGTATTGGGCGGATATTTCCGAATACTATGATGCAGACCCGGAAACCAAGAATCTGTTGCCGACCATCAATGAATACGGTATCGGCTGCTTTGATACCTCGGCAAGATTTGCGGTACCTACCCAGTACTTCCCCAGCGCTATTTTTATTGACAGGAACGTGCTCCAGAAGCTGAATATCGATATGCCCAGAACCGACTGGACTTGGGCTGAGATGATCGATCTGATCAAAGCGGCTACCCAAGAGCCGGGCGGCGGAGAGATGAAGTACTTCGGACTGGGCTATTACAATAGACTGGATTCCCTCTACGGTATTGCGGCCACCTCTCCTGATGTGCGTGCTATAAAGGGTGAGTTCGGTTTCAATGGTACGGATTTTGATCTGTCCTACTGGGCAGTGGGTGAGCAGGAATTTGCTGACTTAAAGCAAGCCGGCTATGTGGCGCCTCAGACCGAGACCCAGGAAATGGAAGACTGGACCGGTGACTGGGAGGGTTACTTTGGTACCACCGGTCACGTTGCAGTATTCTCCGAGGGCTTCTGGACCTTTATGAATATCTGGGGTGTGGAAGGCTATCAGGATCAGTGGGGACTGGATATCATTCCCTATGTAACCCCCAACGTGGTTGACGAGAAAGAGCACAATGTTATCGGAGCGATGTATATGGCAGGTGTGTCCACTTCCTGTCAGTATCCTTACGAAGCTTACCTGTTGCTTAAATGGATGACCTTCGGTGTAGACGGTTGGAATGCACGACTGGATATCTATGAGGACGAGACTATTACGAACGCTTCCAATGTACCTTTAAGGAATGCACATATGTCCATGCCTCTGACCATGGATCAGAATGTATGGTACCGTTATAAGAAACTGTTCTATCACTATGAAGAGAACAAGATCTACTGGGACGATTTCTTTGACAGCGTGACCAGACCGGTTCCTTATGGCTGGTATAATATAGCAGGTTATTGGAACTTCTGTGATCAGTACTTCAATAAGATCGGTATTCATGATCTGGTGGATCAGGGCAGGGGAAAGGCGGCGGACTATGTAGAGGAAGCCACCGAGCAGGCCAACTATTACCATGCGGAGGCAATGATCTCCTACTTTGGTCCCGACGGCTATAATGTTCTTTCCGATGAGGAACTGGCGCAGTATCAGGCAGTGGTAGATTCCTTTATGCCGTAGTAACGGTGTACGGGTTTCTATAGATTTAAGTAATGCAAAAAGCGATCGGGAGGCGGGGTGATCTGTCTCCCGGTCGAAAGCCGCAAAAGCGGCAGAAAGAGAGGAAAATATGAAAAAGAAAATTGTGAGCGTACTGCTTGCAGCCACAATGGTGCTTTCTCTGGCAGCCTGCGGTGACGATGCAGGAAACGACACTCCGGATACGCAGGAAACGACTCCGGAGCAGGGCGATACTACGCCCGATAATGTAACGGCAGATGCGTTGCCGGAAGCATTTGCTCATATCACCTTTGATGAGGGTGCGGGCGAAGGCTATACGGTAGTGGAGCGTACTGAGGATTTAGGCGATCTGGATGGCGCTACTTATGGCATCACTGATTCTGCTGCAACACTCAGCTATGCTGACGGTCCTGTAGGCCAGGCACTCTATCTGGACGGTGAGCACGCCCTGAATCTGCATCTGGCACCTACCAATACCGATGCTTATACAGTATCCTTCTGGGTCAATGCAGACAGGCTCTCCAACTATGGACCTACTATGGTGTTGGGCTATAATGTTGGTAGATCGGATGCCACCAGTAATGTTACATGGATGAACGTGACCCAGGTTGCTTTCGACGGTGAAGACTTCAGATATTTCCCTGTTGTATGGAGCCGTAACGTGGCAAGTAATGCACAGGACGGCACGGTTTGCTGGCCTTGGATGTACGCTTTTGATGGTGAGAGACATGGTCTTAAGGAGTGGGCGATGGTTACCATCGTAGCTTCCGGAGAAGTACAGAACGGTCCTACAGGCGCCACTACCGTAGGTGCACAGTACTATATTAATGGACAGCTGGTATACGATTCTCAGGCTAACTACACCAGCAACGCTTATTTTGAGTACACTTGGGACGCAACCCTGGCTCCTAACATCATGAAGCCCGACGGCGCTGAGTTTGAGTCCTGGTTTGGTATCAACTACTGGGATACCCTCTACAAGGGATTTGTTGACGATCTGTGGGTATTTGACAGTGCTCTGACTGCAGGACAGGTATTGTCCTTGTATGAACTGGGCGATCCTAATGTGAATTCCGTAGCACCCGAAGGTACTCCTGTTGAGGAGGAGGTTGAGCCCGTTGCAGTTGACCATAGCGATGTTGCGATTACCGGTACTTTAGTAGGCGCTCTGGATTATTCTACCGCATGGTGGACAGCTTTCTCTGATATTACAGCAGTTCCCAGTGGTGACTCCGTAACTGTGAACTTTGTGAACTGGAGTAATGAACTGGCAAATTGGAATAACTTCCTGGTAGTTCTGCAGAATGTAGATGGTGCTCATTCCGCAGATGATAATGCAGATTATAAGGAATATGCTGTTCTGCGCGCGGATAACTGGGGCTGGGGTGCCGGCTATGATGGCATTGCAACCGCTACCTGCGATTGGGTTTGGGAGACCTTTACCTCCGATATCGATGGCGCAGCTGTTGAACTGACCATTACCAATAACGGCGATACTGCTGATGTTGTCGCTGTTGTAACAACGGTTGATGGCACTGTTTATAATCAGTCTTATACTGGTATCGCAGTTGATGGCGATCTGTACTTCTGCCTGACCGTAGACGGTTCCTTCATTGATCTTCAGTAAGAATAATGGGAGCGTAAGCTTCTGACATAAGCATTAAGTAAGAAAACACTCCGGGTTACAGATCATACGGAATCCGGAGTGTTTTTTCTAAAAAGTTAAGATGCGGATGCGCACAGACCGGCACACGGCCTGGGCGGATGTGTGTCTTAACCGAGCGAAGCGCGTGTGCATCTTAACCGGAATACGGCATGCGCATAGCATGTCTGGCGGACATACTATCAAAGGAGGATAAAATATGGACAGGGAAACGAAAGCGAAGCCGTTTATTATGCAGCGTGCGGATCCTTATGTGTACAGGCATACCGACGGCAGTTATTATTTTACGGCATCCGTGCCTGCCTACGACAGAGTCGTGCTGCGCTGTGCGGACAGTCTTATGGGGCTTTCTGAGGCGAAGGAGAAAACGCTCTGGGTAAAGCATGAGAGCGGGGAGATGAGCCAGCATATCTGGGCTCCCGAACTGCACTATCTGGACGGAAAATGGTATATTTACTTTGCAGCGGGAGAGAAGGAAGATGTCTGGAAGATCAGACCCTTTATCTTAGAATGTACGGGACCCGATCCTATGAAGGATGCCTGGATCGAGAGGGGAAAGATGCAGCGTGCGGATGAGGATATCTATTCCTTTGAGGCTTTTTCCCTGGATGCTACCATTTTAGAGAATAAGGGGGAGCGCTATTTTATCTGGGCAGAGAAGGTGAGCGTGGGAATCCAGATTTCCAATCTCTACATTGCCAAGATGGAATCCCCCACTAAGCTTGCCACGGCGCAGGTGCTTTTGACCACGCCGGATTATGACTGGGAGAGACAGGACATCTGGGTCAATGAAGGCCCCGCGGTGATTAAGAGAAACGGCAGGATCTTTGTGACTTATTCCGCCAGCGCCACCGGCGCCTGCTACTGTATGGGTATGCTGAGCATCGGAGAGGAGGAGGATCTGTTAGACCCCAGAGCCTGGAAGAAGGAGAGATACCCGGTACTGACCACAAACAGAGAAATAGGACTCTACGGACCCGGGCACAACAGCTTTACCACCTTGGAGGACGGCACCGATGTCTGTGTTTACCATGCGAGACCTTATGAAAAAATAGAGGGGGATCCGCTCTATGATCCCAACCGCCATGCCACGCTGATGCGGGTAGAGTGGGACGAGAAGGGTTATCCCGTCTTTGATCATCGAAATCAATTATAAGGGACAGTCAAAGTCTCTATAAGAAGGAGGAAAAGAATGGAAACAGGAAAGCAGTATCAATTTTGGTTTTGTACAGGTTCTCAGGATCTTTACGGGGATGAGTGCCTGCGTAAGGTAGCGGAGCATTCCGCAAAGATCGTGGAGGGTTTAAATGCTTCCGGCCGTCTGCCTTTTCAGGTGGTATTAAAGCCGACTCTGATCAGCCAGGCGTCCATCCGCAAGACCTTAAACGAGGCAAATGCAGACGAGCTCTGTGCCGGTGTCATCACCTGGATGCACACCTTTTCTCCGGCAAAAATGTGGATATTAGGGCTGCAGGAATATAAAAAGCCCCTGTGCCACCTGCATACTCAGTTTAACAAAGCGCTTCCCTATGATACAATAGATATGGATTTTATGAACGAAAATCAGTCCGCTCACGGCGACAGGGAGTACGGACATATTGTCAGCCGCATGGGAATCGAGCGCAAGATCATCGTAGGCTATTGGGAGGACGAAAAAGTACAGTGTCAGTTGGGAGACTGGATGCGTACCGCCATCGGCGTAATGGAATCCAGCCACCTGCGTGTCTGCCGATTAGGCGATAATATGAACAACGTGGCGGTGACGGAAGGCGATAAGGTAGAAGCGCAGATCCGTTTCGGCTGGGAGATCGATCATTTCAATATTAACGATGCCATTGCCTATGTAAATGAGGTTTCCAAGGGGGATGTAGACGCATTAGTAGAGGAATATTACAGCAGCTACCGTATTTTATTGGAAGGCAGGGACGAGAAGGCATTCAAAGAAGCGGTGGCGGTACAGGCAGCCATCGAGCTGGGATTTGAAAAATTCTTAAAAGACGGAGACTACCATGCGGTAGTGACCCATTTCGGCATGCTGGGCGGACTTAAGCAATTGCCCGGACTTGCTATCCAGCGCCTGATGCAGAAAGGCTACGGATTCGGTGCGGAGGGAGACTGGAAAACCGCGGCAATGGTACGCCTGATGAAGATCATGACCTCCGGCATCAAAGATGCCAAGGGTACTTCTTTTTTGGAGGATTATACCTATCATCTGGTACCGGGACAGGAGGGAATCCTGCAGGCGCACATGCTTGAGGTATGCCCCACCATTGCGGAGGGAGAGATATCCATTAAGGTCAATCCTCTGACGATGGGCAACAGAGAGGACCCGGCGCGTTTGGTATTTACGGCTAAGGAGGGCCCCGGTGTGGCAACCTCCCTGATTGATCTGGGCAACCGGTTCAGGTTGATCGTCAATGCGGTGGATTGTAAGAAGGTGGAAAAGCCCATGCCTAAATTACCTGTGGCAACGGCTTTCTGGACGCCCAGACCGGATCTGGAAGTGGGCGCGGCAGCATGGATTCTTGCCGGCGGTGCACATCATACAGCATTCTCCTATGATCTGTCCGTGGAGCAGATGACGGACTGGGCGGACGCTATGGGCATTGAGAGCGTGGTGATTGATGAACGCACCGATTTAAGGGATTTTAAAAACGAATTAAGATGGAATTCGGTATATTACCGTTAATAGAAAGAGGAGGTTTCCATAATGGGAGAAGAAATCAAAAGCATGCTCGAGCAGGGAAAGACAGTGCTGGGAATCGAGCTGGGTTCCACCAGAATCAAAGCAGTACTGACGGATAATGATCATAATCCCATCGCTTCGGGCGCACATGAATGGGAAAATCGTTTGGAAAACGGCATCTGGACCTATTCCCTTGAAGATGTTTGGAACGGTCTGCAGGATTGCTATGCGGATCTGGCGGCCGATGTTGAAAAAAAATACGGTGTAAAGCTGGAAAAGATCGGCGCTATCGGTCTTTCCGCCATGATGCACGGCTATATGGCGTTTGATAAGGACGGAGAACTTTTGGTACCTTTCCGTACCTGGCGCAATACGATGACGGAAGAAGCGGCGACAGCGCTGACCAAGTTGTTTTCTTATCCGATTCCCCAAAGGTGGAGTATCGCCCATCTCTATCAGGCAATCTTAAATATGGAATCCCATGTGAGCCACATTTCTTATCTGACCACGCTTGCGGGCTATGTGCACTGGAAGCTGACAGGTAAAAAGGTTTTAGGAGTGGGGGATGCTTCGGGAATGTTTCCCATTGATACGGAAACGGGTGATTTTAACGCACGTATGATGGGACAGTTTGATGAGTTGTTAGATGGAAAATATTTCTGGAAACTAAAAGAAATCCTGCCTACAGTGCTGATGGCAGGAGAGGAAGCGGGGAACTTGACAGAAGAGGGTGCGGCTCTTCTGGACCCGAGCGGCAGACTGAAAGCCGGAATTCCTCTGTGTCCGCCTGAAGGTGATGCCGGTACCGGTATGGCGGCGACCAACAGCGTGGCAAAGCGTACCGGAAACGTATCGGCAGGCACTTCCGTATTTGCCATGGTGGTACTGGAAAAGGAGCTTTCCAAAGTATATGATATCATTGATCTGGTGACCACGCCTTCCGGCGATCTGGTGGCAATGGTGCACTGTAACAACTGTACCTCGGATCTGAATGCATGGGTGAATTTGTTTGAGGAATGCTTATCCCTCTTTGATACCCATCCGGACCGTAACGCCCTCTACGGTAAACTATACGAGCTGGCGCTGACGGGAGATAAGGACTGCGGCGGACTGCTTGCCTATAACTATTTTGCGGGAGAGCCTGTTACCGGTTTTTCCGAAGGCAGACCGCTCTTTGTGCGGCTTCCGGATGCTAAATTCAGCCTTGCTAATTTCATGCGTGTCCATCTGCTGACCTCCCTAGGAGCATTAAAGACGGGAATGGATATTCTCTTAAAGGAAGAGCATATCCGTATTGATAGTATGTTGGGACACGGCGGCTTATATAAAACGCCTCTGGTAGGACAAAGGATCACCGCGGCGGCAATGAATTCTCCCGTATCCGTTATGGAGACGGCAGGAGAAGGCGGGGCCTGGGGTATTGCGGTATTGGCTTCTTATCTGTTAAAGAAGGAAGAAGGCGAGTCTCTGGAGCAGTATTTAAATGCCAAGGTATTTGCCGGAGCAAAAGGACATACGGAGCAGCCGGACGCTGACGATGTGGCGGGCTTTGAAGCCTTTATCAGACAGTATAAAGCAGGATTTCCTATTGAAAAAGCAGCGGTGGAATCATTCCGCGCGGAAACGAGGTAAAGTATGCTGGAAGCATTGAAAAAAGCGGTATATGAAGCAAATATGGAGCTGCCGAAGCACGGGTTAGTAACTTTTACCTGGGGTAATGTCAGCGCCATTGACAGAGAAAGCGGGCTGTTTGTCATAAAGCCCAGTGGCGTGCCCTATGAGGAGCTGAAACCCGAGGATATGGTAGTGATGGATTTAGACGGCAACAGGGTGGAAGGACGTTACAATCCTTCTTCGGATACCCCTACTCACGCGGAACTCTACCGTGCTTTTCCGGAGATTGGCGGCGTGGTACATACACATTCTTCCTGGGCAACCAGCTGGGCGCAGGCAGGACGTTCCATTCCCTGCTATGGCACCACCCATGCCGATTATATTTACGGTGAGGTGCCATGTCTTCGGACCTTGACGGAGGCGGAGATTGAGGATGCCTATGAGAAGAACACGGGACTTTTGATCGTAAGCGAATTTAAGAAGAGAAATATTGATGTGACTGCGGTGCCCGCAGTACTCTGCAAGAACCACGGTCCCTTTGCATGGGGCAAGGACGCGGCAGAAGCAGTCCACAATGCTGTGGTATTGGAGGAAGTGGCAAAAATGGCAGCACGTACGGAGCAGATCAACCCTCAGGTAAAACCGGCTCCCCAAGAGCTGCAGGATAAGCATTATTTCAGAAAACACGGCGCCAACGCTTATTACGGACAGAATGCAGGCAAGTAGGAGGATGTATGCAGGCGGAGGAGAATAAGAGGCGGTGCAAGCGCTGCCTGCTTCGGGAATACGACGAGGCATCCTACAAGGAGAAATTAGAGCGCGTTTTGCTGCTGATGAAACCCAATGAAAAGGTGGATGATGCGCTCTATGAAAAGCGTCTTAAGGTCTGCAGGGACTGTGAAAAGCTTTTGGAAGGCACTTGCCTTGCCTGCGGCTGTTATGTGGAACTAAGGGCCGCAGGGAAAAAAGAACGCTGCCCCTACCACCATTGGTAGGCCGCCCTGGATTGATCAGGAGGGATCGGATTTGAGGAAAGATGATTTTGCACCAACCCCGCCCATGGGATGGAACAGTTATGATTACTACGACACCACGGTAACAGAGGAGCAGGTCAAGGAAAATGCACGGTATATGGCAGAGCATTTAAAACCCTACGGCTGGGAGTATATCGTGGTGGATATCGAATGGTATGCCCACAAAGCGGGAAGCAGACGCAAGGAATTTCAGTACATTCCTTTCGGCGAAGTAGAAATGGATGAATGGGGCAGACTCTTGCCGGATCCCGAGAGATTTCCTTCTTCTGCAGGAGGTAAGGGTTTTGGTCCCCTCGCGAAATACATACATGAACTGGGACTGAAGTTCGGTATCCATATCATGCGGGGCGTGCCCCGAAAAGCGGCCCATGACCATGTGAAGATCAAGGGTGGAAGTACGGCAGACGAGATTGCGGATGCTTACAATATCTGTCCATGGAATCCGGATATGTACGGACTGCGTCCCGAGGTAGAAGCGGCTCAGGCATATTATGATTCCCTGATGGAACTCTATGCCGAGTGGGGCGTGGATTTTATCAAATGCGACGATATCTGCCGTATGGATAATGCTTCCTGTAAGCAGGAGATCCGCATGCTCCATGAGGCGATCGAGAAATGTAAAAGGCCCATTGTATTAAGTCTTTCCCCCGGACCGGCTAAGATCGAGGAGGCATATCTTTACGAACAGAATGCCAATATGTGGCGGATCACGGATGATTTCTGGGACGAATGGCGTTATTTGAAGGATATGTTTGCACGCTGCGAAATCTGGCAGAAGCATGTGACAAAGGGCTGCTATCCCGACTGTGACATGCTGCCCATCGGCAGACTGGGGAAGGGGTTCGGTAATGAATGGGAATGCCGTTTCACGAAGGAAGAGCAGCGCACCATGATGAATCTCTGGTGCATTTTCCGCTCGCCCCTTATGATCGGCACCGAGCTGACAAAGATGGATGCTTGGACGGAAAGTCTTTTAACGAATCGCCACTTGATCTCGTGTCTCAAAGAGGGCGGGACGCCAAGGTTGCTGCTTTCCGATCATAAGCAGGCAGTTTGGGCAAACGGAAAGTACCTGGCGGTCTTTAACCTCTCGGATGAAGAGCGCACCATTAGATTAAGTGATGAGCTGCTACCCGGGCAGGGGGTTCTTTTGGACGCATGGACGGATCAGCCGTGCTCTGCGGCGGAATTTATACTGCTGCCCCACGGCTCTGTATTTTTGGCGATAAATTAGGATATGCCGTAAATTCGGCGGAATGTGAGGCAACATGAAGAATAAGAAAAAACGAACTAGGTTGTTTACGGCGCTGCCGGCAATTCTGCTCATGGCGTTGTTATTTCCCATCGGTGTAAGCGCGGAGGGTGCCTCCTACACTACGGAGGAAGAGGGTATCAAGATCACGCTGGAAACCGATAAGGAAGAATATCGTGCAGGCGAAGAGATTCATTATACCATTACCGTAGAAAACAATAAGGTAAACTGGGATATCGGCGCCACTACCGTTACCTATAACAACAGCGACGGGCTGCTTCCCGCACAGGAAGACTCCATGCCCAATGAACTGCCTCAGATACTATCTGGGGAAAGTACAAGTATAAGCGGGACCTTAGTGGGAGATCCTGCTCTGTTTACCGGTTCCGGCGGCAGTCTGCCGATTGTTATATTGATCGGCGCAGGCATCTGCGTAGGAATCTGTCTGATCGTTGTGGTACTGCGCCTTGTAAAGAAAAAGAAGAAGGGAAACATCAAGAGTGCGGCAGCGCTTTTCCTTGCGATTGCCATTTTAGGCCAAGCGTCATATGTGGAAGCGGCGCCTGCACAAACAGTTACCCTGCGTCCCTATTTAAGAATTACCTATGCAGAGGAGGAGGTCATGTTGCGTGCAGTGATAGAGTTTCCGGTAACACAGCAGCTTCTGGTGATCGCACCTGAGGACAGAATGACATACCAGAGGATCACTTGTCATGATCCTTCCATTTTCAAGGATCCGAAGGATGGTACCTATTATATTTTCGGTACCCACATGACCGGCGGTTATACGAATGATCTGTATAATTGGACCAGTATTGATGCCGATTTCCGGGCGAGCTTTACGGAAGAGGTAAGAAGTCAGATCCGGGCATGGAACAAAGATGATAGAGTCGGTAATTGGTTTGATTATCTTTGGGCGCCGGATATCATTTACAATCCTCATATGGAAAAATACTGCATGTATCTAAGCGCCAACGGCGATGACTGGAAATCCAATATCGTACTGCTTATTGCGGATGCAGTGGACGGTCCTTATTCCTACGGCGGTACCATCGTATACGGCGGCTTTAGCGCGGAGGACTATGGTGAGACGGATGCTCCCATGGTATTAGGGGAGGAGGAGATTCCGGAGCGCTATGTGACCAATGGCATTGCCAACAGAAAATGGGGCGATATGTGGCCTAACTGCATTGATCCCTGCGTATTTTTCGACGAAGAAGGCAATCTGTGGATGTCCTACGGTTCCTGGTCGGGCGGTATCTTCATGCTTGAGCTGGACGAGGAGACCGGACTTCGGGATTATACGGTGACCTATGAGACCGACCTGCATTCCGACGCTTATTTCGGCAAGAAAATTGCGGGCGGAGCTTATGTTTCCGGAGAGGCATCCTATATCCAGCATATCGGTGACTATTATTACCTCTTTATTTCCTACGGCAATCTGGAGGCGGCAGGCGGCTATAATGTCCGTATTTTCCGCTCGGAGCGCCCGGATGGGGACTATGTGGATCTTTTGGGCAATACTGCTTATTATGACAGCTACGTTTTCAACTATAACCAATCCGTGGGCGTGCGCCTCATGGGCGGTTATAAATGGCGGAATTTCAATAACGGGCAGGTGGCCCAGGGACATAATTCCGCATTTGTGGATGACGACGGCAGAGCCTATATAGTATTCCATACCCGTACGGACAACGGAACGGAAGGGCATTCTGTAAAAGTGCATCAGCTCTTTGTCAGTAAGGAAGGATGGCTTTTGGCAGCACCTTACCAGACCACGGGAGAGGTCTTAAAGGAGGACGGTTATTCTGTATCTGACGTTGCCGGAGACTATGAAGTCATCATGCATGAGATGGATATCAATTACGGCTCCTTAGAGACCAAGAAGCCTAAGCTGATCACGCTGACGGAAGACGGTAAGATCACCGGGGACTACGAAGGCAGTTGGAGCTTGGAGGCAGGAACCCCCTACATTGTCCTGAACTTAAACGGGAAAGATTACAGCGGCGTTACCTTATCCATGCAGGTGGAGTACACCACCATTGAGACCATGGTATTTACCGCCGTAGGTATGTCCGATCAGGTAACACTCTGGGGAAGTAAGGTATTCTAAAAGTATATATAATTACTTAAAATAATGTAAAAACGATATAGAAAGTATAGAAAAGGAGAGGCGTCATGGAGTCGAATAGACAGAACAAAAAGTGGGATATCATAAAGGAAATCATCTTTTTCCTGCTTACCACGGTTCTGGCGTTTGCCTATTGGATGCTGGTGCTGTTGCTTATCAGCTTCCTAACCCTCTCCTATATTCATTTCACGATCGAAGGCATCTTTGTCATGGCTATCGCCGGTACCGTAGGTACCGACATATGGTATATTATTCACAAAATCAAGCAATATCGCAAAAAATAGATTCCCGGGGATAATACCCCGGGAATACTTTTTATACTACCATTATATAACATAAAAGCTTTTAAAAATAGGTTGTTATTCTCTTATAAGAAAGCTATTATAAGATTAAGGCATTAGAAGTTATTATACGAAGGAGAATTTCATGAGGATACCGAGACAAGAACTTAAAAGCGTACGGAAGAGCATACTGTCAGCCTTACTCTGCTGCGTTTTCCTTGGCGGCTGTGCCGGTACGTACAATCCCATGAAAACTGCTGTAGAAACAAGAGAAGAAGCAGGAGAGGAAACCATAGAGTCATCCCCGGAAACTGTGGTGGATGAAAAGTGGGAAGTCACTTTGGAGAAAAAGGAAGAGAGCTATGGCGCGGTGTCCTATTTTGATGAAGATGCAAACGGACTGCTGCAGCATACGGACGGATATCTTTATGGATATTTAGAGGGCCGCATATTCCGTGTGAATGCTCAGACCGGAGAGACCACTGTACTTGTTGCAATGAAAAATACGATGTCCAATCATTTCTGTATTGACAATGGGTATTTATATTATTTCTATATTCCGCAGATATCCTTTTTAGATGGAGTCAGAGGAGATTTATACCGGCTGGATCTAAACAGTGCCGATTCCGAAGCGCCGGTTTTGCTGGCGGGGAATGTCCGAATTACAGAAGAGAATCGCACCGGCTACGAGAAGATAGTAAAAATGTCGGTCTATGAGGATGTTTTATATATTATGTTGGACGAAGGGGCTGTTTGTTTCAAACTGCTTGTAAACGGCACTGTGGAAGAAGTTGCCATGGAAGATACGCTTTACGGATTGCTGCCGGAGGGGTATTCCGCCATTGGCAGGTATGGCTATAATCTGCCTTCCATTCCTGACTGTGCGGCCCATTACGGTTATTTCTTTGCCCAAAATGAGAAGAACTATTTGATACGTGTGGATGTAGGGAGCGGAAAGTGGGAAAGTCTCGGCGGCAAAACGGCTTACAGGGAGGCATTCTTAACTCATGAGGGCATTTATCTGGCAGACAGGGAAAACTCGCAGTGGATCCGGTATGGGTTAGATGACATGACCGGTGTGGCTTCTTCTCCTTGGTTTTCATATGATTATATGCAGGATATGATAGACTGGGATGAGAACGGTGTTTATTTTATAGAAATGGACAATGGGGAAACAGCTGTCACACGGCTTCTGTTTGTGGATTGGGAAGGAAATGAAGAGCTGCTTATTTCTTTCGAAAAACAGATACCGTATCCGTCGCCCTATGGGATGGAGGGATTTTATTTAAGGGACGGCTGGCTCTACTATAGGGATCAATATGAGGACGGACGTTGGCTCTTGCGAATTTCTTTGGCGGGAGGGGAGTCTGAAAAACTCTATTGTTATGACTTAGGTTCCCGCCTTGATGCGGTGATAAGGGAAACGGAAATTGTGGAAAAGAATACGGAGAATACCGAAGAGCGCAGAATGTCCACAAGTATTACCAAACTCTGGATCAAAGAAGAGCAGACGGGGGATGCGGCCATCAACGCTGCCTTAAAAAAGATTTATGCAGAGGCAGAGGCTGAACTGGAAGAAGAGAATCGGGAAATCATGGATCATTATCTCTACGATTATGAAGCTGATGAAGCATTGATAGAGGAAATGCTTGCAATGTCTTATGAATACTATACGGCGTATATCGACTATGCGGATGAGGATTATTTAGGAATCTGTATGATGGGTGAAGGTTATTGGGGAGGCGCCCATGGCGGCTACTGGTATGACTATTATGTATTTGACAGACATACCGGAAAGCGTCTGACACTTCAGGACTTTGTAAACAACAGCCCGGAGGAGATTGTGGAGATCGTAAGAGCCTATATCGTGGCGGGCTATGAATGGACTGACGGAAGTCCGGCGGAGGATGCGCTGGAGGTGGACCGCTTCTTTTTAACGACAGAAGGGCTGGGCATTCACTATGATGTTTACGAGATAGGCAGCTATGTGGACGGACCCTTTGAATTTATCATTCCCTTTGAGGTTTTTGATATGAAGGAAGGACGGACATGAAGAAGCTGAACATCGGCATACTGGCACATGTGGATGCCGGTAAGACTACGCTGTCCGAGGCTCTGCTGTATATCAGCGGCAGCATTCGAAAAATGGGACGTGTGGACAATCAGGATGCTTTTCTGGATACGGATGTGATGGAAAAGGAGAGAGGTATCACCATCTTTTCCAAGCAGGCGGAATTTACCTATCGGGATATGGCAGTCACCCTCTTAGATACGCCGGGACATGTGGATTTTTCCGCGGAGATGGAACGGACGCTGCAGGTATTAGACTATGCGATTCTTCTCATCAACGGGGCTGACGGCATTCAGGCGCATACCAGAACGCTTTGGAGGCTGTTAGCCAGATATGGGGTGCCGGTGTTTATATTCGTGAATAAAATGGACCAGCAGGGAGCGGATAAAGATTCTCTGCTATCTGAATTGCAAGAGAGCTTAAACGGCGCCTGCATAGATTTTGAGAATACGGAAGGGGAAACCTTTTTGGAGAATGTGGCAGTCTGCGACGAGGCCCTTTTGGAAACTTTTCTGGAGCAGGGGAGGATAGAGGATGAACAAATCCGCCGTCTGATACGGGAGAGAAAGATATTTCCTGTATTTTTCGGTTCTGCCCTGCGTATAGAAGGCGTGGAGGAACTGCTGCAGGGGATTCTTCGATTTGCAAAAGAGCCCTCCTATCCGAAGGAGTTTGGTGCAAGGGTTTTTAAGATCACAAGGGATATGCAGGGAAACCGTCTGACCTATTTAAAAGTCACCGGCGGCTGTCTGCGGGTACGGGATACGCTGCGGGGACGCAGTGCGGACGCCGAAGCGCAGGATTGGGAAGAAAAGGTGACCGGGCTGCGGGTGTATTCCGGAGAAAAATTTGGGGCGCTGAATGAGGCACCTGCGGGTACGGTCTGTGCGGTAACCGGACTTTCCCATACTTTCCCGGGCGAAGGTCTGGGAGAAGAGGAGGAACAGGAACTGCCCCTCTTAGAGCCGGTGCTGGTTTACAGAGTCATCCTGCCACCGGAAGAAGATGCGGCCGCCATGCTGCCCAAGTTAAAGCTGTTAGAGGAAGAGGAACCGCAGCTCCATGTGGTATGGGACGAAACCTTAAAAGAAATACAGGTGCGTATCATGGGAGAAATCCAGCTGGAAATCTTACAGCGCCAGATCAAGGACCGTTTTGGTATCGTGGTAGAATTTGGAGAAGGCAGTGTGGTCTACAAGGAGACCATTGCAGAACCGGCAGTGGGAGTAGGACATTTCGAGCCGCTGCGGCATTATGCGGAGGTACAGCTTCTTTTAGAACCGGGGGAGGCGGGCAGCGGTCTTACTTTTGCAAGTGTCTGCAGTGAGGATGTGTTGGCGCGTAATTGGCAGCGTCTAATACTCACCCATTTGGAGGAGAAGGAGCATAGGGGTGTTTTGACCGGAGCGCCTGTTACGGACATGAAGATCACGCTTTTAACAGGACGTGCCCACTTAAAACATACGGAGGGCGGAGATTTCAGACAGGCCACCTATAGGGCGGTACGGCAGGGACTGATGGAAGCACCTTGCATTTTACTGGAACCTTACTACGCTTTTACGCTGGAAGTACCGGAGAAGTTTACGGGCAGAGCCATGACGGATATTGACAGAATGCAGGGAACGCCGGGGATGCCCCGGATAGAGGGCGGAACAGCTGTTTTAACAGGAATTGCTCCGGTAGTTACCATACGGGGCTATCAGAAGGAAGTGACGGCCTATACACAGGGGTTAGGCAGACTCTTCTGTACCTTAAAAGGATATTTTCCCTGTCATAACACGGAGGAGGTCATGGAGCGGATGGCCTATGACCCCGAGGCGGATCTGCGCAACCCCACGGGCTCTGTTTTCTGTGCCCATGGAGCGGGTTTCGTGGTACCTTGGGATGAGGTCAGGGAGTACATGCACACGGAGGCTGTGGATGCGTGGTGGTATGGGACAGAAAACGGGGAAGGCGCTGGGGCAGATCAGGCCATGCGGTATACGGCAGAAGACGGCAGAAAGGCACCCGGCGCCACTGCCCCTAAAAGCAGGGAAGTCGGCCCTGCGGTGATCAGTACCGAAGAGATTGATTCTATACTGGAACGGGCCTTTGGCGCCAACAAACGAAATGAGGACGCGCCCCGCAAAGGCATCTATAAAAGACCCCGCAAAGAAAAGATAACGTCTGTTACTAAAAGCTACAAACCTGTGGAAAAGAAGACGGAATATCTATTGGTGGACGGTTACAATATCATCTTTGCATGGGAGGAATTGGCGGACTTGGCCAAGGTCAGCATAGACGGCGCCAGAGGAAGGCTTTTGGATATTCTCTGCGATTATCAGGGAATGCGGGACGGGGAACTGATCGTGGTGTTCGACGCCTACAGAGTGCAGGGACATCAGACGGAGATATCGGATTATCATAATATTCATGTGGTTTTTACCAAGGAAGCGGAAACGGCGGACCAGTATATTGAAAAATTTGCCCATGAAAACGCGAAGAAGTACCGGGTTACGGTGGCGACTTCCGACGGACTGGAGCAGATCATCATCAGAGGGGAAGGCTGTGCTCTGTTATCCGCAAGAGACCTTCTGTTTGAAATAGAACGTGTGAAAAAACAGTTGAGGGAGGAATACCATATATAAGCTTTATATCAATCCACCGATCCAAAAGGGACATTTACATAAGGAATGACGGACATATTTTCGGAGAAAAAACTCCTGCAGATTCTGCAGGAGTTTTAGATTTCTCAAAATTAAATTTTGAAACGCCGCATATGCTCCGCCAGTGTAAAGGAAGCCTGGGATACGGTTTCCGCACTTGTCTCCACCTGCTTGCTGTCCTCAGAAATATGCAGGGAGGTGTCGGCAAGTACATGGGTAGAAGCAAGAATCTCTTCGGTGCTGGCTGACTGCTCCTCAGCAAGTGCTGCAATATTGGTAGCTACATCATCAACTTGACGTATCTGGGATACCATGTGCTCCAGCACATCGCCGGTGGAGGAAACGTTCTGGTAGATATGGTTGAAAACATCACAGGAAGCGGTCACCTTGGAAGCGTTGTCTTCAATAAAGGTAACGCTGTCGTCTGTTTTTTTGACCATATCGTCTACCTGTATCGTAATCTGGGAAATAATATTCGCAATCTGGGTAGCGGAGTCGGAACTGATTTCCGCCAGTTTTCGGATTTCATCCGCAACTACGGAAAAGCCCCTGCCGGCTTCACCTGCCCTTGCAGCCTCTATAGCCGCATTTAAGGAAAGCAGATTGGTCTGTCTGGAAATATCGCTGATAACCTGTACAATGGAATGAATCTGTGCCGTGGAGGTACCCACGCCGGTTACAACTTCCTCTAATTCTTTCATGGTACCCACGATGGACTGCATGGTCTCGGCCACCTTTTCCATATCGCTTCTGCCTTGTTCTGTCACGGTGACGGTCTGCTGCATCTTTTCATTGGCATTGTCACCGTCATGGCTGGTGCTGTCCACTACTTGTGCCAGAGTGGTGGCATACTGAGCCAGTTCCGTAATGGCATGGGCTACCTGATCCAGAGTAACCTGCATATCGCCCATGGATTCCGCCTGCGTCTGAGAGCTATCGGAAAGCTCTGCCGCAATTGTTTTAGTGGAGTTAGAATGCTGGCTTAAAGAATTGGATACATCCCTTATATCCGTAATGACCTCTCTCATAACGGAAACAAAATCCCTCAGGGCCAGGCTCATGACCGAAATTTCATCCTTGCTGGAAGGAATGGGAATCTGTACGGAAAAATCACCGTCGGTAATATCTGTCAGCACCTTTGTAAGTTTGTTAATAGGAGCGGTGGTACGGGTGATCACGATGCCGGCAATGAGCAAAGTAATGACCAGCATGATCACAATGATTATCAGCATACCCATAAAGGTGGGGACTAATTCATCTGTGATATAAGAATTGGGCAGACAGGATATCAGTACCCACGGCGTATTCGGAAAGGGCTGTGCGCTCACATAATAGGAAGAATTGCCGTCGAGGAGATATTCTACGGGCATTTCCTCTGCATCATCTTCGGGAAGTTTCTTTATCAGCTTCGATACTTCGCTTAAAAAAGTACCGGATTCGGCGTCAAAGATAATGGTATTCTTGATATCCGCATCGGAGTGTGTCAGAATTTTACCGGTTTCCCTGTCCACCAAAAAAGCATAACCGCAGTCCATGACGGACATGGCTGTGATTCCGTTGTAAATATTCAAAATAGCGGTAGGTCTGTCAAAAATCTTTGCATATGCGCCCGCCAGAGTCGGAGAACTGGTATAGGTTACCATATCCACGGTAATGGAATTGACATTTGACTGGGATTCTTTGCGCAGTGTCCGGATTGCGGAATCGGTCAGTGTACTTCTGATACTGAAAAAACTGACAAGCAGAAGGAGTGAAAAGGATATAATAAATAGAGCAGTAATAATTCCCAGAAGCTTTACACGAATGCTGGAAACTTTAGTCTTAGATGTTTTACCGGCCATGGTCATCCCTCCTCGGTGATGGATATTTAATAATAGAGTACCATAAATTAAGTGAATAATCAATGAATCTACTAAGATTTGTGGGAAAATAATATATAAAGTATGAAAAGGAGACGCACTATGGCGGATACCGTTATTGCATATGTGAAAAAATACGGAGCCTATACTTTTTTGGAAAAACCGTTAAATCATGTGGACAGTCTGGTGCTCTGTCAGCTTTCCTATCTGAAATTTGACGGACTGGTGCCGGCGCCTGGGCAGGTCCTGAGAGCGGTAAGCCTGCGAAAGGTGGCTGCGGATAAGGCCGCCCACGGATTGTTTGCGGATAAGCGGTATGAAGAGCCGAACAGAGCGCTTTTCGAGGCGGTATTAAAGAGTAAAAGATACCGGCGATTGAAAATGAACTATTATGTCAACCGCATAGAGACAAAGCGGGAGACTCAATTTTCGGCCATTACCTTCTTTTTGGAGGACGGTTCTGTTTATATTGCTTTTCGGGGAACGGATGAAACCTTGATAGGCTGGAAGGAGGATTTTAATATGGCTTTTCAGACACCCGTACCGGGGCAGCGGTATGCGGTAGAATATCTGGAACAGGTGGCAAAAAAACTATCAGGTGGTTTTTACGTGGGAGGGCATTCCAAAGGGGGAAATTTTGCAGTTTACGCGGCCATGTACTGTCAAAAGGAATTAAGGGAACGCATTCTAAAGATTTACAGTATGGATGGCCCCGGATTTCTGCCGGAAGTACTGGAAAAAGGGGAATATGCAGGGATTGAAGACAAGCTTGTAAAAATCCTGCCGCATTCTTCTTTGGTGGGCATGATGTTTGAAACCCCTTCCGAATGCAAAGTGGTGGAAAGTAAGGGATTCGGTCTTATGCAGCACGATCCCTATACCTGGTTGACAGAGGGAGATGATTTTCTCTATGTGAAAAGAATTTACGGTTCCAGACGCTTTACGGACGATACTCTGAATGCATGGATTTGTTCGCTGGACGAAGAGAAAAGAAGATTTTTGATAGATACCCTGTATCAGATACTCTCGGCGTCCAAGGCTGAAAATCTGATAGAACTCTCCGCGGATTTTGGCAAAAGCATGGCAGGAATATTCTCGGGGTTTAAGGAGATGGATGAAGAAACAAAGCAGATACTCTTGGGACTTATGAAAAATTTCTTTATAACCGCCTCAGAGAGAGTCAAAACCATGCGTTCCGTCCGTAAGGGAGACAAAAAAACGTAAAAGCTTTTCTCCCTCAGGCTTGTATCTCTCGGGATGCCACTGCACGCCATATATGGGCAGTTCTCTGTGGCAGAGAGCCTCTAAAGTGGGGGAAGGAAGCGCATACTGCACGGGCAGCAGTCCTGTGCCCAATTTGTCCACGGATTGGTGATGGGCGCTGTTTACCCGCAGAGAATTGCCGTAAAGAGAAGAAAGAAAGGTGTCGGGAAAAATGATGGTATCGTGATACTGATCTCCGTCTTTGTAACGGTGCTCCTCAGCATCCTGCATATGCTGATGAATCGTACCGCCGAAGAATACGTTGATGACCTGCATTCCTTTGCAGATACCGAGTACCGGCTTATGGTATCTGAGGGCCTGCTCCATGGCCTGCAACTGCAGAATATCCAGCTCCGTATCAATATTTGCGGAGCCGTTGTTTTTCTGGCCGAAGAAAGCCGGGGTAATATCTCCGCCCCCGGGCAGCAGCAGGGCGGCGCAGGAGGATACCTCACTGACGGCCAGCGTAGTGACGGCGGGAACGCCTATGGCATGTAGGGACTTTTCATAATTTGCGGTAAATTCCCTGCGGCCCGCAATGAGAATTTTATTAGCAGCTTTACACATAAAATCTTTCCATGAGGTTTTCTGTTATTGTATGCAGAAGGAAAGAAAACAATGACTGTAGAAAAACTATAAAAGTTGTGGTAGGAAATCTATGGAAAATACTGTAGAATTATTTATCATTGAACATTCGGAGGAGAGACATGAGCAGATTATGGTATAAACAGCCCGCAGCAGTCTGGGAGGAGGCCCTTCCCTTAGGGAACGGCAGGATGGGAGCCATGATATTCGGAGACCCCGTAAACGAGCAGATTCAGGTGAATGAAGACAGTATGTGGTACGGTGGTCCGGTGGATAGGATCAATCCCGATACAAAGGAGTATCTTCCTAAAATAAGAGAATTGATTTTAAAGGGAGAAATCAGAAAAGCGGAAAGGTTAATGAAAATGGCCATGTCCGGCTGCCCGGACAGTGCACACCCTTATCAGACGCTGGGTAATATCCATTTTCTGTTTGAAAATATTGGGGAAGTGAGTTCCTATGAACGTTCTCTGGATTTGGAACGGGCTGTTTATAAAAGCAGCTTTACGGCGGACGGCATTAGCTATTCCAGAGAGCTTTTTATCTCCGCACCGGACGACGTGATGGTGATGCGTCTGACTGCGGATCAGAAAAACGCCATTACCTTTCAGGCGCTGTTACGCCGGGAGAAATTCTTTGACGGTATTAAGAAATGCGGAAATAACGGTATCTGCCTTTACGGCAATCTGGGCAAAGGCGGCTTTGATTTTGCCATGCAGCTTTCCGCATTTCCGGTTGGAGGCCGGGTCTGCGTCATCGGAGAGCATCTGTTAGTGGAGGAAGCCGACGAGGTATTATTGGTCTTCTGCTCCGGCACTACATATCGCATGAAAAACGTAGAGGCGGAAATTGACGTTAAAGTAAAAGAAGCGGCAGAAAAATCCTATGAGGAACTGCTGACAGCCCATGTGGAGGACTATAAAAAGCTCTTTGACAGGGTGGAATTTTCACTGGGTGATCTATCCGCTTATGATGCCCTGCCCACCGATGAAAGAATAGGACGGGCGGTGGGAGGCAGCGTGGATGTGGGGCTCTCCAAAATGTATTTTGACTTTGGGCGCTATCTGCTTATTTCCTGCAGCAGGGAGGGAACATTGCCTGCTACGCTGCAGGGCATCTGGAATAAGGATATGCTGCCGCCCTGGGACAGCAAATACACCATCAATATCAATACCCAGATGAATTACTGGCCGGCGGAGAACTGTAATTTGACGGAATGCCATATGCCCCTCTTTGAACAGATTAAGAATATGGTGAAAAAGGGGCGGGAAACGGCCGAGCGCATGTACGGCTGCAGAGGCTTCATGTGCCATCATAATACAGACATCTGGGGGGATACGGTAACACAGGATCATTGGATTCCCGGTTCCTACTGGGTAATGGGCGCGGCCTGGCTCTGTACCCACCAGTGGACCCATTTTGAATACACCAAGGATATGGAATTCTTAAAAGAACATTTCCCCATTATGCGGGAAGCAGCGCTGTTCTTTTTAGATTATATGATCGAGGATGACGGTTATTTAAAAACCTGTCCGTCCGTATCGCCGGAGAATACCTTCATCCTCCCCAGTGGGGAAAGGGGCTCCAATACCGCTGGGGTTACCATGGATAACCAGATCCTGCGGGATCTGTTTACCCAATGTATCAAGGCAGCAGAGCTTTTGGATGTGGAGGATGAGTTAAATGAGCAGATAAAGGCTGCCAGAGAGAGGCTGGTGCCCACGCAGATAGGGGAAAAGGGCAATATTCTGGAATGGCCCGTGGATTATGAGGAAGCGGAACCGGGACACAGGCATATTTCCCATCTCTACGGACTGCATCCTTCCGAGCAGATCACCATGGACGGCACCCCTGAATTGGCAAAGGCGGCCAGAGTCACCTTGGAACGCAGGCTTTCCCACGGCGGGGGGCATACGGGATGGAGCCGGGCCTGGATCATGAATCACTATGCCAAACTCTGGGACGGCGAGGCTGCTTACTACAATTTTGAGCAGCTCATGGCAAAGTCCACCCTGCCCAATCTCTTTGACAACCATCCGCCTTTCCAGATAGACGGAAATTTTGGCGCCGCAGCCGCCATAGCGGAAATGCTGGTACAGAGTACTTCTGAAAGAATCGTTCTGCTTCCGGCGCTGCCTGATGCATGGAAAGAAGGCAGCATGCGGGGACTCTGCGTCAAGGGCGGCGCTGAGCTGGATATTGCGTGGAAGGACGGAAAACTGATGCGGGCACTGCTTCGGGCAAAGCAGGATATATGCACACGGGTAAGGCTGGGAGAACAGGTAAAAGAGGTTGCCTTAAAAGCGGGTCAGGAACAGGAAATCAGCTTTTCATAGCCTGAGAGTTATAAAGGAAACAAAATCAGATGAAAAGAGGCTTGTGGGTATGAAAACCAAGATTGTATGTATGGGTGACAGTATTACCGAGGGATTTAACATTACGTCCAAGGAGGCCTATCCGGGACAGCTGCAGGAGCTTTTGGGGGAAGATTACATTGTGGTAAACAAGGGCGTCTGCTCCAGCTGTACCTTGAACGTGGAACTAAACGGAGAGGTGATGGGATACCCCTATGTCCGTCAGGATAGATATAGGGAAGCGCTTTTGGAGAAGGGGGATATTTATATTATCATGCTGGGTACCAACGACGCGCAGGACGGCATGGATGATGTGGAGGATATTAGGTATCCACTTCATAACATGATAGGCAGAAAGGCGGATTTTGTATCCTGCTATCAGAGCATTATCGACAGTGTACGTGAGGCGTCGCCCGAGGCGGTTATCTATCTGAATATTCCGATGCCGATCGGTAAGTGTATCTGGAGAAAGCATAAGGAGCGCTATCTGCAGGAGCTGATGCCCTGTTATGAGGAGATTCTGAAAGAAAATCCGGATATTCGGAAAATAGATGTACATGGGGCTTTTGAGAAGCTGTCTGAAGAGGAGAAGGGAGAGCTGTATCTGGAGGACGGACTGCATCCCAATCCCCGCGGAGCACATCTCATTGCCCGTACCGTATACGAAGCATTGCAGGAAGAAAAAGTAAGAAAAGTATAGTAAAAATGAAAAGTCTGTGTTATAATGTAAGCACTTACATAAAGAGTTATCAATGCAGGATAAGAAAGGAGTGTAAGCGTGGAATTAAGAACAGCGGTATCACCTAAAGATGTAAAGTATTACACAACGGAACGGCTGCGGGAGGAATTTCTGATCCAGAATCTTTTCGTACCCGGAGAGATCAAACTGGTGTACAGCCACATTGACAGGATCATTACTGGAGCGGCAGTACCGGTAGAGCCCCTTACCCTGACTGCGGGAGACGAACTTCGTGCAGAGTATTTCTGCCAGAGAAGAGAACTGGGCGTTATCAATATCGGAGGTCCGGGCAGCATTACCGTAGACGGCAGGGTGTATCAGGTAGGTTTTAAAGAGGCCATGTATATCGGCATGGGGTCCAAGGAAATCGTTTTTGCCAGCGAGGATAAAAACGCGCCTGCCAAGTTCTACTTAAACAGCGCGCCCGCCCATAGAACCTGTCCCACCGTGCTGATCAAGCCGGAGGGCGTGGCCGAAGAAGGCGTGGTGATCGTCAAGGATGAGAATAAAGTGGAGTTGGGCAGTTTAGAGGATGCCAATCACAGGGTTATCTGCAAATATATTCTGCCCGGTCAGGTGGAGAGCTGCCAGTTAGAGATGGGCATGACCAAATTAGAGCCCGGAAGCGTTTGGAATACTATGCCATGCCATACTCATGACAGGCGTATGGAAGTATATCTCTACTTTGAAATGCCGGAGGATGCTTTTGTGATGCATTACATGGGAGAGCCCACGGAAACCAGACATATTGTCATGAGAAACGAGGAAGCCGTAATTTCTCCCAGCTGGTCCATTCATTCCGGCTGCGGTTCCAGAGCTTATACTTTTATTTGGGGCATGGTTGGCGAGAATCAGGACTTCGACGATATGGATGGCGTAGCCATGAAAGATTTGATGTAATCCGATAACGAAGCTTAAGGAGAAAGGGTTTTTTACTGCGCAAAAGCCCGCAGCCACAAGCTGCTCCTGCCAAATATAAGCCGCAGTACGGAGGTTAAAATGAGCAGTTTTACTAATTTCAGCCTGGAAGGCAAAGTAGCACTGGTAACAGGCGCTTCCTATGGCATCGGTTTTGCGATCGCATCCGCTTATGCAGAAGCAGGCGCAACCATCTGCTTTAATGACATCAAGCAGGAACTGGTGGACAAGGGATTGGCGGCCTATGAGGAAAAAGGCATCAAAGCTCACGGTTATGTATGTGACGTAACCGACGAGAATGCTGTCAACGCGATGGTTGCACAGATTGAAAAGGAAGTCGGCGTTATCGATATTCTTGTAAACAACGCCGGTATTATCAAGCGTATTCCCATGTTGGAGATGACTGCGGATCAGTTCAGACAGGTTGTGGACGTAGACTTAAATGCACCTTTTATCGTTGCAAAAGCAGTGCTTCCTTCCATGATCAAGAAGGGCCACGGCAAGATTATCAACATCTGCTCCATGATGTCCGAGTTGGGACGCGAGACTGTGTCAGCTTATGCTGCTGCAAAGGGCGGTCTTAAGATGTTGACAAGAAATATCTGTTCCGAGTATGGCCAGTACAATATCCAGTGTAACGGCCTTGGCCCCGGTTATATCGCAACTCCCCAGACGGCTCCCTTACGCGAGACGCAGCCGGACGGCAGCAGACATCCTTTCGATCAGTTTATCTGTGCAAAGACTCCCGCAAACAGATGGCTGGAGGCAGAGGAACTGACGGGTCCTGCCGTATTCTTGGCATCCGAGGCTTCCAATGCGGTAAACGGTCATATCCTCTATGTAGACGGCGGTATTCTGGCTTACATTGGCAAGCAGCCTTCATAAGCCTGGGCAAGAGTTGTAAGTTTGAAAGTTCCTTTCAAATATTGAATTGATGCCCGCAGAGGCAGGCAAGGGGTGTAAATATGAAAATTGCTTTAATTAACGAAAACAGTCAGGCGGCAAAGAACGCTATGATTTTTGAGGTTCTGAAAAAGGTAGTGGAACCTATGGGACATGAGGCAGTCAACTACGGTATGTATTCCGCGGAAGATACGAATTCTCTGACTTACGTGCAGAACGGCATCTTAGCGGCGGTGCTTTTAAACTCCGGCGCGGCGGACTATGTGATCACAGGCTGCGGTACCGGCGAGGGCGCTATGCTGGCCTGCAATTCTTTTCCGAAAGTGCTCTGCGGACATATCACTTCTCCGCTGGACGCCTATCTGTTTTCTCAGGTAAACGACGGCAACTGTATAGCGCTTCCTTTTGCAGAGAATTTCGGATGGGGCGGAGAACTGAATCTGGAATATATTTTTGAGAAGCTCTTCTGCGCACCCGGTGGAGGCGGCTACCCCAAGGAGAGAGTGGTGCCCGAACAGCGCAATAAAAAGATTCTGGATGAAGTAAAGAAAGTAACACATACGGATATGGTAACGATTTTAAAGTCCTTAGACAGGGAACTGGTAAAGGGCGCTTTATCCGGAGAGAAATTTGCGGAATACTTTTTTGCAGATTGCAAATGTGATGAAATTGCAGCAGCGGTTAAAGAAGTTCTTGCCTAAGGATAGTAAAAAGAAAGCGGGCCCGACAGGGCAGATAGGAGATTTATCATGAATGCAGTTTTAGAGAAGATCAGTAAAATCGGCATTGTGCCGGTAGTAAAGATTGACAGGGTGGAGGATGCGGTTCCCCTTGCCAAAGCTCTTTGTCAGGGCGGACTGCCCTGTGCGGAAGTGACCTTCCGTACTGACGCGGCGGCGGGTGCCATCAAAGCTATGACAGAGAATTTCCCGGAAATGTGTGTAGGCGCGGGCACCGTACTGAACGCGGAACAGGTGGATGCTGCGGTAGAAGCAGGTGCACAGTTTATCGTAAGCCCGGGCTTAAATCCCAACACTGTGAAGTACTGTATCAGTAAGAATGTACCTATTACCCCCGGTACTTCCAGCCCCTCCGATATCGAGCAGGCTATCGAATTGGGTCTGGATGTAGTGAAGTTCTTCCCGGCAGAGCAGTCCGGCGGCCTTGCTAAGATTAAGGCAATGGCAGCTCCCTATGTGAATATGAAGTTCATGCCCACCGGCGGTATCAACGCCAAGAACCTGACCTCTTATCTGGACTTTAACAAGATTATTGCCTGCGGCGGTTCCTGGATGGTTCCCGGCGATCTGATCAATGCGGGAGAGTGGGATAAGATTGAGCAGCTGACCAGAGAAGCAGTACAGACCATGTTGGGATTTGAACTGGCCCATGTGGGTGTGAATGCGGAAAATGAGGCAGAGGCAGAAAAAGCAGCGAACAGATTCGGCTTTATCTTCGGTATGCCGGCAAAAGTCGGAAACAGCTCCGTATTTGCAGGAACAGCGTTAGAGGTTATGAAGACCCCTTATCTGGGTAAGAACGGACATATTGCAGTCAGAACCAACTACATTGAGAGAGCGGTAAATTATCTGAGCACCGTTTTAGGTGTGGAGTTTGATGAAAGCACCGCCAAGAGGGATGCCAAGGGCGGACTGAAGGCTATCTATCTGAAAGAAGAAATCGGCGGTTTTGCAGTACATCTTGTACAACGCTAAAAAATTAATAGAAAGGAAACAGAAATATGGCAAAAGTAATTACCATGGGTGAGATCATGTTAAGACTCTCTACCCCCAACAATGAGAAATTTATCCAGGCAGACGAGTTCGATATCAACTACGGCGGCGGTGAGGCCAATGTTGCGGTTTCCCTTGCTAACTATGGTCATGACGCAGAATTTGTAACCGCAGTGCCTGACAATGAAATCGGCGAGTGTGCGGTAGCTTCCTTAAGAAAGTACAATGTAGGTACAAAACATATTGCAAAATGCGGAGAAAGACTGGGAATTTACTATCTGGAATCCGGTTCCGCAATGCGCCCTTCCAAGGTGGTATATGACAGGGCTCATTCCTCTATTTCTACGGCAACCGAAGCGGATTTTGATTTTGACGCTATCTTTGAAGGTGCGGACTGGTTCCACTTTACCGGTATCACACCTGCGGTATCTGATAGTGCCGCTGTACTTACAGAGAAGGCATTGATCGCAGCAAAGAAGCACGGTGTAAAGGTGTCTGTGGATCTGAACTTCCGTAAGAAACTGTGGTCCTCCGAAAAGGCGCAGAAGGTTATGACAAACCTGATGAAGTATGTGGATGTATGTATCGGAAACGAAGAGGATGCAGAATTGGTACTGGGCTTTAAGCCCGGTGAAACGGATGTCACCAGCGGCGAGTTGGAGCTTGCAGGATACAAGTCCATTTTTGAGCAGATGGTGGAGAAATTTAACTTTGAATACTGTGTATCCTCTCTGCGCGTGAGCCATTCCGCTTCCGACAACGGCTGGTCCGCATGTATTTATTCCAGAGATACCAAGGAATTCTATCATTCCAAAGAGTACAGCATTCATCCCATTGTGGACCGTGTAGGCGGCGGTGATTCCTTTGCGGGCGGCGTTATCTGCGGTATGCTGGACGGCAAGGATTTCAAAGCAGCTCTGGAGTATGGCGTGGCAGCTTCCGCACTGAAGCACACCATTCCCGGAGACTTCAATCTGGTATCCAGAAAAGAAGTGGAAACTCTGGCAGGCGGCGATGCATCCGGACGTGTACAGAGATAGTTTTAACGAATTGTAACACGAACTTAAAAGGTCGTATGGAAAGAACTTTCCATACGGCTTTTTTTTAGATATTTGGAGAAAAAATATTGCATTATTGTACTAAAAGAGATACAATGATAGTAAATCTATCAAAAATGCTCATGGTATAAGATTGCAGACCATGAGAAGAACTTAGAAAGGCGGAAGGTCTATGAAAAAACTTTCAACAGGAAAAATGTGGTTGTTCGCAGTAGGACAGCTGGGATGGTCCATGATGTCAGGTCTGATTTCCAACTGGCTGGTATATTTTTATCAGCCGGATGCGGTAGCCCAAGAAGCAGGACAGACTATTTTTGTACCTCAGGGACTGGTAGTACTTGGTATTTTTACCGTAGTAGGCGGTATTACCGCGTTAGGACGTTTGTTTGATGCGGTGACGGATCCTTGGATTGCATCCTTGTCGGATAAGTGCAAGTCCAAAGACGGCAGGCGTATTCCGTTTTTGAAATGGGCTGCATTACCGCTGGCGCTGACTACTGTGCTGGTGTTCTGTGCTCCCATCGGTCACAACAGCATTTTGAACGTGATCTGGCTCTTTGTATTTGTTATGGGTTATTATCTGTCCATTACGTCTTATTGTACCCCCTATAATGCCCTGATTCCCGAATTAGGACATGATCAGACAGAAAGGCTGAATATTTCCACTGCTATTTCCCTTACCTTTATTGTAGGTACTGCATTTGCCTATGTAGCGCCCGTTATCTGGGGAGCCTTGGAAGGCGGAATGGGAAGAGTGCCGGCTATGAGAATTACTTTCGCAATCATGGCTGTAATCGCTTTTTTCTGTATGTTGGTTCCGGTTTTTGCCATCAAGGAAAAAGAATATGTACAGGTGAAACCTTCAGAAGACAGTGCCCTTTCTTCTTTGATAAAGACCTTTAAGAACAAAGATTTCCGTGTTTTTGTAGGTTCCGATATCTTTTATTGGATTGCACTTACCATGTTCCAGACAGGACTGCCGTTCTTTGTAACCTCCCTGCTGCAGTTGGAGGAGAGTATGTCCACCGTCTATTTCGTGGCAATGACGGCGCTGTCCTTGGTATTCTATGTACCGGTCAATCTGATTTCCAAGCGCATTGGGAAGAAGAAAATGGTATTGATGGCTTTCTTTATCTTTGCCGGAGCTTTCCTGTATACCGCCTTTATCGGCAGCAGTCTGGGAATTCCCGCTGTGGCACAGGGCTTTATATTGGTAGTGGCAGCTGCTTTCCCCATGGCAATTTTCGGTATTCTGCCTCAGGCGATGGTAGCGGACGTTTCCTTAAGCGATTCAAAACGCACGGGAGAGAACAGGGAAGGTATGTTCTATGCGGCCAGAACCTTTGCGTTTAAACTGGGTCAGAGTATATCCATGCTGCTTTTCACAGCTTTGGCAACCATCGGCGCAGGAAGTGGTCTGGGTTACAGGGTAGTAGCTGCAACAGCTTCAGGTCTGGCTTTGCTTGGCGGTATCATCCTGATTTTCTATAATGAGAGGAAAGTCAATGAAGGACAGTAAGCTTCAGATGAGGCGCAGGGAACTGGTGGAATGTGCCATAAGCTGCTTTAGTGAAAAAGGAATAGAAACTACAGCTATTGCAGATATTGCTGCTGCTTCCGGTTTTGGAGAAGCGACGCTCTACCGCTATTTTTCCAACAAGGAAAACCTGATCATGGAATGCGGATTGGACTTTTGGAGAATGGCGGGAGAGCGCTATGAAGAACTGACGGAAAGTGAATCCTACAGGTTAAAGAGCGGTATCGAACAGGTGGAGGCATTGCTTCTGCTCACACAGAATATGTTTGAGACCCGTCGGGGAATGTTTAAATTTTTACATGATCTGGATGGCTATATGGCTGCCCATAGTGTGCAGAGTGAAATTCTGGCAGAATATGAGAAATTGGTAGACCGCCCGAAACCCTATCTGTGTGAAGCCATAGAAAAGGGAAAAGCGGACGGTACGGTTAGGTGCGGTGCCAATACACAGGAGCTTTATTATACCCTGACTCATACCGTATTAAGTCTGCTGCAGAAGATGGCGGGTATCGGTATACTGCTTTCCGGTGATCGCGTCATTGAAGAAAAACGACAGATAGCGCTTTTATGGAAGCTGTTGCTGACGGGGCTGCAACAGGAACCTGTATAATCAAAGGGGGACGGATTATGGAAGAAAGAAGGAACAGACCATTTACTTGCTTTAGCGAAGAAGAATATACAGAGCAGATGCAGAAAAATGTGGAACCCATGCTGGCACAGATCAGGCAGTCCGGAAAAATTGCCGTAAAAGGCGGCGAACTGTATTACGAACTCTATCCTAAAGAGGGAGCCGATACGGTGGTTATCAGCCATGGATTCACTGAATCTGCAGAGAAGTTTACGGAATTTATCTATTATCTTCATCAGGCGGGGTATCAGGCAGCTATCTGGGAGCACAGAGGACATGGCAGATCCCTGCGGGAGGGCAAGAATGCCGATACCATATATGTAGAAGACTTCCAGGATTATGTGGAGGATATGCACCTTTTGATGGAAGAGCGCTTTAAAGCTTTTGCAGGAGAGGGAAAACTGTATTTATTCGCTCATTCCATGGGCGGCTGTGTGGGGACGCTGTATTTGGAAACTTATCCCGGAGAATTTCAAAAAGCGGTACTGAATGCGCCTATGCTGGCGATTGAAATGGGCCCCTGCCCGCTTTTTCTGGCCCAGGCTATCTGTAAGGTGGCCAAAATCTTTGGCAAAAAGAAAGAGCGTCTTTTTACGCATGGGGAATTTGATCCGCAGGAACCTTTTGCGGTCAGTTGTACGGATTCCGAAGCAAGGCATTTCTATTATCTGGAGAAGCGGCGGGAAAATTCTGATTTTCAGACCAGCTCCGCCAGTTACAGCTGGGCGGATAATGCCATTCGTGCAGGAAAGAGGGCAGTAAAAAAGGAGAATGCCACCCGCATTCAAATACCGGTGCTGCTCATTCAAGCAGGAAAGGACAATCAAGTAAAGTCAAAAGCCCAGCAGAAGTTGGCAGATACCATACCACAGAACTGCAGGCTGGTATCTTTCCCTGAAGCCAAGCATGAATGCTATCGTTCGTCAGCACCGCTGCTAGAGGAATACATGGAAATATTGCTGAATTTTTACGGTGAATAAGGGAAACTTTTGTTTCCCTCAGGAAATAAATTTTTTATACAATTCATGCAATTTAGGTCTTGACAGATGCGGAAAAAGGGGATAAAATAATTCTTGCTTGCGGAAGTGCTGGAATTGGCAGACAGGCATGATTCAGGTTCATGTGTATGTACGTACGTGAGGGTTCAAGTCCCTTCTTCCGCACGAGAGAATGGAGTGGAAAGCTTTGAGATTCTTAGCTTTCCACTTTTTTCTGTAAAAGGCAAATAAAAAACCCTTGCTTCATCAGAAGCAAGGGCTGCATATTTTTTAGAAGAAGCTGTTGAACAAGTTGCCGGAATTATAAGCATTGCCGTAGGTACCGTTGTTGGTATAGGTATTGGCCTTAGCAGCTTCATTGCTAGCAGAAAAATTGATAAAGGATGCCTGTGCGGATACGCGGTATCCATAAGAACCGTTGCCGTTGAAAAGATTCTTCACGGTGTTAAAATCAGCCTTCATAAAGGTATCTTTATCAATGCTCAGGGAATTGTCCTCATTGATGGTAATTCCTACCTTTTCAAGCATATTCTTGTTAGCGGAAGTAGCAGTGGTTAAATTCGTTACACGATTCAAAATAGAAGTGCTGTTTACCTTGTCGGAAGCACTTAATACCGAATTGTAATTATCTACGAATTTGGAAACTGCGCTGTAAAGCTTATCGTTTACTTCCCCGTCCTTAAACAGAGAATTCTTGCCGTTAGCACGCAGTACATCTGCAGATTCCTTCAAAGAATCGGTAGTGCTCTGTATATCAGCAAGTGTCTCGGTATCATCAGCGGCGGTAGAAACCTTAGTTAAAGTCTTCTTGCTCTGTGTCAAGGAGGAAATCTCCTTGCTGGGTTCCGGAGAATAGTAAGCCTTCATCAGCTTGCCATAGCTGCCGTTCTTAATAGCGGTATAGTCAGATAAGAAATTCAGACCGTTTGCAGAACCGGAAGTTCCGGAGGAGCCTAAGCTGCCGAATAAGAAAGAATAGTCATTTTTCGCTTGAATATTGATACTCATATTAACTCCCTCTGCGCATCCTGTGCACTCATAAAATCGGGAATGTAAGTATATAACACTTACAGTCTCACTCCTTGTGACAATAGCGGCATCCGTGCCTATGTTTTATATCATGGGTATATATCTGCTATAATAAATATATGCTTGAAAGCAATATGTAGACATACATATACCTATGATAATGTTAGTATAGCAGACATTTTTTTGTTTTGCAATGGAATTTTAGGAAGAAAATTCAAGATTTTCTTAATCATGGAAGATGATTTATTATAGCAGATGATTTGCCGGATTAATAAAGGGTTGGAAAAAGCCCCGCCCTGCTGCACCGGCAGCAGAAGCGGGACAACTTTGCTGTTCAATAGTGGTATTCTCTGGTACGGTACATAAAATGCTGGAGTTGTCTGTTGCGCCCATAAGTGATGGTGTGACATTCTCTGGGGGCACTGTCGGTCTGCTGTTCTGTGGCCTCTTTTAATACTTCAGAGAAAGTCTTGTCGGAAGAAGCTTCCTTAGAGTCGTAGCCATAGAACTTTTCCCGATCGCGTTTTACCTTACCGACCATTGGAACCGCCAAAATTGAACTCACCATAAAAATACCTGTAATTCCTTTTTCTGCGATGATCCCTCCTTGGATGCGTATTTCAATAGTGTATGTTCTTTGGTATTATATATTTCGTCAGAAACAGAGGAAAAATTAAGCTTTAGGGTTTCATTAAGTGGGTTTTTTTGAAATTAATATTGACTTTTAAGGGGGTAAATGTTATTATTCTTCTTGCGGTGCGAAACACCCTTGATATAAGCGGAAGTGCTGGAATTGGCAGACAGGCTAGACTAAGGATCTAGTGATGGTTACATCGTGAGGGTTCAAGTCCCTTCTTCCGCAGGTTTAGAGAATGCGATAAATGTGGCAGGAATGCCGTGTTTATCGCTTTTTTATACTAATCTACATAGGGATGGTTTCTTCTAAGAAGTCGATTGAATTTGTCCTGTCCATAGAGTATAATAATTAAAATGTATAGGAAACATATCATGAATTTCGTCATGATAAAAACGAGAAAATCAGAGGAGTGTGACTATGCTTTATCATGTGTCACCGAATGCGGGTTTGAAAACATTGTACCCACGTGTATCAACTCATAAAAAAGCATATGTATATGCGATAGAAAACATGGTGACGGGACTTTTATTTGGTGCAAAACACGACGATTTTGATTTTATGATTTCAACAGATGAAAATGATATTCCCACTGTGTATGAATGTTATCCGGACGCATTTAAAAATATTTACCAAGGGAAAAGTTGTTCGGTATATGTGGTGGAAGATGAAGGGTTCCAGCGAGGACTGACATCATGGAGCGAGGAATTGGTCTGTGATTCTGAGGTGACTGTACAGAAAGAGATTGTTGTCAGCGACTTGTATGAAAGGTTAATTGAGGAAGAGTCACTGGGGAATCTAAAGATCTGCAGATACGAATTCAATGATGAATATAGAAAGAACATATCCGCTCATATCGTTGACAGGCTTATCCGCTTTGAAATCGATTTAAATCATTGCTTCAATCTGGATAATAGATTCGCTGCACATTATAAGGGTATTGTTGAAGGGTTACTTACTATCACGGACGGGCATTTATTGAAATAGGTTAAATTATGTTGAGGCAAAAAGTAAAATGGATATTTTTCGATGTCGGAACTACTCTTGTTGATGAGACGCAGGCCTATGATCACCGTATAAGAGATGCGATTGAAGGTACGGAGATATCTTTTGACCAGTTTAATGAAAAGCGAAAATTTTTCGCACAACAGAATTTAAAGGGCGATTTGGAAGCAATTAAATACTTTGGTTTGAAACTAACCCCTTGGCATAAAGAAGATGAGATGCCGTATTCCGGTTCTAAAGAAGTATTAGAGTATTTACATAAGCAAGGATATAAAATAGGAATTATAGCAAATCAATCGTTGGGAACTGCTGGGCGGCTTGAAAAATGGGGACTCCTAAAATATATAGATGTGGTTGCGGCTTCTGCGGAACTTGGAGTTGCCAAACCGGATCAGGCAATTTTTAGAAGGGCGTTTGAAATGGCCGGATGTACAGCGCACGAAGCGATAATGATCGGAGATAGACTGGATAATGATATTGCTCCTGCGAAGAAACTGGGAATGAAAACCATATGGATTAGGCAGGGGTTTGCAATTTACCAATGTCTTCAAACGTGTGAATGCCAGCCGGATTATATAGTAGACAGCCTTTCGGAATTAACAGGATTATTCTAAATATCGATTGTGGAACATTTGTGACCTGATATCCAATTACGGAGGAAATACCATGTTAGAGTGTATTTTGGTGGGAATAGGAGGATTTATAGGATCGGTATTGAGGTACTTAATCGGCCTTATACCAATAGAAACTGATAATGGGTTTCCAGTAAAAACTCTGGCAATTAATGTAGTGGGATCGTTTTTCATTAGCTTAATCGTTGTATTGGCGGCGAGAAATAAAGCGATCAATCCCCATTTCGTACTGATGCTGAAAGTTGGTGTTTGCGGTGGATTTACAACATTTTCCACCTTTGCATATGAATCTGCCGAACTGATGAAAAGCGGGCATATGCTGACGGCTTTTGCCTATGTGTGCTTAAGTATTGTTTTAAGTGTAGCTGCGGTTTTTACGGCCCAGATGCTGCTTAAATAAGGAAGAGCAATAATATTATTATATAGCAGATTTAAAGGAGGATATATAATGGTTAAGATTATTTCAGACAGTACCTGTGATCTGTCAAAGGAATTATTGGACAAGTACGACATTTCTATTCTGCCCCTGCATATTCTGTTGGGGGAAAACGAATATGAGGATGGTATGGACATAACGATTGAGGAGATCTATGACTGGTCTGAAGCCCATAAGGAAACGCCTAAGACATCGGCTCCTTCCATAGAGCGTACGGTCGAGCTGTTTGAGCCCTATGTAAAGAATGGTGATGAGATTGTCTGCTTTTCTATCTCCGGCACCATGTCCGCTTCCGGAAATATTATGCGTATGGCGGCTGAACAGCTTGAGGCGGAAAGCAGTATCCATGTCATTGATTCCCAGAACCTTTCTACCGGAATCGGATTGCTGGTCGTAGAGGCGGCAGCCATGGCAAAAGAAGGCAGAGCTGCTGACGAAATTGTGGATAAGATGAATGAATTAATACCAAGAGTTCGGGCAAGTTTTGTGGTAGATACGCTGGTATACCTGCATCGTGGCGGCAGATGCAGCGGTCTGGCGGCCATGGCAGGAGGAGCTTTAAAGCTCCATCCCAGAATTCAGGTTGTAGACGGAGTCATGCAGTCTGCCAAAAAGTATCGGGGCAGCATGGATAAGGTGATACTCTCTTATGTCAAAGACATGGAGGAAGAATTGAAAATGGCGGACAGAACCCGCGTTTTCATTACACATTCCGGATGCAGCAGAGAGATTGTAGAGCAGGTACGGCAGTATCTGAAGGATCTGGATGTCTTTTCTGAAATATGGGAAACCAGGGCAGGCGGCGTGGTATCAAGCCATTGCGGACCGGGTACATTGGGCGTGTTGTTTATTGCGTCATAACGTAATCTATCAGAAGGTGATGGAGGACAATTTTGAGTACATATATTTTGACAAGTAATTTCCCAAATGGACTCAAAGATGAAACAGCTAAACTGTTTCAGGAGAAAATAACCAAAAGAAACAGATTTGCTTTTGTTGCATCAGAATTTGAGAAGCTGCATGAAAAGACAGATCACTATTTTCGGTTCTTCTTAAATATGTTTGAGGAAAAGGGCATTCATTTTGAAAAGGACTATGTAGTAGATGGCAGAATGACAATGGAGGATGCACAGAGGGCAGTTGAAACGGCGGATGTGGTCTGGCTGTCCGGCGGAGATACACCGACGGAATTTGGATATCTGCAAAAGTATGGTTTAGATAAAATCCTTAAGCAGCATGATGGCGTGATTATCGGAATGAGCGCAGGGTCTATCAATATGGCGGACAGCGCAATTTGTACACTTTCCTGCGGACATGACAGACAACAAATATATGAAGCCTTGGGCTGTGTAACTATTCATGTTGAGCCGCATTTTATCAGGGACGGAGTCTCAGATGAGTTGCTGGAATTGTCAAAAGAATATGAAATCTACGGATTGTGTGATGAAAGTATCATTGTCTGCAGCAATGATAAAATGGAGTTTTACGGGGAAATCTATAGGATTACGAATGGAATCATTGAGCAGATAAGCGACTAATTTGGACTAACATGGAGGTCTCCTGTGGAGATACGAAAAATAACAGACCGGATATCTTATTTTCCGGCTACGGAAATGCCTCTTTCGGCGGATGTAGGCATTATTCGTTGTAACGATGAACTGTGGATTTATGATGTGGGCAGTTCGGAGGAAGTCGCAGAGGCGGTCAATGCCCTGCCGGGACGTAAAAATATTGTCCTGTCTCATTTCCACCCGGACCACACCGGTAATGTTAGCCGCATGGCATATGACATGTTATATGCAGGGCCCTTTACCTGCCGGAAGCTTGAAAAAGGAATTGTTGTAGATAACCATTTACATTTTAAAAATGGCATTCATCTCTTTCCTTTACCTTCCTGTCATGCCAAGGGCTGTGTGGGATTAGAGTACGGGGATTATGCTTTCTTGGGGGATGCCACATATTCTACGATGAAAGCCGGTCAGATTGCCTATAATGCCGGATTGCTGAAAGAGTTGATTGCTGTTTTAAAATCCCTTCAGGCAAATTGGTTTCTCTTAAGCCATAGTGAACCTTTCGCGCATCCGAAAGCAGAGGTAATTGTACAGTTAGAGGAGATATATGCCTGTCGCGACAGGTACGAACCCTATATCCTTTTATAAGAGGTTATGATATGCGTATACTATATGTTGCTTTCAAAGGTAACGGTAATTCCTCAAACAGAATAGTAAGCAATCTCATTGGTGATAAATTGTTTCTGACAAATTCATATGCGGGATTAAAAAAGGACATTGATAGTATTAATGATACATATGATTTAGTCTATATGTTCGGATTGGACAAGACATTAAAAGGAGATATCCGAATAGACAGCGTTGCAGAAAAAGATGATGTGCGATTATGTTCAGATATAGATTTAGATACAATTATCAAGAATCTTGATAAAAACGGAATCTCTGCAAAGATAGGATATGTGCCTACAAAGTATTTGTGTAATGAAGCTTTTTGGTATATGTTAAAAAAGTATAATCATCACGTTGTGTTTTTTCATGTACCTTCCATAAGGTATATAGACGAAGCATTTATTGAAAGTTTAAAAAGAACTTTACAGCATGGAGAGTTGTAGATATGAGCGATAAATTATTTACACCAAGTAATCCCAATGCGCAGGAATGCGTTAAAAATGTAATGGAATATTTGTCCGACATTACCTATGATAAAATCGTGACGGGGCAGCATACGCAGACAATGGCGTGGGAGGAACTTCACAGGATAGAAGAGGTCACCGGCAAACGGCCTGCATTGCTTGGGTTTGAACTGCTTTCCTATTCACCTAATATTAACTATCTGGATACCGATGAAGAGTGCATGACAGAGGTAGAGGAGAATTTCGGCACGCTTAAGAGGGCATGGGAATGGACCGAAAAGAAAGGTCTTATCACCTTTACGTGGCACTGGTTCTCACCGCTATACGGACGGTCAAAATCTTTTTTTGCGGAGAATACCGAATTTGACGCATCCAAAGCGGTCATTGACGGGACACCGGAAAACAAGGCCTTGCTTGCAGATATGGATATGATGGCGGGTCTGCTTCGTCCGTTCTGCGATAAGGGAATTCCCATATTGTGGAGGCCCTTTCATGAAGGGGACGGAAACTGGTTCTGGTGGGGAGTGAAGGGCCCGGATACGGTAAAAAAGCTTTACCGTATTATGTATGACCGTTACACGAATCTTCATGGGCTTAACAATCTCATCTGGGTATGGAATGCTCCTGTGCCGGAATGCTATCCCGGGGATGATGTGGTGGATATCATTTCCCGTGATATGTATCCCGAACCGCATATACATACAAGCCAGTCGGAAAAATATCACGAGCTTTTGAAAATAACTAAACAGCCTAAAATCACGCTGATCGGAGAGATCGGAACTCTTCCTGATGTGGATGCAATACATAGAGAAGAAATTGGCTGGGCAAGCTTCATGACATGGTCGAGGAGCTTTTGTCTGACGGAGGAATTCAACAGCTATGAGTATTTGAAAACGCTGTATGAAAGCCCCTATGCCGTAACATTAGAGCGTCTTCCTGAGCTTTATTAAACGTTTCATATGCGATAAATATGGCAGCAATTTTACAAGAAGAATTTTGTCGAAAACTGCAACATTCCTGCTCATCCTGCATATTTTATAGTAAAGAGTAATTTGGAGTAAATCTATGAAGTACGTCTATATTACGGCAGGTGTTCTGGTGTTTTTGCTGCTTTTGTGGACCATCGGACTTTGTTTTTATCGGTGGCGCGCGAGATGTATGGTCAGAAAAAGGACGGATGAGGAAAAATGCAGGGATTTAAATAGTGTGATTCAACCGTTTGGTTTTCAATATGATATATGTCAGGACATTTTCTATTCTACAAAACATGCATGGCAAAGAGAAGTAGGATACAGCAGATTTTATGATGAACATGCCATTAGCATGAGCATGGTATTCCATTGCGAACCCATTTACTTTACCTGTTATAACAAAAGTTATTTGCTGGAGTTGTGGAAAGGGCAGTACGGGATGGCGGCCGGAGGCGAAATAGGGCTGTATGTATCGGATGAAGTGGATACAGATCATCCGGAGCGGCTTTTTTACCACAGCGTATCCGACGAAGAGATGCTTTCCATGCGGTTTGTATTAAGAAAACGAAGATGCATTCTGGCTATCAGGGACGATATTCACTGGTGGCTGACCGGCTTTGTATTGGGAGAATGTGTGTGTCCGTGGGAACTGCGGATGGAAGCCTGTGTTTCCTTTAGGGATGAGCAAATGCAGAATGCCTTTTATCAGGCGTTATTGCGGGTCGGATATCCCAAAGACGCGGTATGTGTAAATGGAAGCTCTGTCTGCTTCTGTTTCGGGTGTCCTTATACCAAGCAGCCCTGCCATTTCTTCTTAAAGGTCCGTTTTATCCAGTGGAGAAACCAAAGAAGATGCCGCAAATTCCAACATGTTACCAGATGTTTTGTCAGAACGCTTGACAAATTAGATTATTTGGCGATGTGTTTCCCCAGACTATATCGTATGCTGGTTGGGATGAGCCGGATTCCTGTAAAAGGCTGCCCTAAAAGAGGCAGGATATGAGTACGATAAGCCGGCTGGACCGGGTCTACAAAGAAGCGGAGCGGATTCGCTTTCACAAGGGAAGCAGATTTGTCCTGATGAGTGATTGCCACCGCGGGGTGGGGAACTTCGGTGATAATTTTTTGGATAACAGCTACCTGATGTTTGCGGCACTGTCCCATTATTGGGAAAGACATTTTACCTATATAGAGTTAGGGGATGGGGATGAGCTCTGGGAAAATCGCAACATGAAAACTATCATTCAAACCCATAGTCATATCTTTTGGCAGCTCTCGCGTTTCTACATCCACGGACGCTTCCACATGCTTTACGGAAATCACGACAGAGTGAAGGAGAAGCGGCGGTTTATGAAACAATCCTGCGAGCACTACTATTGTGACAGCAAGGACGCTATGCAGGAACTGTTCCCCGGTATGACAGCCAAAGAAGGCCTTATACTGGAGGAAGAAAAAACAGGAAACGAACTATTTCTTGTACATGGGCATCAAGGTGATCTGCTCAATGACAGGCTGTGGCGGCTGACGCGCTTTCTGGTACGCCATGTCTGGAGAAAATTGGAACTGTGGGGAATTCAGGATCCCACCAGTGCAGCCAAAAACTATACCAAAAAGAAGAAGACCGAAAAAAGGCTGTCTGCATGGGCGGAAGATAATGAAGTGCTTTTGGTGACAGGGCATACCCACCGTCCCGTCCTTCCAAAACCCGGCGAGTCCTACTACTTCAATGACGGCAGCTGCGTCCATCCTCGCTGCATTACCGCACTGGAAATTCAGGACGGCAGTATAACGCTGGTAAAATGGTGTGTGGAAGCAGACAAAAGCGGATATCTTTTCGTGGAACGGGATATTTTGGAGGGGCCTTACAAAATAGAGGAGTATTTTAAGGCGCAGCCTGTGCTTTCTAAATAACCGTAAATTTTAAAGCAAGTCGGTTGAACGGCTTGCTTTTTTATGCTATAATTAGTCGGTTATGCAAAAAGAAATGCAGGGCATGTGGCAGACGTGCAGATAGGAGTTGGGATGAAAGCGTTTTTAATATTGGAAGACGGCACCGTGTTTGAAGGCATCCATATCGGCGCAGACAAAGATGTGATCAGCGAAATTGTTTTCAATACCTCCATGGCAGGCTATCTGGAAGTGTTGACGGACCCGTCCTATGCAGGACAGGCGGTGTGTATGACCTATCCCCTGATCGGCAACTACGGGGTATGTATGGAGGATACGGAGTCCGCAAAACCCTGGCCGGACGGCTTCATTGTAAGAGAACTTTCCAGAATGCCCAGTAATTTCAGAAATGATAAGAGCATCCAGCAATATCTGGAGGAGAATGATGTACCCGGTATTGCGGGTATCGATACCAGAGCACTGACCCGGATCCTGAGGGAGAAGGGTACTATGAACGGCATGATCACCACCGATGAAAACTATCATTTAGAAGAAATTCTGCCGAAGCTGCAGGCCTATACCACCGGTAAAGTGGTGGAGAAGGTAAGCTGCAAAGAAAAGTATACCATAGCGCCCAGCAGGACACTTAAAGAAAACGGTCCGATTTCGGGGGCGGCGGTTTTCAAGAAAGAAGCCTACGAAGCAGGAGAGAGAGAGAAGCGTCCCTCCATGGTGCGGGAGTTAAACGGTACGGGACTGCGGGTGGCGCTTTTAGACTTAGGAGCCAAGGGGAATATTCCCCATTCTCTGGCGCAGAGAGGCTGCGAGGTAACGGTATATCCCGCTCTGACAACGGCGGAGGAGATCATTGCGGACAGGCCGGACGGCATCATGTTGAGCAACGGCCCCGGCGATCCAAAGGAGTGCGTCTCCATTATCCATGAAATCAAGAAGCTGTATGATACGGATATTCCTATTTTTGCCATCTGTCTGGGACATCAGCTCATGGCGCTGGCAACGGGAGCGGATACCTATAAATTAAAATACGGACACAGGGGCGGCAACCATCCGGTCAAAGATCTGTCCACGGGCAGGGTCTATATTTCCTCCCAGAACCACGGATATGTGGTGGATACGGACAAGTTAGATCCCAAGGTGGCAGTACCTGCCTTTATCAATGTGAATGATGGTACCAACGAAGGACTGGCCTATACCGGAAAGAATATTTTTACGGTACAGTACCACCCGGAGGCATGCCCCGGGCCTCAGGACTCCGGTTATCTGTTTGACAGATTCATTAAGATGATGAAGGAGGGAAAATAAGATGCCTAAGAATCCTAATGTAAAGCGAGTTATGGTAATCGGTTCCGGCCCCATCGTCATCGGTCAGGCAGCGGAGTTTGACTATGCGGGTACGCAGGCCTGCCGCTCCTTAAAAGAAGAGGGCGTGGAGGTTATCTTGGTAAATTCCAATCCCGCTACCATCATGACGGATAAAGATATTGCGGACAAGGTCTATATAGAGCCTCTGACCATCAAGGTTTTGGAGCAGATCATCGAGAAAGAGAAGCCCGACTCCATCCTGCCTACTTTAGGCGGGCAGGCGGGATTAAATCTGGGCATGGAATTGGAGGAATCCGGTTTTCTGGCCAGCCACAATGTAAAACTGTTAGGCACTACCGCGGCGACCATTCGGAATGCGGAGGGCCGTCAGGAATTCAAGGATTTGATGGAACGTATCGGTGAGCCCTGTGCGGCTTCCACGGTTGTGGAAACTGTGGAAGACGGCGTGGCTTTTACCAATCAGATAGGCTATCCTGTGGTGCTGCGCCCTGCGTATACACTAGGTGGCTCCGGCGGTGGAATTGCCCACAATCAGGTAGAACTGGAGGAGATTCTGGCAAACGGCCTGCGGCTTTCCCGTGTGGGACAGGTATTGGTAGAGCGCTGTATCGCAGGCTGGAAGGAAATCGAATACGAAGTGATGCGGGATGGTGCGGGCAACTGTATTACCGTATGTAATATGGAAAACATCGATCCCGTAGGCGTACATACCGGCGACAGCATCGTGGTAGCGCCCTCCCAGACCCTGAGCGATAAAGAATATCAGATGCTTAGAAGTTCTGCTTTAAATATTATTAACGAGCTGGGTATCACCGGCGGCTGTAATGTGCAGTTTGCCTTACATCCCACCAGCTTTGAATACTGTGTCATCGAGGTAAATCCCCGTGTAAGCCGTTCCTCGGCACTGGCCAGCAAGGCTACGGGGTATCCCATTGCCAAAGTGGCGGCTAAAATTGCTTTGGGCTATACATTAGACGAGATTAAAAATGCCGTTACGGGCAAGACCTATGCCAGTTTTGAGCCGGCTTTGGACTATTGCGTCATCAAGATGCCAAGGCTGCCTTTCGATAAGTTTATTACTGCTAAACGGACGCTGACGACTCAGATGAAGGCCACCGGTGAGGTCATGAGCATCTGCACCAATTTTGAAGGAGCGCTGATGAAGGCCATCCGTTCTTTAGAGCAGCATGTGGACTGCCTGCTAAGCTATGATTTCTCCGAGCTTTCCATAGAAGAACTGAAAGATCGGTTAAAAATTGTAGACGATAGGAGAATCTGGGTGATTGCAGAAGCACTGCGTAAAGGCATTAGCTATGAGGAAATCCATAAGATCACCAAGATAGATCTTTGGTTCATTGACAAACTGGCGATTATCGTGGAGATGGAGGATGCGCTAAAGAAAGGACCTCTGACGGTTGAACTTCTTAAGGAAGCAAAACGGATCGAATTTCCCGACAATGTCATTGCCCGACTGACCGGCAAGACGGAGAGCGAGATCAAGAAGCTGAGATATGACAATGGCATAACTGCAGTCTTTAAGATAGTGGATACCTGTGCCGCGGAGTTTGCGGCCACCACCCCCTATTACTACTCCACTTTTGGCGGAGAGTGCGAGGCCAGGGCTTCCGAAGGGAAAAAGAAAGTGCTGGTACTTGGCTCCGGCCCCATCCGTATCGGACAGGGTATTGAGTTTGACTACTGCTCCGTACACGCTACCTGGGCTTTTTCAAAGGCCGGTTATGAGACCATTATTATCAATAATAATCCGGAAACCGTAAGTACGGACTTTGATATTGCGGACAAGCTGTATTTTGAACCCCTTACACCTGAGGATGTAGAAAATATTGTAAATATCGAGAAACCGGACGGTGCGGTGGTACAGTTCGGCGGACAGACTGCCATCAAACTGACCGAAAGTCTGATGAAGATGGGAGTGCCCATCCTGGGTACAAAGGCTGAGGATGTGGACGCTGCCGAGGACAGGGAACTGTTTGATAAGATTTTACAGGAAACGGAGATTCCCAGAGCAGCAGGCGGCACTGTCTATACTGCAGAAGAGGCCAAGGAAGTGGCAAACCGTCTGGGATATCCGGTGCTGGTACGTCCCTCCTATGTGTTGGGTGGTCAGGGTATGCAGATAGCTACCTCCGATAAAGAAATCGAAGAATTCATGGAAATCATCAACAGGATTGCACAGGACCATCCCATTCTGGTGGATAAATATCTGCAGGGAAGGGAAATTGAGGTAGATGCAGTCTGTGACGGTACGGATATTCTGATTCCGGGTATTATGGAGCATATTGAAAGGACCGGTATCCATTCCGGCGACTCCATTTCCGTCTATCCGGCGCCTACCATTGACGATGTGGTGAAGGAGAAGATTGCGGAGTACACCCGCAGGCTGGCAAAGGCGCTCCATGTCAAAGGGCTTATCAATATCCAGTTCATTGCCATCGGTGAGGATGTGTATGTGATCGAAGTCAATCCCCGTTCCTCCCGAACGGTACCTTATATCAGCAAGGTAACGGGTATTCCTATCGTGGATCTTGCTACGGAAGTCATTATAGGTAAGACCATCAGGGAACTGGGATACGAACCGGGCTTACAGCCGGAAGCAGAGTATTTTGCCATTAAGATGCCCGTATTTTCCTTTGAGAAAATCAGGGGCGCGGAAATCAGCTTAGGACCGGAGATGAAGTCCACCGGCGAATGTCTGGGTATTGCAAAAACCTTCCATGAGGCTTTATATAAAGCCTTTTTAGGCGCAGGGGTGGAACTGCCCAAGCATAAGCAGATCATCATTACCGTGAAAGATGCGGATAAAGGAGAAGCCATTGAAATCGGCCGCAGCTTTGAGAAACTGGGCTATACCATTTATGCAACACGAAGCACTGCTGCAACATTAAGAGATGCGGGTGTGAAGGTGCGGAAGGTAAATAAGATTTCGCAGGAGTCCCCTACCGTTATGGACTTGATTCTGGGTCATAAGATTGATCTTGTCATCGATACGCCCACCCAGGGAAGGGATAAATCCAGGGACGGCTTCCTCATTCGCCGTACCGCCATTGAAACCGGTGTCTACTGTATTACCGCGATAGATACGGCCAAGGCGCTGGTGACCAGCCTGGAAAATGCGCAGGAAAAACTGACTTTAGTAGATATTGCATCTTTATAAAGGAAGCGGAATGGATAAACTCCTTTTTCAAGGCAGGCAAAAGCCCGTTTTTGAAGAAGGAGTTTCTTTGCAAATTTAGGAGTAGTATGAAATTCAAATGTATATATTTTGTTTTTATCATATACTGTATAACGCTGTGTGCCTGTTCTTCTGCTAAGGAAACAGAGTATGGGGATCAGTCTGCAGAGCCGGAGACAGTCGCTGCGTTGCCGGAAACGGAACCGAAAACTGAGCCCGAAACGGAACCGGAGTCTTTTAAGACGGCGGAGGAGTTTTATTACAGGACGGAAAAAGGGTTAGTCTTTGGAGAACTTTTTCTTGCCCTTTCGGAAGATGTGCAGGTAGAAAATGTCGGCACGGAAAGTAATAAGATTCTTTTGTGGAAAGATGATAGACGGCTGGTTCCGGAAGAAATGTTTTTGAGCCATTTTACAGTGGAGTGGGAACCGAAAGAGGATTTCTATGCATTGATAGAGTATCTGATGAATCTGGCGGACCTAAAAGTACTGCGCCTTGAAGGCCGAAATGAGGATACGGGAGAACTTTGCCTGCGTGCATATGATTGGGCTAAGGAGTACACCATATTGGTGCGGGGGCAGGAGGTTTACCTGATAGAGGAGCATAGTTCCCTTGAATATGAGTTGGACTTTTACGACCTACTGTCCGGTCATAAGGCATACTGGACGGATACGGCAGAAAAGCCGTTATGTAATATATCAGCTCCTTATCCTTATTGTATGAAAATAGAAGGATCGGACGGGAGTACGTATCTCATTGAAATAGAAAGTGGGAGGGCTTTTGTATACCGGTGCGGATACTTAGAAAATCCTGTACAGGTACTGGAGGATGAGGGGATTGCTTATGGCTTTTTTTCTCCCTATCCCACAGATATCAATTTTGACGGCTGCCCCGATTTACTCTTGGATGGGTGCATCTATCTTTATGATGCCCATAATCAGGAATTTGTGAAAGCAGAGCTGCCGGCGGAAATGTATTACAATTACAACGACGGACAGAGGTTACAATATGAAGTGCAAAGCTATTTCCCAGAAGAAAAAATCATCTGGAGCCAGGCGCATCGTTATATAAAAGAGCGCTGGGATGCGGAGTATTTATGGCAGTGGGAAGGCAATACTCTGGTACTGAGAAGAGAAATCCGGTGGGAGGGAAAAGAGGAGGAGGTCAGACTCTTTGCCAAAGATGACAAGGAGGGAATTCTCTTTGATATTACCTTAGGCAGGGAGGAGTATGAGCTGGACCATGAGGTTTTAAAGCCCTATTATGAACGGTTTTATCAAGGATATCTGTCTGAAGAGGCTTATTACTTAAACCATCATGATACAGAGGAGGCGGAGCATATTCCCGAAGAACTGGTTCTCTGTCTGGAACAGGCACTGGTACAAGGTACGGAAAGAGATATGCTGGCGGCCTTAGAAAACGGCAGAATACCAACGGATGAGGAACTTAGGGACATTGCTCATGCAAACCAGGAACTTTATCGGGACATCAGGGATACTTTTGGCGGCCATTTTATTCTGGCGGACGGAGACAATGATGGTATTGAGGACCTGCTGGCGGTCTTAGTAGTGGGCGGCAGTGGCGGTTTTAGCGAGTTTGTTTTCTATAAAGGATTAGGAAACGGGATTTTTTTATCCATCGACGGTGAAGTCTTTCAAAGAGAAGAGCTTTTTAGTTTGGAATGGGAGGGGCGTCCCTACATATGTATGACCACTGTTAATTATAGGAAAGCTGACTATGACGGTCTGGGTATTCTCTATTATAAGGATGGCATCCTGCGGGAAGTAACCAGAATTCGGTTAGTACCGGCTGATTATACCTATCGGTTTACCCAATATGCGGATTCTGCTTCTAAGGAGTGGGCAAAGGCACTTTTTACACCTGAGATCTGTGAGAAGCTTTATGCACTGACGGAAGAGGGAGAAAATGTAAGTGGCAAAGCGGAAGAGGAATCAGGCGACGCCTATGAATATGTATGCGACTTAAATAACGACGGCGTATCGGAGCACTATCAAAAATTTATTAATCAAAGTGTGAAAACCGATGAGGAATATCTTGATTTTCGGTGTGAAGAGGCACCGGAAATCTCCACAGTTATCTGGAGTATTGAAGGCGGTCATACACCCATCATGATGTGGGTGGAGGAGTTTTCCGGGAAAAATATTGTAAACGTTATGTATCGGGCGGGACTGTATGATTACTGTATTGTCGGGTATTTGATAGAGGGCGATGCGTACACACAGGTATTTTGTTTGGAAGCAAATGCCTCATACAAAACAGAGCGGAAATTTTACCGGTTTTATGCCGGATATGAGGAACTGGAACGCTATGGAGACGGGGTGAGATTTTAAGTCTCTGTAAAAATGGAGGATGTTTTAAAGATTCCTTAATTGTAAATTGCACTTGCTCTTCAAATAGTTGTATGCTATACTCTGATTATCAATAAAGCATACATTTCTAAATTCTTGGCCGTCACGGCTTCTCGATTCATTATAATCTTAGAAAATCTATGCTTTTCCACTAAAAAGAAAGAGCAGGAGATTTTCTATGGAACTATGGGACCTCCTGCGAAAGGAGGACTATGAAAGAAAAAAACAACATGAAGGCGGATATGTTTTCGGATGTGTCCGCAGCTTCCGAGGAGCTTACGCCCATCAGGCGGGAGTACAAGGACACCCTCTTTAGGATGCTGTTTAACAATCCGGAAAGCCTCTTATCCCTCTACAATGCGGTGAACGGAACGGCGTATACGGACAGCGGGGATCTCCAGATCGTCACATTGGAGAACGCCATCTATATGAATATGAAGAATGACCTCGCATTCCTAATTGACTTGTCCTTAAACCTGTATGAGCACCAGTCATCTTTTAACCCCAATATGCCCCTGCGGGACTTGTTCTACGTGGCAAAGGAGTATCAGAAATTGGTGGATGACGATTCTCTGTACTCTTCCAAGCAGGTCAAAATCCCCACGCCCCGGTTCGTGGTGTTCTATAACGGGACACAGAAACAGCCGGAGATACGGGTACTGCGACTGTCAGATGCTTACGAGAGCCCCACGGCGGAGCCGGAGTTGGAACTTGTAGTGACGGTATATAACATAAACCCCGGAAATAACGAAAAACTCCTGACCGACTGCCCGCTTTTGGGAGAGTATATGCAGTACGTGGAAAGGGTACGGCAATATACGGAAGTAATGGAACTTGCTGCAGCGGTAGAACGGGCAGTAGGGGAATGTATTGAAGAAAATATCTTAAAGGAGTTTTTAACAAAGTACAGATCGGAGGCGATTGCAGTGTGTATCTTTGAATTCGATGAAGAGAAGTATAAAAAAATAGAGCGAGAGGTGTGGAGAGAAGAGGGAATAGCGCTGGGAATAGAACAAGGGTTGACACAAGGAAAAAACAGCTTGCGCCTTTTGATCCGGAAGATGACGGAAGCAGGAGAAGCAGACCGCCTGGCAAGGCTGGCTGATGAAGCTTTTCTGCAACAGATGTGTGAAAAATATCAAATATAAATAAACAACAGCAGGAATAACGGGTCGGAAATAGTAAACAGCATGAAAAATCAACTTAACTATCAAAAAGAACTGGATGGGCTGCTTGAGCGGCTGGAAAAGGAAAGAGCAGTGGGGGATTCTTTACCCAGGCTCTTTTTGCATAGCTGCTGTGCGCCCTGTTCCAGCTATGTGTTAAAATACCTGCGGGAATATTTTAGGATTACGGTATTTTATTACAATCCCAATATCTCCATGCAGGAGGAATATCGAAAGCGGGTAGAGGAACAGAAGCGGCTGATTGCAGCTTATAATGCGGAAGCGGAGAAACAAGTGGCCGAGGGCAGGAACGCAGCAAAGGAGTATGCCCAGAGAGAACACGGAGAAGACTCCGGAGAAGAATCCAGGCATCCCTGCCGCATTGACATTGTGGAAGGGGACTATGAACCGGAAGTTTTTTTTGAACTGACTAAGGAGTATGCGGACTGTCCCGAAGGCGGGGAGCGCTGCTTTTTATGCTATGAGCTGCGGCTGCGCAGAACTGCTCAGGAGGCTAAGATGGGCGGTTTTGATTATTTTTGCACCACCCTTTCCATCAGTCCCTTGAAAAATGCTGCTAAAATCAATGAAATCGGCAGTATGCTGGAAAAAGAAATCGGAGTGAAATGGCTGCCTTCGGATTTTAAGAAAAAGGACGGGTATAAGCAGTCCGTGGAATTGTCCCGTACCTACGATCTTTACAGACAGGATTATTGCGGATGTTCCTATTCCAAAGCAGAAAGAGAGAGGAGAGAATAATGACTGATAAAGGAAAAAAACAGGAAAACCGCAGCAAAAGCTGCCTCTATTTACTGCCTGAGAGGGTGAGCGCAAAGCAATTGGCGGAAGTGCTGCCTTCTGCTGAGGGCGTAAACTATATTACAAGCCGGAATATTGAAATCTGGACGGATTTTAACTGTCTGGAACTGACGCTGAAAAGCGGGATACTGACGTTGGAAGAATTGAGTGCGGAGGAAATGGGCGAGGCGGATGAGCCTCTGTTAAAAAAGCTGGGCATGGTACAAATATATGCCTGTGACTATGAAGAGAGCGCGGAAGGAGAAATACGACAGGTAATGAGCGCCTTAAAGACCGCCTTCGGAGGAATTTTGGCCTCAGATACGGAGGATTTTACTCCTTTTCTTGAGGTAGAGGAGTTGTAACACTGATGCGCTGTATTCGAAAAACGCATATGGGATCATGAAATGGATGGAATCCTCATCTAAAGCGGAAAGGGCTTGAAAGACGAATGGAAAACAAGTAAGATATAACAATAGACAAGCAGTACAGAATAAAGAAGTAACAAGAAGCTCAAACGGGGCGGAAAAGAGGAAATATGAAAAAATTATTGGATTTGATTTCGGAGGAAATGGAAAAAGGTTTTGAAAAGGCGGGTTATGCGAAGGAACTTGGCAGGGTGACCTTATCCAACAGACCCGATCTCTGTGAATATCAGTGCAACGGCGCCATGGCGGGCGCTAAGCAGTACAAGAAGGCACCCATTGCCATAGCAGATGATGTAGCGGCTGCACTGGCCGATAGCGAAATATTTTCGGAAGTGGCTGCAGTGGCACCGGGCTTTTTGAATCTGAAAGTAAAGAAAAGCTTTCTGCGTACGTATCTGCAGGAAATGCGGGAGAGCGAGAAGTTTGGTTTAGAACTGCCCGAAAAGCCCAAAAAAGTGGTGCTTGATTACGGCGGAGCCAATATTGCCAAATCCCTGCATGTGGGACATCTGCGCCCTGCGATCATAGGAGAGAGCATCAAGCGGATTCTTCGTTACTGTGGGCAGGAGGTCATCGGAGACGTGCATCTGGGAGACTGGGGGCTGCAGATGGGACTTGTGATCACGGAACTGCAGGAAAGGCAGCCGGAACTGGTCTATTTTGATGAAAGCTATACGGGCGACTATCCCATGGAAGCGCCCTTTACCATTTCAGAGTTGGAAGAGATTTATCCGACTGCCAGCAAGCGCAGTAAGGAAGATGCGGACTACAAGGCAAAAGCCATGGAAGTTACCTATAAGATGCAAAACGGCGTTAGAGGATATGAGGCTCTTTTTGGGCATATCAGACGGGTATCCATGGAGGATTTAAAGAAAAATTATGCTGGTCTGAACGTGGAGTTTGATTTATGGAAAGGTGAATCCGATGTGCATGATCTGATTCCTTCCATGGTGGACTATATGAAACGGGAGGGCTATGCACACGAAAGCGAAGGCGCGCTGGTAGTGGATGTGAAGGAAGAAACCGATAACAAGGAAATTCCTCCCTGTATGATCTTAAAGTCGGACGGAGCAGCGCTTTACAATACCACGGATCTGGCAACTATTATGGACCGTATGGAAAATATTGGGCCGGATGAGATTATCTATGTGACGGACAAGCGTCAGGAACTCTATTTTGAACAGATATTCCGCTGTGCCCGGAAGACGAAGTTGGTAAAGCCCGAGACGGAACTGGTATGGCTGGGACACGGTACCATGAATGGCAGGGACGGCAAGCCTTTTAAGACCCGTGACGGCGGTGTGAAGCGTTTGGAGGACTTGATCGGGGAAACCAATGAGGAGATGTACCGCAAGATTACGGAGAATCGGGAAATGCCGGAAGAAGAGGCCAAAGAAACGGCAAGGCTCATAGGTCTCGCTGCTATCAAGTATGGTGATCTCTCCAATCAGGCTTCCAAGGATTATGTATTTGACATGGAAAAATTCTCTTCCTTTGAGGGGGATACCGGCCCTTATATCCTGTATACCATTGTGCGCATTAAATCCATTCTGAATAAATATAAGGATCAGGGCGGTTCTCTGAACGGACTTAAAGTAAGGGATGCTGAAAGTGAATCCGAAAAGGCATTGGTGATGCAGCTTGCGGCTTTCCAGGCCACAATAGAGAGCGCCTGTGCGGAAATCGCTCCCCACAAGATCTGTGCCTACATCTATGACCTGGCCAATGCTTTTAACAAGTTCTACCATGAAACCAGAATTTTAGCGGAGGAGAATGAAGAGAAGAAGGCCGGTCTGATCGCGCTTCTTTTGCTGACAAAGGATATATTGGAAACCTGTATTGATATGCTGGGATTCTCCGCACCTGAGAGAATGTAAAAAATTGTGTATATAAAATCGACGGCTCCACTGCAAACACGATGATTTTTTGGTTTTGTTGCGCCGCTTATATACGGACAGAAATCAAAACTCGCCATAAATGGCTCAAACAATTGATCTCTGTCCTCGCTATGCTCACAAAACTGCAAAAATCTGCCTGTTGTTTGCTTAGTGGAGCCGTCGGTTTATCTATTGTCCTTTTTATAACAGCGGCAGGAGCTGAGAAAGCGCATCTTCATAGTGGGAATCCACCAGCCCGAAGTCCATTCTTCTATAGGACCAGAGGGCTCTGCCCATGCCGAAGCGCGAAAACAGAGCGTGCATATCCTCATGCCATGCCAGAGCATAGGGGATATCGGCCAGATTGATCACACCATATTCGCCGCAGTAGAGGGGAACATCTCTTTCCTCTGCTATTCTGACCGCCTCCGCAAAAGCCTCTGCCAGCATTTCGGGTACGGATTCGCATCCTCGGGGCATAACAGCTTGCATCCTATCCAAAAAGCCTGTGTAGAGACCGTTACAGTTTTGGTCAGCACAGGTTTTATATTCTTCTACCGTAAGCGGATAGCCGATACGGAAGTCTGAAGGCATGTTTTTCTCCCAGTGTGCGCCCTGATGGGTAAATAAAAAAGGTTCATAAAAATGGAAGGAATAAACAATTCGCTCATCCGGCGGCAGTAACAGGTTCTTTACGGAAAAAATATGATTATAATTGATTCCGCCCACTAATATCCAGTTCTGTGGAGCATACTGCCTGATGCGGGCAATCGTCCGCAAGGCAATCTTATTCCAGCTTTCACTTACGGCAGGATCCACCACTTCGTTCAAAAGATCGAACGCAATCCATTCGCAACTGCCATAACGCTTCGCCATTCTTTCCCAAAGAGAGAAAAAACGTTCCTGCAAATCGTCATTTTCAAAGAATGCGGTGCGGCCGCCTGCCTGACTGAAGTCGTGGCCTGCTGTTTTATGTAAATCTAAAATCAGCCCCAGTCCGTATTTTTCACACCATTCCGCACAGCGGTCGATATAGGTATAGCCATCCCAAAGAGGAGTTCCGTCCTCTGCTTCGATCAGAGGATAGTCGATGGGCAGACGTACATGGTCCAAACCGAATTCTTTGATGCATTTCAAATCCGCTTCAGTGATAAAGCTTTCTAAATGTTCTTTCTCCAGACGGCACTGGGAAAGCCAGCCGCCTAAATTGACGCCTTTTAAAAATCCTGTAAATTCTCTCATAGGAATACCTCCTTTTTCTGCATTATACAGCTCTAAAACATTCAGATATATAAAATAAGTTGTTTATATATAAAATATGTTGTAGTATTGAATAGAATCATATGCAGAAGCCGGGGAGAGAGTATGAGATTAGATAGGGAATTGAACAATCGGCTGTTTGTACGGCGGGAAGAGCAGCAGAGTCATGTAGAATACAGAGAGGAGTTCGGTTTTTACAGCAATGTGGCAGAGGGAAACGTAGAGGCTGTAAAGAAAATTCTGGCTGATCCGGAGAATAAACACCCCTATGACAGTCCGGTATACGGCAGGCTGTCGGCAGATTCTTTGAGGAACGTTCGTTATCATTTCGTGGTTTCGGTTGCGTTGATTACCAGATTATGCGTGGAAAAAGGACTGGAACGGGAATTGGCATATACGCTCAGTGATTTATATATCAGTAAAATGGATGCATTGCCCGGATTGCGTGAGATTCTATCCTTGCAGAATGAAATGCTGCTTGATTTTGCGGAGAAAATGGCAAAGCTGCCCAAAAGCCATGTTTATTCCATGCAGGTGGTCCGGGCCATCGATTATATCAAGCTGCACCGAAATGAGCATTTAACGGTAAAAAAGGTGGCGGAGGCCTTGAAGGTGAACCGAAGTTATTTATCCACGCTGTTTTCCAGAGAAACGAAAAGTCGCATCAGCGCTTTTATCCGGAGGGAAAAGATAGAGGCGGCAGCCAATATGCTCCGGTTTTCGGATTATTCCTATGCGGATATTGCAGAATACTTCGGATTTGCCTCGCAAAGCCATTTTATCCAGTGTTTTCAAAAGGAAATGGGAGAAACTCCCTTTGTATACCGCAAGCGAATTTTAAATGAAGAAGCTTTTTTCAGATGATATAAGATGAAGTATTTGTAGTTGCTATAAAGGAAGTTTTTGGATAGAATAAAATTAAAATACATATACAAACAGGAGGCCGGAGGCATGGATATTCAGAAAATCATAGCGGAAATGACTTTGGAGGAAAAAGCAGGACTCTGTTCGGGAGCGGATTTCTGGCATACGAAAGCGGTAGAGAGACTGGGCGTTGAGAGGATTACCATGAGTGACGGCCCTCACGGACTGCGCAGACAGGAAGAGCAGGGAGACCATTTGGGAATGGGTGGAAGCGTGCCGGCAGTCTGTTTTCCGGCAGGCTGTGCTACGGCAGCTTCCTTTGATAAAGAGTTGATTTATGCTCTCGGTGAGGAACTGGGAGAGGAATGTCGGGCGGAAGGCGTCAACGTGCTCTTAGGCCCCGCCGCCAATATCAAGCGTTCCCCGCTTTGCGGCCGAAATTTTGAATATTACTCTGAGGACCCCTATCTGGCGTCCCATATGGCGGCTCATTACATAAAGGGCGTACAGAGCAAGGGTGTGGGCACCAGCTTAAAGCATTTTCTGGCCAACAATCAGGAGCACAGGCGGATGAGCAGCAGCAGCGAAATTGACGAGCGTACTCTGCGGGAGATCTATCTGGCTGCCTTTGAAGAGGCGGTAAAGGAAGCAAAACCTTGGACCATTATGTGTTCCTATAACCGTATCAACGGTACTTATGCGGCAGAGAACAGAAAGTTTCTGACGGAAGTGCTGCGGGAAGAATGGGGCTTTGACGGTTTTGTGGTAAGCGATTGGGGGGCTGTGAATAGCAGACCTGCGGATTTGGCGGCAGGATTGGATCTGGAAATGCCCGGTTCCTTTGGCGTAAATGATGAAAGAATCGTGGAGGCTGTTAAGGAAGGCAGAATATCTGAGGAAGCTCTGAATACAGTGGTGGAACGGATTCTGCGTATTGTGGAAAAGAGTCATGCAGTAGAAAAGACCGCACCTTATGATAAAGAGGCATCCCACGCTCTGGCTCGCCAGATGGCGGGAGAGTGCATGGTGCTCTTAAAAAATGAGGGCATACTGCCTCTTTCTAAAGAAGATGCAGTTGTCTTTATCGGAGAATTTGCGGAAAATCCCCGCTATCAGGGAGGCGGCAGTTCCCATATCAATTCTTTTAAGACGGAGTCCGCATGGGAATTAGCGGACAAAGCCCATGTGACGTATGCGAGAGGTTATGATGCTAATGAGGATAAAAAGGACGAAGCTCTGCTTAAAGAAGCGGTAGAAGCAGCAAAAGCCGCAAAGACGGCAGTAATCTTTGCCGGACTGCCGGACTCCTATGAATCGGAGGGTTATGACCGCTCCCACATGAGAATGCCGGATTGTCAGAACGCATTGATAGAGGCTGTTTGTGAGGCAAATCCCAATACGGTGGTGGTACTGCACAACGGTTCTCCCGTGGAGATGCCCTGGATCAATAAAGCAAAGGCGGTACTGGAAGTCTATCTGGGCGGTCAGGCTGTGGGAGGCGCCACACTGGATGTGCTTTACGGCGATGTCAATCCTTCCGGCAGGCTGGCGGAAACCTTTCCCATTAAGTTAGAAGACAATCCTTCCTATCTGTACTATCGGGGCGAGGGTGATAAGGTAGAATATCGCGAAGGGATTTTTGTAGGTTACCGTTACTATGATAAAAAGAAGATGGATGTACTCTTTCCTTTTGGCCATGGATTAAGCTATACGGAATTTGCTTTTTCCAACTTAAAACTTTCCACAGAGGAAATGAAGGATACGGATGAGCTGCAGATAACGGCAGATGTAAAGAATATAGGCAGTCGTGCAGGAAAAACGGTAGTACAGCTCTATGTGGCCCCTCCTGAAGGAGATGTGATCCGGCCCGTACGGGAACTCAAAGGGTTTGAAAAGGTATTCCTTGCACCCGGGGAAAGCAGGACGGTGAGCTTTACGCTTTCAAAGCGAGCCTTTTCCTATTATGATACAGAGATTGAGGATTTCAGAGCACCGTCGGGAGAGTATGGAATCGAAATAGGAGCATCTTCCCGCAATATCCTGCAGAGAGCTTCCGTAAAACTGACGGAGAGTAAGGGCAGGCGGATCAAAGTGGGTATGGACACCATCTTCTTAGATATTTTAAAGCTGCCGGATGCAATGCCTTTAGTAAACGAGATCGTGAAGAAAATGGATGTTGCAGACGCAGGAAGTGCAGACAGTATGGGAGAGGGTGTGGAGGAAATGGTGGAAGCCGTGTTAGGGTATATGCCCCTGCACTCTATGGTTTCTTTCTCCGGCGGTAACATTACCTTTGCGGATATAGATGATTTTATCCGTCGAATCAATCAGGGCGGAGATTTTTAAAAAAGCTATTGACAAGTTGTACCTTTTTAAGATACAATAGCGGAGTCGGTTGTGACGAGGGGTCTTAGCTCAGCTGGGAGAGCATCTGCCTTACAAGCAGAGGGTCATAGGTTCGAGCCCTATAGGCCCCATCGTTTTACCGAATAAAATATCCGGCGAGATAGCTCAGTTGGCTAGAGCATACGGTTCATACCCGTAGTGTCGAGGGTTCAAATCCCCCTCTCGCTATTGAAACCGCGGTTTTGCATATGCAGAACTGCGGTTTTTTATGTCTTTTGGAATAAATTGGATAAAATATAAGTAATAGTTGTATTTGGAGTGGGATTTCATATATAATAAATGAAAAGGCCTGTCCTTCCGGTTTTAGGGAATGAGGCGGCCTGAGAATAAAATAAGAAGAAAGAGGTGCAGAGATGGGATTTTTAACAGGTAAGACAGCGATTATCACCGGAGCAGGCCGGGCAGTACTCAGTGACGGCAGATGCGGCTCCATCGGTTACGGTATTGCGACCGCTTATGCAAAAGAAGGAGCGAATCTGGTCATTACCGGCCGTAACGTAAAGAAGCTCGAAGATGCGAAAGAGGAGCTGGAACGCTTATACGGTATTAAGGTACTGATCGTGCAGGCTGATGTTTCCGCAGATGCGGATAATGAAGCAGTGGTAGCCAATGTTGTAAAACAGACCATGGATACTTTCGGACGTATCGACGTGCTGATCAATAACGCGCAGGCTTCCGCATCCGGTGTTACTTTAGCGGATCACACCACGGAACAGTTCAATCTGGCAATGTACTCCGGTCTGTATGCCGCTTTCTACTATATGAAAGCCTGCTATCCTTATCTGAAGGAAAGCAAAGGTTCCGTTATCAATTTTGCTTCCGGCGCAGGTCTGTTTGGTAATTTCGGACAGTGTGCCTATGCGGCAGCCAAGGAAGGTATCAGAGGTCTGACCCGTGTAGCTGCAACAGAGTGGGGCAAGGATGGCATCAACGTAAATATTATCTGTCCTTTGGCTTGGACCGCACAGCTTGAGCAATTTCAGCAGGCATATCCGGACGCTTTTGAAAAGAATGTGCATATACCTCCCATGGGACATTTTGGAGACACGGAACTGGAAATCGGACGTGTCTGCGTACAGTTAGCATCTCCCGACTTCAAATATATGTCCGGCGAGACGATTACCTTAGAAGGTGGATTGGGTCAGAGACCTTAGTCAAAGGGGTTGAGACATCTTCTCTATATGTGGTAAAAATGAAAATAGGCTCCTCCGTTATGGCTTTTGGTAAAATTGTCCATATTCGGAGGAGCTTTTTCTAACATCTTTTTTTCTACATCATATTGACATGAATAAAATGCATGGTACAATATATAGTATGTACGGGAAAGGATGTAAGAAATATGAAGATAATCAAAAGAAGCGGTTCGGAAGTTACTTTTAATTTAAAGAAGATTGAAGATGCTATTCGCAAAGCTAACTCCAGCGTCATGGACAGCGAGAAGATGACAGAGGATCAGATTAAGGGCATTACCCGCAGTGTGGAAAATGCCTGTGAGTCCATGCAGCGTTCTCCCAGTGTGGAAGAAATCCAGGATATGGTAGAGAACGAGATCATGAACCAGAGAGCCTTTTCCGTTGCACGTAATTATATTACTTACCGCTATAAGAGAGCGCTGGTCAGAAAGGCCAATTCCACGGACGAGCAGATTTTGAGTCTGTTAGAATGCAACAATGAAGAGGTAAAACAGGAGAATTCCAATAAAAATCCCACTGTCAACAGTGTACAGAGGGATTACATGGCCGGAGAGGTCAGCAAAGATATTACCAAGCGGTTTCTGCTGCCTTCGGATATTGTGGAGGCTCATGAACAAGGTATTATCCATTTTCATGATGCGGACTATTTTGCGCAGCATATGCACAACTGCTGTCTGGTAAATCTGGAGGATATGCTGCAGAACGGTACCGTCATCAGTGAGACCATGATAGATACGCCCAAGAGCTTTTCCACCGCCTGCAATATCGCTACCCAGAGCATTGCTCAGATAGCTTCTTCCCAGTACGGCGGACAGAGTATTTCCCTGTCCCATTTAGCCCCCTTTGTGCAGGTCAGCAGGGAGAAGTTCCGCAGGGAGGTGCGCAGGGAATTGGAGATGGCGGGACTTCCCGCAGAGGAGGAAACCGTCAATAAGATTGCGGAGAGCCGGGTGAAGGAGGAAATCAACCGGGGCGTGCAGATGATCCAGTATCAGGTCATTACCCTGATGACCACCAACGGACAGGCGCCTTTTGTCACCGTATTCATGTACTTAAACGAGGTACCGGAGGGGCAGACAAGGGACGATCTGGCTGCAGTCATTGAAGAAGTGCTTCACCAGAGGATCAAGGGTGTAAAAAATGAAAAGGGCGTGTATATTACGCCCGCTTTCCCCAAGCTGATCTATGTGCTGGAGGAGGACAATATCAAAGAGGGCACTAAATACTGGTATCTGACCAAGCTGGCGGCGGAGTGTACTGCCAAGAGAATGGTGCCGGACTATATTTCCGAGAAGATCATGCGGCAGTTAAAGGACGGTAACTGCTATCCCTGCATGGGCTGCCGTTCCTTCTTAACGGTATATAAGGACGAACATGAGAAGCCTCAGTTTTACGGCCGTTTCAATCAGGGTGTAGTAACCTTGAATCTGGTGGACGTAGCCTGCAGTTCGGAAGGGGATATGGAGAAGTTCTGGCAGATACTGGATGCGCGTCTGGATATGTGCTACAGAGCGCTCATGTGTCGTCACAACCGTTTAAAGGGCACACCCTCCGATGTGGCGCCCATTCTGTGGCAGGACGGTGCGCTGGCCCGCTTAAAGAAAGGGGAAACCATAGACAAGCTGCTCTATAACGGATATTCCACGATTTCGTTAGGCTATGCAGGACTCTGCGAGTGTACCCGCTATATGACCGGCAAATCCCATACGGATCCGTCGGCAACGCCTTTTGCCCTAAAGTTAATGCAGTATTTGAATGATGCGTGTAAAAAGTGGAGAGAGGAAACTCGCATTGATTTCAGTCTCTATGGTACGCCGTTGGAATCCACTACTTATAAATTTGCAAAATGCTTGCAGAAGCGTTTTGGCAAGATAGAGGGCGTAACGGACAGAAACTATATTACCAACAGCTATCACGTGCATGTAACGGAGCCCATTGACGCCTTTGAAAAGCTGAAGTTTGAGGCACAGTTCCAGCAGCTTTCTCCGGGCGGCGCCATCAGCTATGTGGAAGTGCCCGATATGCAGCACAATCTGGATGCGGTGCTTTCCGTTATGCAGTATATCTATGAGAATATTATGTATGCGGAGTTGAATACCAAGAGCGACTACTGCCAGTTATGCGGTTATAACGGAGAAATTCATATTGTGAATGACAAGGATGGTAAGCTGATCTGGGAGTGTCCTAATTGCGGCAATCAGGATCAGGATACGATGAATGTTGCCAGAAGGACCTGCGGCTATATTGGCACCCAGTTCTGGAATCAGGGCAGAACACAGGAAATCAAGGAGCGGGTTCTCCATCTGTAAGGAGCTTGTCATGAACTATGCAGAGATAAAAAACTGCGATATTGCCAACGGACCCGGAGTTCGGGTATCCCTGTTTGTCAGCGGCTGTACCCACCACTGTAAAAACTGCTTTAATGAGGTCACTTGGGATTTTCAGTATGGGGAACCTTTTACTAAAGAGGTGGAGGATGAGCTCATAGCGGCCTTAAGTCCCGATTATATCAGGGGACTGACCCTGCTTGGGGGAGAACCCATGGAATATGAAAACCAGCTTGGCCTATTGCCTTTTGTTCAGAGAGTAAGAAAAGAATTACCTACAAAAGATATCTGGTGCTTCAGCGGCTATGTATTCGATACGGAGATTGCGGATATGTGTGGGAAATGGGAAGTCACGAAAGAACTGCTAAGCTGTATCGATGTGCTGGTGGACGGCAGGTTTGTAGAAGACTTAAAAGATATTTCCCTGCGTTTTCGAGGTTCTTCCAACCAGCGTATCATCGATGTGCAAAAATCCTTAAATAAAGGAGAAGTTGTTCTGTGGCAGGAGTAAAATGGAAAGCGCCTGCGTATCGGAGGAATATTGCCTGCTCAATATAACTGAGAAAAATAGTCATAAATCCGAAGTCTTGTCCATATACTTTATTAGCAAATTATTTTCAGGAGGAAGGATATGGCAAGAGGACAAAGAAAACCCATTGAAGAAAAAATCAGGGAGAAGGAGGAGCTGATCGCTTCTCTGAAAACCAGATTACAAGCGGAAGAAAAAGAGCTTTCTGAAATGCAGAAGGAAAAGCAGTTAAAAGAGCTGGAGGCCCTCAGTGAAATGCTGGAGGAAGCCAATATGACCGTTGAGGAAGCCAGAGAGATCTTGGAACAGCATATATACGAAGATGAGGAAGAGGAGAGCGATTAAAGTCATTCAGTTTAAGGGGAGCTATCGGTATCAGCGGATATTGATAGCTCTTTAGTACGACATAGGAGGAATTTTATGCGGATTGGAATGGGATATGATGTGCATCGTCTGACAGAGGGGCGCAAGCTGATCATGGGAGGGGTGGATATCCCCTATGAAAAAGGACTTTTGGGACATTCGGATGCGGATGTGCTGCTGCATGCCATTATGGATGCGTTGTTAGGAGCGGCGGCTTTAGGAGACATCGGCAAGCATTTTCCAGATACGGACGAGGCCTATAAGGGTATTTCTTCCCTGAAGCTTCTACGGAAAGTAGGAGATCTGCTTTCTGAAAACTGCTTTTTAATTGAAAATATTGATGCCACTATTATTGCGCAGGCCCCTAAGATGCGCCCCCATATCGATACCATGCGGGAGAACATTGCAAGAGAGCTTTCTCTGGATATTTCTCAGGTAAACGTAAAGGCTACCACCGAGGAAGGATTGGGCTTTACCGGAAACGGAGAAGGTATTTCCGCACAGGCCATCTGTATGTTGACCTCCCCCAGAGAACTGTATGCGGAGGATGTGACCGCATCGGCTGTAAGTGGCTGTGCAGGATGTAAAGGATGCCCGAAAGCATGAATGCCCAAGCAGAAAAAGGACCGGCCCTGCATGACGAATGCAGGGTTTTTACTTGACAAAACCGCATAGGATTAATAATATTAAAGTAACAAATGCGGACGCGGAGACGCTGATAACAGAAACCAAGAGCTATGTAAAAGCTGAATAGAAAATGGACGAAAACTGAGCAGGCCATGATCTTATCATGGGGCCGGGTCTTTTAGACAGCAGATAGGACATCTGCGGGACAGGAGTTTATTGATAACCAATGTTCCGCAGATGTTTTTATATCTTGGAGGTAACTAATATGGAGCAGGAAAAGAGGAAAGAAGAACAAAATACCGAAAAGACCGCTATGCGGGTATCCATAGTGAGTATACTGGTGAATATAGTGCTGGCATTGGGTAAATTTGCCGCCGGCATACTGGCTTCTTCGGGAGCCATGATTTCCGATGCGGTACATTCCGCCTCGGATGTATTCAGTACCCTTGTCGTCATCATCGGCATACGGCTTTCCGGAAAGAAAGCGGATGCGGAACATCCCTATGGACACGAGCGGATGGAGTGTGTCGCAGCCATTGTGCTGGCCGTGGTACTGGCGATTACCGGTCTGGAAATTGGAGCAGACGGCATGCGGAAGATTCTGGGAGGCAGATATGACGAACTGGCGGTACCCGGAATTCTGGCACTAGCGGCCGCAGTTGTCTCTATTCTTGTCAAGGAGTGGATGTATTGGTATACCCGATTTCACGCAAAAAAGATAAATTCTGCCGCATTGATGGCGGACGCATGGCACCACCGTTCCGATTCGCTCTCTTCAATGGGCGCATTCATCGGTATTTTAGGAGCAAGAATGGGTTTTCCTGTTATGGACTCTCTGGCAAGTGTGGCAATCTGCATATTAATTTTAAAGGCAGCTTACGATATTTTTAAGGATGCAATAGACAAGATGGTGGATAAGGCCTGTGATACAGATATGGAGGAACGGTTAAGGGAACTGGCAGCGTCACAGCAGGGTGTGATGGGGGTGGATTCGCTGCGGACCCGTGCTTTTGGCAATCGAATCTATGTGGACGTAGAAATAATAGCGGACGGAAATCTCACCCTCTATGAAAGCCATGCCATTGCAGAGCGTGTCCATGATGAAATAGAGGCCCATTTTAAAGAAGTGAAGCATATCATGGTACATGTAAATCCCGGTTGACAAAAATACCAATTTTGCGTATTCTTTCTTTAAAGGGCAATGGCCTGAAGGGAAAGAAAACCTGTCTGAGGCTGCATTTTTGCCATTGACAGGCGGAAGGCGAGGAATTATGGAAAACAGACTGACAATGTATAATTCTCTGACAAAAAAAGAAGAATTATTTGTACCCAATGAGGACGGAAAGGTAGGAATGTATACCTGTGGTCCTACGGTGTATCATTATGCACATATAGGCAATTTAAGAAGCTATATCATGGAAGATTTGTTAGAGAAAACTTTAAGATATCTTCATTATGATGTAAAGCGAGTCATGAATATTACCGACGTGGGTCACCTTTCCAGCGACGCGGATACCGGCGAGGATAAGATGTTAAAGGGTGCGAGGCGGGAGCATAAGACAGTAATGGAAATTGCCCAGTTCTATACCGACGCTTTTTTTGAGGACTGCAGAAAGCTGAATATCAAACGTCCCGACGTGGTAGAACCTGCCACTAACTGTATTGATGAATTTATTCATATGATCACGGTACTGCTTGAGAAGGGCTATGCCTACGAAATGGGCGGCAATATATATTTTGATACCTCCAAACTGCAGAATTACTATGTATTTTCCGGACAGTCGGATATGGAGCTCTTAGTGGGTGTAAGGGATGATGTGGAGGAAGACGCCAACAAGAAAAACAAGAGTGATTTTGTGCTCTGGTTTACCAAGTCCAAATTCGAGGATCAGGAATTAAAGTGGGAAAGCCCCTGGGGGTTGGGATATCCCGGCTGGCATATCGAATGCTCCTGCATCAGTATGAAGCATTTAGGGGAGTTTATGGATATTCACTGCGGCGGCGTGGACAATATCTTCCCCCATCATACCAACGAGATTGCCCAGAGCGAATCCTATCTGGGGCATAAATGGTGCAATTACTGGTTCCATGTACATCACCTGAATGATAAGACCGGTAAGATGAGTAAGTCCAAGGGAGATTTTCTTACTGTATCCCTTTTAGAGAGCAAGGGTTATAATCCTCTGGCTTACAGGCTCTTCTGCTTACAGTCCCACTACCGGAAACCTCTGGAATTCTCCTACGAGAATCTGGACAATGTGACAAGCGCTTATAATAAGCTGATCAAGAGAATCGGGGATTTGTCCGAAGAGGGTGAGATAGAGCAGGAGAAGTTTGACGCTTACAGAAAGCAGTTTGAAGACGCGCTCTGCAGCGATTTAAATTCATCCATGGCTCTTACTGTGCTCTATGAGATGTTGAAAGCAGATATGAATGACAGAACCAAGAGAGAACTGGCAAAGAGCTTTGACGAGGTGCTTTCCTTGGATTTACTGACGGCACAGACCGCGGGAGAAGTTCAGCATAGCGAGATAGACGCAGAGTTGGAAAGTTATGTGCTTGCTAAGATCGAGGAGAGAGCGGCAGCCAAGAAAGCCAAGGATTTTGCAACCGCGGACGCTATCCGCAGCGAGCTTTTGGAGCGGGGCATTGTGCTGGAAGATACCAGAGAGGGCGTAAAATGGAAGAAAGCTTAAGCTTACTGACCCGGATAAAAGAAAGTTTTTCATTGGGAGAGGTGGATGTGCGGGCATATTCACCTCTCACTTTAGCGTATATAGGAGATGCGGTTTACGATATCATCATCCGCACCGTGGTGGTGGAACGCTCCAACAAACCGGCCCATGAACTGCATAAACAGACCAGCGCACTGGTAAAAGCCCAGACTCAGGCTCAGATGATCGAGGCGCTGCAGGAGTTGCTGACCGAAGAGGAGATGGCAGTTTATAAAAGAGGGCGCAATGCCAAGTCCTATACCACTGCCAAGAATGCAAGTGTGGGGGATTACCGCAAGGCCACGGGCTTAGAGGCGCTGGTCGGCTGGCTGTATCTGCAGGATAGGACAATACGGGCAATCGAGCTGGTAAAAGAGGGCCTTATCAAAATAGGTAGAGAGTTATAATATACGCAATTACCCAAACAAGGGCGAATGCTACCGCACCTGAGCCCGGTTTGGGTAAATTGCGTAAAGATAACCTAAGATAGACGAGAATTTTAGGTCGAAATAAGGGGGAGGACACTTTAATGGGATACGAAGAATTTACCATAGAAGGCCGAAACGCAGTCTTAGAGGCTTACCGCGCCGGCAGGCCCATTGATAAACTGTTTATACTGGATGGCTGTCAGGATGGTCCTATTATGAGCATCAAGCGGGAGGCAAAAAAGGCGGATAGTCTGATAAAGTATGTGTCCAAAGAGAGACTGGATCAGATGTCTGAGACCGGGAAGCATCAGGGGGTCATCGCCTATGCGGCAGCCTATACCTATGCGGAGGTGGAAGAAGTTCTAAAAGCGGCGAAGGACAAGGGAGAGCCTCCCTTTGTATTTCTGTTGGATAATATTGAGGACCCTCACAATCTTGGGGCCATTATCCGAACGGCCAATCTGGCGGGTGCCCATGGGGTTATTATCCCCAAAAATCGGGCAGTAGGACTGACGGCTACGGTAGCCAGAACCTCAGCAGGCGCACTGAATTATACGCCCGTGGCGAGGGTGACAAATCTGGCTCAGACCATTGAGGAGTTAAAGAAAGAGGGACTTTGGTTTGTCTGTGCCGATATGGATGGTACAGTAATGTATGATTTGGATCTAAAAGGCCCTATCGGTCTGGTTATCGGCAGCGAAGGAGAGGGCGTGGGCAGGCTGGTAAAAGAAAAATGCGATATGGTAGCTTCCATTCCTATGCGGGGGAATATTGATTCTCTCAATGCTTCCGTGGCAGCAGGCGTACTGGCCTATGAAATTGTGCGCCAAAGAAGACCGTAGCAAGGAAGCGGGAAAGAATCCGGAAGTAGGATAGGGAAAGGTGGTTTGGATGCAGGATTTTGCACAGACTTCTGACGAGGAACTGATTGTCAGGCTGCGGGACGGAGAAGAGCAAATTACGGACTACATTATGGACAAGTACAAAAACCTGGTGCGCAGCAAGGCCGGTTCCATGTATATTTTGGGCGGTGACAGGGACGATTTGATTCAGGAGGGAATGATAGGTCTGTTCAAAGCCATCCGCGACTATGATAGCGGCAGGGATGCCAGCTTTTTTACCTTTGCGGAGCTCTGCATCAGCAGGCAGATGTATTCTGCGGTTCAGGCTGCCGGCCGGATGAAGCACATTCCGCTTAATTCGTATATCTCCCTATATCAGACAGAGGAGCATGGGGAAGAGGAAAAAAACATTCTGGATATTTTGGCGGACAACGGTTTGAATCCGGAGGATCTTGTAATTGATAAAGAAAATGTGGAAAGTCTGGAAAAAAAGATAGACAAGGAGTTAAGCAGCTTTGAAAAGCAGGTGTTAGAGCTGTATATGACCGGCATGAGTTACAGTCAGATTGCCAAGGTTTTAGGAAGGGATGATAAGTCCACGGACAATGCATTGCAGCGGCTGAAGGCTAAAATTCGGCGAATGATCCTGCCATAGTATTTTGAAAATGCCGGGGTAAAAAATCTTAAAAATATTTTAAATTTTTAATGAAAATTAGATTTAGCTGTGCTATAATGTTTTCGTGTATGGAAACTTGAATTTAGAGAGGGCAGCTATGCAGACGGAATACACCAAGGTCAAAGTAAATAACGAGATTGAGCTTTGCGAAACTGTCGATATGGAAGTAAAGCAGCAGATAGAGCGTGTGCTTTTACAGAATAGGATTTCTTACTATATCAAATGGCATAAGCAGGGTATCTTTAGGCATGGAAGGAATTTGTGCACGATATGCATCAATGATAACTCAAGGAACGAAGCGGAGGAATTGATTCGTTCTCTCGGAGAAGATGTGGAGAGTAGGGTAAAATTTCTGATGCGCAAGTCAAATGATAGCTTTTTTTAACATATAATATTAATTGTTTAGGTAGGCGGCCTATTTCATTGCAGAGGGATGAGGTAGGCTTTTCCTTTTGCAATAGAAAAAGCAGGAAAGGTATTACGGAGGAGAATATTATGGAAACATATAGTGTATTTATGGATTTGGCGATCATCATTGTTTTCGCTAAATTTTTTGGGATTGTGGCGCGGAAGTTAAAGGCTCCGCAGGTTGTGGGTGAAATCATAGCGGGGCTGATCATTGGTCCCAGTATGCTGGGGCTGGTGCTCCAGACAGATTTTTTGGCACAGATGGCGGAAATCGGCGTGGTGCTATTAATGTTTTCCGCGGGATTGGAAACCAATTTAAAGGAGTTGCTGCGTACAGGTCCCAAGGCTTTTCTGATTGCCTGTGCGGGTGTGTTTGTGCCACTTGTAGGAGGAGCCCTGTTGTATATGGCCTTTTACGGTGCCGCTCCATGGGGAACTGATCGCTTTTATCAGGCGGTTTTTGTGGGGGTAATACTGACGGCAACCTCCGTCAGTATTACGGTAGAGTCCCTGCGGGAGATGGGCAGGCTAAAAGGAACGGTTGGAACTACGATATTAAGCGCAGCCATTATTGACGATGTTATCGGTATTATTGTACTGACTTTTGTGGTCGGCTTTAAAAGTCCGGACGCCAATCCGGGCAGAGTAATCATCAATACGGTACTGTTCTTTGTATTTGCCGTTGTACTGGGCTATATTATCTACAAGATATTCAAACTGATAGACGGGCGTTATCCCCATACCAGAAGAATTCCCATTATGGGACTTGCACTGTGTCTGGCGTTGGCGTATGTAGCAGAGGAGATCTTTGGTATCGCAGATATTACCGGTGCCTATGTGGCTGGTATTATTCTCTGTTCCATCCGGGATTCAGCATATATTGAAGAAAAGGTGGACATCAACTCCTATATGCTCTTTGGTCCGGTTTTTTTTGCCAGTATCGGTTTAAAAACCAATATAGAGAACTTGACGGTTCCCCTGTTTATCTTTGCGGTATGCTTTGTATTGGTGGGCCTGATCACCAAGATAGTAGGCTGCGGACTGGTATCCAGACTCTGTGGTTTTAAAGGGAAGGATTGCTTAAAAATCGGGGTGGGAATGATGACCAGAGGAGAAGTGGCTCTGATCGTGTCCCAGAAGGGATTGGCAGTAGGACTGCTGTCACCGGTCTATTTTACGGCAGTTATTCTGCTCATTGTGGTATCCAGCATTTCCACACCCATTATTTTAAAGCTTTTATATGCGAAGGAGCCTGTAGAATTAAATGCAGAACGGGCGTTATCTAATCCGTAATCAGGAATGAAGATACATAATCTAAAATTTCTGTAAATCATTTGAAAAGGCCTTGACTTAAATGAGTCGGGGATATATAGTCAACAGTGTAAAATCGACCGACTGGTCGGACGATGCGGACAGAAGGAGTATGATCATGATTTCAAAGTTCAGTGTTAAAAAACCATATACGGTATTGGTGGGCGTGGTACTGGCCATTGTATTAGGAGTGGTATCCTTTACCCGTATGACGGCAGATCTGCTGCCCAGCATCAGCCTGCCATATGTCATTGTCATGACTACCTATATAGGAGCAAGTCCGGAAACCGTGGAAACGGTGGTCACAAGACCCATAGAGGCTTCCATGGCAACGGTGAGCAATATTGAGAGTGTCAGCTCCGTGTCCAGTGAAAATTACTCCATGGTCATTCTGGAATTTGCACAGACCGCCAATATGGATTCCATTTCCTTGGAAATCCGGGAAAATCTGGACCAGCTGACGGCCTATTGGGACGATGATCTGATCGGGAATCCCATCATTATGAAGCTGAATCCGGATATGCTGCCCGTTATGATAGCGGCCGCCGGTGTTGACGGTATGGATATCGTGGATGTCAGCGCTTACATTGAAGAAAACATTGTGCCGGAGTTGGAAAGTATTGAGGGTGTGGCCTCGGTCAGCACCACCGGTATGATCGAAGAAAATGTCCATGTAGTCATCCGACAGGATAAGATAGATTTGGTAAACGCCGATATCAGAGACTCCATAGATGTACAGATGGATGAGGCGAAGCAGGAGCTTTTAGACGGAAAAGAGGAAATAGAAGACGGTCTGGCTCAGATCAACAGCGGTAAGCACGAATTAGCCAATGGGCAGACCGAGTTAAACAACGGCAGGACGGAACTGGAGAACGGCAGGACGGAGCTGGAAAACCAGCAGAATGATACCATGAACCAGTTGGCACAAGCACAGACGCAGCTGCTTACTGCCAAGGCGGATTTAGAAGCATTAAAGACCTCTACTATGGCGGATATTGCGATATTGAACGGAATGGTAGACGGGTTAAAACAACTGGAAAAAGCGAAGGGAGCTTTCGCTCAATTGCCCGATTCTCCACAGGACTTGGTAACTGCTTATACATTTGTGAAGATGCAGGGACCGGAAGCGGAAGTAGCCTTTAGGAATAATATTATTAGTCTGCTTGTTCAATTGAGAGCCAAGGATGAGATTGTAAAAGCTCTGAAAGAGGATGATGCATGGGGTGATGAACATCTTAGCGAAACATGTGCTACTATAGTTGAAATCAGGAACGGCGCGGAAAAAGAAATTGATGCCCAAATCAAAAATATGCAGAGTACTATCTTGATTAGAACACTGCGTGATGATGATACCGAATATGACGAGGAAGCTGCAAAATACACCCAAAACTACATCAATAACCTAAAGAATCAGCTCAACACTTATAATACGCAGATTGCACAGATAGATGTTGCTCTGACTGAACTGGCTTCGGGAGAGTCCTCTGCGATTCTGGGCTTTGCCAACGGTATGAACCAGTTAAATATTGGGGAGATGCAGTTAAACGATGCCCAGGCGGAACTGGACGCTGCCAAAGCGCAGCTTGAAAGTACGCAGGCACAGTTAGAAGACGCCTTGGCGCAGTTAGAAGAGGGTGAGCAGCAGTTAGAGGATGCCAGAACAGAAGCCTATGAAAAGGCCGATATGACGGAGGTGCTGACGGTGGATACAGTTTCCGCCCTGTTAATGGCACAGAACTTTTCCATGCCGGCCGGTTATGTAACGGAAGAAGGTATCTCCTACATGGTGCGTATCGGGGATAAACCCGAAAATGCGGAAGAACTTGGGAAACTTCCTCTGTTAAATCTGCATATGGATGGTGTGGACATTATTACGCTGGAGGATGTGGCGGATGTGTTCTATGTGGACAATTCCGACGAAGTCTACGCCAATGTCAACGGCAGTGCGGGCGTAATGCTTACGGTACAGAAGCAGACCGGATATTCCACGGGCGAGGTATCGGATCTGCTGGCGGAACGGTTTGCGGAGTTAGAGGAAAATCATCCCGGCCTTACCATGATCACACTGATGGACCAGGGTATTTACATCGACTTGGTTATGGATTCCATCATTAATAATATTGTTTTCGGCGCACTCTTGGCTATTTTGATCCTGCTGCTGTTTTTAAAGGATCTGCGGCCTACCTTAATAGTGGCATTTTCCATTCCTATCAGTTTGGTAACAGCCATTGTATGTATGTATTTCAGCGGCGTGACCCTCAATGTCATTTCCTTATCCGGTCTGGCGCTAGGCATCGGTATGTTGGTGGATAACTCCATCGTGGTAATTGAAAACATCTATCGTCTGCGCAGCGAAGGAAAGAGTGTGAAAGAAGCCGCTATCGAAGGTGCGGGGGAGGTGGCTGGAGCCATTATGGCCTCCACGCTGACGACCATCTGTGTGTTTGCGCCCATTGTCTTTACCGAAGGTATTACGAGGCAGCTCTTTGTGGACATGGGCCTGACGATTGCTTATTCGCTTTTAGCCAGTCTACTGATCGCACTGACCGTAGTACCCGCTATGGCATCCGGTATGATGAAGCGGACGAAGGAGCAGAAGGATGGAAAATTCCTTAAGCTGTTTATGAAGGGATATGAAAAGGTGCTGCGGCTATCCCTGCGTTTTAAGCCCATTGTGCTGATTCTGGTAGTAGCGCTGTTACTTCTCAGTGCAGCGGCTGCCATATCCAACGGTACAGCCTTTATGGCGGATATGGACAGTACGCAGCTCACTGTGAGTGTACGGCTGGGGGAGGATGCTACTTTGGCGGAAACGGGTGCCTTGACGGATGAGGTAGTAAACAGGATCAGAGAACTGCCCGATGTTACTGATGTAGGCGCCATGGCAGGCGGTTCCACCATGTCCATGCTCACAGGGTCCGGCGGCAGTACAAACTCTACTTCCGTCTATGTGGTGACGTCGAAAGATAAGAGTATGAGTAATGAGGAAATTGCAGAGGTCATTCTGGAAAAAACAGCGGATCTGGATGCAGAGATAACCGTAGATACCTCCAGTATGGATATGAGCGCTCTGGGTGGCAGCGGTATTGTGATTCGCGTAGAAGGCAGAGATCTGGATACCCTGCAGCAGATTGCAGCAGAAGTGGCGAAAATTGTGGAAGGTGTGGAGGGAACCACGGAAGTTTCCAACGGCATGGAGGATGCGGACGAGGAGCTGCGTATTACGGTGGATAAGGATGCTGCCATGGAATACGGTCTGACTGTTGCACAGGTATTTTCTCAGGTGTCCGTACGACTGGCGGAGTCGCCTTCTGCCACCACCTTGGAGGAGTCGGATAAGGATTACGGTGTCTATGTGATCAGCGAGGCCGATAAGGCTCTGACCAGAGACCTTTTAAAGAATATGCTGATAGACGGTACCGGTGAAGGAAATGAGGCAGTGAAGATTCCTTTTTCCGAAATTGCGGATTTTGAAATGGTACAGAGCCTAAGCTCCATCAACCGTTCCAACCAAACCCGTTATATTACGGTGTCGGCTGGCATTGCAGACGGCTATAATATAGGGCAGGTTTCCACTCAGGTGGAGAGAGCGCTTTCCGGGTATAGCATGCCAAGCGGTTACAGACTGGTGTATGCGGGAGAGAATGAGACCATCAATGACGCTATGGAGCAGGTTGGATTGATGCTGCTCTTAGCGTTGGTATTCATGTATTTGATCATGGTGGCCCAGTTCCAGTCCCTGCTGTCCCCTTTCATCATCATGTTTACCATTCCGTTAGCATTTACGGGAGGTCTGTTCGGGCTTTTCTTTACCGGAAGCGAGGTCAGCGTCATTGCGATGATTGGCTTTGTTATGCTTTCGGGCATCATCGTAAACAATGGTATTGTGCTGATAGATTATATGAACCAGCTTAGGGAGAGCGGCATGGAGAAAAAGGAGGCCATATTGACTGCGGGCCGTACCAGGCTGCGCCCGGTATTCATGACGGCGCTTACTACGATTCTGGCTTTGTCTACTATGGTATTTAGTCAGGAGATGGGGGCTGAAATGATGAAACCGATGTCCATTGTTACAATCGGCGGACTGGTTTACGGTACGGTGCTGACTTTGATCGTGATTCCCTGTATTTATGATATTTTTATTCGGGAAAAAAAGTATGTCGAAGACGAAATCAAGCATGAATAATAACGAGGTTGAGAATTATTTATGGGAAAAATAACGGGAAGGGAAACGCTCACGGAACTGCCTGCAAAAGTTACAGCGCTGTATCAGGCGGTGATAGCCCTGATAGAAGAGGGTGCGGACATAGCGGAGTTAAAGGTTTCAGACATTACGGAAAAAGCGGGTATCGGCAAAGGAACGGCATATGACTATTTCGATACCAAGGAAGAAATCATTGCCTATGCGCTGCTATTTTTCATGGAAAATTCCATGGTGCGTCTGGAAGAACAGATACAGGAGAAAGTTTATTTTGAAGAGAAGGTCAAGCTGGTTTTGGAGATTATGAGTGCGGAAGTGGGCAAAGGCGCCTGTATGCTGCGATTTATTAATCTTTTGTATGAGCCTTCCCAATCAGGACAGGTGCTGCGGAGTGCGCTGCAGGAGGCCAAGTCACTTAACAGATGCAGACCCTTGCTGTTGCTGAGGGGTATATTGGAAAGAGGCATTACAGAGGGAGAGATCAGGTCGGATGTACCTTTAAGCTGTTTGATGTATTCTCTGGTGACAAGATTTGTTTCCTATGTGGCTTTTCTGCTCGGACAACAAGAGGACAGCGGCTGCTGTTTGAGTGTGGAGAGGAAAGCCGGGGAGGTGCAGCTTTCGGTTGAGGCTTTCAAAGCATATATCAGTAACTGTATTATAGAAGAATTCAGGGTCAGAGCATAAAAAGCGGGGAGTGAGTTTCACTCCCCGTTTTCTCCGCCCGGACCGTCCCTTCTGGGAACCTCGTCAGGTATAACATTTTGCAAGTCCTCGTGAGGAATATTGCCGTCGTCATATAAATCCGCAGGCGTCTGTCCGCCCGGCGTTGTGTGAATCGTTTCTTTTTTCTTGGAATCCAAGTCGCTACACCACCTTTCAGGGATAGAATACCCAAAAAAGGAAAATATATGCAGTAGATAATTATTGATAAATTAAAGTATTATAATGGGAAGTAAATAGAAAGATTAAAACATAAATAATAGAAAAACGCTGCTTATTGTTATTATGAAGAGCAATCAATATAAATGGATAAGAGCTTGTACGCTTATGAAATAGCTTGCAATTTTTCAGAATGCTCTGCAACTACTTTTTTTAACAAAGCAACATCTTCAACTACTGATGACATATGTTCTGCACCATCTTTATAACGATTAAATGTATCCGTATAACAGGACTCAATCGTATTCAGCCTTGGCAGAACATTGTTTTCCAATAAATCGACTTCGATTCTCGTTACCCTGCTCTCAATGCTAGTTACGCTGTCTTCAATCCCGGATACTCTGTCTTCAATACCAGATACTCTGTCTTCAATCCCGGATACTTTGTCCTCAATCCCGGATACTCTGTCTTCAATCCCGGATACTCTGTACTCAATCCCGGATACTCTGTCTTCAATCCCGGATACTCTGTCCTCAATCCCGGATACTCTGTACTCAATCCCGGATACCCTGTCCTCAATCCCGGATACTCTGTCTTCAATCCCGGATACTCTGTCTTCAATCCCGGATACTCTGTCTTCAATCCCGGATACTCTGTCTTCAATCCCGGATACTCTGTCTTCAATCCCGGATACTCTGTCCTCAATCCCGGATACTCTGTCCTCAATCCCGGATACTCTGTCTTCAATTCTCGTTATACTGTCTTCAATTGGGGCAAACTTAGCATCTAATTTGGTATCCATCATTTCAGAAATTGCTAATAACAGTTCATTATCAGACATATAGGCTTCCTCCTTTCCTAACATTTTTTACTTGCAATTAAGTGATTGTGTTAGAGATTATAACATATCAGTTAATAGAAATCTATAACAAAATATTTTGGACACACTAAAAAACGGAAACCCAGTAAACATCAAGGTTTCCGCCGTTTTTAAGAGAGCTGCTGACGGGAATCGGACCCGTGACCTCCGCACTACCAATGCGACGCTCTACCGACTGAGCCACAGCAGCGCGATGTGCATAAGTTTTTGCTTTTGCAATCACCGAATGCTATTGTAGCATAAGGGAAAATAGCTTGTCAATGGTTATTTGTGAAAAATAAGTAATAATGGAATTAAAATAAAAGTTGACAAATGCAACCCCTTTGCATATGCTAAATAGAGGTGGACCACGGTATTTCGCTGCGACGAACGCACCGTGGTCTTTTTTCTCTATTGGAGAAAAGGCAGGGAAGAAGCTATGGGATTGATACGGTTTATAAAAGAGGAAATAGCGGTAATCAGGGAGCGGGATCCGGCCATCCATTCCAATGTGGAGGTATTTTTGTATCCCAGCTTCAAGGCTATGATATATTATCGGATTTCCCACCGGCTATATAAGAAAAAGCACTATTTTCTGGCACGCTGGATATCCCAGCGGGGCGCCCATAAGACGGGGATTGAAATTCACCCGGGAGCAAAAATCGGCAAAGGGTTCTTTATTGACCATGGGCACGGTGTGATTATCGGAGAGACTACGGTAATCGGGGATAATGTAACCCTATATCAGGGAGTGACCTTGGGCGGCACGGGAAAGGAACATGGCAAGCGGCATCCGACCTTAGGCAACAATGTCATGGTCAGCGCAGGTGCAAAGGTGCTGGGTTCTTTTACTATCGGAGAGAATTCCAAGATTGGTGCCGGCAGTGTGGTGTTAGAGGAAGTACCTCCCAATTCCACTGTAGTGGGCGTACCGGGCAGGGTGGTAAAACGGGGCAATGTCTATATGCCAAGAGAAGATATGAACCAAGTGGATTTACCGGATCCCGTACAGGAGGATATTCAGAATTTGCAGCATGCCAATGCGGAGCTGATCAACCGGTTATTGGATTTGGAAAAGGAAGTACATCTTCTGAAAAGAGAGCATGAAAAAACATCATAGGAAAAGGAGGACATACAATGGACTTTATAAATAAGGTGGAGAAAACTGTTACCGCAAAAGGTCAGATACTGGCGGACAAGGCCAAGGAAGTGGCTGAAATTGCCAGTTTAAGGAGCCAGATAGGTACTTGCGAAGAAATTATTAAAAAGAATTATGCGGAAATAGGCAGGCTCTATTACGAGACCTTTGGAGAGGAGCCGCAGGAGCCATTTTTAAAGCAGTGCCGTGCTATTCAAAATGCCAAAAAAGGCGTACAGGAGCTGGAGCAGAAGATCAAGGATATTAAGGGTGTATAATATTGAATAGAAATGAAGACATGAAAAGGGACGGCGCTGCCGTCCCTTTTCACATGATATCAATTATTGCTGTACTTCCGGTGTTGAATAGAAATTGTAACCTAACTGCAATAGCTCGGCCCGCTGCTGTTCAATGATACTGTAAGCATCCGGATTCAGATAAAATTCCGCGTTGTGAGGGCAGGTATTGCTGGTCTGCGGTGAAACCGAGGATGTGCTGCCATCAGGATTTTCCACAATATTGGAAGACCCGTTCCACAATGCGGGATCCTCAATAGGTGTCAATTCCAGAGTGCCGGATAGTTTAAACGGACAATCTGCACTGGCAGGCAGATTACTGTAAACGCAGACATCACCAATGTAGTGTACGTCGCAGGATTGTACAGGAACCGTGCCCTCTGCAAAATATTCCGTCGTTACGGTACCGGCCACATCACAGAGCCCTGCTATGGGCAGTTTACCGGACCGGGCGCAGACCGAAGCCTGCACAATACCATTCGGGATGGGGAAGGACTGGTTGGGCAGTTCCGCATGGATTTCCTGCATGACAAGACGCCACAATTTTTTGGAGAGCGCAAGTTCCTCTTTACCCATTTTAAAGGGGTCGTCATAACCGGTCCAGGTAACCGCCGTATAATAGGGAGTAAAGCCTGCAAACCACACGTCCTTGTCGTTGCTGGTGGTACCCGTTTTGCCGGCAATGGACATACCGCTGAAACGGGCCGCGGTACCGGTGCCTCTGGTGAGCGTATCCGACATGGCGCTGATCAACAGCCAGGCGGTGGTCTCTTTCAGTACCTGCCTGCTCTCCGGCTGGGTATGATCTAAAATTACATTGCCATCTGAATCCAGCACTCTGGTATAGAGGCTGGGTTTATTGTAAAGACCGCCGTTGGCGATGGTGGCATAGGCCGCACAGAGTTCGAGATTGGTGACACCGTGGTAGGTACCGCCAAGAGCCATGGCCTGCACACAGTCATCCGCCCGGGTCAGGGTCGTGAAGCCGAAATTTTCCAAATAATTGTAGCCGAGGTCCAGACCGATCTGGGTCAAGCATTTTACGGTCACTACATTCATGGAGTGATAGATACCTCTGCGGATAGGGCTTAAACCTTCATAGCCGGTATCCCACCAATTGCCTACCATTTTCCCCGTATCGTAGTGGAAAGGAGCGTCGTTGAATACCGTGGCCAAAGTCAACCCTGCACTGTCTAAAGCAGGTGCATAAGTTGACAGTACCTTAAAGGTGGAACCTGCTTGGCGGATAGCGTCGGTAGCCCTGTTTAAGGTACGGCTGCCTTCCTTGGGGCCGCGGCCGCCTACCATCGCCATGACATAGCCGGTACGCTGGTCGATGATCGTTATGGAAACCTGAGGCTGGGGCGTTAAATAGATGCTCTCCGCATACTCCTCGTCCCCTTCCTGCAGGATGGCTTCCTTATAAGTTTCAATAGCAGCGTAAGCGTCGTCCACGGAACTGAACAAAAGGTTAAATTTTTTGTTCTCATTCTGTATAAACCATTCCTTCAGCATTTCCTTGCTGTAATTGACATATTCTCCGGAAGCAGTCTTAACGGTCAATTCATAATTTAAGTACCACTTCACATTGGAAGGATAATTGTCCGGATCGGAGAAAACCATGTCAGCAATGTCTTGAATATTCGGATCCAGAGTAGAATAAATTCGTAAACCTCCGCTGTAAAGCAGGGTAGAAGCCTGAGTGGGACTATATCCTGCTTCATCGATCAGATCCTGCAGAACATCTTCCGTCAGCGCGTCTACAAAGTAGGAACTGACAGAGTCGTTGGCAACAGCGATATTGACCTCTTGAATACGGGAGTATACATCGTCCGCCATGGCTTCATCATATTCGGCCTGGGTAATGTAACCCTGCTCCAGCATATTGTTCAGTACGCGTTCTCTTCTTTCCGCATTGTTCTCCGGATGGGAGATGGGATTCCATTTGGAAGGGCTCTGGGTGATGGCGGCAATGACCGCGCATTCCGACAGGGTCAGTTCGCTGACATCCTTATTGAAGTAGCGCAGGGAAGCAGCTTGTACGCCCAGTGTGTTCTGCCCTAAGTTAATGGTATTCATATAGCGCAGAAGAATTTCTTCCTTGCTCAGCTTCTTTGTGATCTCCAGTGCCAGATACTGTTCTTGGAATTTACGCTGGAGTTTCTCGATCAGCCCTTCTTCATTTACCCAGTTGGTAAAGACCGTATTCTTAAGGAGCTGCTGAGTGATGGTGCTGGCACCTTCGGATCTTTGAAAACCGGACCTGATGAAAACATAGCCGGCTCTGACAATTGCTTTTAAGTCGATGCCGTTATGCTCGTAAAAACGCTGATCCTCTATAGCGACAAATGCGTCCGCCAGATTCTGGGGAATCCTGTCCATGGGAACCTGTATACGGTTGGCATTGGTTGCTACCAGTTTATCAATCTGATTTCCCTCACTGTCATATACGAAAGTGGAAAAGCCTACCGGTGCAACATCATTTACATCTATGTCCGGTGCGGCAGCAATGATGCCTTTAAAAGCGCCAATGGCGGCTGAAGCTCCGATTATGATGCCGGCAATCATGCCGGCAAATACTACCTTGACACAGGTAAAAGCAAGTTTCCTGCCCCATTTGGAAGCTTTGGCATTCAGTGCTTTCTGCTTGGCACGGACTCCTTTTTTTCCGTAATTCATAGCTTGGTCACCTTTCTCATACTGTGGGCGGCCCTTATGCTGTGGGCATTACCCTCTCGGGCAGAGCTCTCAAAAAATGCGTTGCATTTTTGAGAGCCGCTTTCGCTCGCAAAATCCATGAAAGAACACTTGCTTGAGCAAGCTCCGCAAGTGCTTTTTTCATGTACTTTGCTCTGCCCTTTTCGAGTATTATACCAAAATTATGCTGGTAAATAAAGGTTTTTTATCTGATATTAAGAATTATTCACAAAAATCTTAAGTTTTATGCTATACTCATAAGAAGTGGAATGCCGTGAAGGAGGAGAGGCGTTGGAAAAGGAAGTAAAGGAGCCTTACCGGATTATCTTAGAGGAGGGTACCGGAGAAATTACAGAAAAGAAATCCCGCTTCATCGCCACATTAAAGAGGGTTGAGAATGAAGAGGAAGCTGCCGCCTTCATAGAATCTGTGAAGAAAAAATACTGGGATGCTTCTCATAACTGCTCTGCGGTAATTTTAGGTGAGCGGGGAGAATGGATGCGCAGCAGTGACGACGGAGAGCCTTCGGGAACGGCAGGCAGACCTATGTTAGAGGTGTTGGCCGGCGAGAAATTGCGGAATGCCGCTGTGGTGGTGACCCGCTATTTCGGCGGAACGCTTTTAGGCACCGGAGGACTGGTACGAGCCTACACACAGGCGGTGAAGGAAGGACTTGCCAACTGTAAGCTGGGAACTATGCGGGCCGGTGTGCGAATGGCGGTGGAGACAGATTACGGTGGCATAGGCAAGATTCTATATATTTTAGGAGAGTGGGGACTGGAGCCGGAAGAAAGTCTCTATACTGAGAATGTCCGTCTCGTATTGATTGCACCCGCGGAGAAAAAGGAAGCTCTTTGTAAAGAAATGACCGAAGCCACTGCCGGCAAAGCCAGCGTGACGGTTTTAGAAGAGTTAGACTATGTAGACAAATCCCCCTCAAATTAGGTACTTGCAGAACTTATGATAATCCCTCATAATCAAAACAAGGGCGAATGCCACTGCATCTGAGCCCGGTTTTGATTATGAGGGATTACCCCAAAGCGAGGTGCGAATGCTGCTGCATCTGAGCCCGGTTTTGATTATGAGGCAAGTTATACTATTATTACCGAAAGGAGAATTCCATGGAAGAAAATATGGCAGATATTAAAGAAGAAATTAAGGACTTACTATCCACGCGCCAATATACCACTCTGCGTCAGAAACTGGCGGAAATGAATGAGGCGGATGTGGCAGGGCTTTTGGAGGAACTGGAAGAGGAAGAAATGTTAAAGATATTCCGAATCCTTCCAAAAGATCTGGCTGCGGATGTTTTTTCATATCTGGAAGTGGAGCACCAGCAGCTCATCATTACCTCCATGTCGGAAAAAGATGCGGCGGGTATTATCGACAATCTGATGGCCGATGACGCGACCGACCTGTTAGAGGAAATGCCGGCCAACATAGTGAAAAAAATCTTGGCCAATGCCAGCCCGGTCACCAGAAGGGACATCAATCATCTGTTACGTTATCCGGAAGATTCCGCCGGCAGTATCATGACGGTGGAATATGTGGATTTAAAAGAGAATCTGACCGTGGAGCAGGCCATTGCCCGTATCCGGAAGGTAGGCGTGGATTCGGAAACCATCAATATCTGTTATGTGCTGGATGCCCAGAGAAGGCTGTTGGGAACGGTGGCCCTGCGTTATCTGCTGTTGAGTGAGCCCGGCGATATCATCGGGGACATCATGCATGAGAATGTTATCTCCATCCATACCTTGACGGACCAGGAAGAGGTAGCAGCACAATTTAAAAAGTACGATTTTACTTCCATGCCCGTTGTGGACAATGAAAACCGTCTGGTGGGTATTATCACCGTAGACGATATTGTGGATATCATGGAAGAAGAGGCTACCGAGGATATTGAAAAGATGGCTGCAATCGTGCCTTCGGATAAGCCCTATATGAGGACCAGTATTTTTGAGACTTATAAGAAGAGAATTCCCTGGCTGCTGCTTTTGATGATTTCCGCTACCTTTACAGGCCAGATCCTACATCACTTTGAGGATGCACTGAGCATCTGTACGGCGCTGACTATGTTTATTCCCATGCTGATGGATACAGGCGGAAATGCAGGAGGACAGGCCAGTGTAACGGTTATCCGTGGACTTTCTCTGGGGGAGATCACTTATCGGGATACCCTGCGGGTTATCTGGAAAGAAATTAGGGTGGCTCTGTTATGCGGCATTACGCTGGCAGTCGCTAATTTTGCCAAACTGATGCTGTTTGACAGAGTTGGGGTATCCATAGCATCGGTAGTCTGTTTGACTTTGGTGGTAGCTGTTCTGTTGGCAAAGCTGATAGGCTGCAGTCTGCCGGTATTGGCAAAAAGACTGGGATTTGATCCTGCGGTAATGGCAAGTCCCTTTATTACTACACTGGTGGATGCGCTTTCCCTTTTGGTATATTTTCAGATTGCTTCGGGGCTTCTGGGATTATAGAGTAAGAAGTATGAAATCAGAAAGCAGATGTACGCAGACGATATGGTCTGCAGTCATCTGCTTTTTAAATGTTGTTCTATTCTATTCTGCTTTTAAGAAATCATACTGAGACATGTAGAGTCGGTAATATTCCCCCTTCTCTTTTAGCAGTTCCTCGTGATTTCCTTTTTCTAAAATAGCTCCCCTGTCCACGTACATGATACAATCCGCATTTTTGATGGTGGAGAGGCGGTGGGCAATGATAAAGGAGGTACGTCCCTCTAAAAGCCGGTTCAAGCCCCGCTGCAGCAGGATTTCGGTTTCTGTGTCGATGCTTGAGGTGGCCTCATCCAGAATCAGGATACGGGGATTGGCAAGCAGCGCTCTGGCAAAGGAAATAAGCTGGCGCTGACCCGCGGAGAGGCGGCTGCCCCTTTCATTGACTTCTGTCTGGTAGCCGTTTTCCATTTGGATGATAAAGTCGTGAGCGCAGACCGTTTTGGCTGCGGTAATGACCTCTTCATCCGTGGCCTCCATGTTTCCGTAACGTATGTTATCCATAATCGTACCAGCGAAAATAAAGGAATCCTGCATCATGATACCCATCTGAGAACGCAGGGATTTTAAAGTCACCTTAGAGATATCCACACCGTCGATTAAGATGCGGCCGCTGTCCACGTTGTAGAATCGGCTGATCAGGTTGACGATGGTGGTCTTGCCCGCACCTGTGGGACCTACAATGGCGTAGGTTTCTCCCCGGTGTACGGTAAAATTGATATTTTCCAGTATTCTGTGTCCTTCCTCATAGCTGAAGGATACATTCTCAAAAATCACTTCACCCGAAATAGGAGGCATTTCTTCCGCATCAGGCGCGTCCTTGACCAGAACGGGTTCATCTATGGTTTCAAAAATACGTTCCAGATAGGAGATTGCCGTCAGCAGGGAGTTGTAAAAGCCGGCAAGCGTGTTGATGGGCTGCCAGAACCGGCTGATATAGGCGGTAAAAGCAATCAGCACACCGGTCGTCAGGGTGGCGGAGGGCGCCAACATCCAGCGGATACCCAGCACATAAATAAAGGAAGTAGTCACAATGGAGATGATATCCACACAGGGACCCATGGTAAAGTTGAACTTCACCGCACGCATCCAGGCGGAGCGGTAGCTCTGGCTCAAACGGTTGAAGATTCCGGTATTTTCCTGTTCCCGCACAAAGGACTGGGTTACCCGGATGCCGTTGATGCTTTCTGCAATGTAGGCATTTAGATTGGACTGCTTGTTGCTCTGTATCTGCCATGCTCTGCGTTGTCTTCTCTTAATAAAGACAATGACAGTGGCCAAAACAGGCAGACCGCAGAGGCATACCAAAGTCAGCCGCACATCTTCAATGAACATGAAAATGAGGATAAAAAACAGGTTGCAGAGGTCGGTAAAGGTGTTGATGATACCGTTGCTCAACAGATCACTCAAGCTGTTGACATAGTTCACCACCCGCACCTGAATCTTGCCATGGGGTCTGTCGTCGTAATAGGAAAAGGGCAGTTCCTGCAGGTGGCAGAAGATGTCGCTGCGCAGATCGTGGACAATATTTTGGCCTATGACGCTCATGTGCCTGATCTTCATACGCAGAGCCAGCGCCGAATACAGGGCGATCATAAGGGTCAGACCGCCGTAGAGCCAGAGGGAGTTAACATCCCCGGCAGGGATGACATCGTCCATGATGCGCTGGAAGAAAATGGGTATCAGCATGGTGAGGGCGGAGGCGGAGAGCATCAATGCAACGACGAACCCCATCTGTTTTTTATAAGGGGTGATGTATCCGGCAAGGCGCTTTAGCTGGCTAATGTCAAAGCTGTCTTCCAAAACCTCGTCCACGTCGTAACGGTTTCTTGCCATACTATCTGCCTCCTTTCTGTGTGATTTCTTCAGGGATTTCCCCATACTGGTTGTGGAAGGCAGTGGCATAATAGCCGCCGTTTGCCATCAGTTCTTCATGGGTGCCCTGCTCGATGATGTGTCCCCCGTCCATAACAAGGATCAGATCCGCGTCCTTGATGGAGGAGATACGGTATGCAATGATGAAGATGGTGCAGTCTTTTTCAATAGTCTTAAGCTGTTTCTGTATGTAGCTCTCCGTTTCCATATCCACGGCGGAGGTAGTATCATCCAGTATCAGAATGGACGGATCCTTTAAAAGGGCACGGGCCAGAGAAATGCGCTGCTTCTGGCCGCCGGAGAGACCTACGCCCCTCTCGCCCACTATGGTATCGTAACCATCGGGCATAGCCATGATAAAATGATTGGCGTCAGCCATGATAGCCGCTTTTTTTACTTCCTCGAAGGAGCAGTCCGGCCGTCCGTATGCAATATTGCCCTCTATGGTGTCGGAAAAGAGGAACACATCCTGCATTGCCATACCGATATTATCCCGCAGATTATATAAATCCATATCTCGTACATCCGTACCGTCCACTAACACCTGACCGGAAGTGGTATCATAAAAGCGGCAGAGCAGATTCATAATAGTTGACTTGCCAGAGCCGGTGGAGCCGATGATGCCCACAGTCTGTCCGGGCTTTACTTTGAAATTAATATCCATGACAATGTCCTCATCATCAGCCCGGTAGGAAACATTGCTAAATTCCACTTCTCCCCGCAGCTTTTTGACAAGGCCTCTATCCGGGGTGCGGACATTCGGTTCCTCGCTGTAGGTAGCATAGATTTTTTCTACCGAGGTGATGAAGTTTCCGATGTCGTTTACCAGCCAGCCGGCCATACGCAGAGGATTGTTCAACATCCACAGATATCCGTTTACGGTAACAAGTTTTCCTAAGGAAATCTCATTGTGAATGACCATGTAGCCGCCATATATCATTAAAATGACATTCAGGGCATAGGCCAACACCTCGAAAATGGGAACAAACCGCATCCAGACTCTCGAGGCCGCAACCTGAGCCGCCCGGTAGGAGTCGTTTTCTTTATTGAATTTTTCAATCTCGAAATCTTCTTTGGAAAAGGCACGTACCACCCGGTTGCCGCTGACATTCTCCTGCACAAAGGCATTTAAGGAGGAGAAACAGTTGCGGTTTCTCTGGAAGGCAGGCTTTACCTCTTTTGCCTGCCGGAAAGTGGTAAAGGCCGTAAAGGGAAGCACTACCAGCATACAGAGGGCCAATTTGACATTCACGGTAAAGACCATGGTGAGAGCGAAGATGAAGATCAGTACATTTTCGCAGGTGAAATAGATGACAAAGGCCACAAAGTGGCGGATGGCATCCATATCTCCGGTCTGACGGCTCATCAGATCGCCGGTACGCTTTTTATTGTAGAAGTTAAAGTCCTCCTGCAAAAGTTTGCGGTAAACCTTGTCACGCATATCGTAGAGAATACCCTGGGAAGCTGTTTCAAAAACAAATTGGTAGAAAAAGCGCATGATCCCGCGCACCACGATGACAGCCAGCATGCAGCCTATGGCAGGAAGCAGAATATCGTAGTTGCCGCCCCGTATGACATCGTCCACAATAATGCCGGAAATATAGGGATTGACAATATTTAAGACGGTGATAAGAACGGTGAGGAAAAGACCTAAGATGATCATTTTACGGTATTTCTTCATAAATGAGAAAAACCATTTCATTGGTGTCATGGATGAATCCTCCGATAAACTTTCTTGCATAATATTATATCAAAGAAAATAGGAAAGGAAATGAACTATCTTGCGCCGCTCATGCACTTTTTTGCACTGTATATATGGAAAATAAATTGCAGATGTGGTATGATGATAAAAGCAGCGATCCTGCGGTAGAATAAAATGAGAATCAGGCATGTCCGAGGACAGAGTCATATCGGGGAGGGAGAGAAAATGGCCAGATACATAAACAATATATTATTGAATAAGCCTGCGGATTTTGTGGCTTTTATGATGAATGACTATCTGCAGAAGAACGGATTTTCCATGGCGGATTATAAGGGAACGCCTGCTTATCGCGCAGGGGATCCGATGTTGGAAGGGTACAAATATATCATTTGGGGTTATGATGGCAGCATGCTGCATGTGGAAGCTTGGTTGAGAGGTCCTTTCGGAGGTGAGATGGATATGACCGGCTTTGTCGCAGCTTTACAGAAAAAGCCGTTCAAGGAGAGTTTAGAGCAGCTCTTTTACCTCATGAACCAGCCCTTGCCAAATGAACAGTACGGAGCGGCAGCTTACGGGCAGCAGGCAGGGACATCCTATAATCAGCCGGCAGGTGCGCCCGGAGCGGCACCATATGTCCAGCCCGGCTCCTATCCGGCAAGCGCGCCTATACCGGTACAGACGGTAGACAATTCCGGACCGGCCATTTGGGCGCTGGTATTCGGTGTGTTGGCTGTGATCACAGGCTTTTTCATTCCACTTTTGGGCATTCTCTTTGGTGTGCTGGGTGTAAACAGGGCGAGACTCAGTATCGGATCTTCCAAGGGCGGTATGGCAAAAATAGGACAGGTACTGAGCATTGTCGGTGTTGCTATAGCCTTTGGCATGTGGGTGATGAATATTATACTGATAGCTATCCATTGACAGCTGTCCTAGGGGGAGACAGAAGTAAATATACCGAAACGGCGGTATGAAAGGACTACATGAAAGATATAATGACAGACATTTTTAAGGAAGAGTTCAATCCGGCGTTTCTCTTTACCTGGAAAGGAAGACGGACGAAGGATGAGAGCGCCTATCATTCCCATGACCATCTGGAAGTTGCCTTCATTCTGTCGGGCTGCGGCAGGTATCGGATAGGCGGAACCTTCTATGATGTGGAAGAGGGGGATCTGCTGATACTCAATCCCCATATTTCCCATCAAGGGCTGGTGAAGGACGCCGAGAATCCGGCTACGGAGTTCTTTGTAGGAGCGGCGGAACTGAAGCTGCAGGGATTTGAGAAAAACACCCTGCCGACACCAAAAGAGGGACCGATCCTTCACACGCAGGGAGAACTGCGGCAGAAGCTGTTTCGCCTCTGTGCTTCCATGGAAGCGGAAAAATCCGTAGGATGGGAAGGCCGCTATTTTATGATGAAGGCGTACATGATGCAGCTGCTTTTATTGGTGCTCAAGACGCAGATGGAGCCGGTAGAGATTACGGAAGGCCGCTCTTTTGAATCGGTTAATAAGAAATATGTGGTGGAGCAGATTCTGGACTATTTTGAAGACCACTATGCGGAAAAGATTTCTTTAGACCGGATTGCGGACAATATGTATTTAAGTCCTTTCTATATATCCAGAATTTTTAAAAGCGAGGTAGGGGATACGCCCATCAGACATCTGATCAATATTCGTCTTGAAAAGGCAATGGAACTGCTTCAGACCGGTTTTTCCGGCAGTATTCAGGAGGTGGCGGCGCAGGTAGGGTATGAAGATGCCTATCATTTTAGTAAATTATTTAAAAAGCGGTACGGATATCCTCCGTCTCAGGTAAACAAAAGAAAAACATAAAAAAAGGTTGCAATGCATGCAGAATTTGCTACAATTTAAAAAAGGTATATTTTTATCGGGGAGGTTAAAACTATGAGGTATTTTTTCAATGCAAAGATTGAAAAGCAGGATAAGGGATACGTGGTGCAGATTCCGTTCAACATTTGGGAGGTCTGCAAACAGAGAGAAGTGATCAAAGCCGACATGGTCTTGGACAATAAGATCATTGATTGCGAGCTGTTACCTAAAGAAAAAGGAAACTATGAGATTCATCTGGAGGAAGAAGATGTTGCTCAGGTGGATACTTCCAAAACCCATCAGGTTCTGCTGCATGTGAACGGCAGTCTGATCAAAATGGACCAGAACAGTCCTTACAGCTTTGAGAATCCAATCCGTAAGATTGACAATGTGGAAGTGATCATTCAGCCCGAGGACGGTCTTTGCGGACAGACCTGTGTGGCGATGTTGGCAGGTGTTACCATTGCGGATGTTATCAGAGTGATGGACTGCAGGGAATGGCAGGGAACCATGGGCCGCGTGATCTCCGCACTAAACTACTACGGTATTGACCATACGGATATCATTACTTATACGGAGGGTGCGGACTGCGTGCTTCCGAAATGTTGTATCATGATGGAAAAAATGGGACGTTACTGCCATTATCTGGTAGGCTATGACGGCAAATTCTACGACCCCAATCTGGGCGTTATTGATGAATATGATATGAGCAAGCTTTTAGGCTATCTGGAAATCAAGTGCGACTGACATATTGCGGGAGGACAGTAAAACATGAAAGTATTGCTGATTAACGGCAGCCCTCACGAAAAGGGATGTACTTACAGGGCACTGGAAGAAGTGGCAAAAGTGCTGAATGAAAATCAGATAGAAGCGGAAATCTTTTGGATCGGTACCAAGCCTTTAGCAGGTTGTTTGAGCTGTATGGGCTGCAGAAGTAAGGGCAGCTGCGTCTTAGAAGATAAGGTCAATGAGGCGGCAGCAAAGATGGAAGAGTCGGATGGCATCATAGTGGGCTCTCCCGTACATTATGCGGCGGCCAGCGGACAGGTAACTTCCTTCTTAGACAGACTTTTCTACAGCAGCGGCAAAAAGCTGGCTTACAAACCCGGTGCCGCGGTAGTTTCCTGCAGGAGAGGCGGTGCTTCGGCGGCATTTGACCAGTTGAATAAGTATTTTACGATCAACAATATGCCCATTGTAAGTTCTCAGTATTGGAATCAGGTGCATGGCAATACGCCCGATGAGGTAAGTAAGGACGAAGAGGGGCTGCAGACCATGCGGACTTTGGGCAGGAATATGGCCTGGCTGCTTCGCTCTCTTGAAGCAGGGCGCAAAGCAGGTGTGAGTGTTCCGGAAGCCGAGCAGAAGATCAGTACGAATTTTATCAGATGATCCTGATAATAGATATATTACATAAGAATATAGTCAAAAGGTACTGTGAACGCGGTGCCTTTTGATTTTGTAACCGCGGAAAAAGTGCGGTACAGGAAAGGTAGGTAGAAAATGGATAACAACAAAAACATGGAAAATCAGAACAATCAGTATACTTCGGGTACGCAGTATGGACAGACCGGCCAGTTTAATCAGAATGATCCTTATGCGCAGAATACGCAGTATACCCAGAATGCACAGTATCCCTATGGCAGTCCGTATGCGCAGAATCCAGTGAACGGCCAGTATGCTTCGGGAAGCCAGTATGGAGGAACGCCTGTTATTGAAAGTGACAGAAGGGGATTGGGAATTTTAGGTGCCGCTTTAGGCGCTCTGGCAGGCGGTGTGATCTGGACGATTATCGGTTGTCTGGGTTTTGTTTCCGGGTGGATTGCTGCACTGATTTTCTTTTTGGCCCGCTGGGGTTATAAACTGCTCAGCAAAAAACAGGATACTTTCGGTAATGTGATCAGCGTGGTATTTGGATTGATCGTAATCTTTCCCGCTACTTGGGCTGCCTATGCTTTTTCCGTTTGGAAAGCGTTGAACGAGGGCATTGTTGGTCATTTTTCCTATATGGAAGTGGTGTTTGATCTGGGAATGTACATGGACCGTTACGATCTTTGGGGTGATTTAGGAGCGAATCTGGCTATGGGCTATGGATTCACGATTCTCATTGCAGTTTGCTACCTGATCGGCAACAGACGGTACAAATAGAAAAAGAGAATCTAAAATAATTATAAAATCCCAACAATTGGGCAAAGATGAGAAAATAAGAGAAATAATTAGAAAACAAGAGCAAATGAGAGAAAAGATGAAATATTCATCATTGCATCCGTTTGCAAAGCCCTGCATATAAAACTAATATATGCTTTAGAAATTAGCACTCAACGTAAATGAGTGCTAACAACAATAAAGAGATACTTATTAAGGAGGCATTATTTTATGAAGTTAGTACCATTGGGCGACAGAGTCGTATTAAAACAGTTAGTAGCCGAGGAAACCACCAAATCCGGTATTGTGCTCCCCGGTCAGAATAAAGAGAAGCCCCAGCAGGCAGAAGTGATTGCAGTAGGCCCCGGCGGTGTAGTGGATGGCAAGGAAATTAAGATGGAAGTCAAAGCAGGCGACCAGGTTATCTATTCCAAATACGCCGGAACTGAGGTAAAGATAGAAGAGGAAGAGTATATCATTGTAAAACAGAATGATATTCTCGCAATTATAAATAACTAAGAAATGCAGAGCGTTTCTTGACACATTCATTAATAAATTAAATGGAGGCATAGAAAAATGGCAAAGGAAATTAAATACGGTGCGGAAGCACGTGCAGCATTAGGAAAGGGTGTGGATAAACTGGCCGACACCGTAAGGGTGACCCTGGGACCCAAGGGAAGGAATGTGGTTTTGGATAAATCCTTCGGCGCTCCCCTGATTACCAACGACGGTGTGACGATTGCAAAGGAAATCGAGCTGGAAGACGCTTTTGAGAATATGGGCGCACAGCTGGTAAAAGAGGTTGCAACCAAGACCAACGACGTGGCGGGCGACGGTACCACCACTGCTACCGTATTGGCACAGGCTATGATCAATGCGGGTATGAAGAACTTAGAGGCCGGTGCAAATCCCATTATTTTAAGAAAAGGTATGAAGAAGGCTACCGACTGCGCTGTGGAAGCCATCGCAAAGATGAGTTCTAAAGTTAACGGTAAGGAGCATATTGCGAGAGTAGCGGCTATTTCTGCAGGTGATGAAGCCGTAGGAGAAATGGTAGCGGACGCTATGGAGAAGGTTTCCGGCGACGGCGTTATCACCATTGAAGAAAGCAAGACCATGCAGACCGAGTTGGATCTGGTAGAAGGTATGCAGTTTGACAGAGGTTATATTTCCGCATACATGGCAACGGACATGGATAAGATGGAAGCAACTCTCGAAAGTCCTTACATTCTGATTACGGATAAGAAGATTTCCAATATTCAGGAGATTCTGCCCTTGCTTGAGCAGGTTGTACAGTCCGGCGCCAAGCTGCTCATTATTGCGGAGGACGTAGAGGGTGAAGCTTTGACGACTCTGATCGTGAACAAACTGCGCGGTACCTTTAATGTAGTAGCGGTAAAGGCTCCCGGCTACGGTGACAGAAGAAAGGCTATGTTAGAGGACATTGCAATTCTGACCGGTGGTCAGGTGATCAGCTCCGAATTGGGTCTGGAATTAAAGGATACCACCATGGCACAATTGGGGCATGCAAAGTCCGTAAAGGTACAGAAGGAAAATACCGTTATTGTGGACGGCGAGGGGGATAAGGCTGCCATTGAGGCACGGATTGCTCAGATCAAGAACCAGATTGAGGAAACCACCTCTGATTTTGATAGGGAGAAGCTGCAGGAGCGCCTTGCTAAGCTGGCAGGCGGCGTAGCGGTTATTCGTGTAGGCGCTGCAACCGAAACCGAAATGAAGGAAGCAAAGCTGCGTATGGAGGATGCATTGGCAGCTACCAGAGCAGCAGTGGAGGAAGGCATTATCTGCGGCGGCGGTTCCGCTTACATCCATGCTTCCAAGGAGGTTGAAAAGCTGCGTGATACGCTGGAAGGTGACGAGAAGACCGGTGCAAATATCGTACTCAAGGCTTTGGAGGCACCCCTGTTCCACATTGTGGCAAACGCAGGTCTAGAGGGCAGCGTCATTGTCAACAAAGTAAGAGAGTTAGATCCCGGTATGGGCTTTGACGCTTTGAAGGAAGAGTATGTGGATATGGTGAAGGACGGTATTCTGGACCCTGCAAAGGTAACCAGAAGCGCACTGCAGAATGCTACCAGCGTAGCTTCCACTTTGCTGACCACCGAATCCGTTGTGGCAAATATCAAGGAAGACGCACCTGCAATGCCCGCGGGCGCAGGTATGGGCGGTATGATGTAATTAAGCCGGCACTAATTGAAAAAATAGCATGAAATAAGCGGGAACAACTGGTTATAGTCGAAAGCTATGATCAGTTGTTTTTATGTTAGGGAGGTATATGGTTGTATAATATGATAATCCCGCAATAAAGACGGTCGGTCTCCATATTAAAACTGTCGGCCGGATTTATTGTTTACAGCCGGATATGCAATGTGCTATAATCCGATTGAATAAGTGGGAATTATAAATGCCTGCGATATTACAGAAAATACAGTTATAGAAAGGTATGGTTACTCATATGAGAGAGTACATAGCGAGGGACGAGGCTTTTGCTCTGTTAAAAAAATATAATAAGGAAGCATTTCATATTCAGCACGGACTCACGGTGGAGGGCGTGTTAAAATGGTTTGCAGGGGAGTTAGGATATGGTGAGGACGCAGAGTTCTGGGGAATTGTAGGACTGCTGCACGATATCGATTTTGAGCATTATCCCGAGCAGCACTGTATCAAAGCGCCTGAACTTCTGCGGGAGGCAGGTGTGGGTGAGGATATCATCCACGGGGTCTGCAGCCATGGTTATGGACTGACGGTGGATGTTGCTCCGGAGCATGAGATGGAGAAGGTGTTGTACGCGGTGGACGAACTGACCGGTCTGATCGGGGCAGCAGCCAGAATCCGTCCTTCCGGAAGCGTACAGGATATGGAATTAAAATCATTGAAGAAGAAATACAAAACCCCTGCTTTTGCAGCGGGCTGCTCCAGGGAGGTCATCGAAAAAGGTGCGGATATGCTGGGCATGGAGCTGGATGAGCTGCTTACGAAGACTATTCTGGCCATGCGCTCCTGCGAGCAGGAAATCCGGGAAGCCATGGAGAAAGAGGGATAAAAACCGATGTTGAATCAATTTTCCAGAACGGAACTTCTACTGGGGAAAGAAGGAATGGAGAGGCTGACCCGGGCCAGAGTGGCGGTGTTTGGCATCGGGGGCGTGGGCGGCTACACGGTGGAGGCATTAGCCCGCAGCGGCGTAGGTACCCTGGATATTATCGACGACGATAAAATCTGCCTGACAAATTTAAACCGTCAGATTTACGCTCTCAGAAGTACCATAGGCCGCTACAAAGTGGAGGTGGCAAAGGAGCGGATATTGGATATCAATCCTGAAGCAATCGTCCATACTTATCAGACCTTCTACCTGCCGGAAACGGCGGAACAGTTTGATTTTACGGCCTATGATTACGTGGTGGACGCCATCGACACCGTGACCGGCAAACTGCAGTTGGCAGAACAGGCCTATCGATGCGGCACTCCGATCATCAGCGCCATGGGCGCCGGCAACAAACTGGATGCTGCCGGCTTTATGGTGGCGGACATCTACGAAACGGAAGTATGTCCTTTGGCAAAGGTTATGCGCAGGGAACTGAAAAAAAGAGGGATTCCCCATCTAAAGGTGGTATATTCCAAAGAAAAGCCCATAGCGCCTGAGGAAGATATGACCATCGGTTGTAAAACGAACTGTATCTGCCCGCCGGGAACAACACGGAAATGTACGCAGCGCAGACAGGTGCCGGGCAGTAGTGCCTTTGTGCCCCCGGTGGTAGGTCTGATCATGGCAGGTGAAGTTGTAAAGGATTTAATAGCAGATATTTAGCGCCGTTTATGCGGCAGAATGTGAGGAAGACATGAAAATATCTACAAAGGGAAGATATGCACTGCATCTGATGCTGGATTTGGCTACCTACAATACGGGGGAACCCATCAGCTTAAAGGATGTAGCCAGAAGGCAGCAGATTTCGGATAAGTATTTGGAGCAGATCATTCCATCCTTAAATAAAGCCGGCTATGTGCGGAGCGTCAGAGGCGCCCAAGGAGGATATCTGTTAGCAAAGGATCCGAAGGAGTACACGGTGGGGATGATTCTGCGGCTGACGGAGGGAGATCTGGCACCGGTCGGTTGTGTGGGTGAGAATCCGATCTCCTGCGACTACAGCGGAAACTGTGCGGTGGGCAGAGTGTGGAGTAAAATAAACGATGCGGTCAATCAGGTGGTGGACAATATCACTCTGGCGGATCTGCTGGATTGGCAGTCCGAATATGTGGACCAGTATATTATATAGGTGAAGTTAAATCGAGATTTAAAGGAGTAGGGCGCATGCTGCAGGAAGAAAAGGATATGCATCAGAAACTGGAGGACTTAAAAGCGTATTTAAAGGAGCTGGGAAGTGTGGCGGTAGCCTTTTCCAGCGGTGTGGACTCTACCTTTCTGTTAAAGGTCGCAAAGGAGGTATTGGGGGAGGATGTCATTGCCGTAACTGCCCGTTCCTGCTCTTTTCCGGGAAGAGAGTTGGAGGAGGCTAAAGCCTTTTGTGAAAAGGAAGGTGTGAAGCATTTGATCTGCGATTCCGAAGAACTGGAGATCGAAGGTTTTAGACAGAATCCCAAGAACAGATGCTACCTTTGCAAAAAGGAGCTTTTTGCAAAAATTAAAAACATTGCCAAAGAAAATAACATGCGTTATGTGCTGGAAGGTTCCAATATGGATGACAATGGGGACTACAGGCCGGGACTACAGGCAGTGGCGGAACTGGATGTAAAGAGCCCGTTGCGCCATGCGGGACTTTATAAGGAAGAAATCAGGACCCTGTCTAAGGAAATGGGGCTGCCCACATGGGAGAAGCAGTCCTTTGCCTGTCTGGCTTCCCGTTTTGTCTATGGGGAAACCATTACGGAGGAGAAGCTGGGCATGGTGGATAAAGCGGAGCAGCTGCTTTTAGATCTGGGTTTCCATCAGGTGCGGGTCAGAATACACGGTCTGATAGCCCGCATTGAGGTAGAGCCTGAAGAATTTGGCAAGCTGATCGCAGAAGAGAACCGCAGGCTGATCGTGGAACGTTTTACGGAATACGGCTTTACCTATGTTTCCATGGACTTGTCCGGCTATCGTATGGGCAGTATGAATAGGACCCTTGAAAATTAGGAAAAAGTATTATATGATGAGAATACCAGAAAATGTTGTTTTTAGCTTGCAGGTTGCAGAAAGGTATGGGTATTAAAATATGAGGAAGGGCGTAAAGAAGGGAATCGCACTGGCATGTAGTTTTGTATTGGCTCTGCAGCTTGCTGCCTGCGGTGCAAAGCAGCAGCCGGATACAAAGGATATCGGGACGGACGAGCCGGGTACAAAGGCTATCTGGTCAGGGGATCCGGATACGATGCTGCCCATCCAGAACGCAGGCGGAGGGACGAACCAGTCGGGAAATTATGATTTAAGTTCTTTAAACGGCAGTCTGGCTTATTTTGAAGGATTGGAAAAAACCGGTCAGGTTTACAGCCAGACGATCATGGTCTATATAGTGGGTTCCGATCTGGAATCCAGATACGGCAGCGCCAGCATGGATCTTATAGAAATGGAAGAGGCGGGAGCTGATGTTGAGAACAATCATATCGTGGTTTATTTAGGCGGAGCGAAAGAATGGTCCTATCCCGGAGTGTCGGGGGATGAGAATACCATGATGGAATTGGGGGAGGACGGTTTTGAGGTGATAGATACCACCTCCCGTAAAAATATGGGCCGTCCCACTACCTTGTGTGATTTTATCAATTACTGTTTCGAGAACTACGATACAGATAAATACAGCCTGATTCTCTGGGATCATGGTGCAGGACCGGTATTCGGTTTTGGCGTGGACGAGAATTATAATGATATTCTCTCCATGCAGGAAATGCAGTCCGCTCTGGAGAATTCCGTTGGGAAATCCGGCAAGAAGTTAGAATGGATCGGTTTTGATGCCTGCCTGATGAATTCTTTAGAGATGGCGGATATGCTTGCTCCCTATGCGGATTTTATGGTCGCATCTCAGGAGACGGAACCCGGCTGGGGCTGGAACTATGAGTTCCTTTCCTGTCTGAGTGAGCCGGATATGGACGGTCCGAGACTGGGAAAAGAAATTATAGATGCTTATATGGAATACGGAGAGAAGGCTTATGCCGCCAATCCCAGACTCTATGCGGATCTGACGCTCTCCTGTATCGATTTGAACCGTTATGAGGCAGCGGAGGATGCGCTGAATGCATTCTTTAGGGAAATGGATTCCCTCTTGGATGTGAACTCTTTCCCGTCCATAGTACGTAACCGTAACAATGTCAGGGACTTCGGTTCCTATTCTTCGGATTATAATTACAGTCTGGTGGATGTACGCCAGCTGCTTAATCAGTTCTCGGGAACATCCGATGCTTCCGCAGAAGCTGCAATTTCGGCTATTAACAGTATGATCGTCTATACCCGCTCCAATGTGGATGAGGCGGGTGGTATTTCCATATGCTATCCCTATCAGGCGGAAGACGATTACACGGATTACTATATTGAATGGCAGGAAGAGTCCGGTTTTGCCGCCGACTATGTGAGTTTCCTGCACAGTTTTTATGCGATTGAAAACGGCGATCAGCTGGCGAGCGAATGGAATGTGGCAAGAGCGCTTACCGATGTAAATACAGTGGATGTTGCGGAGGCCGAAGCTCAGACCCAGGAATATGTAAGTTCTTCAAGCGTGGTCAGCGACATTTCCTTAGCTCTCACTGAGGAGCAGCAGCAGAATTTCGGCAGCGCCAGCTATATGATCATTTGTAATTTGGAGGGCGAAGACTATATCGATACCGATACCGACGAGCGTGCGGGAGAGATGTATCTCTTTATCCACAGCAGCAATGACGTACAGATGGATGAAAACGGCGTGCTTCATGCATTTTACAGTAACAGCGTGCTTTATATGGAGGAGGACGGTGAGTTGTCCCCCATTCCTATGATCCTCATAGAAGATGAATCCACCGAAAAGGAAAGACGTTATCTTGCCTATGCGGTTCTCTGGAGCTGGGAAGAAACCTATGTATCTGAGACCGCAAAACTGCAGATTGTAGTGAATGAGCAATATCCGAATGGATTTATCAGAAGTGCAGTTCCTCTTTCCGATGAGGATGAGGATTCGGGATTTCAGAATCCCAGCAAACAGCTCTTGGATTTAGAGGATTTCCAGTATATTTCCCTGAGTATGCAGGGGCGTTATGTTACCAGAGATGAAAACGGACAGCTGCTGCCGTATTTTGATTGGGAGAAGTCCGGGTGGTTCATGGGCTTTGATCAGGATTTGCGGAAAAATTACTCTTTAACGGTATGTCCCCTGCAGAATCCTGAAAATTACTACTGTATCTTCTATGTAAAAGATGCACAGGGGAATGTTTCCGTATCGGATATGATTCCGTTAGGATAAAATCCCATTGGGGCTTAACGGAAAGAATAAAGAATGAAATCGTATAGACCGCTATTGTAATTTCCTTCGTAAGAATGAGATTGCCATAGCGGTTTTTCATGTGCGGTACTGAAAGCAGCGCAGCAGATTTCACTGAAAACGGGAAAGATGAGGTCTTAAATATTTCACCGCATAGTGGGCGCTAAGACCTGTGAAGAGGCCAGTGATGCTGCCGCTTAACATGAGAAATGGCAGATAAGTAAAAACCCAGGGGGAGCCTAAAATCAGGCAGGCGGCACAGAATTGGCCCACATTATGTGCCAGAGCGCCGAAGATGCCGGTAAGAAAGAGAAAGCGGCCTAAAAGAAAGCGGTTTAGCAGGGCCATAACAAGCAGACTAAGAAGTCCGCCGGCAAGGCTGTAGAGCAGGCTGATTGCCTGACCGGCGAAGATGGCAGAGAGCAGAATTCGGACGATCAGCACGAAAAGAGCCTCCGGGAGTGTAAAAAATTGCAGTACAAGAAGTGTGACAATATTGGCCAGTCCCAGTTTGACACCGGGAATGGGAACCGGCACGGGAATGGCGCTTTCCGCCACAAATAAAGCCAGGGCAATGACGGTAAAAACCGCTAAAGCAGCAAGACGGGAAGTGGAATTGCGGAAAGGTATTGGCTTTTTTAACATATATAACTCACTTTCGTTGTATATTTGAGGAGCTAGTAACTGATGGCGTCCGGTGTAGTGTCATGAGCTGTTTCCAGACGGATGATAAGTCCATGGGGCAGACAGATAATGGGCAGCAGGGTAGAGTCGGTGTAACCGGTCAGAACACAGAGTCTGTCGGGGCAGTCGGCATCCAGAACGGTAATGGCTCCGGGCTTAACGCCAATGGTATTGCTGCCGCCTTCCGGAATTTCCACCGTAAAGGTATAGGTCTCCGTAACAGTGCGCAGATCAATACTGGTAAGGAGCTCACCCTGCAGATAGATATGGGCATATAAGGCTTTCGGGGCTTTATATCTGCCATAGAGCAGACAGCCTGCGGACGCGGCAAGCAGCAAAGAAAGCAGGAGCATTAAGAAGGCTGCCCGGCGGTTTGTCCGGTTTTGAAAAAAAGAGGGATTTGATGTTGGCATAAAAACTCCCTATATTGTAAAATAAAATGATTTTTGTTATACTTAATTTTGTAAACAGTATAACAAAAGGAAACAATGAAATGAAGAGTGTTCCGAAGATTTTTTTAAAAAGCATTGTTTTGCTTTTGAGTTTATGCATACTGACCGGCTGCAGCAGACAGCCGGTTTCCTATAGCGCAACCGATATCGGAATGGGAACGGTGATAAGCCAGACGCTCTATACCACGGGGGAGGACGAAACCGCCAATATTATTGCATTGATCAGGAAGCTGGAAGAAGATGAACTTTCCCGCCGGATCTCCGGTTCAGAGGTGGCCGGACTGAATGTCTCAGCGCCGGGCGTGCCTGTAAAGTTATCGGAAGAACTATGGGAAGAACTGCTCCTACTGCAGGAGGTTTCCCTGCAAAGCGGGGGCGCTTTTGATATTACTCTGGGTTCGTTGATCGTCCTATGGAATATAGACGGACAGGCATTGACGGATAACGGAGAAATACACATTCCCACAGAGGAAGAGATTGCCGGGGCATTAGAGAGAAGCGGCTATGAGAAGATTTTACTGCAGGACGGCTGTATTACTTTGAAAGACGGTGTACAGCTAGACTTGGGTGCAGCAGGTAAGGGGATTGCCTGTGACCGGATAGGGGATTATCTGAAAGAGACTGATGTTTCGGGGGCGGTGATTTCCGTAGGAGGCAGTATTGTAACCTACGGTAAGAAGCCTGACGGCAGCCCCTGGCAGGTGGGCATCGTAAATCCCGAGGATACTTCCCGATTATTGGGAACTTTGAGTCTGGCAGGGGAATGGTATATTTCCACTTCCGGGGACTATGAACGCTATATAGAGGTGGACGGAATCAGATACCACCATATTCTGGATCCCGCAAGCGGTTATCCTGCAGAGAGCGGTCTGCGCAGTGTCACCGTGGTCTGTAACAGCGGAATTTTAAGCGATGCGCTTTCCACTGCCTGCTTTGTGTTGGGATGGGAAGAAGGAATGAAATTAGCTGCCCGTTTTGGGGCGGAGACAGTATTTGTAGACAGAGAAGGTAATATTCATCTGTCGGAGGGGATGAAAGATATTTTTAAACAAGCGGAAGAATAGGAGATTTCATGGTACGTTTTTATTATTTGATCATTACGCTGTTTCCACTAATTGTATATTATATAGTAAAGGCAAATCACTATGCCGCACATCCTGAAAAATATGATGAGGAAACTTGTTTTAAGCTGGCAAAAAAGATGATTGAAATCGTCAGAAAGCGGGGACGGATTACAACCGAGGTCTACGGTATGGAGACCTTGCCGAAGACGGGGGGGTATGTGATGTACTCCAATCATCAGGGGCGTTATGATGCGCTGGGAATTATAGGCGCTCACCCTACAACTTGCGCAGTAGTAATGGATTATGAAAGAGCTAAAAAGCCTCTCAGCAATGAATTTATTAAGCTGCTCAGAGGAAAGCGGCTGAAAAAGAGTGACCCTAAGCAGCAGGTGCGGATCATGCAGGAGATTGTGGAAGAATTGCAGGAGGGACGGAGATATCTGCTCTTTCCGGAGGGTGGTTATACCGATAACCACAATACTTTGCAGGAGTTCCGTGCAGGGAGCTTTAAATGTGCGCAAAAAGCCCATTGCCCCATTGTACCGGTGGCAATCTGGGATTCTTATAAGCCCTTTGGCTGCAGAAGTTTAAAGAAAGTCACAACTCAGGTACATTTTCTGGAGGCGATTCCCTTTGAACTATATCAGGGAAAGAGTACCGCACAGATACGGGATATCGTATGCGGCAGAATAAAAGAGAGGATGGAAGAAATTGCCAAAGAAGAAGGCAGATGCGGTTAAACTGACATCAAAATGGGGGGAACTTGTAAAGAGGGCTCCCGATAAAAACAGAATATGGAGCGAATATCCCAGACCTACCCTGCAGAGAGAACAGTGGGAGTGTTTAAACGGGCTGTGGCGATATGCTTTTACGAAAGAAAAGAAAAGGCCTGCGGTAACGGAGGGAGAGATTCTGGTACCCTTTGCACCGGAAACCAGTCTTTCCGGTGTGGAAAGAAAGCTTCTGCCCGGCTGGTATCTCTGGTATGAAAGGGATGTAAGCTTTACTGCCATGACAAGGCTTAGACTAAAAAATGGATTTAGACTGCTTTTGCATTTCGGCGCCGTGGACGAACGCTGTGAGGTCTACGTGGACGGTGCGCTTGCGGGTACGCATAGAGGAGGTTATCTGCCCTTTTCCTTTGACATTACGGATCTGATAAGGCGGGAGGAAGGATGTGAGATCGGAGTTTTGGCGGAAGATGTTTCGGACACTTCTTATCATAGTGTGGGAAAGCAGACCTTAAAGCCCGGCGGTATGTACTATCCTGCTACCGGAGGCATCTGGCAGACAGTATGGTATGAGGTGGTGCCGCCTGTATATATAGCAGGAATAAGCTGGGAGACTTTCTATGATGAGGGGGAAATGGAGCTACAGATTAATATCGCGTCTTCCTTGGGGAAAGAAGCGGCAGAGAACGTGCGCAGTATAGAGATATCCTTCCCTGGCGGAGAGTATAGAACAGAACGATTTTCTGCGGATGGGAGTATCCGCATCTCCCTGCCGGGTTTCCGTTCCTGGAGTCCTGAAGAGCCCTATTTGTACAGAGTAGCAGTGGCTTTATACGAGCAGGATAAAGAAACGGACCGGGTGGAGAGTTATTTTGCCATGCGTAAGGTGAGTGTGGATACGGATAAACAGGGCATCCGCCGTCTGTTCTTGAATAACCGCCCCTATATGCAGGTGGGCGTACTGGACCAGGGATACTGGCCCGAAAGCCTGTATACACCGCCTACGGAAGAAGCTATGATCTATGACATTGAAGCCATGAAGGATTTGGGTTTCAATATGCTGCGCAAACATGTGAAAGTGGAACCGGAGCGCTGGTACTATCACTGTGACAGGCTGGGGATGTTAGTCTGGCAGGATATGATGAACGGCGGCCGGAAAAACAAGAGCTTCTACGTGACCTATCTGGCCACGCTGTTTCAGGGGCTGGGTATCAGACCCTCGGATAAGCATCGATTCCTGCTTTCCAGACAGGATAAAGCCGGCAGGGAGGAATATGAAGAAGAACTGCGGGAACTGGTATGCAGGATGAAAAACCACCCCTGCGTCTGCTGCATTGTGCCCTTCAACGAGGGCTGGGGACAGTTCGATACCAATCGTTTTACCGATTTGATCCGAGAGTTAAACAGCGGCGTGCTGGTGGATCAGGCCAGCGGTTGGTTTGATATGGGTGGCGGTGATATAAAGAGCCACCACCATTATTTCTTGAAACTGCGTTACAAACGGGAAGCAGAGCGGGCCCTTGCATTGACGGAATTTGGCGGATATGCGCAGAGAGTGGAGGAACACACCTGCCATGAAAAGTTATATGGTTACCGCGTTTGTCAAAACAGGCAGGAATTGGAGCAGGCCTATGAAGAGCTGCTTTCGGGAACCGTAGCGCCGGCAGTGGAGGGTGGAATCAGCGCCACAGTATACACTCAGCTTTCCGATGTAGAGGAGGAAATCAATGGCTTACTTACCTATGATAGGGAAGTATTAAAAATGGATGGGGAGCTGCTTAGAAAATGGAATCGGAAATTGCGGAATATAGTTGACAAAGAACAGTGATAATGGTATTTTGATAAAATAGTAATCATTACTGATTATATTAGAGGATATTCAGATTAGGAGGAATTCAAATGAAAGACTTAAAGGGTACCAAAACGGAAGCCAATCTGCAGGCTGCATTTGCAGGAGAATCCCAGGCAAGAAACAAGTATACGTATTTTGCCAGCAAGGCTAAGAAGGACGGCTATGTGCAGATTGCCGCTATTTTTGAAGAAACTGCCAACAATGAGAAAGAGCATGCAAAGCTGTGGTATAAGCTGCTAAACGGCGGTTCTGTAAGCGATACGGTGAAGAATCTGAAAGAAGCAGCCGGCGGTGAGAACTATGAGTGGACCGAGATGTATCCCACCTTTGCGAAGGAAGCAAGAGAAGAAGGCTTTGACGATATTGCATGGCTTTTTGAAAGTGTTGCGGCAATTGAGAAGGAGCATGAGGAGAGATATAAGAAGCTGCTTGCAAACATAGAAGGAGATCTGGTATTCTCCAAAGAGGGCGACGTGGTTTGGCAGTGTGCAAACTGCGGACATATCTGTGTAGGTAAGAAAGCTCCCGAGGTATGCCCCGTATGCAGCCATCCTCAGAGCTATTTCCAGGTAAAGGCTGAAAATTACTAATTATCAATGATCAATAAAAGCCGGACAGGAGAATGACTGACATGAGTAAGATTATTTTGACAGGGGACCGTCCCACGGGAAGACTCCATGTGGGCCACTATGTAGGCTCCCTGAAAAGAAGAGTAGAGCTGCAGAATTCCGGAGAATTCGATAAGATATTCATTATGATAGCGGATGCGCAGGCTCTGACGGACAACGCGGACAATCCGGAGAAGGTGAGGCAGAATATTATTGAGGTGGCGCTGGATTATTTATCCTGTGGCCTTGACCCCGAAAAGTCTACCCTGTTCATCCAATCCCAGATTCAGGAACTGGCTGAGCTGTCCTTCTATTATATGAATCTGGTGACGGTTTCCAGACTGCAGCGGAATCCTACTGTGAAGTCCGAAATCCAGCAGCGGAATTTTGAGACCAGTATCCCGGTGGGCTTTTTCACCTACCCCATCAGTCAGGCCTCCGATATTACGGCTTTTAAAGCCACTACGGTACCCGTGGGAGAGGATCAGCTGCCCATGATAGAGCAGTGCCGTGAGATTGTCAGGAAATTTAATTCGGTTTACGGGGAAACGCTGGTTGAACCGGAAGCGCTGCTTCCTAAGAATGAAGCCTGCAGCAGACTGCCCGGTACCGACGGCAAGGCTAAAATGAGCAAGTCTTTAGGCAATTGTATCTACCTTTCCGATTCTGCGGACGATGTACGGGCAAAGATCATGAGCATGTTTACGGATCCTAACCATTTAAAGATCACGGATCCCGGTTCTTTAGAGGGCAATACGGTATTTACCTATCTGGATGCCTTCTGCAGACAGGAGCATTTTGAGAGGTATCTGCCGGAATATGCCGATTTAGACGAACTGAAAGGGCATTATCAGAGAGGCGGTCTGGGGGATGTGAAGGTTAAGAAATTCCTAAATGCCATTATGCAGGAAGAGTTAGAGCCCATCCGCAGCCGCAGGAAAGAGTTAGAAAAGCAGATTCCCGATATTTACGAGATTTTAAAGAAGGGCTGTGAAGTGGCAAGAGAAGAGGCCGCATCCACTATGGCGCAGGTGAAAGCAGCCATGCGCATCAACTATTTTGAAGATGAGGCGCTGATCGCCGAACAGGCAGCCAGATATGCGGCGGGAACAGTGGAACAGTAAGAATAAAAAGTTATTTACAAATGCCTGCTTTTATGATATTCTCATTAAGTATGGTTTAGCCGATGCTCGGGTGCAGGATACTCCGACCGTGCCCTGGTATCTGGCGGTTTATAAAAAGGAGGATTTAATATGATTTCCAAAGAAAAGAAAAATGCGATCATTAACGAGTATGCAACCAAGCCCGGCGATACCGGTTCACCCGAAGTACAGATTGCCGTACTCACCGAGAGAATCAAGGAACTGACCGAGCATATGAAGAAGAACCCTAAGGATCATCATTCCAACAGGGGTCTGTTAAAGATGGTTGGACAGAGACGCGGTCTGTTAGATTATTTAAAGAGCAAGGATATCGAGAGATATCGTTCTATTATCAGCAGATTGGGAATCAGAAAGTAATTCCAAAAAAGGGCGGAGTGTGTCGAATATATCGGCCTCTCCGCTTTTATGGTGTAACCTGTTAACTCTTCGGGTAAGCAAAAGTACCGAGATTGCTGAAAAGGGCAGCTGATAAATAATAACAGTTGTTTTTTTCAGTGGTTTCGGTGGTTTACCCGAAGTACTCACTGTATGGCCGCTTATGCGGCAGATTGAGAGGAAGTATGTATAAGACTTATTCAATGGAACTGGCCGGCCGGACTTTAAGCGTGGATATCGGCAGAGTCGGCAAACAGGCCAACGGCTGTGCATTTATGCACTACGGAGATACGACGGTGCTTTCCTGTGCCACCGCATCGGACAAGCCCAGGGACGGAATCGATTTCTTCCCTTTGAGTGTGGAGTATGAAGAAAAATTATATGCTGTGGGCAAGATTCCCGGCGGCTTTAACAAGAGAGAGGGTAAGGCCAGTGAAAATGCTGTCCTGACCAGCCGTGTGATCGACAGACCCATGCGTCCGTTATTTCCCAAGGATTATCGCAACGATGTTACTTTAAACAATATGGTCATGAGTGTGGATCCCGCATGTCGTCCCGAGCTTGTGGCTATGTTAGGTGCAGCTATCGCAACCTGTATTTCCGATATTCCCTTTGACGGCCCCTGTGCCATGACACAGATGGGTATGATCGACGGAGAACTGATCGTCAATCCGTCTCAGGAACAGTGGAAGGTGGGAGACTTAAACCTGACTGTGGCTTCTACCAGAGAAAAGGTCATCATGATCGAGGCCGGTGCCAATGAGGTTCCGGAGGATAAAATGTTAGAGGCCATCTACAAGGCACATGAGATCAATCAGACCATCATCGCTTTTATTGACGGCATCGTGGCAGAGGTAGGAAAGCCGAAGCATGAGTATACCAGCTGTGCGATTCCCGAGGAGATGTTTGCAGCAATCAAGGAGATCGTACCTCCCGAGGAGATGGAGGTTGCCGTATTTACCGATGACAAACAGACCAGAGAAGGCAATATCAAAGAGATCACCGAGAAGTTAGAGGCTGCTTTTGCGGAGAATGAAGAGTGGCTGGCAGTGCTTGGCGAAGCAGTTTATCAGTATGAGAAGAAGACCGTGCGTAAGATGATCTTAAAGGATCACAAGCGTCCCGACGGACGAGAGATCACCCAGATCCGTCCGTTGGCTGCAGAGGTGGATATCATTCCCCGCGTACACGGTTCCGCTATGTTTACCAGAGGCCAGACTCAGATCTGCAATGTGGTTACCTTGGCGCCCCTTTCCGAGGCACAGAGGATTGACGGCTTAGACGATAACGAAACTTCCAAGAGATATATGCATCACTACAATTTCCCTTCCTATTCCGTAGGTGAGACCAAGGTTTCCAGAGGTCCCGGAAGAAGAGAGATCGGCCACGGTGCATTGGCAGAGAGAGCCTTGATTCCCGTGCTTCCCTCTGAAGAGGAGTTCCCCTATGCCATCCGCAGTGTATCCGAGACCTTTGAGTCCAACGGCTCCACTTCCATGGCATCCACCTGCTCATCCTGTATGGCTCTGATGGCAGCCGGTGTTCCCATTAAGAAGATGGTAGCGGGTATTTCCTGCGGTCTTGTAACGGGAGATACGGATGATGATTTTGTACTGCTTACCGATATTCAGGGCTTAGAGGATTTCTTCGGTGATATGGACTTTAAGGTGACCGGTACGACTGAGGGTATTACTGCTATCCAGATGGATATTAAGATTCACGGTCTGACCAGACCTATTGTAGAGGGTGCTATTGCAAGATGCCGCGAGGCAAGACTCTTTATTATGGATACTTGTATGAAGCCCGCTATTTCAGAACCCAGACCGGAGGTCGGCCCCTATGCGCCCAAGATTATTTCCATCCAGATCGACCCTGAGAAGATTGGTGATGTGGTTGGACAGAGAGGCAAGACCATCAATGAGATCATTGCCCGTACCGGCGTGAAGATTGATATTACCGATGACGGCAAAGTATCTGTCTGCGGTACCGATCAGTCTATGATGGATAAGGCCGTAGAGATGATAAAGATCATTGTAACGGACTTTGAAGAAGGTCAGATATTTAAGGGCAAGGTAGTCAGCATCAAAGAGTTTGGCGCGTTCTTAGAGTTTGCACCGGGTAAGGAAGGTATGGTACACATTTCCAAGATTGCCCGTGAAAGAATTGCTCATGTAGAAGATGTATTGACCTTGGGGGATGTGGTAACCGTTGTCTGCCTCGGCAAAGATAAGATGGGAAGAATCAGTTTTTCCATGAAAGATGTTGCACAGCAATAAATCAGCATATATATTATTAAATTCCCAAGGAGGAGAAAAACGAAATGAAAAAGAAACTTTTAGCTTTAGTTTTCAGTGCAGTAATGGTGATGAGTCTGGCTGCCTGCGGTAGTTCCAAAGCGGATTTTACCAATGACGATCTGATATTTAAGGGATCTGAGGAAATTGTACTGAAGCGCAATACCGGTATTTTTATTTGGCCGGATGAAACTTATTATCAGGATACGCATACCGGCGAGTATGACGGATGGGAAGAAGATTTTGCAACCTTCAGAGGCCTTGAGATCGGCAAGTCTCTTGCTGACTTCAAGAAGCAATATTCTGTTAAAAACGGCTATGCGGTATGGGAACTCATTGACGGCAACTATACCAGTTTTGATGCATATACCAATCAGAACATTTCCGATATGTACAAGGATGCGGAAAATGTATGGCTGGATCTGGGATGGTGCAAGGAAAACGGAAACTGGAGAATCATGACGGATGTGGAGTTTAGGGACACTTGGTTCTGTGACGCCAGTCTGAGTAAATATGACGAGATTGTATTTCTTTCCGTAAATATTGATGAAGATGAAACCGTTGTGGGTATGCAGATGTACTATGTAACTTATGATGAAGACTGGGTTATCTGGCAGGATTGGGCCGATTAAATTTGTAACCTATATACCTACATATACTCATCAAAAAGGGCACTACACTTTACGTGTGGTGCTCTTTTTCTATGCTTGTATTTATTTTTTGTTCTTTTTCTTTTTTAACGCCATATATTAGTGTTAGGCAGGAGGGAAAGGGATTTGGAAAATACCGACAGCTTTTTGTACTTATTTCCGGTATATCTCAGGCAGCTTTGGGGACAGGCAGTCAGAGAATACAGAAGACTGGAAGAAATCCGTCTGCGGATAGGAAAACCCGTAATTGTCAAGCTGCATGAGGGAGAGTATTTTTTGGATGGACGGGGAAATCTTACCGGAAACCTAAATGAGGCTTATCACATAGACGATGGGGAGATGAAAGATATTTGGGCACAGATCTGTCATGATTCTCCCTATGCCTATGAAGATGAGATCAAACAGGGGTTTCTGACAGTATCCGGCGGCCATCGAATCGGTGTAGCTGGACAGGTTGTAGTAGAGGAAGACGGACGTGTACGGACTTTGAAACATATTTCCGCTCTGAATATTCGGATTGCTCATGAACGTCCGGGATGTGCGGATAAACTGCTGCATCATTTGTATGAGGAAGGAAGACTCTGCAATACCCTGTTAATTTCTCCGCCGGGCTGCGGTAAGACAACCTTTTTACGGGATATTATCCGACAGGTGTCCGATGGCAACCGCTTTGCGAAAGGAATGACGGTGGGAGTGGTGGATGAACGCTCTGAAATTGCCGGTAGTTATATGGGCGTTGCCCAGAATGATGTGGGAATCCGGACAGATGTACTGGATGCGTGTCCCAAAATATACGGCATGATGATGCTGATACGCTCCATGGCTCCTCAGGTAGTTGCCATTGACGAACTGGGGAGTTTAGAAGATGTGGAGGCTATGAGGCGGGTAGCATCCTGTGGCTGTAAACTTTTGGCTACCATACATGGCAGCGGAGTGGAAGATGTGGCCGGAAAGGCCTTCATGAAAGAACTACTGTCCGAGAAGCTGTTTTCCCGATATGTTGTTTTACGCAAAAATAACGGATGTCCTCAAATTGGCGAAATCTATAAAGAGGGGATGGAAGAATGCTGCGAATCATAGGAGCAGGGCTTATCATGGCAGGCTGCAGTGGAATCGGCTTCCGATATCGGAAGCGGTTATATCAAGGTTTAAAGTATCTGCAGACAATGAAGCAGATTCTGGAACTGTTCATGAGTGAAGTTGGATATGGAAAGGCGACACTGCCGGAATGTTGTAAAAGAGTGGGGGAGAGGGTGGAGGAGCCGTACAAAGGAGCCCTTCTGCAGATTCATGACAGCATGAAGAAAAAAGAAAACAGCTTTCGGGAATGCTGGCATACGGAAATGGAGAAAGCACTGTGGGGACTGCCTATAACCGGCAGGGAGAAGGATGCTTTTCTGGGATTTCCCAATTGCTGCGGGCTGCAGGATGGGCGGATGCAGATTCGTGCCATTGAGCAGTACAGAGATATGTTAAATACCGCGATCATCCGCAGGGAGGCGGAATTGGAAAAGCAGGGAAGGCTGGCTGCGGGTCTGGGAATTATGTGCGGCCTGTTATTGGTAATTGTTTTGAGTTAAATTAAGATTTAAGTCCTAGGGAGGAAGCATGGAAGTCAGTCTGATCTTTAAAATTGCAGCAGTAGGGATACTGGTAACCATTTTAAATCAGGTATTGCGGCACAGCGGACGGGAGGAGCAGGCATTTTTGCTCAGTCTGGCCGGCCTGATTTTGGTGCTTACCTGGATCGTACCCTACATATATGAGCTTTTTACCACGATTCAGTCGTTATTTTCCTTATAGAACGGAGGGCATATGGGAGAGGTCATTAAAATCGGTATGCTGGGTATTATCGGTGTGCTCTTTGCCTTGATGTTTAAAGGAGAAAAACAGGAATATACCCATTATATTGGCTTTGGCGCGGCTGTGCTGGTGTTTTATTATGTGGTCAGAAGTTTGATTTCTTTGACCGGACGCTTGGAGATCCTGCAGGAGTATCTGACGGGCAGTGAAAGTTATTTGGGAACGCTCTTTAAAATTGTGGGTATTACCTATATCTGTGAGTTCAGTGCCGGGATTTGTAAGGATGCGGGTTTTTCTTCCGTAGCCGGACAGATTGAAGTGCTCGGCAAGCTGAGCGTCATGTTTGCGGGATTGCCGATTTTATTGGCGGTGATTGAACAGATACAGGGATTCCTGTAAGGGGAGGCGTCCGATGACTATTCAAATGGACAAGATATGGAAGGACTATGAACTGGGAGGGCTGGAGCAAAAGCTGGAAGAACTCTTTCCTTTCTCTCCGCCAGATTTGGAAAGTCTTTTACAAAGGCTCATAAAAGGGGATGTACTTGGCTGTATTCGGGACTTTTTGGGGACAACCATACAAGGTTTTATGGGCGGATTTGCCTCATTAAAACAAGTTTTAATATGGATTTTGGTGTTGGGGATCGCGGCAGCCTTGCTCTCTCATTTTATGGAGATCTTTGACAACCACCAGATTGCGGATATCGGATTTTACTTTACGTACCTGCTGATGATAGTGATTCTGATGAAATGTTTTGTGGAGGCTTCTTCCGTGGCGGTTTCCGCTATGGAGAATATCGTGGAATTTATTCAGATCTTTATACCGGCCTATTTTCTCTCCATCGGAGTGGCACAGGGGAGCCTGACAGCCTCGGCAGGCTATCAGATCCTCATTCTCATCATCTATATTGTGGAGAACGTTCTGTTAAAACTGGTGCTGCCGCTGATTTATAGTTATGTGCTGCTCTCCGTGATCAACGGGCTCTGGATAGAGGAAAGATTGACGCTGCTTGTGGAGAGCGTGGAAAAAGGCATTCGTTTTCTATTAAAAACCCTGCTTGGAATGGTGACCGGAGTCAGTGCGCTGCAATCAATGATAACGCCTGCTATTGATTCTGTAAAGGCAGGAACCCTGCAAAAAGCTATTGGCGCGATACCAGGGGTGGGAGACGCGGCGGACGGGGTAATGGAAACCGTAGTAGGTTCAGCGGTGATCATCAAAAACAGTCTGGGCATAGCCCTGCTCATCATACTTCTTGGCTTGGCAGCCGCTCCGCTTTTACAAATCCTGATAACGGCCGGGCTCATAAAAGCCGCAGCGGCTCTTTTGGGAATAGTGAGCGACAAGCGGATTACGGCCTGCACCAATAAGGTGGGCAGTGGCAGCGAACTGCTCTTTAAAACGGTGGGAACGGCGGTACTGTTATTTTTAATCACGATTTCCATTGCTGCCTACACGACGAATCGGGGATTTTAGGGATGGGGGTAAGGAGATAAATTGGGAGAATCTTTTATTCAGATTATTAAGCGGGTGGGCATTTTCATGGTATGTGCACAGATGCTATTGCATTTTAAACCTTCTGAAAGCTATGGAAAATACATCCGTCTTTTGATGAGTGTTATGGTGTTGGCTCAGCTGATTGCTCCGGTCATGGAGATTTTCGGCAGAGGAAGCGAGGTATCTTTCGAGGAACGGATTCTATTTTATGATGAAGTTCTCCATCAGAGTATGACGGAAGCCGACAGAACAGGGGCACAGGCACAGGTGCTGTTGGAAAAAATGACTTTAGAAGAGGTTAAATTAAGAATTAATAATCAGGACGAAGAAGCGAAGGCAGAAGGAGCGGAGGCGGAGGTGGCAGGCATGGAAGCAGAAGATAAGAGAGAAGTACAGGCGGAAGCCGTCGGGGCGGAAGCTATGCAGCAGGAGAGACTGGTGGAAAGGATCGAGGTGAAGCTCTATGATTGATAAGTGCAGAGATTTTTTTAAAAATAAGAATAATCTGATTGTAGTGGTGCTTGTGGGAATCCTGCTGATGGTGATCGCCCTGCCGGTAAAAAAGCGGGAGAATGGAGTGGAAAATCGGACAAACACAGAAAACACCGAAGAAACAGAAATAAATAACACAAGATATTTAACGGATGAGGAAGACTATGTGGAAAGAATGGAACGTCGTTTGGAGGAGGCTTTGAGTAGACTGGACGGAGCGGGGGAGGTCAAGGTGATGATTACCTTAAGAGCCTCTTCGGAAGTGGTGGTGGAGAAGGATGCCACGGATTCGCTTTCGGAAACCAGAGAGGAGGACGGAGAAGGCGGAAGCCGTTTGGTCAGGGTAGAGGATACGGAAGAAGCTACTGTCTATATTTCAGAGAGCGGCCGCTCCTCCCCCTATGTGGTCAAGACCCTTACTCCGCAGGTGGAAGGGGTTATCGTATTGGCGGAAGGCGCGGGAGAAGGCAATGTCAGCATGGAAATTCTGGATGCGGTCCGCGTGATTTTCGGGATAGAGGCCCATCGTATCAAGGTGATGAAATTGAATGGTACAAATTCATAACCGCATGCATAGGAGGACGAACCGGTTAATATAATGAAATAGCAAAACAAACTGGCAAGCAGCCAGCAAAGGGGAGAATAAGGTGAAGAATATTTTAAAAAAGAACCAACTTATGATTACTGCACTGGCAATTATGATTGCGGTTGCGGGATATTTACAGTTTACGACGAGCAGCCTTGGCGAAGAGGAATATGTACCGGCTTCCGGAGATGTGCAGACGATTACCCAGCCGAACGTAGAGGATTTCTCTTCGGACTTGTTTGGGGACGACTACGACTTGAACAGTCTGCTGGATTTATCGGAAGAGGATTTGGAAGGTCTGTCACTGACCGAAATCGAGAGTCTGGATTCGGATTTGGATGAGATTACGGAAAACTACCTACCCGATGATGTCATTTTGGCTTCGGGAGAAGCGGAAACGCCTTCAGAGGGAGAAATTCCGGGAGAAGCGCTTTTTGCAAGTTCTGTTTCTGTGGGCACACTTTCTGAGGCCAGAATGCTAAAAGAGCAGGTAAGGGCTAAGAACAAGGAAACTCTTTTGGAGATCATCAACAGCACCACTTTGAGCGACGAGCAGAAGCAGAGTGCCGTGGACACCATGGTAGCCATGACGACCATAGCAGAGCAGGAGATGGAGGCTGAAATTCTTTTGGAGGCCAAAGGCTTTCCGGATGTAGTGGTAAGCATCGGTGACGGCAGCGTGGACGTGGTGGTAAATGCAGCGGACCTGACGGATGCCCAGAGGGCCCAGATAGAGGATATTGTAAAGAGGAAAACCAATCAGCCTGCGGAAAATATCATTATCAGTACGGTTGTACAGTAAGGAAGATTATGGTATACTCACAAAGGTAAGAAAACGATAAAAGTACGAAGGGATACATAGATGAAACGAGTATTTTTGATTGTCTTAGACAGTTTCGGGGTGGGCGCCATGCCGGATGCGGAGGCCTTTGGCGACACAGGGGTAAGTACTTTGGGAACGGTAGCAAAAAGTCCCTTCTTTCACCTGCCCGCCCTGGGGAAACTGGGTCTTTTCAACATAGAAGGTGTAAGCCTCCCGGGCCGAAAGGAGAGGCCTGTGGGAGCCTATGCCCGTATGAAGGAGGCCTCCATGGGGAAAGATACTACCATAGGGCATTGGGAAATAGCGGGTGTCTGTTCCGGACAGCCGCTGCCTGTGTATCCGGAAGGGTTTCCCGAGGAAGTGCTGACTCCCTTTAAGGAGCGGACAGGCCGGAGCGTGCTCTGCAATGCCCCCTACTCCGGTACGGCGGTCATTGAAGCCTACGGGGAAGAGCATATGCGGACGGGAGCGCTGATCGTCTATACTTCGGCGGACAGCGTGTTCCAGATTGCGGCCCATGAAGAAATCGTACCGTTAGAGGAACTTTACGAAGACTGCAGGATAGCCAGAGAGATTCTCACAGGCAGACACGGCGTGGGTCGGGTCATTGCCAGACCTTTTGAGGGCAGACCGGGCAGCTTTGTGCGCACTGCAAGGCGGCATGACTTTTCCTTAAAACCCCCCGGAGTAACCATGCTGAATCAGCTCAATGAGCAGGGAAAAGATGTGATTGCCGTAGGTAAGATTTTTGATATTTTTGCGGGTGACGGCATAACGGAACATGTCTATACCGCCGGCAATGCAGAAGGCATAGAGCAGCTTTTCCGGTATCTGGATGAGGATTTTGAAGGACTCTGCTTTGTCAATCTGGTAGATTTTGATATGCTCTACGGACATCGTCGGGACATTGACGGCTATGCAAAAGCATTGAGCGCCTTTGATAAAGAACTGCCCGGAATTATGGATAAGCTGGGCGAAGAAGATATTCTGATGATAACCGCGGACCATGGCTGTGATCCCGGATATATGAAAACCACGGACCACACCCGAGAATACACGCCCTTGCTCATGTATGGAGCCGGAGTGAAGCCAGGCAATTTAGGCACCAGAGAATCTTTTGCGGATATCGGGGCTACCGTACTGAAGTACTTTGGCATAGAACCGGCATTTCCAGCGAAGAGCATGCTGTAGAAGAGTATACCGGGCATGGCTGTAAATACTGTATGAGAATAATCTTTGGAGGAAAAAAACGTGGCAGCAAACTACGCAAACGAAATAAACAGAAGAAGAACCTTTGCCATCATCTCCCATCCCGATGCAGGCAAAACCACCCTGACGGAGAAACTCTTACTCTACGGCGGGGCCATCAATTTAGCGGGCAGCGTCAAGGGAAAGGCCACCGCCAGACATGCGGTATCCGATTGGATGGAAATTGAGAAGGAGAGGGGTATTTCCGTCACCTCCTCCGTACTGCAGTTTGAATATGGCGGTTTCTGCATCAACATACTGGATACGCCGGGACATCAGGATTTCTCCGAGGATACCTATCGTACTTTGATGGCGGCGGATTCCGCCGTCATGGTAATCGACGCTTCCAAGGGTGTGGAGGCCCAGACCCGAAAGCTCTTTAAGGTCTGTGTTATGCGCAAAATTCCCATCTTTACCTTTATCAACAAGATGGACAGGGATGCCAACGACACTTTTGAACTGTTGGATGAAATTGAAAAAGAACTGGGTATCTCCACCTGTCCGGTAAACTGGCCCATTGGCTCCGGTAAGGGCTTCAAAGGCGTTTATGACCGCAATAAGCAGGCGGTGATTCTCTATTCCGATACCCAGAAGGGGACGAAGGAGGGCGAAACCACTGAGGTACCCGTGGCAGAAAGAGAGAAGTTAGTATCCTTTATCGGAGAGGACGCGGCGGACAAGCTCTGTGACGAAATCGAACTCTTAGACGGCGCCAGTGCGGAATTTGATCTGGAAACGGTCAGAGCAGGAGAACTGACTCCGGTATTTTTCGGTTCCGCCCTGACGAATTTCGGTGTGGAGATCTTCTTAAAGTATTTTCTGGAAATGACTACCACGCCCCTTGCCAGAAAGGCCGATACAGGGCTTGTGGATCCGGTGGAGAATGAATTTTCCGCCTTTGTTTTTAAAATTCAGGCCAATATGAACAAGGCCCATCGGGACAGGATCGCATTCATGCGTATCTGTTCCGGCAAATTTGATGCCAGCATGGAAGTACGCCATGTGCAGGGAGATAAGATCATGCGTCTTTCCCAGCCCCAGCAGCTGATGGCGGATGAGAGAAAAATCCTCTCAGAGGCCTATGCGGGGGATATTATCGGCGTATTCGACCCGGGCATCTTTTCTATCGGAGATACCCTGTGTATGCCGAAAGAAAAATTCTGTTACGAAGGGATTCCTACCTTTGCACCCGAGCATTTTGCCAGAGTGCGCCAGTTGGATACCATGAAGCGGAAACAGTTTATCAAAGGTGTGAGCCAGATCGCGCAGGAAGGTGCCATTCAGATTTTTCAGGAGTTTAATACCGGCATGGAGGAGATCATTGTAGGCGTGGTGGGCGTGCTCCAGTTTGACGTGTTAAAATACCGTCTGCAGAACGAATACAATGTGGAGATCCGCTTAGAGCCGCTGCCCTATGAGCATATTCGATGGATTGAAAACAAGGATTTGGATATAGGAAAGCTCACCGGCACCTCCGATATGAAGAAAATTCAGGATTTAAAAGGAAATCCGCTCTTACTCTTTGTCAATGCATGGAGCGTGGGCATGACTTTAGAGCGCAATGAAGGATTAGTGCTCTCCGAATTTGGCCGCAACTGACGCTGCGGACCGTGTACGGCCGATATGATACAAGCGTATAGAGAGGTTTTATTTTGGCGTATCGTTCAGAATCAGAGGATTGGAAAAATAAAAAGAAACCGAAATTACTTGGCAGTGAGCTTTTTTGGGGCATTACAGGGATTCTTTTAGGCCTGCTCATTATCCGGCTGAAAGAACGGGTAGAGGGAAGCGAGGCTTCTCCCCATGGGCAGACGGAGGAATCCGTCATTTCAGCAGATGAAGTCTCCCCGGAAGAATCGTCTCAGGCGGAGGCTTATGATGCAAGTCTCCATCAGGGGCTTTACTGCTACGAACTTTTGACGGAAGCTGAAAAGTGTTGGTACAGGGAAATGTATGGCATTCTGGATACCATGCAGGAGGAAGGAGAACTTTCCCTGCAGCCGGAGCTCACAGTGGAAGAAGCGGAGCTTGATAAGGTATTCCAGTGTCTGATGAACGATCATCCGGAGCTTTTCTTTGTTAAGGGCTATACTTATACCCACTACACTTATGCGGGAGAAACCGCCAAGCTGGGTTTTACCGGTATGTATACCATGGATGCCGCAGAAAGGGAAGAAAAACAAAAACAGATAGAAGCGCAGGCGCTAAAATATCAACAGGGCATCAGTATGCAGGCTTCCGACTATGAGAAGGTAAAATATGTGTATGAGACCATTGTGCTGGAAACCGAATATTTAAGGGATGCGGTGGACAGTCAGAATATCTATTCCGTCTTTGTCAACCATGAATCTGTCTGCCAGGGTTATGCCAAGGCAGCCCAATACCTGCTCATGCAGCTGGGAGTGAGGGCAACGTTAGTCAAGGGGACCGTCTCCGGCGGTGAGAACCATGCCTGGAATCTGGTATGGATCGACGGAGTCAGCTACTATATGGACGCTACCTGGGGGGACGCGTCTTACCGGATGGAGGAAGGAGAAGAGGAAGCGGAGGATTCCCGGCCTGTTATCAATTACGACTATTTATGCGTGACCACGGGACAGCTTACGAAAACCCATGTGATCGATAATGTCGTGCCCCTGCCGGAATGTCTGTCCATAGATGCCAATTACTATGTGATGGAAGGCGCTTATTTTACGGACTACGATGAAGCGGCGCTGGCGGCTTTTTTTGAAAAGAGTTATGAAGAAGGCAAAACAGATGTGACGCTAAAATGTGCGGACGAGGAAGTATTCACATACTTTTGCCGCCGGCTCATAGATGAACAGGGCATTTTTGATTATCTGGATACCGAGGGTGGACCGGTGGCCTATTCAGGGGATCTCGAACAGTTTTCCATGACTTTTTGGCTTGTGAATGACTAAACTTTATGATATACTGACCTTATTCGAGGTATGAAGCGGCCGGATGGCCATCCATACCATGAGCACTTGTGCTCATGGTATACTATGCACGTGAGTGAATGAGCGCAGGAGGATAAACAAATGGAAGATAAAAACACACATGTTTTACATGATGATGAGAATATTGGTGCAGTACAGATAGCGGATGATGTGGTTACCATGATAGCGGCCCTTGCTGCCAAGGAAGTGGAAGGCGTGGCTGCCATGAGCGGCAACGTGACCGGTGAACTGATGAGCAGAGTGGGCAGAAAGAACCTTACGAAGGGCGTCAAGGTTGAAATTCTGAACAAGAACGTCAAGGTCAATCTGTATGTGACCGTGGAATACGGCTACAATATTCCCGCCATCAGTCAGCAGATCCAGGGCAAGGTAAAGAGCGCCATTGAGAATATGACCGGGCTGCAGGTAACGGATGTGAATATCCGGATTGCCGGTGTCAGTATGCCGAAGAGTAAGTAAATCGCGGACAGGATAAGCAGATATGAGCAGACGGGAACTGAGAGAGCAGGTTTTTCTTTTGCTTTTCAGAGTGGAATTTAATGAATTAGAAGATATGCCGGAGCAGATGCGGATGTTCTTAGAGGACGACGAGTCTGCAAGGAGCGTGGCAGATGCGGACTATATTGCCGCAAAGTACGGCAGGATCATGGAGAAACTGTCCGAGATAGACGGGCAGATCAATGCAAAGGCTGAAAACTGGGATGTGAGCCGTATGGGAAAGGTGGAACTGACCTTGCTGCGGCTGGCGCTGTACGAGATGCAGTACGATGAGGACGTTCCGGTAAGCGTAGCCATAAACGAAGCGGTAGAACTGGCCAAGAAGTTCGGGCAGGACAATGCCGGTGCATTTGTCAATGCCGTCTTGGCTAAATTTGCATAGGACCGGTGGTCAGAATGCAGAATATTTATACAGTAGCACAAGTGAATGCATACATAAAAAATATGTTCACGCAGGATTTTATGTTACAGTCGGTTTTCATTAAAGGTGAGGTAAGCAACTGTAAATATCATTCTTCTGGACATATTTATTTTACTTTAAAGGATGAAAAAGGAACTCTCGCCTGCGTTATGTTCAAAGGCAGCAGGGATGGACTGAAATTCACCTTACAGGAGGGACAGCAGGTCGTAGTGGGCGGCAGTGTGGATGTCTATGAGCGGGACGGCAAGTACCAGCTCTATGCCCGACAGATCGTCAAAGACGGCAAGGGATTTCTCTATGAAAGATTTGAGGAACTGAAAAAGGAATTAGAGGAACGGGGTATGTTTGCTGCAGAGTACAAACGTCCCGTTCCAAAGTATATACGCACCCTGGGTGTAGTAACGGCGCCTACGGGAGCGGCAGTCCGGGATATCATTAATGTGGCAAAAAGGCGCAATCCTTACATACAGATCATTCTCTATCCGGCCATCGTCCAAGGGGATATGGCGGCGGAGAGTATCTGCAACGGCATCCGGGCATTAGAACAAAAAGGTGTGGATGTGATGATCGTGGGGCGGGGTGGCGGCTCTATGGAAGATATGTGGGCCTTTAACGAGGAGATTGTGGCGCAGGCCGTCTTCGACTGCGAGGTTCCCATCATTTCCGCAGTAGGACATGAAACCGATACCACCATCATCGATTATGTTTCAGACTTGCGAGCCCCCACACCCTCGGCGGCAGCCGAGCTGGCAGTCTATGATTACGAGCAGGTCTGGGGGATTTTGGAAGAGTATGCGGCCGCACTGGCAAGACCCCTGCAGCGAAAAATAAAAGAGCAGCGGGAGCGGGCGGATAAACTGCGGATGCAGTTAGGCTATAGGAGCCCTGCGGGACGTATCCGGGAGAAGAGAATGCGGGCGGTAAGCTTAGAGGAGGCCTTAGGCAGGGGCATGGAACGCAAGCTTGAGGATAGGCGCCACCGATTGGCCCTGCTTTTGGAACAGTTTAAGGGGCTTTCGCCTTTAACGAAGCTGAATCAGGGCTACTCCTATGTGGAGGATGCGCAGGGGCGGGCAGTCAGACATGTGGCGCAGGTGCATCCGGGAGACGAGCTGACAGTAAACGTTACGGACGGACAGATTTACGTCCGGGTCAAAGACAAGCATGAAAAGGAGAGAGAGGATGTCTTTAGAGGAGAAGTTTGTTAAGCTGGAGGATGCGGTAAGAAGGCTGGAGGACGAGGACATTTCTTTAGAGGAGTCCTTTCAGGTATATAAAGAGGGCATGGAACTGTTAAAGCAGTGTAATGCGGATATTGACCGGGTGGAAAAGCAGGTGCTTGCAATCTCGGAGGAAGGGGAGTTGACGCCCTTTGAGTAGGCGCCGGAAAAGTCAGATGGAAGAAACGGAAAAGCTTGCTTTTAAAAAAATACTGGAAGAAAAAGCGCAGGCAATAGAAGAGGTGATAAAAGCCTATCTTCCTGAGAAAGAAGGACTGCAGCGAACAGTCATTGAGGCCATGCATTACAGCGTACTGGCCGGTGGCAAAAGGCTGCGCCCCATGCTGATGCAGGAAACCTACAAATTCTGCGGCGGGCAGGGGGAGTGCATTAAGCCCTTTATGGCCGCTATGGAAATGATACACACGTACTCTCTGGTACACGACGATCTGCCGGCTATGGACAACGATGAATACAGGCGGGGACGCAAGACCACCCATGTGGTATACGGGGAGGGCATGGCAGTACTGGCGGGAGACGCACTGTTAAACTATGCATTTGAAACGGCCTTAAAAGTTTTTCATACCTGCGAAGTGGACGGCGTGCCCTTGACGGACCGTTACCGCGCGGGGGCAAAAGCCTTATCCATACTGGCAAATAAGGCCGGCATCTATGGCATGATCGGGGGACAGAACGCGGACATTGAAGCGGAGCAGGCTGCGGAAACAGACCTCTCCCGGCTGATCTTCATCCATGAGCACAAGACCGCGGCGCTCATCGAGGCTTCCATCATGATCGGTGCAGTACTTGCCGGAGCAAAAGAGGAAACCGTAAAAGCGTTAGAAGAGTGTGCGTCCCATATCGGTATCGCCTTTCAGATCCAAGACGACATACTGGATGTGGTCGGAGATGTAGAGAGCTTAGGAAAGCCCATAGGCAGCGACGAGAAGAATCACAAGCAGACCTATGTGACCTTGGTGGGATTAAAAGAGGCCGAAAGAGAAGTAAAGGCCCGCTCCGAGAAGGCGCTCTCCATTTTAAAGAGCTTGTCTGGGGATTCTTCCTTTTTACAGGACTTGATAAAGTATCTCATTCACAGAAATAAATAAAGTATGTTTCAAAAACAGAGGTGGCTATATGTTGTTGGAGCAGATAGAAAAAGCAAATGATATCAAGCAGATAAAGAAAGAGGACTATGGACTTTTGGCAGAGGAAATCCGCCGTTTTCTGATAGAGAAGATCAGTGTGACCGGCGGGCATTTAGGTTCCAATCTGGGTGCCGTGGAGCTGACCATGGCCCTGCATTTATCTCTGGATCTGCCTGAGGATAAGCTTATCTGGGACGTGGGGCATCAGTCTTATACCCATAAGCTCTTGACTGGCAGGCGGGACGGCTTTGAAAATCTGCGCAAATTTCATGGGATGAGCGGTTTCCCCAAAAGAAAGGAAAGCGATTGCGACTGCTTTGATACGGGGCACAGTTCCACCTCTATTTCCGCAGGCTTAGGCTTAGTGAAGGCCAGAGATATCAAGGGCGGGACAAATACCGTTATCTCTGTGATCGGGGACGGTTCCTTGACGGGAGGAATGGCCTATGAGGCGTTAAATAATGCTTCCAGACTGGAAACCAATTTTATAGTAGTATTGAATGATAACAATATGTCCATCTCCGAAAATGTGGGGGGCATTTCCAGTTATTTGAACAAGGTGAGGACGGCGGACAGCTATCTGGATTTAAAAGAGGGGGTTTACAATGCCCTGCGGGGCATCAAGGGCGACAATGTGATCGCCAAGATACGGAAGTTCAAAAGCGGGGTCAAGCAGTTGGTGATTCCCGGTATGTTCTTTGAGGATATGGGCATTACATACTTAGGTCCCGTCAACGGGCACGATATAGGCGCCATGCTGCGCGTGTTCAAAGATGCCAGAAAGGTAAAGGGCGCCGTGTTGGTGCATGTGATCACCGAAAAAGGAAAGGGCTACGCACCGGCGGAGCGCCATCCTGCCAGATTTCACGGAGCGGAACCTTTTGAGATTGAGACAGGGCTGCCCAAAGTACCGCGTACCACGCCCAATTATACGGATATTTTTTCCACGGTTATGTGCAAATTGGGACAGCGAGAGGAAAAAGTGGTGGCGATCACCGCGGCTATGCCGGACGGTACGGGCTTAAAGCGCTTCCGCAATATGTATCCGGGACGTTTCTTTGACGTGGGTATTGCGGAGGAACACGCCGTTACCTTTGCCGCAGGACTGGCAGCCGGAGGATTAAAGCCCGTGGTGGCGATCTATTCTTCTTTCTTACAGAGAGCCTATGACCAGATACTGCATGATGTCTGCATTCAGAACCTGCCGGTAGTCTTTGCCATTGACAGGGCGGGACTGGTGGGCAGCGACGGAGAGACCCATCAGGGTATTTTTGACCTATCCTACCTTTCCTGTATTCCCGGAATGCATATTATGGCGCCTAAGAATAAATGGGAGCTTTCGGATATGCTTAAATTTGCGGTTTCCTTTGACGGTCCTATCGCCATCCGGTATCCCAGAGGAGAAGCCTATGCAGGATTAAAGGAATTCAGGGCTCCCATTGAGTTTGGCAAGAGCGAATGGATTTATAAAGAGAAGGAAATTGTGCTGGTAGCGGTGGGGAGTATGGTAAAGACCGCCGAGAAAGTCAGAGAGCGGCTGAAAGGCTCAGGGCATGCCTGCAGTCTGGTAAACGCCCGCTTTGTCAAACCCGTGGACGAGGAGATGTTGAAAGACGCCGCCACGGGACACAAATTACTGGTGACCATGGAAGAAAACGTAGCCAGCGGCGGCTTTGGCGAAAGCGTAAAAAGATGCCTGGAAGCCATGGGAAGCCGGATCAAGATACTTCAGGTCACCATTCCGGATGCCTATGTGGAGCACGGTAATGTGGAACTTCTGAAAAGAGAAATACAGATGGATGAAGAGAGTATTTACAGCCGTATTCTGGGGGCGCTTGGAAAAAAGTTACGATAAAAGGGAGCGTGTAGATGAAGGAGAGGCTGGATGTAATTTTGGTTTCCCGGGGCTATGCGCAGTCACGGGAAAAGGCGAAAGCCATCATCATGGCCGGAGATGTGTTTGTGGACGGTCAGAGAGAGGACAAGGCCGGCAGCACCTTTGATCCGGATAAGATCCGGCTGGAAGTTCGGGGACCTGCCCTAAAATATGTGAGCCGGGGCGGTCTTAAGCTGGAGAAGGCGCTGGAGCAGTTTGAAATAAAGCTTTCAGACTGTGTCTGCATGGATATCGGTGCATCCACCGGCGGATTTACGGATTGTATGCTGCAGAATGGGGCTAAGAAAGTCTATTCCATAGATGTGGGGCACGGACAGTTAGCCTGGAAATTGCGGGAAGATGAACGTGTGGTCTGCATGGAGCGGACAAACTTCCGATATATACAGAAGGAGGATATTGAGGAAGAACCGGATTTTGCTTCCGTGGATGTCTCCTTCATTTCCCTGACCAAGATCCTTTTACCCGCCAGAGCGTTATTAAAGGACGGAGGAGAAATGGTCTGCCTGATCAAGCCCCAGTTTGAGGCAGGGCGTGAGAAGGTAGGAAAAAAGGGCGTTGTAAAAGAGCCTGCAGTCCACAAAGAAGTCATAGAAAAGGTACTTGATTATGCGGACAGTCTGGGTTTTTCAGTACTGCATCTGGACTATTCCCCCATCAGGGGCCCCGAGGGCAATATCGAATATCTGGCACACCTGAGCTTAAAAAAGGGCAGCAGGCCCGAAAGTGAAGCATTTACGGAAAAAGAAGCAGAGGAAGCTTTAAAGAAAATACAGGAAGAAAAGAACGGTCTTTCTTTTTCGGAGGACTGGCAGCAACTGATAAACAAAACGATTGCAGAAGCGCATAAGGAGTTGGATAAGGGATGAATCATTTTTGTATCTATACCAATACGCATAAGGACAGGGATTTACTGATTACGGAGAAGCTTCGCAGCTTTTTGACCCTGCACGGTGAACGATGTATGGTGAAGACCTCTCCGGAGGACGAAATTCATCAGGATGTGGACTGTATTCTGGTATTAGGAGGTGATGGCACCATGCTCCAGGCCGCCAGAGACGTCATGGAGCGCAAGGGCGTGGCGCTGCTTGGCATCAATCTGGGCACCCTAGGGTATCTGACGGAAGTGGAGCCGGAGAATATGGAAAAGGCCATGCTGAGACTGTTAGATGGAGATTACGAACTGGAAAGCCGTATGATGTTAAACGGTATTATCCGGAATCCGGAAGGTGGCAGAGAGGAAGGTTGGGCTTTGAATGATATTGTCATCAGTAAAGCGGACGGAAAACAGGTTCTGCAGTTCACCGTATCCGTCAATGGCAGGATGCTTAACCGATATTTGGCCGACGGCATCATCGTGACCACCCCTACGGGCTCCACCGGCTACAATCTTTCCGCCGGAGGACCCATTGCGGAGCCGGGAGCCAGACTTTTGATCCTGACGCCCATCTGTCCTCATACCATCAATCAGAGAAGCATTATTCTCGCACCCGAGGACGAGATCGTCATTGACATCCCGCTCGGCAGGGAAGGACAGGTACAGCATGCGGCAGCCAGCTTCGACGGCTGTATCATGCCCATGCAGACGGGGGATTCCATACGAATTGTGAAATCAGAAAAGACGACGGATTTTATTAAACTGAGCAAAGCAGGATTTTTGGAAGTACTGCGGAAAAAGATGAGCGACAACTGAAGGGGCAGAGGTAGCACATATGAAGAAACTCAGACAGAAAAAGATCATTGAATTGGTAGATGCTTATGACGTGGAAACCCAGGAGGAACTGGCGGAATACTTAAAGCAGGCAGGTTATCAGGTGACGCAGGCTACGGTTTCCAGAGACATCCGGGAGTTAAAACTCTCCAAGCTGCCCGCGGGAAATGGGCGGCAAAAGTATGTTTTTGTGAAGCAGGAAGAGGCACAGCCATTAGATAAGTATATCCGGGTACTCAGAGAGGGATTTGTTTCCGTGGATATGGCCCAGAATATTCTGGTGATCAAGACCGTATCCGGCATGGCCATGGCTGTGGCAGCCGCTATCGATACCATGAAATTAAAGGAGATCGTGGGCTCCATAGCGGGGGACGATACCATTATGATGGCGGTAAGAACGGTGGAGGAAACCAAGGTACTGATGGAGAAAATCCGCAGCATGTTAAAGGAGTAAGATATGTTACTTAGCGTACACGTGAAAAATATGGCGTTGATCGAGGAAGCGGAGGTGGAGTTTACCTCCGGCTTAAACGTCCTGACCGGAGAAACCGGTGCGGGAAAGTCCATATTGCTAGGTTCCGTAAATCTTGCGCTGGGTGCCAAAGCCGACAAGGAGATGATTCGCAGTGGTGCGGAATACGCACAGGTGGAGTTGGTCTTTACTGCTGAGGAAAGGATTCTTAAGAAGTTAGAGGAGATGGAACTGCCTGCGGAAGAAGACTGTGTAACCATCAGCCGCAGGATTTCCGGTACCAGGAGTGTCAGCCGCATCAACGGAGAAACCGTATCCGCCAGACAGATTAAGGAACTGGCAGAACTGCTTTTAGATATCCACGGGCAGCATGAACATCAGTCCTTACTCCACAAAAGGAAGCATTTGGAGATTCTGGACGCCTATGCAGGCAGCGAGGCGCTTCCCCTTTTGGAGGAAGTGGGCAGGCTGTACCGGGAGAGAAACCGCTTAAAGGAAGAATTAGACGGACAGAGCATGGATGAGACCGCCCGCAGAAGGGAACTGGATCTTTTATCGTTTGAAGCACAGGAAATAGAGGAAGCAAGATTAAAAGAGGGCGAGGACGAGGAACTGGAGAAAAAGTACCGTCTGATGACCAACAGCCGCAGGATCAGTGAAGCCATTGGCAGCGTATACCGCCTGACTGACGGAGAAGGAGAGGGTGCGATCAGCCTGCTTGGCAGGGCGGTAAGGGAGCTTGGCAGCGTGGTTTCCTATGACGAGGCCTTGGGAGAGCTTTCCGCACAACTGATGGATGTAGAGGCCCTGTTAAACGATTTTAACCGGGAACTTTCGGATTATCAGGACAAAATGGAGTTTGACGGAGCCGATTTTCTGACTGTGGAAGAGCGCTTAAATCAGGTCAATCATTTAAAGGAAAAATATGGAAAAAGTATTTCAGCAGTTTTGGAATATGAAGAAGAAATTCAGCGCAAAATAGAAAAGCTGAATGATTACGAAAATTATATGCAGAAATTAAACGGAGAGTATGAGGAGGCGCAGAAAGCATTAATAAAAGCCTGCAATTCCCTTTCCAAATTGCGTAAAGCTAAGGCGCCCGGACTGGCTGAAACCCTGAAAAAAGCTTTGGAAGAGCTGAATTTTTTGAGTATCGGCTTTGAAGTTTCCATAAAAGAAAAGGAAATTTCCGCGGACGGTGCGGATGAAGTGGAATTTTTAATCTCCACCAATCCGGGAGAATCACTGAAGCCTTTGGGCATGGTTTCCAGCGGCGGCGAACTCTCCCGTATCATGTTAGGCGTCAAGACCGTACTTGCTGATCAGGATGATGTGGACACGCTGATCTTTGATGAGATCGATGCGGGTATCAGCGGCAGAACGGCTTGGAAGGTATCGGAAAAGCTGGGAGCGCTCTCAGGCGCCCATCAGGTGATCCTGATCACCCATCTGCCACAGATCGCGGCTATGGCGGACACCCATTTTTTGATAGAAAAGGAAACGGACGGAAACAGTACCGCAACGGATATCCGCAGGCTTTCCAGACAGGGCATCACGGAAGAACTGGCGAGACTTTTGGGAACGGACGGACTTTCCGACGCCGCGCTTTCCAATGCGGAGGAGCTGATGGCGCAGGCTGCCAAAATCAAGCAGAATTAAATCTTTGTTTTGGGTTTAGATGAGAAAAAAATGTTTACACTAAAAGGAGTATCCTTTATGGATGCTCCTTTTTTTATACGAAGGCATTAGGCATATTTTGCCGCTGCCCAATGGAAAAAGGCATTAACAGTAAAACAGCGGAGAAAAGGATGTGAAGGGCTTGAAAAAGGAAAAAGAAAGAAAAAAAGAGAAAAAAGGCAGATGGCAGATATACAGAGGCGCTCTGTGCATGGCCCTCTTAATATCCTGTATGACATTTGCCGGACTGGGAATCTTGTCCGTATATGAGCAGATTCCACGAAATATCAAGCTGAAGGTGGGCGAGGAGCAAGTGCTTAATATGGGACTGCCGGTTACGGGGGAAATCCAAAAAATAAATGTTTTGGAGGAAGAAGCAGTGGCGGTAGGCGGTCAAAACCCCTCCAATATTCCGGCGGATTCGATCCATATTGATCTAAGCAATACGGTCACCATGCGTGCGGATGAGTTAAGTACCTACCGCATGGATGTAAAGCTCTTCGGTTTTATTCCTTTTAAACAGGTAAATATTGAGGTTGTCCGAAACAGACTGGTAATACCGGTAGGACTGCCGGTGGGTATCTATTTGAAAACGGACGGTATACTGGTCGTAGGCGTGGGAGATTTTCTTTCCCTGGGCGGTCAGAATGTTTCACCCTCAAGATACCTGTTAAAGAGCGGGGACTATATCCTGGCGGTGGACGGAGAACAAGTGCAGGATAAGGCAGGCTTTATGCAGTTAATTGAGGAATGCGGCGGCTATCCCGTAGTGCTTACGATACGCAGGGACGGAGAGGAATTTGAAGTGGAGGTACAGCCGGTGCAGAACCAGAGCGGCAGCTATAAGCTGGGTATCTGGGTGCGGGACAATGCCCAGGGTGTGGGTACGCTGACCTTTGTGGACAGCGAAGGGAATTTCGGAGCCTTGGGACATGGCATCAATGATGTGGATACCAGTATCGTCATGGAAGTAAAAAGCGGCACTCTCTACGGAACGGAAATTATAGCCATTAAAAAGGGAAAAAAAGGTGATCCGGGAGAGATGACTGGCATGATCGAGTATACGGATAAGAATATTCTGGGTGTAATCTGTGACAACACCACCCAGGGCGTCTTCGGGACCTGTAACGACAGTTTTCTTTCCCGAATAGGCGGAGAGGCGATTCCCATTGGCTTAAAGCAGGAGGTGGAAGTTGGCCCCGCACAGATACTCTGTGCAGTGGACGGAGAACCGAAATACTATGATATCGAGATCAGGGAATGCCATTTGGACCACAGCAATGTGAACAAAGGCATTGTGCTGAAGGTGACGGATCCGGATCTGATAGCGCTGACAGGCGGAATTATCCAAGGTATGAGCGGCGCCCCCATCATTCAGAACGGCAAGCTGGTAGGAGCGGTAACCCATGTGCTGGTAAACGACGCTACCAGCGGTTACGGTATCTTTATAGAGGAAATGCTGGAGACCGAAAACTTAATGGGTTGATCATTCTACAAAAAATTAGAAAAATGACTTGCAAAATACCCTCGGGGGGTATATACTGGTAAAGTACCCCCTGGGGGTATATTCGGTTATATGAATGAGAATGCCGGGATTTGCCGTCTGTCACAGAAGCGTGGAATTTGTCAGGATGTTTCATCCGGCTGAAAAGAAGAGGGAAGGCGTATGAAAGAAGAAAAGGATTGCTGCTGTCATCATAAGACAAAAGAGCGCACCGAAAAGGAATATAAGGATCTGACAAACAGATTAAGCCGTATCGAGGGACAGATACGGGGTATTAAGGGAATGGTGGAGCAGGACTGCTACTGTACCGATATTCTGGTACAGGTAGCGGCAGTGACCGCAGCACTTAATAGTTTCAACAAAGTACTCTTAGGCAGCCATATCAGGGGCTGCGTGGCCGAGGATATCAGAAACGGGAAAGAAGAGACCGTGGATGAACTGGTTGAAACCCTGCAGAAGCTGATGCGTTAGACAAAAATTCGGAAAGGAATGAGAACATTGGAACAGTATACAGTAACGGGCATGAGCTGTGCCGCCTGCAGCGCCCGGGTGGAAAAGGCGGTAAATGCTGTGGCAGGCGTGAGCACCTGCTCCGTCAATCTGCTGACAAACAGTATGGGTGTGGAAGGAAGCGCCTCCCCGCAGGAAATCATTGCGGCGGTAGAAGCCGCCGGTTACGGGGCAGCTTTAAAGTCCTCAGCAGGAAGTAAAAGGCAGGAGGATGCTGCAGAGGACGCCTTAAAGGATAAGGAAACGCCCCTGCTGAAAAAGCGGCTGTGGGTATCCTTGGTATTTCTGGCAGTTCTGATGTATCTGTCCATGGGGCATATGATGTGGAATTGGCCCCTGCCTGCTTTTTTTACGGGGAATCATGTAGCCATGGGCTTAGTACAGCTATTACTCACTGCTATTATCATGGTGATCAACCAGCGCTTTTTTGTAAGTGGCGCGAAGTCTTTATGGCATCGGGCTCCCAATATGGATGCACTGGTGGCCTTGGGTGCGGGAGCAGCCTTTATTTACAGTACTTACGCCCTCTTTGCCATGACTGACGCACAGGTAAGGGGCGATATGGCAGGCGTCATGGCCTATATGCATGAGTTTTATTTTGAATCGGCGGGCACGATTCTGACCCTGATCACATTGGGTAAAATGTTGGAGGCCAAATCCAAGGGAAAAACCACCAATGCATTAAAGGGGCTGATGAAGCTGGCCCCCAAAACGGCGGTGATCCTAAGGGATGGAAAAGAAACAGAGGTTCCTATTGAGGAAGTAAAGGAAGGGGATACCTTCGTAGTACGGCCCGGAGAGAATATTCCCGTGGACGGTGTGGTGATAGAAGGAAGCAGTGCCGTCAACGAAGCGGCCCTGACCGGAGAGAGCATTCCCGTGGATAAGGAAGCAGGGGATAAGGTATCCGCAGCTACGCTGAACCAGTCCGGCTTCTTGACCTGTAAGGCCACCCGAGTGGGCGAGGATACTACCCTGTCTCAGATCATCAAGATGGTCAGCGACGCGGCGGCTACCAAGGCGCCCATTGCCAAAGTAGCTGACAAAGTTTCAGGCATTTTTGTACCTACAGTCATTGCTATTGCTGCAGCCACCATTCTCATCTGGCTTCTTGCAGGAGAAGGCGTGGGCTTTGCATTGGCAAGAGGCATTTCCGTTCTGGTGATAAGTTGTCCCTGTGCGCTGGGCCTGGCAACTCCCGTAGCTGTCATGGTAGGTAACGGCGTAGGAGCAGGAAACGGTATTCTCTTTAAGACCGCCGTATCCTTAGAGGAAGCGGGTAAAACGGAAATCGTAGCCCTGGATAAGACGGGAACGATCACCAAGGGAGAACCGGTGGTGACGGATATTCACCCTATGGAGGGTATCAGTGATAAAGAACTGTTGGAGCTGGCGTACACTTTGGAGCAGAAGAGCGAGCATCCGCTGGCGAAGGCCATTATCTTAAAGGCGCAGGAAGAGAATCTGACTGCTTTTGCCCTGCAGGACTTTAAGGCCCTGCCCGGCAACGGATTACAGGGTGTTTGTGAGGGAAGCAGCCTCTATGGCGGTAATCTTTCCTTTATTTCCCGGTTTGCGGAAGTAGGAGAGGAAGTTGATCAGTTGGCAGGAGAGCTGTCCGCACAGGGAAAGACCCCTCTGTTTTTTGCAAAAGAGAATCAGCTCTTAGGTGTCATCGCAGTAGCGGATGTAATAAAAGAGGACAGTGCCCAGGCGGTGAAAGAACTGCAGAATATGGGTATCCGGGTAGTCATGCTGACCGGGGATAATGAACAGACCGCCAAAGCCATCGGCGCTCAGGCCGGTGTGGATGAAGTCATAGCGGGCGTATTGCCCGACGGCAAAGAAAGCGTAATCCGTTCCCTGCAGAAGCAGGGCAGGACGGCCATGGTAGGAGACGGCATCAATGACGCTCCAGCGCTGACCGCTGCCAACATCGGCATTGCCATCGGTGCGGGTACGGACATCGCCATCGATGCCGCCGATGTCGTACTGATGAAGAGTCTGTTAAAGGATGTACCGGCGGCCATCCGCCTAAGCAGGGCGACCCTGCGCAATATCCATGAAAACCTGTTCTGGGCATTTATTTACAACATTATCGGTATTCCCTTGGCAGCAGGGCTGTGGTATCCTATCTGGGGATGGAAACTCAATCCCATGTTCGGTGCAGCAGCCATGAGCTTATCCAGTTTCTGCGTGGTTACCAATGCGTTAAGGCTGAATTTATGTAAGCTCTACGATACCAAAAGGGATGAAAAGAGAAAGCAAAAAATGAAATCAAATAAAGAAAAGGAGAACAAAACAATGGAAAAAACAATGCAGATTGAAGGAATGATGTGCGGACACTGCGAGGCAACGGTCAAGAAAACCTTAGAGGAACTGCCCGGTGTAAGCGAGGCTCTTGTCAGCCATGAGCAGGGCACGGCCCGCGTGGTGCTGGCAGAGGAGGTATCCGATGATGTCTTGAAGAAGGCTGTAGAGGATAAGGGATATACGGTGAAGGAAATAAGCTAAGACAGGGTTTAGTTAGGATTTAAAGACTGCCACAAATCTTGAAGGATTTAAGATTTGTGGCAGTTTTTCTATAAGTGAATACTGAATTTGAAGGACATTTGCTGAGAAAGGGATTTATCCACCCTATTTGTTATTGTCGATAAATGTAAATATTTGTCGAGGATATTACATTGGTCATGAGGAACTCTTATGGTACAATGAAGCAGTACATACAGATAAACTATTCAAAATATAATATGGAAAATGTGTAATCTTGGAAGCATCCGGGACTTTGTCAAAGCCACAGAATTCGCACAAGTGCTGGGAATGCTGGAGGAAGATAAGGCGCAGGGAATCCGTGGGGATGGAAAAGAACTTCTGGATAATAAGAGACCAAAGGATGCTACATAAGTTCTGTTTTAGCAAAGAAACAGGCCCGAATTTATACGGGTTCTGGCGTTTCACAAACGTTTAAATAATACTGCGAAAGAGAGGTGAAAAAATGGGTAGCGTATATGCAGGAACTTCGTAAACATGATAGGAAAGTTCTCCTTGCGGAGAACTTTTGAATGGAAAAGCACGCCAGTGGCGGGCACAACGAAGCAGATGTTTCCGGTCAGAAGATATAAAAACCTTCCGCACCAAAAACATCCTCATCGTCTTCGTTTAAAAAGTAATCCATATCCAGAAGGTCATCATCGCTCATTTCCCTGATGTCCTTTACGGTCATACCTTCCGGTGGATTTTTCGTGTACTTTGCCCTAAGTTCCCCTGGCTGTTTATCTATGTGTGTGCCCACCGTTTTTAGTTATCTTACCACAGACGGAGGAAACTGTAAAAGATTACGTATAGGCAGGAGAACGGCAGCTGTGGGCTTTTGACATTGCCCTTTTGTAAATTCATCCAGAGGAACATGGTGGTGATTCTGATAGAGTTCCATGAATTTCATGGTGGCTCCACAGCATGGGCATCCCAGTGGGTCATGCCCAAAGGACGAGAGCATGCAGTCCCGCCAGCGGTTAAAGGAGAGGAAGATTTTCTGTTTTTCTTTTGAAATGGCACGGTTGAGTTTTTTGTCATCGTCCAAGTGTCGGGCATAGATGCCGTAGTAACGAATTTGCTTGAAATGTTTTTCGGGGATATGCTGGATGAGCCGGTCAATGAAATCAAGGGCGAGGATGGTCTCCACAACGAGTTTGTCATCCTCATGACGGTTATAGTAAAAGGTGACCATGTGTCCATCATATTTATCAATGCGGGAAGTAGCGATGACGGGTCGTTCAAGATAGCGTCCGATGTATTTGGAGACAATCTTCGGGTCGCACTTATTGGGTTTGGCGTGGACATAGAAACCGTTTTTGTGGTTCCTATAGATGGAAGCTTTTACTTTTTTGAAGCCAGGTCCGAGCTTAGGCTGGAGTTCATTCAGGAGAGCGGGCTGAAAAGTATCACGCAGAAAACGGTAGTTGAAATGAGTCTTAGAGCGCCATCGACCACTGTTACCAATGCCGCCTTCGGAAAGAAGGCAGTGGATATGAGGGTTCCATTTGAGGTCACGTCCAAAGGTATGAAGGACACAGATAAAACCGGGAGTAAAGCATTCGAATTTGTTATCATTAAGGAACATACGAAGGATGATGCTGCTGACAGCGGAAAAGAGACAGCCAAGCAGGGAGCGGTCAGCGAGAAAGAAAGGGCGGAGTTCTTTTGCAATGGTGAAGACACAGTGACGGTGCTGTACGTTCAAAATTTTAAAGGACATGGAAGTGGTACGATCAATAGAGTATTTAGTGCCACAGGTGGGACAGAAACGGCTGTGGCAGCGGAAAGGGACAAATTTAAGTTCGCCACATTTATCACAGCCATATATGGCACCGCCGAAAGAAGGGTCGGCGCAGTTAAGCATCCGGTCAACATTCCAGATGACAGACCGACGTGGATGAAGGATATAAAGCATTTCTTCATAATGGTCATTAAAGATGTTCTGAAGGATGTTCGTAAGACTATTATGAGGGATTTGGCAACAGAAAGCAACCCCACCCATCAAGATTGAGGGGCAGGGGAGTTGAAGTGCTGCAGGCATTTTTACAAAAATTTAATATACTATTAATAAACGTTTTAGTTATGAATGGAGGATGTAATATGAAAAGATTCAGTAGAATTCTGTCCGTTTTATCTGTGCTGATATTGTTTTTTTTAATTAGTACTACTGTAGCGGCTGATACTAAACCAACCGAAAATGTTGTTTTTTTTCTGCCAGATGAAGTGTATAATGATTTAACAGAAAATGAAGAAGTGAATCTTGAGTTATCTCGCCAAAGTGCAGCCCTGGTTGAGTATTATGAAATTACCAGTCAGTTGAAAGAGGATCAATTGGGCGGGGCGTTCTTTGATGATAGTGGGATACTACATGTCTTGGTTACAAATGATATTGCAATCATTTCAGAGAGTGATAACATTTGTTATGAGCTAGCTGTATATTCATATGCCCAACTTGAGGATTTTCAGAAAAAAATAATCGACCAACGTGAAAATATTGGATTCGATGCATGTGGAATAGATCAAGAAGATAACAAGGTTGTTATTTATAGTGCCAATAGTCTGGATATGGATTTATTATATGAGATTATACCGAATGATTCCGTAAAAATCATCAAAGATGATCAAGTTATGATCAATTGTGCAACGGAGACCGTAGTACCTGGTAGCAAAATAAATGATACAACAAGTGGCCATTATGGTTCTGTATCCTGTGGCGTGGTTTGGGACAATTCAACCTCTAGTAAAAAATATGGATTTATGACTGCTGGCCATTTGGGTGAAGTTGGAGATAATATGTCATATAATGGGACAGCAATGGGAACTATGACCGTAAAACAGGAGAGTGGCTCTGTTGATGCAGCTCTTATTGAAAGAGGTCAAAACAACAATTATTTTAAATTTTCGAACACCGTTTATGATGGGAAGGTTTTTGATTACAATGGAGGCCCTTTCCCTAAGAATACAGTGATCTATGCTTATGGTGCTACTACAACGTATGTCGATGGAAAAGTAATAACAGGTAAGATTACAGATACAAGTTTTTCAGGAACATTTGATAATATCTATTTCACAGGATTAATTAAAACTGATGGAACTTCACAAAACGGTGATAGTGGGGGACCTGTCATAACATCGTATTCAGACAACTATGCTATCATAGGTATTATAAAAGGAACATCAAACGGCAATATGGTCTATGTGAATATGCAGGAAATAAAGACCGCCTTTGACTTAAATGTTATGAATCCATAACGAGGAGATATTCATGACAAAAAAAGTAATGGTTTTCGTTCTCTTTCTTATGATAATATTTGTCTTATGTGTTGTTTTTGGGAAAACACAAAAGCATAAACACGAAAAAGCTGAAGATGAAGGGTTTAACGGAGACGGTACAATTGGTATTGTGATTGCATTAGATTTAGATGTTAAGAAAATTGATATTTGTATTTTTAATAATAGTGATGCGCCTATAACTTGTGGTCTTTCATATGAGGTACAGGTTTTTCAAAATAACAGGTGGGAGTTGTATGCGAAGAGCGAAAATATAAATTCAGTTGGCATTGAGATAAAACAAGGTAGCCAATACTCGCAACTTGTGGATTTAGATTTGATTGAAAGCGGGACTTATAGAATCGTAAAGAAAGTAGGAGATAAGACGTATTATTCCAATGAAATTACAATTAAATAATGTATAAAAGATATTTTTACAATATACACTATCTTTATTAAAATAATGCAAGTCATTTTACTATTCACAACAATCGGTATATGCTGGTTGAATGTAGCTTAATTCGTAGAATAGGTGTATATCCAATTTTTTGAGAAATAGCTGTAGAGTTACCTGCACCGACTGTGGAGTTGGTGCAGGTTCTTTTATGTGGGGCATGACCCTGTTGAGCACGCAAGTGTGCGAAATATTAACCACCTGCTATGCAGGTGTGACAACAGCAGCTTTAGTTTACAATAAAAAACCTCCAATGTTATATTTAGTACAGGTCCGCCAACTGTACTAGAACAAAGGAGGTATCCAAAGTGGATATAAATAGTTTATCACATACAAGATGGAATTGTAAGTATCATATTGTGTTTGCCCCGAAATTCAGGAAATAGCGTATGGGTAGTTAAAACAGGACATAGCCAACATGTTGAGTCCCCTGTGCTAAAGATAGTGGAAGCAGAAGTATGTCCGGAACATGTGCATATGGAGATACCGCTGAATATAGCAGTGGGAAGTTTTGTAGGGTATCTGTAATGGGTTATGGGGAATTGGTATGATGTATTAAATATATGTATAAAGATCGTTGGATGAAAGCATTATGAATAACAACGACGGAAATACGCTGGAAATAATAGGGGATGAAAGAGTGGTTATTGATTTTATATCATCATGTGGAAAAATATGTCAATACTAATAGTATTTACCAATTTTACTATTGATACAACAATAAGTTCGGATAATGTGTTAAAAACGATAGGACTTATTGGCTCGGCTATCGCTTTTTATGGACGTTTATTTTGGGAATAAAAACTTTTAAAGATACTGCTAAGGATAAGCGGGATAAACAAATATCTGAATATATTTCATTGTTTGCGGATGAGAATAGAGTAAAGCCTATAAGCGGAGTAAATGGACTGGTACATCATGCAAACCTTACATTTAACGAACTGTTTTATGTTTGTGCAACAGAAAAGGACTCCTTCATTCAGGAGCTTATTTACAATGCATTAGAAAGTATATGTATCAATAAAAAGGCAGATTGTGTAAAAATAATAAGTTTTTGGTACAATACTGTTTAAAGAAAAACATATTACCTGTAAAAGTGCCCGGATTTATTGATAAAGAACATCTGTTGGATGTTCTTAGGAGAGGAAATACCGAAACACGAATTGAAATAGAAATAAACAGTGGGAAAAGAAGCCTTTTATACAACGATGCTGCAGAAATCAGAAACTATGCGGCACTTTCTTCTCAACTATTGGCAAAAAGTTTAACAAAGATATCAAATGAACATCTGAAAGATGTCATGTTTTTGGATTCAAGTCTTTATGGAGCCTTCTGGAAAAAGTACCGATTGGAAAATGCGGTATTATTGCATAATATATGGGACGCATGCAAAAGGAAAGGGAAACATTATTGGAGAGGTATACTTATGGGATAATGATTTTTATGGCAGTGAGTTTACAGATATGGATTGCTGCAAAATTTACTCTTATAATACACATTTACGAAATTCAGTTTTTATAAGGCTGTCCATTAGAGGGACTAGATACCCATCAGACAAGAAATTATCAACGGCTAATTTACAACGATCGGTTTTTGAAGAAAATATCTTTAATATGAGTAAGTTTTACTCTGTCAAAATAGAAGATTGCAACATGACGAAGGTAGAATGGAAAGGGTGTACACTGAAAGACGTTTCTTTTGCTTCTATGATGATTAAAGAAAATGACTGGTCCGGCACAAAAGCAGTGGGATGTAGTTTTATACATATTGGATCAAATATAAGCAGATTTCATAGCGAATTTCTTCAGTGTAATTTTGAGGATGTAAAATGGGGAGGAAGTAATCTGCGGGGTACCAAGTTTAAAGAGTGCACTTTCAAGAAAGTAGATTTTAAGGGGGGCAGATATAAAAAATGTGCTTTTTGAAAATTGTACATTTGTAGAGGGTAAAGATTTTAAGGGAGCCAAAAATAATGACAGCATTGTGATAATAGAAGATAAATAATATGGGATTGGAGTTGAGGATATGGCTATGATGAACGGTATGGAAATTATGGAAAACTGCCCTAAACATATTTATGAGTCAAGGGCGAATACAATATACGGAATTATCACGCATCAAACTTATCATTCTCAGACAACCGGACTGGACAGAGGGGTGAATATCCTTCTGCCCGCAGATTATAGCAATACAGGGAAATACCCTGTGTTGTATCTGCTTCACGGTATTTTTGGAGATGAATACTCCCTTTGTAATGATGCTGATGTTCGGCTGAAGGAGATCGTGGGTAACCTGATTGCGGACGGTCTGGCGAAGGAAATGATCGTTGTGCTTCCTAACATGTTCGCATCTTCAGATTCGAATCAGAAACCAGCCTTTACCGATGAGGGGGTTGCACCTTACGATCATTTCATAAATGACCTGATCCATGATCTGATACCGTATATAGAAGCAACGTATCCTGTACTTACCGGCAGAGAGAACAGAGCCATTGCTGGTTTTTCTATGGGCGGCCGGGAGACTTTGTTCATCGGTCTTAGCAGACCGGATCTGTTTGCTTATGTGGGAGCCATGGCTCCTGCTCCGGGACTGACGCCCGGCAAGGATTGGGCCATGACCCATCCCGGACAGCTTGCAGAAAAGGAGCTGACATTTGCGGGCAAAGACTATGAGCCCGCTGTCCTTATGCTTTGCTGCGGCACGCAGGACGGTACTGTGGGCAAGTTTCCGCAAAGCTACCACAATATTTTTCTGAAAAATGGAGTTTCCCACGCCTGGTACGAAATCCCCGGTGCGGACCATGATGCACAGGCTATTAGGAGTGGATTGTATAATTTTATCAGGGGGATTTTTGGAGAGGGGTGAAGGGGGAGAGTGGTTGTGGCTTGGGCTTGGGGTTATAGTGAGGGTAAATATTGATAATAACATATTATATCAATTCACTGAAAAAGGATTCTCTTGCCTTTAAGAAGGGAAATCAGCGGTTATATTTTAGTCGCTGATTTTTTGTAGAATAATATATAAAATCAATGGGTTATAATTTATACAATTTGTTGCTTTTTTTGATATGTAAGAAAAATGCAAGGATTTAGTTAACTAAATATGATATTATTACAAAATATATATTGAGGAGTTGATTAGTAAAAATAATTAGGTAGTCTGAATGAGAAGGGTAGTTCAGAGACGGAATAATCTTCTTGATGAGTTTAAATCTACTTAGCAGAGTACCGATAGAAACCTGTAAAATGATGGGTAGCAGTTTTTTAGCATACCCAGTGGTACACGCTATAATACATTAATAGGAGCAGAAAATATAATCACCGATATTTTTTATTAATTGAGAGTATGAAAATGGACTCTATAATGCTACATGTGAACGCTATTTATGCGTCAATCTGATGTTATAATGTAAGATGATGTAGATATTGAGCCATTATTAGCAAATAAAATATGAAAGGGGAAAAGAGATGGATATGTTCAATATTATTTGTGGGGTATGTTCTGTGTTAGGTTTGCTGGTATCTATTTTTACTGCAAATAAGGTGATTAAAATTTCACAAAATATTATTTGTGATACTCAAGATGATTGCTCCAAAGTTATCAATAAAGGCAACAGGAATACATATCATGGGCCGTATATAGGGAGGGATAATATAAATGGGACCAGAAGTGATGAACAAAAATAGAAATAGTGCATTTCATGGTCCATACGCTGGTCGTGATATGTATATTGTTATGCTGGAGGATAAAGAACGGGAATTTGTTGTTACGCATAATGCCAATATCAGACCGGTATCATACTTTACTGGGCGAGAAACGGAGCTTGAGGAACTGCGTCAGAGAATAGAGGAAAGGAGAAAGTCAGTCCTAGTAAGCGGTATGGGAGGGATTGGAAAGACACATATCTGCAGAAAATTATTTGAGGAATATCTGATGAAACACGCCGATGATGAAAATATACCTTTCCAGCATATCGGCTATATTGAATATAGCGGAGATATGGGAAGTAGTTTGCAAAATTGTTTGAGATATAAGGAACAGTCAGATCAGAAATTGAATCAGGAAGCGGCATGGAGAGAATTAGAATATTTGGCATCAGATGGAAAGCTTTTGTTGTTTGTTGATAATGTAAACAAGTCTATGGTAGAGGACTTGGGGCTGCAGCGATTAAACTCTATTCCTGGGGCGGTTGTTTTGACATCTAGGCAGACTTTGCTCAGTGATGAATTTGAGCCGTATCGGATTGGATTCCTCGAAATTGACCAATGTAGAGAGATTTATGAAAAAATTAGGTTTGAAAATAGCGGTAGAAAGGTTATGTCAGAATATGTACAGGATTTGGATTTTATAATAGACAAACTGGCAGGACGTCATACGATTACTGTTGAATTCTTGGCGCATTTGGCTTGGACAAAACGCTGGACAGAGAAAAGATTGAGGGATGAACTAGAGCAAAAAGGGTTTAGATTAGAATTTCATAAGAATAGCGAGCTTATCAATATTCAGCGGTTCTATGAGGTACTATATGATTTGTCCAGCTTGACAGTGGCAGAACAGAATATTCTAGAAGCATTTTCTGTATTCCCCTATATTCCTTTGTCTGCTGAAATATGTAATCGATGGTTACTCGCGGATGCAGGAGTTTGTGAAGAAGATGATATACTGACAGGATTATATCAGAAAGGCTGGTTACAATTTGATATACAGCAGGAAAGCTACGCCATGCATCCGGTGTTTGCTCAATTTGTATATCATAAGTGTAGGCCAAATGTCGAAATGCACTCTGGACTAGTTAGAGCATGTGAGGATTGTTTGAAGATATCGGATAGGAAATCAGTATTAGAGTGTAAAGAATTCATTCCATTTGCTGAAAATATCGTTGGAAAATTAAGTATGGAAAAATATACAGAAAACTTAGAATATATCAAAATTCTTGGTTATTTGTTTTATTGCTTAGGAGAATATAAGAAAGCAAAAAAATTGTATGAGAACTTTTTGAAAATTTTTAAAAAAGAATTGGCTGAGAATCCTTTAGATACTGCAATAATATTTAATAATTTGGCAGTAGTGTATGAGCGACAGGGAGAGTATGAAAAGGCGGAAGAGTTGTATGAAAAGAGCCTGAATATACGTGAAAGGGTGCATGGAGAAGACCATCCAGATACCGCCACCTGCTATAATAATCTGGCAGTAGTGTATAAGAGGCGGGGAGAGTATGAAAAGGCGGAAGAGTTGTATAAAAAGAGCCTGAATATACGTGAAAGGGTGCATGGAGAAGACCATCCAGATACCGCCACCTGCTATAATAATCTGGCAGGAGTGTATGAGCGACAGGGAGAGTATGAAAAGGCGGAAGAGTTGTATAAAAAGAGCCTGAATATACGTGAAAGGATGCTTGGGG
>JAFLSY010000001.1:235041-646575 GCA_022510745.1 Lachnospiraceae bacterium
GGAGTGTATGAGCGACAGGGAGAGTATGAAAAGGCGGAAGAGTTGTATAAAAAGAGCCTGAATATACGTGAAAGGATGCTTGGGGAAGACCATCCAGATACCGCCACCTGCTATAATAATCTGGCAGGAGTGTATGAGCGACAGGGAGAGTATGAAAAGGCGGAAGAGTTGTATAAAAAGAGCCTGAATATACGTGAAAGGATGCTTGGGGAAGACCATCCAGATACCGCCACCTGCTATAGTAATCTGGCAGGAGTGTATAAGAGGCGGGGGGAGTATGAAAAGGCGGAAGAGTTGTATAAAAAGAGCCTGAATATACGTGAAAGGGTGCTTGGGGAAGACCATCCAGATACCGCCACCTGCTATAATAATCTGGCAGTAGTGTATAAGAGGCGGGGGGAGTATGAAAAGGCGGAAGAGTTGTATAAAAAGAGCCTGAATATACGTGAATGAGTGCTTGGGGAAGACTACCTAGATACTACGATTATCTATAATAATCTGGCATATTTATATTTTATTCAGGGTGAATATAGAAGATCATTGTCTTATTACATCAAAGCATATGAAATTTTAGTATTTAGACTTGAGGAAAACAACCCCCAATACACAAATTGTTTATGAAAACATGGAAGCAGTGTATTCTAATATGAATCCGAATAGTAATTATAAACAGTAGTTAGATGTAGAGATGATAGAATTTTAAGTTAAAAGCACAGTTACTTTGAAAAAAGGTGATTTTCAAGAGAGAGGATCTGTCTAAAAAACTAACTGCTCAGTCTCAGTGCGAAGGTGGTTTAGGAACCACCAATGATATAAAAATATAATATGGGATATTTATTTCTGGTCTATATTAAAGAATGTTTTTTTAATGTAGACCAGTTTTTATGTAAAGAGTGAAGATTATATTTGAAGTAAAGATTATTTTAATATGTCAAAATAGTGAATAAAAACTCATATAATGATGAATTGTAGTTGCATTGACGGTATTCAAGGTGAATTTTAAAATAATAATTATAGGGGGAATTCAGATGAACCAATCAATAAGTGCGTTAGGTAATGCTGTACGCATAACGAGGAAAAATAAGCATTTATCACAGGAGGCGTTAGCTGAGAGGATTGGTGTTTGTAAAAGAACAATTATTGATATAGAAAATAATGCTGGTAATCCGAAGTTTGAAGTATTGTATCCGTTAGTGAGAGAACTGGATTTGCCACTTTATCAAGTTTTTTATCCAGAGGCACCAGTAAATTTAGAGATGAAGAGCATGCTTATAAAAGAACTGAGTGATTGTACAGACTATGAAATGAAAGCTATTTTATCTGTTGTTAAAAGTCTACGATACACATTGAAAAATGTTAAGTAGATTTTGGAGAAATAATAAAAAGGAATTTTAAAGCTTGATAAAGCTTAAGGGGCCAACAAATTATATCCAGATTTTTCTATATGTAATCATGGGCAGATTTGTACCGCTACATCTTATATCATTGATTGCACTCAAAAGACAATTTTGTATTGTAAAGGAAATCCTTGTAAAAATAAGTATATTGAATACAATCTTTAAAGTATTGGGTATTTTTGGTAAACTACATATAGGATAATCTATATAATCCAGTGGATTGATGTTAAAATAAATATTGATCTAGGATTTTTTATGGCAAGATAAAAACTCTCACCGGAATGCAAAGTATTCATTAACAGATTAATCAAGCGATAGGTGGGCAGACAAATTTCTGAGCCTATTAAGAGAAGGACTTGTTGACAAGAGAGTATGATGTTGGTGCTGTTCGCAGAGGATTTGGATTTTTAGGAATAGATGGATATACCGCAATCCGAGTTTATCAGAATAATGTTTTATGAAAAGGATTTCAGTATGATTAGGAGAAGGATTGTTTTATTTGTGAAAAAGGAAAGGAATTGTAATTTAAGAGACTTGTTTTTAAAAGCGCAGTCAGAATTATTACTGGCTGTATGCATTCCCCCACAAGGAATGTTCAGGATGCCCACAAATAGGTATATATGAAATAGACCAAGGAAGTATAAGTATAAATGCGAGCGGCAATTATCGAGCATTTTACCAAAACAAGCAGAAATACCAGATTCTGGAGTGCTATTCAGCCATGCGGCCTCGAAAGATTTGATCGGAAGGGTCGTTTTCGGTTTTAAAAAGAGAACACAACTTAAAACGCATCCATAAGAGAGGGATTCTCTGGGCAACGGAAGAGTGCCTTCTTTCGGCTACAGCATTGAACCTAAAACAGATGGTAAAAGCAGTGTGAAAATACTGAATACCATCCGTTTAATTATAATTTATTAATATAATCGTATAGATTATCGAAAAAAGAGTTTGTCAACAGGTCTAGAAAAGTCTATAAATGTTGATCTTCTATAATAATTGATAGGGAATAAACGAAAGTGTAGCATGGATACAAGATAATGGATAAGTTAATCTTTTTTATTCTAATTTTTCTTTCTAGGCAGAGATTTTGAAATTTCTTTGTAACAACATCTTGAAGGAGTCCTCCCTACAATATAATCAATACTCACCCCATAGTAGTCAGCCAATTTGATAAAGACTTCTATGGGGATATTTATTTTGCCAAGTTCATATTTTGAGTAGGTGGTTTGCTTTATATTGAGGTAATCAGCTAATTCTTGTTGCTTTTTATCATTGTCTTCTCGTAAATTTCTGATATTTTCAAAAATCATGTCAAAACTCCTATATTTTTTATAATTATAAAAAAGTCTTGGCACGACTATTGAAAAATAGTCGCAACTCGACTATGATTTAAAATAGTCGCATTACGACTATAATAAAATAGAGGAGAAAAATAATGAAAAGTACGAGATTGCAGAGATTTATGACTGCTACAGAGGATACTTTCACGTCTGATATTGGTCTGAAAATACGAAAATCAATTAATTTTATATGGCGCCGGATATTAATATTAGGGATTAAAAGAAAAGTATATATTGAAAAGTATCCTAAACTTGAGAAAAAGAAAAAGTATATTTTTGTATGTAATCATTCGTTTGACGAAGATGTTATTTCTTTGATCCATACTATTGATAGAAATGTATATGTGCTAAATGGGTCAACAAATCAAACAGAGCATAATCCAATATTCTATGCGCTGTGGGCAAATGGAATGATATATGTCAATCGCCAAGATACACAAAGCAGGAAAGATTCCTTATTGAAAATGAAGCGAGTGCTGCAAGCGGGTAATAGTGTAATGCTATTTTCAGAAGGAGGCTACAACAATACGGAAAATCAGTTGATTATGCCGCTGTTTCCTGGAGTATATCAACTTGCTGTAGATACAAATACAGAAATTGTCCCACTTATCACATTTAACGATATTGGAAGCAATGAAATATATCTCAGGGCCGATCCTCCCATTGATATTTCCAAATACGAAAAATATGAGGGGATGGAAAAACTAAGGGATATTATGTCTACAATCGTATATGAGCTTATGGAAGCACATACACAACCGGTTAGCAGGGGAGATTTAGGAACAAATCCGCGTATGGATTATATGGAAGTACGTAGACAAGTATATGAGTGCCAAGAATGGTATAACGATGTTTGGGAAGAAGAACTGACCATGTACAGTGGACATGGGGTAACGACACCGCAACAGGCAAGGATGTATGTGGACAAAATTCAGATAAATATACAAAATGCAGGCGTGTTGGCGGATGTGCTTGCAAGAAGAGAAGAAGATAAACGTTATGATTTAGAGAAATATTTGAGAAATAACATAAAATTATGCTAAATAAGGCAAAAACAAGTAAGTGGAGTGAGTAGTGCATAGGTCAACTATATTAGTCCACTTTATGAGAGGGAAAGAATTATCTTCTAAACACTTAAAAAGTTTCAAGAGCTATCTCAAACACCCAATAGAAAGACGAATATTCTTGCTTGAAGGAGGACTCAATGATAATAAAAGGATTTTGCCAACTTTTCCACCCACTGCTTATCTATATTATGAAAAGTCAACGGGAACAACGTAATCAGAAATTACATATTCTGAATGACCACCCTACATATACTGGAAAAAACGCTATTTATGTAGTGAATCATTCTTGTAAGCATGATTTCCCAATTTCAGGCGAGGTAATAGGTAATCATACTTGTGTGTTGGCCGGAAAGCAAAAGTTGTATTTATCGGATTACATAGCATTTTTGTTGAATGGTGTAATCTGGGTGGATCGGGAATCTCGTGAAAGTAAAAAAGTAGCTTTCCAAAAAATGCTTTCATGTATGAGGAAAGGCCTAAACATGTGTGTTTTCCCAGAAGCTACATGGAATCTCACACCATCTAAGCCGATGTTGCCTATGTACTGGGGAGTAGTAGATTTAGCGAAACAGTCAGGTTGTCCAATTATTCCCTTGATTTTGGAGTTTAGAGATAATGACTGTTATGCCTGGTTTGGGGAACCAATTTATTGTTTGCCGGATGATATGAAGAAAGACAAATTTACTAAACTAGAGGAGACAATGGCAACAATAAAGTGGAAAATATGGGAATTATTTCCTGTAGAAAAAAGAGATACTATAAATCTTAATGAGTGGAATCTTAAAGTTAAACAGAGACTTTTGGAATATCCTATTTTGAATTATGAGTATGAAAAACAGTTCATTAGGGGCATGTCCAAATGAAGGCGAGTGAGCATTCTTATATAACAAGCAAAAGAGAAAATCATGTAGTAAAAACAGTGAAAGTCCGCTTTTGTAAAAAGATTTTTTCAAAGTGAGAGAAACTGCTTAGAAAAACACACCCACTTAGGCCCAATACTAAAGGTGATTCAAAAACTATAAAATGAAAGCTTCCGGTATTTCCCGGAAGCTTTTTTCTCCCACATTCTGCTGACAGCATTTACTGTCTTACCAGCCTCTCTGTCGTATCATTCGGCAACAGTCTCTACACCTGTCAGCCCTCCGTTATTGTCATAAATCGTTTTTACGGTAATACCGCCTGATTCTGCGGAAGAGAAAGTAAACGCACCGCCGTCCGGAGTCAAATCAGCAAAGCGGCTGACCAGCTGCCCATTGTAGTACACATTTCCCGCCCCGCTGGCTCCCTCGGCTTCTACATAAGTGATACCGAAGGAAGCGTACTTTTCAAAGAGCTCGGTAAAACTTGTACCAGACTCCGCCGCCGCGGTCCCTTCAGCTACAAAGGAGATTTCTGTGGTGGCATGGGACTGCATCTCCTGCAGGCCAGTGAGCTTGCCTCGCTCGTAGACAGCCTCCAAATCCACTGCGTCGGGGCCAAGGTACAGCCCACGCATGCTGTTGGCGATCCACACGCCCTTTTCCCCGTCAAAGATGCTGTGCACCGGCTTTCCCTGCCAGCTCATGCTGAGGGTCTGCTCATTGGCGCTGACGTCAAGTTGGTAGACCAGTCCGAAGGGCACGTAGGCCTGAAGCAGCGCTTCCGTCTCTGCCTCGTTTCGAGCAAAATCCTGAGTCATATCGGTGACCGCATCCATCGAAGGGGGAAGGAAGGAACGGGCGTCAAATTCCGCCTGTGAATATTTCTCCAGTCCTGTCAGTGGTCCCATAGGATCGAAGCTGCCGTCGGCGTTTTCTACACGCTCCCGCACCGTATGAACGTCGATCTCGCCCACAAACTCCGTGTCTGCATACTCCAGGCGAATCGCCATTGCGCCCGTACCGTCCAAATCCACACCGTCGAGGAAATAGCGGACGCGCTGCCCGTTCCAGAACAGGGCATGTTCCGCCTCGTCCCATGTAAGACCGTATGGCGCGTACTGTGAGAAGTCCGCTGCAGTCGCGGTGCCCTCATGAACTCCCATCGCTATATCCGTTGGATTGTAGGACATGGCAAAGGACATACCAAACAGGTCACCTTCTCCGTATACCGTTTTGGAATACAGCATCCCTCTTCCAATATCCGCAAGAATACCCTCGTACATTGCGATTGTTTCATCTACCATTTCCTGTGTCCAGATAAATTCGCCCCGGCCGCTGGTCCAGCCCCATTCGCCGATCATTTCCTGCAGCAGGACTTTTTCATTTTCAAGCCAAGCTTTGTATTCATCATAGGTCCACCACTCCACTTTGGGGGAGGGAAAAAGGGCTTCAAATTCCTCGTCTGTCAGCGGCTCAAAGGTTTTGCCCCCGTCAAAGCTGTAATAGGTCTTGCCGTCCCGGGGATCGACATAGGATGTCAACATATCGGTTCCAATATAGGTATCGGTTGCGTCCAACTTGCGGTCCAAATCTTCGGTAGACAGGTCCTCGTCAGTTTTTGCAGATGTGGCAAAGGCAGTCGTCACACCGACAACTAATACTGTTGCGGCAGTCAGCGCAACCAGTGAAGTCTTTTTTATTTTCATAATTGCAACAATCCTTTCTTCGATAGCGTTTTTACTAAAATTATTGCAGAGAGGGGTCAAACTGCTTCGGGTTTCCTCCATACGAATGAGGGTCATGGCATACGCTGATTTGGTGCACTCTCCAAACTTACGAATCACCGCCTCATCGCAGGACAGTTCAATGTCCCGATTGGCAAGAACATACATGAGCCACACTGCCGGATTAAACCAGTGGACGCAAAGGGCAGCGGTCAGCACCAGCTTTGTCACGGCGTCGAAGCGGCGGATATGCACATACTCGTGGGCGAGCACATATTTCAGTGTATCCAAATCGTCCCAATCCGCAGTTTTCGGCATCAGAATGACCGGGCGGAACACACCATAGGTCAGAGGTGCCGAAATCCTGCCGGACTGCCGAATCTCAATGTTACGATGAATACGATGTTCGCTAAGCCATAGCTCCACGTGTTCATTGCGGGTGGGCAGAGAAGCCTTAAACTCCCTATGGCATTTTAAATAAGCCATAGCAAAGAATGCTGCACATGCCAGTGCGCCAACCATCCAGACAACGATCCATGGATTGACAAAAACGGTGGCCGTATTACCGGCAGAGGCCGCAGGCAGGGGAGTCATGTGATTCACCGGTACCATGGGCGTGAATGGAACGGCAGGCATATCTTTTACCGCTTCTGTTGTCGGAGTAAATTGCGCTAACAACGAATAGAAACTAAAAGCGGAGCGAAGAGAATAGGGTATCAGCAGCCGCACCACCGCAACACCCCACAGCACCAAAAAGGTTTTTTTAGGGAGCTTATGGATGGTCAGCGCACGAATGACAGTAATGAACAAAATCATCACAGCCCCGGCAAGGCTCATATATAGCAGGTTCATTTGCTCACCTCATCTAACTCACCAACAATCTGTTTCAGCTTTGCAATCTGTTCGGTTGACAGTTTCTTTCGTCCGAGAAGAGCCGCAAAAAGCTTGTCAACGGAGCCGTCATAGAGTTTGCCGATCAGTTCGTCGGTTTCCGCTTCCTGTACCGCCTCCTTGGGAATCAGCGCATGACACAGAAAGTTCGGCTCCTCACGCCTGATTGCCCCCTTTGCAATACATTTCTTTATAACTGTGTAGGTGGTGTTCATGTTCCACCCAATCTCTGCTTTGAGAATATCGGAAATCTGTTTTGCGGTCATATCACCTTCTTTCCACAAGATGCTCATGACCTTCAGCTCCGAATCAAAGAGTTTCATTTCCATATGATCCCTCTCTTTCTTTCACACTACTGCAATAGTTTATGCTACATATACTACCACGATAGTGTGACTCTGTCAACACTATTCCAGTAGTTTGATCAAAAGCTTAGTAACTTATTGAATATTTGCGCAAGGCAGAACGATGTAGCAGGAACGCTTTTATATGTGGTATAATGTCCGCAAAGGGTAGAGGAAAATGTACATACAGAAAGATGCCGAGCTTGCTCGTGCAGATGTCTGTATGTACATTTGACGAGCGAAGCGACCTCGAAAAACCGAAGGTTTTTTGAGGCTCTGCCCGCAACTTGCAGAAATATAGAAGCAATGAGGATTTAAAGGTGATGATATGTATAAAGTTATGATAAGAGAGGTATCCGCAGATGATGCCGGTGAAATCTGTGCAATATGCGGTGAAGATTTAGGCTATCCCTGTGAGCTATCTTTAGTTATGGAGAAAATTAAAAATATTGATGCCAATCGTGAGGCAGTATATGTTGCTTTGATAAATGAGATTGTAGTTGGATTCATTCATGTTGAGAAATATGACATACTGTATTCTGAAACAATGGCGAATATCCTAGGGTTAGCGGTCAAAGAAACATATCGACACAATGGTATTGGTAAAAAACTTTTACATGCAGCAGAAGAATGGGCAGCGGAGAATAAAATGAAAGCCATGAGATTGAATTCAGGTATTTCAAGAACTGATGCCCATGATTTTTACAGACATCTTGGATATAATTTTGAAAACGAACAAATCCGTTTTGAGAAAAAGTTATAACCATAATAAGAATTCCAAAAGCAGAGGAGAATCGGGACATGAAATCCTCTAAAACGGGCAGGGAGGTATGTATGAAAGAAACAGTATTATATTATGCGCCCGAGAATGCCGCCTATGTAGGTGTGATAAAGGGTGTTCTGGTGCAAATGGGGATAAAGATTAAAAACCTGACGCCGGAAAGATGTGAAAAGAAGATTGGATATCTGGCAGGTCTGGATGGATTTGAAAATGAAGATATGGTTCCGGACAGCATGGATGTGCCGGGAGTTGGGCATCAGGCTTCTCCCATTCCAATAGATGGGGAACTTCTGGTGCTTTGCGGCTTTACGGAAGAGAGGCTGGACCGGTTGCTGGAGAGACTTAGAAAAGCCGGGGTGCCAAAAAGCGTTATGAAGGCAATTGTAACGCAGTCCAATGCCCATTGGACCGTGTATGAGTTGTATGGTCATTTGGTGGAAGAGCGAAGGCGGATAGAACAAAGATAAAGATTTCAGTGGGAGGATGGCATAATATTTTACATCGGCAACGAGAAGGTCTGGCTGGCCGATGCGATTCCCGGTAAGTATATTGAACACAAATAATCCATCGTACAGGTGATTTTGCCAAGCGATTGTTTTGACTTATTTGTAGTCTTCATATTGAAAATACATTCTTAAAAAGTTACAATGGAAACAGACTATGGACTATGTTCTTGCAAGGAGGCCGCAATGAAGAAAGCAAGCTTTAGAATGAAACTGGTGTGTTACATTGTTGTGGTGACGTTGATCGCCCTGTTGATCAGTACGCTGATGATACGCAGCCGGATGACTGCCATATTGGAGAAAAATATGCAGCTGACCAGTCAGCAGACTATGGACGAGGCGGTTGCAAGCTTTCAGCGCTATGCAAAGACCTTAAGCCTGCCAATAGACCTTATGTGTCGCAGCAATGACTTTAAGAAAGTAAATGAAGAGTATGACGACAGGATCAAAGGGATAGAGGATTCCCTTCTTAGTGCGCTTAAGGTAATCCCGAACTCCGAGAGAACTTTCTTTGCTGCTGCCAGTGGCATATACATAACCGCTAAGATGGAGATTTCCGAGGAAGGTAAGAAAACCGGACTATATCAGGAAATGACGGGCGTTGATAATTCGCAAGAGGTTTGGTACGTCGATTCCATTGGGTTGGAATCCAGAAGTACCGTATTTGCCAATTTTACGGTACCCTATGTCAATGAGGATGGCATTGAAGTGTTTACCGTTTCCCAGGAGCTCGAAGCCGGTAATGTTCATGTGGGTGTGATCGCGATGGACGTGAATGTACAAGTCCTGAAGGATTATATCAATGGAATCAACTTAATGAATACCGGTTTTACCATTCTAGTGGACGAAAACGGCAATATTATTATAAACAACGATAACAACACAGTGATTATAAATTCTGCCACAGAGATTCCCGGGTGGAAGAAGCTGATGGAGAGCGCAACGCAGTATGAAGCGAATGCGCTGGCGGCGAATTCGGACGCTCAGGTGAATGCTTTTGCCAGCGAGATGTGCAGGATTAACGGTGAAAAGTACTGTGTGACGCTCATCCGGGACGATATCACCGGCTGGTACCTGGTAGGTTTTATCGGCGAGGAAGAGTTGGCAGGCAACTTTGCCCAAATCAACATCGTGTCCATTCTGTGTGTCATTATTGCAATGATTTTGTCAGTGATTGTAGCACTTATTATTGCGACCATGATCGCAAGAGAGTTGAAGAAACTGCAGAATGCGACTAACCGTATGGCACAGGGGGATCTTTCTACCAAGCTGGAGGTAAAGCGCGGGGATGAGTTCGGACAGTTAGAGCATAATTTTAATGCCATGATGGACAGTATCTCCGGTTTGATTCGGAATGTGAGCGGTAATTCGGATGAGATTTTTGGAATTGCGCAGTCCATTTTGGAGGTATCGGAGAATACCAGAGAGGTTGCAAGACAGGTGACTGACGCGATCGGCGGTGTAGCGCAGGGAGCCACCGAGCAGGCACACAGTACGGCGGATGCCAATGTGGAGGTGGAACGGCTGGCGGAGAGCCTCAAGCTGTCTCAGGAGAGGGTAGAACGTATTGGCGAGCGCTCCAGAGAGACTGCGCAGATCGGACAAAAAGGTACCGGTATCTTGCAGGAATTAATCAGTAAAGCGGAGAAGGCGAAGGCAAATTCTGCTGAGTCCATCAACACCATGACCGAGATGTTAAAGTCCATTGAGAAGATTAACTACATCTCCGATGCTATCGCAGAAATTACTTCACAGACCAATCTGCTCTCCCTCAATGCCAGCATTGAGGCTGCCAGAGCGGGCGAGAGTGGTAGAGGTTTTGCTGTGGTGGCGGATGAAATCAGAAAGCTTGCGGATCAGTCCAGAGAATCCACGGAAGAGATTAAGAGCATCCTGATTGAGATTACGAACAATTCCAACCATGTGGAGAGCAGCCTCGAGGAGAGCGGTGTGATTCAGGAGGAACAGCAGAAGGCAATTGGGGAAACCCAGAGTCTTTTTGAGGATATAGAGAACTCCGTCAAGGAGCTTTTGGCAGTTGTGGAGAGTATTGAGCAGATCAACATGGAGATGAGTACTGCACGCGACAAGGTGGTACAGCGTATGGACAACATCGCGTTGGTATCGGACTCTTCAGCGGCAGCTGCCGAGGAGGTAAATGCTTCGGCCGAGGAGGTAAATACCACCATGAACCAGATGGCGGAGAATGCAGAAGTCTTAAACGAGATCGTAAACCGGCTGAGCGAGTCCATACGGCAGTTTAAACTGTAGAAAAGTAGGTTTTAAAATAGAATTAGTAATAGAAGGGGATAACCCATCCATACACACAAAGTCCTAATACAGCGCTGAGTAAAATGACTTTGGGTATACTGATTTTAAATTTTAACAGTAATACGGTGTCCAGAATTCCGATTAAGATTGCCGGAATCGAAACCCCGCTGCTTTCCGTATAGTTGGTAGGGCAAAGGGTGAGACACACGCCGATGACCATGGCAAGGCAGGCGGGGCGGACACCTATCATCATATGCTGTATTAATTTATCTTCCTTGAATTTTGTGAAAAAAACAGCGGCTACCAGGCAAAGGGTCAGGGAAGGCATCAGAACCCCCAGGTTGGCAGCAACAGCTCCAAGAAAGCCTGCTGTCCGAATGCCTGCGAAGGTCGCACAGTTAACTCCAAGCGGGCCGGGGGTCATTTCGGCGATGGCCACAATATCAGAAACTTCTTCGGCAGTCATCCAGTTGTGAGAGAGCATTTCACTGCTGATGAGCGGGATCATGGAAAGGCCTCCGAAACTGGTAAACCCAATCTTTAGAAAGCTCCAGAATAACTGAAGGTAAGTCATTTACGGTCACCTCTTCTTTCGTAAAACTCGGTGATGAGTATGCCGGACACGGCACCAATGAGTACAAGATATACACAATTTATATGTAGAAATAAATACAATCCCAGCGTCATGAGCATGACAAAAATACAGGGCGAGTACTTGAAAGCCCCTTTGACCATTCCCACAGCAGCGCTTAAGATAATCGGCACAACAGCAGCTCTCACACCACTCATTGCTGCGGCAATCCATGTGTTATCGTGAAATGCGGTGTAGAAAAGTGCGATGACTGACAGCATGAACAGTGGAGGTACAATGATGCCGAGAATACAAACGATACCGCCGAGGATTCCCAGGGTACGATATCCAAACAGCATGGCAACATTGCCGATCATCGTTCCCGGCAGACTTCTGGCAACGCTTGTCAGGTCGAGAAGCTCTTCTTCTGTGATACTTTTCTTTTCTTCAACATAAATCCTTTGCATCTGCGCAACGATGCTCCAGCCTCCCCCAAAGGTAAAACAGCCAAGTTTCAGAAAATCAAGAAACAGCCGCAGCATTTCTGACATTTTTTTCATAAGTCTTCTCCTTCAGTCTGCTCTGATGTTTTCATACATTAAATGCCAACGATTATTATAGTATGACTTGTTATAGGGGTCAACCGTTTAACGGAACGCAAAAGTGATTTCTGCATCTTCATTTATGTGAAAATCCCATACAAAACAATTGACCCTTATTTATAATTGATATAAAATGTAACTATGTAAATTTATTTCACACTTTCAGATAAATTTTTATAAAAAATAATATTTATAATAAAAGAAAAGGAGAGTGTACTATGGCAAACAGATTTGTACTGAACGAGACTTCCTATCATGGAGCAGGAGCGATTTCCGAAATCGCAACTGAGGCGAAGGGACGTGGCTTTAAGAAAGCGTTTGTGTGCTCCGACCCGGATCTGATCAAATTCGGAGTGACTAAGAAAGTGTTGGACATCCTGGATGATGCAGGGCTTTCCTATGAAGTGTATTCCAACATTAAGCCCAATCCCACCGTGGAGAATGTGCAGACCGGAGTAGAGGCATTCAAGAAATCCGCTGCGGATTATCTGATCGCGATTGGCGGTGGTTCTTCCATGGATACCGCAAAAGCCATCGGCATCATCATTGCAAATCCCGAGTTCGAGGATGTGATAAGCTTAGAGGGCGTTGCACCCACCAAGAATAAGTCCGTGCCGATATTCGCAGTGCCTACTACTGCAGGAACCGCAGCAGAAGTAACCATCAACTACGTAATCACGGACGTAGCTAAGAATCGTAAGATGGTATGTGTGGACCCGAAAGATATTCCTGTTGTGGCATTTGTGGATCCTGAAATGATGGCTACCATGCCCAAGGGTCTGACCGCAGCCACAGGTATGGATGCCTTGACTCATGCAATTGAGGGCTACATTACAGCGGGAGCATGGGAGTTATCCGATATGTTCCATCTCAAAGCAATTGAAATCATTGCCCGTTCCTTAAGAGGTGCAGTGGCAAATACACCCGAAGGCAGAACGGATATGGCTCTTGGCCAGTATGTTGCCGGAATGGGATTCTCAAATGTAGGCCTTGGAATCGTGCACTCCATGGCGCATCCCTTAGGCGCCCTCTATGATACACCGCACGGTATTGCCAATGCGATCATCCTTCCCACTGTTATGGAATACAATGCTGAGGCAACCGGTGAGAAGTATCGTGAAATCGCAAGAGCAATGGGCGTGAAGGGTGTAGATTCCATGTCTCAGGAGGAATACCGGAAGGCAGCTATTGAGGCTGTGAAACAGCTGTCTCAGGATGTAGGAATTCCTGCAGACTTAAAGGAAATCGTAAAGAAAGAAGATATTCCTTTCCTTGCACAATCAGCTTATGATGATGCGTGCAGACCCGGCAATCCCAAAGAGACCAGCGTGGAAGATATCACCAAGCTGTATGAGTCTTTGCTTTAATAGGTGAGATAAAAAGTGGAACAAGCACTTTTAAAGTGCTTGTTCCGCTTTTTATAGCAACATCATATAGGCAAATGGTAACGAAATAAATAGGATGAAAGCAATTATAGTTTTATCGAATAAGAGTAAATTACAAATAATAGGGGGTAAAGCACAATTACCAGTTATATATGATTGTGTAGAAAAATATGGAATTTTTAAAGGAGATTTTAGTTTTTTTAAAAGAATATGAAACAGATTCAGGCGCTGAAGTAAAAGTACTGGGGATTCTGGTGGCGGCAATTGCGCTTTTATGGACAGTGGGCAAAGGACTTAAAGCTTTTTTTGATACTATAAAAGATAAGCGGGATAAAGAATTAGCCAATTACATAATACTTTTTTCTGATGATAAACAGGTAAAACGTTTAAGCGGAGTTAACGGATTGGTACGTTACGCATCTCTTATGTATAATCAGTTGTTCTACCTTTGTGTATCTGAAAAGGAACCCTTGATTCAGGAATTTATTCGGGAAGCTTTGGAGCAAGTTTGTTCTAAACGAAAAAAAAGAAGTATAAGAATTAATCAGTTTTTAATAGAGTATTGCATAAAAAAAGATATATTATCTGCGGAAATCCCTCATTTTAAAGAAAAGGGGAGCTTAATTAAATTTTTGACTAATAGCAATATTGATAATCGGATAGAGCGAGAAATAAATCGGAAAAACAGCGGCCTTTTACCGTATAAGCCAACGGAAATGAGCGATTATATACAACTTTCTTCTGATCTTTTGGCCATGGCCTTAAAAAAAGCATCATTTCAATCTATGAAAGGCGTACTGTTTATAGAATCCAGTTTATATAAAGCTTCCTGGAAATACTGTTCGTTGCAAAATGTAGCTTTTGTCAAAAATGTAGAGCGACATGCAAAAGGAATAGGAAATAGGATAGAACAAGTTTATATGTTTGGTGATGATCTGTATGACAGCTGGTTTTTTAAATGTGATTGTAGTGACCTGCATATTTTCCACACAAATTTTCGTAAATCTGTTTTTGTCCTGAGTTCCATTCGGCAAAAGAAAGTACAAGAAGCTGAATCGAAGGCATCGAAGAATCATGAATCGAAGGCATCGAAGAATCATGAATCGAAGGCATCGAAGAATCATGAAGCGAAGGCATCGAAGAATCATGAATCGACACTTAGCGATGATATATTTAGTGCCAGTCGGTTTATATTTGTATCTTTGGCTCAATGTAAGATAGTTAAAGCAGAGTGGAAAGGCTGCATATTCGGGCATTGCCAATTTAATAATATTAATTTCACTGCTAATAAATGGCCGGGTGCAATATTTATAAATTGTAAGTTCAAGGATGTAACTTGGAATAAAGACATATTGGAAAAAGCAGAGTTTATAAGATGTACTTTTAAAAATGTAAAATTTAAAGAAGCTGACCTTCAAGAATTATCTTTTAAATATTGCAGATTTTTGGAAGATGTCAATTTTATACAATGTAAGAATATTAATAGTTTGGACGGAAAAGGGAAAAAAACTAAAGCATTTATTGAAATGGTTAAGGAAGAATATGTCAATGCCCAAAGTACTGGCAACCCTTGTGGTTCCCACAGTGTTTAGTTCCCTTCTTATGGTGATTTATAATTTAGCCGACACTTGGTTCATAGGTTTTCCTAACGCGCCAATTTTGATGTTTAAAAAACTGTAGAAAGAAGAAAATAAACTGTTGACATAAAAAGATTTTAGGTATACACTGATTACAGTTGAATACTTAGCAGTATGAGATAAGAGTGGACGAAGCGCCACTCTTTCTTGTTCGTTAAGGGTATGAAAGGAAGGGTGGGTACATGGCCAAAAAGGCGTATGAAGCCAGAACGGAAGAACTGCTGATGCCCATTGCACAGGCACAGGGCGTGGAGATCTATGATGTGGAATATGTAAAAGAAGGTGCGGATTGGTATCTGCGGGCCTATATCGATAAGCCGGAAGGCGTGAATATACAGGACTGCGAAGCAGTGAGCAGGGCGCTCTCCGACGCACTGGATAAGGAAGATTTCATAGAAGAAGCGTATATTTTAGAAGTTTCCAGTCCGGGACTGGGCAGGACCTTAAAAAAGGACAGACATTTGGAGAAGAGCTTGGGCAAAGAGGTGGAGATAAAGACCTACAAACCCATTGATAATAGCAAAGAATTTTCGGGCGTATTAAAAGCCTACGACAGCAATACCATTACCGTTACAAGCGGAGAGGAAGAAATGGTATTTACGAGAAGTGACGTGGCTTTGATCAGACTGGCCCTTGATTTTTAAAATACAACAACAGGAGGAGATTGGAAAATGAATAAGGAATTAATGGAAGCACTTGACATTCTGGAAAAGGAGAAAGAAATCAGCAAGGAAACGTTGTTTGAGGCCATCGAGAACTCACTGCTTACCGCCTGCAAGAACCATTTCGGGAAAGCGGATAATGTGAAGGTGGAGATCGATCGTGAGACCTGCGACTTCTTATGCTATGCGGAAAAAGAAGTAGTGCCTACGGCTGAAGATGTCATAGACGACTGCCTGCAGATTGCTTTAGAGGATGCCAAGGAGCTGTCCACAAAGGCAAAAGTAGGAGATATGCTGAGAGTGGAGATTAAGTCCAAGGAGTTCGGACGTATTGCCACCATGAATGCGAAGAATGTGATTCTGCAGAAAATCCGTGAGGAAGAAAGAAGCGTTATCTACAATCAGTATTATGAGAAGGAAAAGGATGTCGTGACCGGCGTGGTACAGCGTTATGTGGGCCGCAGCATCAGCATCAATCTGGGTAAGGCGGATGCTATGTTGAGCGAGAGCGAGCAGGTGCGTGGAGAGGTATTTAAGCCCACCGAGCGTATCAAGGTTTATATTCTGGAAGTAAAGAATACACCTAAGGGACCCCGCATCAATGTCAGCCGCACTCATCCGGAATTGGTAAAGAGACTTTTTGAATCCGAAGTGACCGAGATTAAGGACGGCACCGTGGAAATCAAGAGCATTGCCAGAGAAGCAGGCAGCCGTACCAAGATTGCCGTATGGAGCAACAATCCCAATGTGGATGCTGTGGGGGCCTGTGTCGGTATGAACAGCGCCAGAGTGAATGCCATTGTGGAGGAGCTTAGGGGCGAGAAGATCGATATTGTGAACTGGGATGAGAACCCCGGCAATTTGATTCAGAATGCACTTTCTCCTGCCAAGATCGTTGCGGTGTTTGCGGATCCTGATGAAAAGACCGCCAAGGTGGTGGTGCCGGATTACCAGCTCTCCCTTGCGATCGGTAAGGAAGGACAGAATGCCAGACTGGCAGCAAGACTGACCGGTTATAAGATTGACATCAAATCAGAGACTCAGGCCAAGGATGCACCCGGCTTCCGTTACGAGGACTACATGGATGAGTACGAGGATGAGTATGAAGAGGGATACGAAGACGGGGAATTCTATGAGGAGGATGTAGAAACCGAGAATGAGTAAAAAAGTTCCTTTCAGACAATGTGTGGGCTGCGGAGAAATGAAGAGCAAAAAAGAGATGCTCCGGGTTTTAAAAACACCCGAAGGCCCCATTGTTTTGGATGTTACAGGTAAAAAGAACGGGAGAGGCGCATACCTTTGTAAGAGTGAGGATTGCATGAAGAAGGCAAGAAAAAATAAGGGTTTGGAGCGCTCCTTAAAGATAAGTATTCCGGATACGGTGTATGAGGAATTAGAAAAGGAGTTTAGTGAGCTTGAAGCAGAATAAAGTATATGGGCTGTTGGGGCTGGCGGCAAGGGGCAGGAACCTTGTGAGTGGCGAATTTGCCACGGAAAAGTCCATCAAGGACGGCAAGGCCATGCTGGTGATTGTGGCAGAGGATGCATCCGACAACACGAAGAAGCGCTTTGGGGATAAATGCTCCTATTATGAAGTACCCATCCGTACATATGGGACGAAGGAGGAGTTAGGGTGTGCCATAGGCACTGCAGAGCGATCTTCCATAGCCCTGTTGGATAAGGGACTTGCGCGTACGATAACCAAGCATCTGGAAGAATTACAAAACTAGGAGGTAGTTAGGAAGCATGGCTAAAATTAAAATACATGAACTTGCGAAAGAAATAGGCGTATCCAGCAAAGAAGTACTGACTTTTTTGCAGGAAAAAGGTGTGGAAGCCAAAGCAGCCCAGAGTTCCATTGAAGAGGATGCTGCCGCAATGGTAAAGACGCATTTCGGCGGTGGCGCGGAACTAAAAGCTGCAGAGGTTGTAAAAGAAGATAAGCCAAAAGCTGCAGAAAAAACGGCAAAAGAACCTGCTGCGAAGGCACAGGAGAAACAGCCTGCGGAAGCATCCATGAATAAATCCACGGATAAATCCGCAGCCCCAAAAGCGCAGGAGCCGAAAGAGACGGCGCAGAAAGCGAAGGGAACAGAAAACGCTCCGAAAAAAAAGAAAAATATTATATTTGTAAGTAATCCGCAGAATTCCAGGGCTACCGGGCCTCAGAACGGTTTTCGCGGCAATGCCGCAGGTGCAAGACCTGCGCAGGGAGCAAGACCGGGACAGAATGTAAGATCGGGGCAGGCAGCTCCCGTCAGACCCATAAAGCCCTTGACACCGCCTTCGCCCACTCCCAGTGTGCAGATGGTTCCGTCCAATCAGGTGGGGAATCCGGCTCCTACTGAAAAGCCGGCGGCACAGGCACATAATCAGGAGAATACTGCGGCAAGAACGGAAAACAGGGCGCCCAGACAGGAGAGAGAACAGGGCAGCCAGAATAGAGCAGGAGGAGAGAGACCTTCTTATGGAAACAGGGATGGCAGAGGCGAAAGACCGCAGGGCCAAAGGCAGGATAGAAGAATGGAAGGCGGTGGCCGTACGGGTGCGTACAATGGTCAAAACGGCTTCCGTGGCAATGGCGTTTCTGCAGGTTCTGAAAGACCTTATAACAATAGCGGGCGCGATAACAGAGGAAATGGCGGTCAGAGAGATGGATTCAGAAAGCCGGGCCAGGGCAAAGGCTTTGTGGCAGAAGCTCCGATCAAGGATGCCGAGAAGCATAGGGACGAGGAAAAGCGCCGTATCGGGCAGGAGAGGGATAAACGTTCTAAGAAGGACTTTATCTACGAGGAGGAAGAAGCTTTAAAGAACAAGCCCGGCCGCTTCATCAAGCCCGAGAAGAAGAAGGAAGAAGTGGTGGAGGAAGTCATCAAGGTAATTGTGCTTCCCGAAACGATTACGATCAAAGAGTTGGCGGAAAAGATGAAGATTCAGTCCTCCGCCATTATCAAGAAGCTGTTTATGGAGGGTAAGATCGTAACGCTCAATCAGGAGGTTTCCTATGAAGAGGCGGAAAATATCGCCATGGAATACGAAATTCTCTGTGAGAAAGAGGTTAAGGTTGACGTTATTGAGGAGCTCCTTAAGGAAGAAGAGGAACAGGAGGAGGAGAAGATTCCCCGCTCTCCCGTTATCTGTGTTATGGGCCATGTCGATCACGGTAAAACTTCCCTTCTGGACGCTATCCGGAAAACAAACGTAACGGACAAGGAAGCCGGCGGTATTACCCAGCACATCGGCGCTTATACCGTTTCCATCAACGACCGAAAGATCACTTTCTTAGATACTCCGGGACATGAGGCATTTACCGCCATGCGTATGCGCGGTGCCAATGCGACGGATATTGCGATTTTAGTAGTGGCTGCGGACGACGGCGTTATGCCCCAGACCGTGGAGGCCATTAACCATGCTAAAGCTGCAGGAATTGAAATTGTCGTAGCGGTGAATAAAATCGATAAGCCCGGTGCCAATGTGGACAGGGTAAAGCAGGAGCTGACAGAGTATGAGCTGATTCCTGTGGATTGGGGCGGAAGCACAGAGTTCGTGCCGGTATCCGCTAAGTCCGGTGAAGGTATTGAGTCTCTGCTTGAGACCATTCTGCTCACTGCGGATATTTTAGAGTTAAAAGCCAATCCCAACAGACGGGCAAGAGGTTTGGTCATCGAGGCGGAATTGGATAAGGGCAGAGGCCCCGTGGCAACCGTACTGGTACAGAAGGGTACCCTGCATGTGGGAGATTTCATTTCTGCAGGTGCAAGCCACGGTAAAGTTCGTGCCATGATTGACGATAAGGGCAGAAGAGTAAAAGAGGCAGGACCTTCTACGCCCGTGGAAATCCTTGGTCTGAGCGATGTACCCAGTGCGGGTGAAGTATTCTTAGCCCATGAAAACGATAAGACTGCAAAATCCTTTGCAGATACTTATCTGGCACAGAATAAGGAGAAAATGCTGGAAGAAACCAAGAGCAAAATGTCCTTGGACGATCTCTTCTCCCAGATTCAGGAAGGCAATTTGAAAGAGTTAAACCTGATCGTCAAAGCGGACGTACAGGGCAGCGTGGAAGCCGTAAAGCAGAGTCTGTTAAAGCTTTCCAACGAAGAAGTTGTGGTAAAATGCATCCATGGCGGCGTAGGCGCGATCAACGAATCCGACGTTATGTTGGCCAGTGCATCCGCAGCCATTATCATCGGCTTCAATGTACGGCCTGATGCTACCGCTAAGGCCACTGCCGAAAGAGAGGGCGTGGATATCAGGCTATACAAGGTCATTTATCAGGCTATCGAGGATATCGAGGCGGCGATGAAGGGTATGTTAGACCCCGTGTTTGAGGAAAAGGTGATCGGACATGCGGAGGTGCGTCAGATATTCAAGGCTTCCGCAGTCGGCAATATTGCAGGTTCCTATGTATTAGATGGTATATTCCAGAGGGGCTGCAAGATACGTATTACCAGAGAAGGCGAGCAGATTTACGAGGGCGCGCTGGCTTCCTTAAAGCGTTTCAAGGACGATGTCAAGGAGGTCAAGGCAGGTTTTGAATGCGGTCTCGTGTTTGAGGGTTATGACCAGATGCAGGAGTTAGATATTGTAGAGGCATATACCATGGTAGAGGTGCCGAGATGAGAAAGAACAGTGTAAAAAGTACCCGTATCAACGGGGAAGTACAGCGCGCGCTGGCAGAGATTTTGCGTGGCGGTATCAAAGACCCCCGCATCAGTCCTCTGACCAGTGTGGTGGCTGTGGAGGTAGCGCCGGATTTAAAGACCTGTAAGGCCTGGATCAGTGTGCTGGGTGACGAGAAGGCCAGAGAAGAGACCTATCAGGGCTTAAAGAGCGCAGAAGGTTTCATCAAGAATCAGCTGGCCCGCATTGTCAACCTGCGTAACACGCCGGATATTACCTTTATTATGGATCAGTCCATTGAGTATGGTGTGAATATGTCCAAGCGGATTGACGAGGTCATAAACGGTGGACAGAGTACCACAGAGGAGAATGTATGAATTTGTTAGAAGCGTGTGCGGGTGCGGCAAGTATCGGTATCAGTGCGCACGTCCGCCCGGACGGGGATGCGGTCGGTTCTACGATGGCGCTGTATTTGTACTTAAAAAGACAGCTGCCCGAGGCGGAAGTGAAGCTGTTTTTAGAGACGCCCCCGGATAATTTCCGTCATTTGAAATATTTGAATGAGATTGACTCCTCCTTTTGCCATACAGGCACTTTTGACGTATTTTTTGCGTTGGATACCGTGGCTGACAGGATGGGGGAAGCGGTACCGTATTTTACAAGCGCCCGAAAGAAGATCAATATAGACCATCACATCAGTAACGCACAGGGATCAGGGGATATCAACGTGATAAAGCCCGAAGTGGGTTCTACTGCGGAGATACTCTATGAACTCATGGAGGAGGAACGGCTGGATGAGGATGTTGCTGTGGCTCTGTATACGGGTATGATACATGATACAGGTATTTTCCAGTATTCCAACACTAGGCCGGAGACTTTGCGGATAGCAGCGAAATTGATAGGATTTGGTTTTGATTTTTCCAAGATTATTGAGGAAAGCTTCTATCAGAAAACTTATTTGCAGAATCAGATTCTGGGCAGGGCACTGATGGACAGCGTCCGCATCATGGACGGCAGATGCATTTACAGCTGTGTAGACAGGAATATGATGGACTTTTATCAGGTGAAGCAGGGAGATTTAGACGGGATCGTCAATCAGCTGCGCAATACCAAGGGTGTGGACTGTGCCATCTTTCTGTATGAAATCGGTCAGACGGAATTTAAGGTCAGTCTGCGTTCCAACGAGTTGGTGGATGTTTCCGCGGTGGCTTCTTATTTCGGCGGCGGCGGACATGCCCGGGCAGCAGGCTGTACCATAAAGGGCAGTATGCAGGATATTATCAATAACCTGTCCGGCCAAATTGCAAAGCAGTTAGAGGAAAATGGTCCATGTTAAACGGAGTTATCAATATCTATAAGGAAAAAGGTTATACCTCCCATGACGTAGTAGCCAGACTGCGGGGAATCGTAAGGCAGAGGCGGATTGGACATACGGGTACGCTGGATCCGGATGCTACGGGTGTACTGCCCGTATGTTTGGGCAGCGCTACCAAGCTATGCGATATGCTGACGGATTGGGATAAAGAATATGCTGCGGGACTGCGCTTAGGATTGGTGACGGACACGCAGGATATATGGGGAACTATACTGAAGGAGAAGCCGGCAGATGTTACGGAAGAACAGGCGCGGTCGGCAATCCTTTCTTTTGTGGGCGGGTATGCACAGCTTCCGCCCATGTATTCTGCCCTCAAGGTGGACGGAAAGAGGCTTTACGAACTGGCAAGAGAAGGCAAAGAGGTGGAGCGGAAGCCCAGAAATATCACCATCCATGAACTGGAGATTCTTTCCATGCAGCTGCCGGAAATATCTCTGCGGGTGGTCTGCTCTAAAGGCACCTATATCCGCACCCTCTGCCACGATATCGGTGAAAAATTAGGCTGCGGCGCCGTTATGAGCCGGTTGGAAAGAACCCGTACCGGAAGCTTTGCACTGGAAGGCGCATATAAGCTGGATGAAATAGAAAGTCTCTATAAGCAGGGTAAGATAGAGGAAGTTTTACTGCCTGTAGATGAGATGTTTGGCGAGCTGGCCGAGGTACATGTGGTGGATACTGCCACAAAGCTGGTAGAGAACGGAAACAGCTTTCTTTTAAATCGAATACGGGAGCGCAGACTTTTTGACGAAGGGGAAGAAGTGAGGGTGTATGATACAGCCGACCGCTTCTATGGTATTTACACCTTTCGGCGCGGCGAAGGGCGGTTTGTACCCAAAAAGATGTTTTTAGAATAAGTGATGAGCTGCCAGCCGAAAGACTGGGAAAGGAACGGCTTTGGGAATGAAGATAATTACCGGTACCACGGATTTCTTTCTGCAGGAAGAAACCGCGGTGGCGATCGGAAAATTTGACGGTGTCCATCTCGGACACAGACTGTTGTTGGATGAAATTCTTTCAGAAAAGGCAAATGGCAGAAAAGCCTGTATTTTTACTTTTGATACCGCTCCCTCCCGTTTATTCGGAAAACCTGACGGGAAGGAACTGACGACAAAGGAAGAGAAGAGAAGGCTTTTTGAGTTGCTGGGAGTGGATATTCTGATCGAGTTTCCTTTTAACCGGGAAACCGCAGCTACCCTGCCGGAGGTCTTTATCAAGGAGATTCTCTGCGGCAGAATGCGGGCGGGCTTGATTGCGGCCGGAAGCGATATTTCCTTTGGAAAGGGAGGCGCGGGAAATGCGGATCTGCTGCGCCTGTTTGCGCAAGAGTGCGGGTATGAAGTGCGTATTATCGAAAAACTGATGTTAGAAGGAAAGGAAATCAGCTCCACATATGTCAAAGAGGCCATAGAGCGGGGAGATATGGAATTGGCGGAGCGGCTTTTGGGAGGTCCCTATACGGTGAGGGGCGAGGTACGCTATGGCAACCGCTTAGGCCATACTTTGGGAATGCCTACCATGAATCTGATTCCCCCGGTGAACAAGCTGCTTCCCCCTAACGGAGTATATTTTGCAGGCGTGCTGCTTGACGGTGTTCATTATAAGGGTATCAGCAACATTGGTTATAAACCTACCATAGAGGAAAAGGAAAAAGTCATGGGGGTAGAAACCTATCTCTACGGCTATGACGCAGAGGCTTACGGTGCGGAAATCGAAGTGTCCCTGTATGCCTTTAAGCGTCCGGAACAGAAGTTTGAAAATATGGAAGCTTTAGAGGCCCAATTAAAAGAAGATATCAGAGCGGGAGAAGCATATTCCCGATAGAATATGCATTTTTCCTGCTTTTCATTTGTAAAAATTTTCGCTTATGAAAATGCGTAAACCCGACCACATTTTATGTTGACATTTGTCGGCTGTATGAATATAATAAGTTTGTAATAATTTTGTAACATAATGATTTCCGCGGTATCAGGCTGCGGGTTTACTTAGGACAATAACAGGTAACTATAGATGAATCGGAATAAGAAAATAAATCGTTTTGTAAGTATTTGTACCGCAGGCGTTGTGGCCGCAGGTTTTATCGGTCTGCAGTTCCCCTTGGAGGTAAACGCAACGGGCAGTGTATCCATGCAGGAAGTAACTTCCTATGCGGGGGCGTCCTCCCTTTTTTGCATGTCCTTGACGGAAGAAGAGTGTCTGGCGGCGGCTGAATCCGCGCAGGGTGCATTCTGGGGCTATACCAATTTAGGAATTGCCAAGGTGGAAAGCGGCAATTTGAATGTAAGGGAAACTCCCGATACTAGTGGGAAGCTGGTAGGTAAGATGCCCAAGGATTCCGCCTGTGAGATTTTGGAAGTAACCGAGGACGGTTGGGCAAAGATAACCTCCGGAGACGTAAACGGCTATGTGAGTATGGATTATCTTTATACGGGTGCGGATGCGGTAATGCGTGCCACCGAGTTGATGAATACAGTAGCTGTAGTCAATGCGGATGCTTTAAAGGTGCGGGATGAGCCCAGTATGGACAGTGCGGTTCTGACACAGGTACCCAAGGGCGAAGAACTGGATGTGATAGAGGTCTTAGAAGAATGGGTCATGGTTTCTATTGACGGAGATACCGCTTATGTATCTGCCGAATATGTGACCGTGGAGGAGAAATTGGCCACCGCCATTACCATGAGTGAGCTGCGCTACGGTCAGGGCGTATCCGATCTGCGTGTGGATATTGTGGAGTATGCAAAGCAGTTTTTGGGTAACCGTTATGTATACGGCGGTACCAGCCTGACTAACGGTGTGGACTGCTCCGGCTTTACCATGGCGGTCTATAAGCACTTTGGAATCAGCCTTTCCCACCATTCCGGCTCTCAGGCTAAGGAAGGAACCAAGATTACCGCAGACCAGCTTCAGCCCGGTGATCTGGTATTCTATGCGAACAGTTCCGGAACCATTAATCATGTGGCTATGTATATCGGAAACGGTCAGGTCATCCATGCCAGCAACGAAAAGACCGGTATCAGGATTTCCAACTACAGGTATCGTACACCGGTGCGATTTGTAAGTATTATCAAGGATTAACAATATCATTAATGTTAAAAATAGCAACCAATAGAGGGCGTACAAGGTTTTGGCCATGTCGCCCTCTTATGTATTTGGAATAAGATGGGTATCAATGGGATAAGATATAAGAGGCGGAAGGATCTGTATGAAAGAAAAACAGGAACAAAAACAAGAGATGCTGACGGGCAGTCCGGGAAGGGCGCTTTTTTTCTTTGCCCTGCCTATGATTCTGGGGAATCTCTTTCAACAGTTTTATAATATGGCCGATTCCATGATAGTGGGACGGTATGTGGGCGAGGACGCACTGGCTGCGGTGGGAGCCTCCTATTCTTTGACAACGGTTTTTATTATGATCGCGATCGGAGGCGGTATGGGCGCTTCCGTACTTACCAGCCAGTATTTGGGAGCCGGAGAGTACGGTAAAATGAAGACCAGCATTTATACGGCCTTTTTCAGCTTTTTGTCCCTCAGCTTGTTATTGGCCCTTCTGGGGTATTTTCTGAATCAAAATATTCTGACTCTCTTAAAAACACCGGAAAATATACTGGAGTCAGCAGTATTGTATTTGCGGATTTATTTCTGTGGTCTTCCATTTTTATTCATGTATAATATCCTTTCCTCCATGTTCAATGCCTTGGGAAGATCCCGGATTCCCCTTTTTCTGTTAATTTTTTCCTCTGTGTTAAATATAGTGCTGGATTTATATATGGTGCGGGTTTTGCTCATGGGCGTGGCAGGTGTAGCCATTGCCACCGTTATCGCCCAGGGGATTTCTGCATTGCTCTCCTTTGGGATTTTATTATATCTGCTGCGCGGGTATCCGGAAGGGGAGGAACCTGTGAGGTTCTATGACGCGGGGATGCTTCTTAGGGGAACCAAAATAGCCATTCCCTCCATTGTGCAGCAGTCCATAGTCAGTATCGGCATGCTGTTGGTACAATCGGTCGTAAACAGTTTCGGCTCCTCTACACTGGCCGGCTACTCCGCCGGTATGCGCATCGAGTCCATCTGCATTGTACCCATGATTGCCACAGGCAATGCGGTATCTACTTTTACCGCCCAGAATATCGGAGCCAAGCAGACGGAGCGTGTAAAAAAAGGCTACCATGGGGGAATCCGCATGGTAGCAGTATTTGCAGTGCTTATTTGTATGATCCTGCAGCTCTTTTACAGCGACATTGTGCAGGCCTTCTTAAAAGAGGATACCGGAGCGGCCGCCTATGCAACGGGCAGCGCTTATCTGAGATTTATCAGCTGGTTCTTTGTGCTGATAGGGTTAAAGGCCTCCACCGACGGTGTATTGCGCGGGGCCGGTGATGTGAATGTCTATATGGCCGCCAACCTGTTAAATCTGGGGATCAGAGTGCTGTTTGCCAATCTGATGGCGCCGGTGGCAGGTATACAGGCGGTCTGGTGGGCCGTTCCCATTGGCTGGGCCGTTAATTTTATAGTGTCCTATATCTGGTATAGGACGGGCAGATGGAGTAGGAAACAGGTTATTTGAGGTTCTCTGCGGCAGCCGCCATAGCAGCGTCAAAAGTAGTGACGCTCGAGCTTCCTATCGCTGTGCGGTAGATGGGCGTCTCTACACCGAATGCGGTAAAATATACATAGCGGGAGGTAACGTTGATATGCGTAAAATTGCCTTCCATCAATACCTCCGGGTTTTGACCGTCCGTGTTCATGCGAACGAGAGCGGGGGCGGTTGATGAATTCCTCTGGTAGTACAGATAGCCGCCTGCCAGATTGTAGCAGTCAACCCGGTCGTTGGTCAGAACTTCTATCACATTTTCCGACAGGGAATAGCGGCAGAGTCTATAATTCCCGGACACATCCAGATAGTAGATGTATCCATTGTTATATACGGGATACCAGATATTTCCCTCCCAGACCACAGAAGAAGAATCGTTAGCGGTATCGTAGCGATACAGATAATGATTGTTTTCCGTGCCGTTGAAGTAAACCGTTCCGTCAGAGAGCGCACAGGAAAAATTCCAGGTCGTCTTTGAGAGTTCTTCAGGGTCACCACCCTGCGGGGAAATCTGATAGAAATGGGCGCCGTCTGCAGCGGAGGAAAGGAAATAAAGGTGGTTACCCACAAGCTGCATGTTAAAAATGATGTCCTCATACAGACAGACAGCTTTTTTCCCGGTTAAAGAAGCGCGGAACACACCGTGACGGCTGCGGACATAGCCTAAGCCGGAATTGCCGGATGCCTGCGACTGAAAATAGAAAAGATAACTGCCGCCGGCATTTAAATGAGATACGCTGGAGGAACTTAGCTTCTTTATATTACTTTCGTCGGGATTCATGGAATAGAGAGCACCGCCGTCATAAGGGTTGGAGAAATAGACGATGCCGTTATATTCACAGAAAAGACCTTCGTTATATGCATTGCCCGCCGTATTGCCCACCGTACCTGCAGGTACGGGATTTTCATTACCAAAATAGCGGGGCAGGATCACGGCAGCTGCAGCCGACAAAAGAAGCACTGCCGCAAATATGGATAAAATAATAGTTTGTTTTTTGGGATTCATAGGATAGCATCCTTTCGGTCAATCTCATTTTACATGTAAATCATTTTATATGTAAATTATGTTTACATTATTATAACGGCTATTTTACTTGCTATCAAGTAGGTTTTGGTATAAGATAAGCGTAAACATAAGTACAAAGGAGCAGCTATGGATTTAGGAGAATTAAGAGAGAAAATTGACGAAATAGATGCCGAAATCGTGGAGCTTTACGAGCAGCGTATGGAAGTCTGTAAAAATGTGGCAGAGTATAAGATCAGTACCGGAAAAAAGGTCTTCGACAGCCAGAGGGAAAAAGAAAAGTTAGAAAAAGTCAGATCCATGGTGCACGATGATTTTAACCGGCATGGTGTGGAGGAGCTTTTCGAGCAGCTGATGAGCATGAGCCGTAAGATGCAGTACAAGCTTTTAGCTGAAAACGGCAGTATGGGTAGGCTGCCCTTTTTAGGGGTGGACAAGCTGGATGCGGAGAATGCCAGAGTAGTCTTTCAGGGCAGTGAGGGCTCTTATTCACAGGCGGCCATGCAGCAATTCTTCGGGAAGGATGTCCACAGCTTTCATGTAGAAAACTTTCGGGACGCCATGAGTGCCATTGAAGAGGGCAGTGCGGATTTTGCAGTGCTTCCCATTGAGAATTCCACGGCCGGCATTGTCAGCGAAATATATGACCTGTTGGTTGAGTTTGAAAACTATATAGTAGGAGAGCAGATCATAGAAATAAAGCACTGCCTGTTAGCTCTTCCGGGTGCTGCCAAAGAGGACATTAAAACCGTGTATTCCCATCCCCAGTCCCTGATGCAGTGTGCGAGATATTTACAGAACTATGACTGGCAGCAGATCAGCATGAAGAACAATGCGTTTGCGGCGGGAAAGGTAGCAAAGGAGCAGGATAAGAGTCAGGCGGCAATTGCCGGAGAGCATGCGGCTAAGGCATATGGTCTTCAGATACTGGAGCGGGGAATCAACCAGTCGGATACAAATTCCACCCGCTTTATCGTGGTAACCAACCAGAAAATATTTAAGACAGATGCGAAAAAGATCAGCCTCTGTTTTGAGATACCCCACAAGAGCGGCTCCCTTTACCATATGCTTTCTCATTTTATTTATAACAATTTGAACATGACCAAGATAGAAAGCCGCCCCATTGAGGACAGGAACTGGGAATACCGTTTCTTTATCGATTTTGAGGGCAATCTGGCGGACGGTGCGGTAAAGAATGCGCTCCGCGGCCTGCGGGATGAAACCCGCAATATGAAGATTCTCGGCAATTATTAAGGCGAAAGAGGAAGCGGAGAAAGGAAGAAGGACATGCGCCAGCAGGAATTGCTTATTTATCGTGTGGGAAATATGGAGGAAGGCGGGCTTTTGGAGGATATGGCCCATCTTCTTAAATATTGTGGGAATGAAAAGGGTACAAAACAGGAGAGGGAGGAATGGAAATCCCTCTTTTATCACTGTGCCCACAGACTCCTTGACTTGGCGGGAAGCCATGGATTTTATGGGAATCTCTGGCACTGCTATCTGACCAATCTCTTGGTGAACCATGAAAACAGCTACAGCATGTCCTGTGAGATCCGGGGGGAGACAGAAGGCAGTATCAACGATGTCGCTCTTCACGATATTAAGATTTTCAAAGAGTTCTTTGATGCGGATATTGAGTCTCTGCTTCAGACTTTGGATGCAGAGGACTGCCGCATACTTTTGGATTACGAGGCCAGTGAGCAGGAGAGCAAGGTATATAATGCCCGTATCTGTAAGCGCATCTGTAACCTTGCAAAGGAGTTTAAAAACTGCCGGACGGAAAGCGAGATGAAGGCGGCGCTGACGGCATTTTATAAGGACTATGGAGTGGGCAGGTTCGGCCTGCATAAATCCTTCCGCGTGGTGCATAAGGAGGACGGCGTGCATATTGAGCCCATTTTAAATATTGCCCATGTGAAGCTTTCCGATTTGGTAGGTTATGATTTGCCGAAACAGAAACTGGTGGAGAATACGGAAGCCTTTGTCTGCGGGAGAAAGGCCAATAACTGTCTGCTCTTCGGAGATGCGGGAACCGGAAAATCCTCCAGCATCAAGGGCATTATCAACGAATATTACGACAGAGGACTGCGTATTATCGAAGTATACAAGCATCAGTTTCGGGATTTAAATGATGTGATCAGCCAGATTAAAAACCGAAATTATAAGTTTATTATCTACATGGACGATCTGAGTTTTGAAGATTTCGAGATCGAATACAAGTATTTGAAGGCGGTCATTGAAGGCGGTTTAGAGAAAAAACCGGAGAATGTACTGATTTATGCCACCTCCAACAGAAGGCATCTTGTCAGGGAAAAATACAGTGACAAGGAAGATAGGGTGGACGATCTGCACAAGGGTGATACAGTATCGGAAAAGCTGTCTTTAGTAGCCCGTTTCGGCGTCACCATTTATTTCGGCGCTCCTGACAGAAAGCTGTTTCGGGAAATCGTCCTGACATTGGCAGAGCGAAACGGCATTGATATGGACGAGGAGAAGCTGCTTGCAGAGGCCAATAAGTGGGAGTTAAACCACGGAGGATTATCCGGCAGAACGGCACAGCAGTTTATTGACTATCTGGCCGGGAGGATCGAATAAAAACAAGCCGGGATTGCAATTTCGGCTAAAAGAAAGGTACGGTAAATAAAAGTGGTAAGGACATTTGCGGCAATCGATGTAGGGTCCTATGAACTGGCCATGAAAATCTTCACGTTTTCCGGCAAGAATAAAATGCGGGAAGTGGATCATGTCAGGTATAGGCTGGATCTGGGAACGGAAACATATTCCACGGGGAAACTCAGCTGTGAAAAGGTGGAAGAACTTTGCAGAATCTTAAAAGAGTATGGGGCTATTATGCAGTCCTACAAGGTGGACGCCTACAAAGCTTACGGTACCAGCGCCATCAGAGAGATGGAAAACAGGGATATTGTACTGGAGCAGATTGCCCAGAGAACGGGAATCGAGATCGACGTGATCAGCAATTCGGAACAGCGTTTTTTGGATTATAAATCCGTGGCCTTACGAGGAGCGGAATTTGATAAGATATTAGAAAAGGGGACGCTGTTCGTGGATGTTGGCGGAGGCAGTATTCAGCTTTCCCTCTTTGACAAGGGGACTCTGACTACTACCCAGAATCTGCGTTTGGGCGTACTGCGTCTGGCGGAGAGGCTGCATCACATCAATGCCAGACCTTCCAAACTGGAAAAAATCCTTTCGGAGTTTAATGACGCGCAGCTGTCCGTCTATAAAAAAATATATTTAAAGGAAAAAGAAATATACAATATTATATTGGTGGACGACTATCTTTCCAGATGGATGGAAGCGGTGAAAGAAAACATGGGAAGTGCCGGCTATGTAACCAAGGAAGGCTACGGAAGTTTCATGGAGTCTTTGGGAGGCAGGAGCGGAGCGGAGATAGGCGCCGGACTGGGAATTTCCGAAGAAAATGCAAGGCTGCTCTTTATTTCGGCGGTATTGGTAGAGTGTATTTTAAAGATGACCGGTGCGGAAAACATCTGGATTCCGGGCGTGACGCTCTGCGACGGTATTGCCTACGAATATGCGCAGGAACAGAAAATGGTTATCAGCGAGCATGATTTTGAGAAGGATATCTTAGACTGTGCTTTGAATATCAGCAAGCGATACATGGGAAGCAGAAAGCGGGCCGCGACCTTAGAGAGCCTGACCATGAAGATTTTTGATGCCACAAAGAGGCTGCACGGTCTGGGAAACAGAGAGCGGCTCTACCTGCAGCTTGCGGCCATTCTCCACGACTGCGGAAAATATATCAGCATGGTAAGTCTGGGAGAATGCTCCTATCAGATCATTATGGCGACAGAGATTATCGGTCTCTCCCATATGGAGCGGGAGATGATCGCCAATATTGTGAAATTTAACCATGATGAATTTTTATATTTTGAGGAACTGAGCAGAGCCTCCTCCCTGGATAAACAAGCCTATCTGACGGTGGCCAAGCTGACTGCCATTCTGCGGATCGCCAACGGTTTAGACCGCAGCCACAAGCAGAAGTTCAAAGATGTAAAAGCGGTTTTAAAGGAGAACGAGTTGATCCTGACGGTGGATACGGGGGAGGATATTACGCTGGAAAAAGGACTTTTTGAATACAGAGCAACCTTCTTTGAAGAAGTGTTCAATGTGAAGCCCGTGATCAGACAGAAACGGAGCCTGTAGACGGGCATATTTAAAAGGGGTAAGAAAGGAAGGAATCACAATGGGAGAGGCAAAAAAGGATTACAGAAATCCTGCCTATTATACCAACCGGGAAATGAGCTGGATACTCTTTAATCACAGGGTATTGTCAGAAGCGAGGGATAAGAATATTCCTCTGTTTGAGCGGCTGAAATTCTTAAGTATCACGGCCTCCAATCTGGATGAATTTTTTATGATACGGATCGCATCCTTAAAGGATATGGTAAATGCCGGTTATACCAAAAAGGATATTGCCGGACTGACCGCCGAAGAGCAGTTAAAAGGCTTGAATATCCGGATACATGAGCTGGTGGATCTGCAGTATTCCACCTATAACCGCTCCTTGCTGCCTTTGCTTGAAAGCCATGGACTCCATGTGATCAAGAAGCACGAGCAGCTTTCCAAAGCCGACGGCGAGTTCATAGACAGTTATTTTGAAGACAATGTATATCCCGTGCTGACTCCCATGGCGGTGGACTCTTCCAGACCCTTTCCCTTAATCCGGAACAAATCCTTGAATCTGGGGGCACTCGTCACCAAGAAGGAGGGCGGCGGAGAACTGGAATTTGCCACGGTACAGGTACCCAGCGTACTGCCCCGAGTGGTGGAACTGCCCTCTGTCGCGGAGCGCAGGAAAGTCATTTTATTGGAAGAAATTATTGAGCGAAATATCCATAAGCTTTTCTTAAATTACGATATTATCTGTGTACATCCTTTTCGTATCATGCGGAATGCGGACTTGACCCTTGAAGAGGAAGAAGCCGCTGATCTACTGAAAGAAATCGAAAAGAAGATAAAGAAAAGACAGTGGGGCGAGGCCATCCGTCTGGAAGTGGAGGCTGGCATTGACAAAAGGCTGCTTAAATTTTTGCAAGAGGAGCTTTCCATCCATAAGGAGAGTATCTATACCATTGACGGACCGTTAGATCTGACCTTTTTGATGAAAATGTACGGGTTGGAGGGCTTTGAGCACTTAAAGGCTCTTAAACATGTACCCCAGCCGGTACCTAAGCTGCCCGCAGGCGCGGACATATTCGAGGCCGTCAGAAAAGGGGATATTCTGCTGCATCATCCCTATCAGACGTTTGAACCGGTCGTGGAGTTTATCAGACAGGCGGCCAGGGATGAAAATGTATTGGCGATCAAGCAGACACTCTACCGTGTCAGCGGCAATTCGCCTATTATCAGTGCGTTGGCGCAGGCTGCGGAGAACGGCAAGCAGGTTTCCGTGCTGGTGGAGTTAAAGGCCCGTTTTGATGAGGAAAACAATATTGTATGGGCAAGAAAACTGGAACAGGCAGGCTGCCATGTCATTTACGGGCTGGTAGGATTAAAGACCCACAGCAAGATCACGCTGGTGGTACGGCGGGAGGAGGACGGTATCCGCAGATATGTGCATCTTGGAACCGGCAACTATAACGACGCTACCGCGAAGCTTTATACGGATATCGGGCTCCTTACCTGCTCCGAGGCCATCGGGGAGGATGCTACGGCGGTATTTAACATGCTTTCGGGCTATTCGGAGCCGCTACACTGGAACAAACTGACTCTTGCGCCTTTGTGGCTGAAGGACAAATTTATCTATTTGATCAACCGGGAAAGGCGGGCGGCAGCAGACGGCCGGGACGCCCATATCATTGCCAAGATGAATTCCCTCTGTGACCCGGATGTGATCGCGGCTCTTTACGAGGCCAGTGCCGCCGGGGTAAAAATCGAGCTGATCGTCAGGGGGATCTGCTGCTTAAAAGTGGGGATTCCGGGTATCAGCGAGCATATTACGGTGCGTTCCATCGTAGGGAACTTCTTAGAGCACAGCAGGATTTTTTACTTCGAAAACGGCGGTGCTCCTGAGGTATACTGTTCCAGTGCGGACTGGATGCCCCGTAATTTGGAGAGGCGCGTGGAAATTCTCTTCCCGGTGGAGCAGGAAGAATTAAAGGCCGAACTCTTACACATCCTGCAGAGTCAGCTTCGGGATACGGTGAAAGCCCATCTGCTGAATGCGGACGGCAGTTATGAAAAAGTGGACAGAAGAGGGAAGGAAAGCTATCATTCTCAGGAGGCTTTCAGCGAGGAAGCTGCAAAACTGGCCGAAGAAAGCAATGAAGAAGAAAAAGTGAGAGTTTTTATTCCGGAGAGACATCATGAGTAGAATCATATTAGCAAGCGCTTCGCCCAGACGGAGAGAGCTGCTTTTGCAAATCGGATTACAATTTGAAGTAATGGAGAGCGCCTGTGAGGAAAAGATAGAAAGCAGTCTGCCCGAAGAGGTGGTCTGTGCGCTTTCCGGGCAGAAGGCACAGGATGTATGGGAGAGACTGCAGGATGGGGCTGCGGTTGTGATCGGCGCAGATACCGTAGTGGCTTTTGAGGGCAGAATCCTTGGGAAACCTAAGGATGAGGCCGAGGCCTGTTCCATGTTAAGAATGCTTTCCGGAAACACGCATCAGGTATATACCGGCGTGACGATATGCTATACCGTGAGGGATCATGTGCAGAGCCGAACCTTTTATGAAAAGACGGAAGTGACTTTTTATCCTATGAGCGAGAAGGAAATCCGGGACTACGCAGCCACGGGCGATCCCTTGGATAAGGCCGGGGCCTATGGCATACAGGGACGGTGTGCCGCTCATATTAAAGGGATTTCAGGAGATTACAACAATGTGGTAGGGCTCCCCGTAGGGCGGCTCTATCAGGAATTGAAGGAGTGTTTAAAAGATGAAGAAGGCGGTCGTCTTTGATCTGGACGGAACCTTAAACGATACCATTGCCTCCATCAAACGCAGTGCGGATGAAGCATTGGGACGATTTGGGTTTGGACCCTATACCGTAGAGCAGTACAAATACTTTGTGGGGGACGGCGCGGCGGTGTTGGTGGAGAGATGTTTAGAGGCGGGGGGAGATACGGAGCATGTGCATTTTGCAGAGGCCTATGCGGAGTATCAGAAGGTCTTTGAGAAATACTGTATGTACCGTGTGAAACCCTATGAAGGAATCAAAGAACTGCTGAGCGCTTTAAAGGAGAGAGGCGTAAAGCTGGCTGTACTCAGCAATAAGCCTCATAACAGAACCGTTGAAGTCATCCGTGAGATCTTTGGTGAAGACTGCTTTGATATCGTGCTGGGGCAGACGGAAGGGATACAGAGAAAGCCCAGTCCGGAGGGTGTATTCTATATTTTAAAGCAGCTTAAGTTAAGTGCGGAGGATATCCTGTATCTGGGGGATACAGGCACCGACATGCAGACAGGGAAAGCAGCGGGTGCATTTACGGTAGGTGCGCTCTGGGGATTTCGGACCAAAGAAGAGCTGGAGGAGAATCATGCGGATGCAGTGATTGAAAATCCGCTGAAACTACTTGACTATTTATGATACAGCCTCTATGATAGAGGCAAATAGGGGAGCATAGCAAAAATAAATATCAAAGGGAGGTGTGCAGGATGCAAGAATTTGATGATGCGGTATTAGATTGCTTTCTGAAAAATCAACTGCAGCTGTTTCCCGAAGAGGTAGCCGCCAACAGAGAGGAGGCGGAGAACTTTTTGGAGGAATGCATGGCGGAAGTGGTGGATTCCCCGGAAGAGGTAATGGCCTATTTTGAGGAAGCGGGCATTGATATGGACGGTGCCGATGCGGAAACTATTTTGGAAGAAGCGGAAGTCTTTGAGGTGGGAGACGGCAGGTATTTGATCGTAGAAGGATAAAAAATTGTAGTACCGAAGTTAATATGAAAACTGCTTCTATGTAACAGGGGACAGATTAAAATTTGTCCCCTGTAATTTTTTGTGCCAAAGCATAAGATTGGCTTTGGCGTTTTTATCCTATCGGGATGCGTAGCACCTGCCCTATCTGAAGTACAGTGCTGCTTAGTCCGTTGGCCTGCATGATGGCCTCCACGGTGGTGCCGTACCTGCGGGAAAGTTCCCAGAGGGTATCCCCTGCGCGGACAGTGTACTCCACATAAGGACTTTCGGAAACAGGAATACGTAATACCTGCCCTATCTGGAGCACATCGCTGGTCAGTCCATTTTCCTGCCTGATGGCATTTACCGTAGTTCCGTAACGTCTGGCAATCAGCCAGAGACTGTCGCCTGCCTGAACCGTATAGGTGATCGTATCTGTTTCCGGTCCGGGAGTAGGAACATTTTGTTCAAGGCCAAGGGCAATATTATACAAAGATTCCCAGGTGCGTGCACCGACGATTCCGTCGGGATCTAACCCCACTGTCTGCTGGAACGCAATGACGGATTGACGGGTGCCGCTGCCGAAGATACCGTCCTGCGTAGGAGCGGGAACGCTCGAATAGAATCGGGATATGACATTCAGCAGATATTGCAGGGTCACTACATCCTGGCCCCGTGAACCCTGTCTGAGCACTACATTGGGCGGAACGGTTCCGATGCCCAGGGTAGAACCTTCACTGTCAAGTTCTGCCAGTCTGGCTACCGAGGCGTAAATATTAGATAATTTATACCAGGTAGCCTTTCCGACGATGCCGTCTGCGGTCAAATTGAAAATACTCTGGAATTTTGCCACTGCAGCTCTTGTGCTTTCACCGAAGGTACCCGAAGGGTCGGCGATAGCGGGAATTGCAGGATAATTACGCCGTACACGATTTAAATACGTTTGGACGGTCTGGACATCCAGTCCGGTACTGCCCAGCCGCAAAGCGCTTCCGGGATAGGAGGAGAGTACATTTGTCACAATATTGGTTTCAACAATTTCAATATCATTGGGGTAGTAATAACGCAGAATCTGCAGAGGGGTATAGCCTTGGTTTGATAACGATACCGTGCCCCACTGGGAGAGTCCCTGACATGTGGCAGTGGTACCGTTACAGAAGGAAGTGAAATAGGGAGCATTCTGCCCCTGCCTGCGCACATATTCACCGAATAATTCATCCACCACACGGCTGATGGAGTCGTAAATAGGATGCCCGGGGACGTAGTACTGGTCATAGGCGGTGTTGTTGGTAATGTCGAAATTGTAGCCCCGGCCTCTGTACCACTCAGTATAAACGCGGTTTAACGCAAAGGTCATGATTGCGTAGATATTTGCTCTCAGAGCGGATGCAGGCCATGTGGGATAGATCTCACAGCTTGCCACATTTTTTACATAGTTTGAAAAGGAAACCTCTACGTTGGAAGCTGACGCATCGGGCGCACCCAGATGCACAGTGATCGGGTTGGGAATCACAACCTGACGCAGTACCCGTGCATCTGCCGAGGTGCCTTCCTGATTCCGAGGTTCCGTCATAGTGACTGCAGGAGGGCCAAAGGCAGTATTTTCTATTGCCTGACGGGGTTGCGCGTTCTGCAGCGGAAGGAGCGTGACGGGCAGAGTCGCCGTTTCTCCGTCAAAAATGGGGATTCCCGTGAAGGAAGCCGACTCAAAGCCCTCTGCCTCCACGAGTACGCCGTAGCTTACGTAGGGAATTCCCAGATAATCGGGATTCTGCGAAAAACTTCGATCCATTGTTTGAAGGGGAACAGCCCTTGTTTCGCCGCTTTCGTCCGTGGTGAGGCGATAGAGTGTATTTCCCTCATCATCCAGAACCGTAACCCGCACGCCATCCACGGGAATGGCGCTCTGTGCGGTCCTTGTCTGTATTAGTAGATATCCAATAGCCATAGTTTATTGTTCCTTTTATACGGTTATTATACTGATATGAAAAGAAACAAAAACGGTTCCCAAATAGAAAGTAATTACAATGTAGAAAAAACGCCGGTCAAATGGGAATTTCCTCAATTTGACTGACGTTCTTTTTTTAAGTTATCCAGTATATCTTCATGAATATAGAGCTTACCGTAACCGGTACCGAAATGCAGTCCCGGTTTGTTATCTCCGTGGAAATCGGAGCCTCCGCTGATGGCAAGCCCGAACTCTTTGGCAATGGCCTGCATTTCTCTGGTTTCAGAAACGGAGTAAGTGGAGTAGATGCCCTCTATGGCCTGAAGTCCGGCTTGTTTTAGATAGGCTACGAGTCCTTTCAGCCGTTCCAAACTCATATGATACAGAGTGGGATGAGCCAGTACCGGGATACCGCCCACTGCCCGTATGAGAGAAACCGCCTGTGTGGGAGAAATCTTCTCTCTGGGAATAAAGCAGGGAGCATGGTCGCCCACATACCGGTCAAAGGCTTCACTCATGCTCTTGACATAGCCCTCCGCTAAAAGAAAGCGGGCGTAGTGGGCTCTGGTAATGACCGCCCCCGGAAAACGGGCCTTGATTGCGGAGTAGGTAACGGGAACGCCGTGCTCGGTCAGAAGAGAACAAATCTTTTCGTTGCGGGCTTCCCTGGAGGCTACAAAATCCTCCAGATGCCGGGTGAACCGTTCGTTCGTATAGTCGATATAGAGTCCCACAATATGGATGTCCCGTCCCTCGTATTCCGTAGAAAATTCAATGCCCGGAATCACTTCCACTGTTTTGCCTTCCGGATTGGCCTCACATACTCTGCCGGAAAGCTCTTTTGCACAGAAAAGAGCCTGAGGCAGTCCCGCCACAGTATCGTGGTCTGTCAGGGCAAAGGCGCTGATATTGTGCGTCAGTGCGTATTCCACCAGCTCGCGGGGAGAGTAAGAGCCGTCTGAAAAAATCGAATGTACATGCAAATCCACCATGATTAATCTTCATCATCTCCGGTCTTGGTATAGACGGTACGCTTTCTTGCCATTTCATCGCTTGCCAGATACTCGTCGTAGGTTGTGATCTTATCGACCAAAGAACCGTTTGGCAGAATTTCCATAATACGGTTGGCCGTAGTCTGGACAAACTGATGGTCATGGCAGGAGAACAGCTCCACGCCGCCAAACTTGATCAGGCCGTTATTTAAAGCAGTGATGGATTCCATATCCAGATGGTTGGTGGGCTCGTCTAAGATCAGGCAGTTAGCGCCGCTGATCATCATCTTGGAAAGCAGGCAGCGCACTTTTTCTCCACCGGAGAGCACCTTCACTTTCTTGACACCGTCCTCGCCGGCAAAGAGCATACGGCCAAGGAAGCCACGCACATAGGTAACATCCTTAACAGGAGAATAGCCGGTGAGCCAGTCCGCAATGGTCAGGTCATTGTCAAACTCCGCCGTATTGTCCTTGGGGAAGTAAGCTTGAGAGGTAGTCACACCCCATTTATAGCTGCCCTCATCCGGCTCCAGTTCACCCATGAGAATCTGGAAGAGGGTGGTCTTAGCCAGTTCGTTGCCGCCTACAAAAGCAATCTTATCATCATGTCCCACAATAAAGGAGATGTCATCTAATACTTTCACACCGTTTACGGTCTTGGAAATATGCTCCACGGAGAGAACCTCATTGCCGATCTCACGCTCCGGCCTGAAGTCAATATAGGGGTATTTTCTGCTGGAAGGACGGATCTCGTCCAACTCGATTTTTTCCAACGCACGCTTTCTGGCGGTAGCCTGTTTGGACTTGGAGGCGTTAGCGGAGAAGCGGGAGATAAATTCCTGTAATTCCTTGATCTTCTCCTCTTTCTTCTTATTGGCCTCTTTCATCTGCTTGATCAAAAGCTGGCTGGACTCATACCAGAAATCGTAGTTGCCGGCATAGAGCTGAATCTTGCCGTAGTCGATATCCGCAATATGGGTGCAGACCTTATTTAAGAAATAACGGTCGTGGGAAACTACAATGACCGTATTTTCAAAGTCGATCAGGAAATCCTCCAGCCACGCGATGGCATCCAGATCCAAGTGGTTGGTAGGCTCGTCCAATAACAGGATATCGGGATTGCCAAACAGAGCCTTCGCCAAGAGAATCTTTACCTTTTCGTTACCGTTTAAATCCTTCATCATAGAATAGTGAAGAGAGGTGTCGATACCCAGACCGTTTAAAAGAGAGGCAGCGTTGGATTCGGCTTCCCAGCCGTCCATCTCCGCAAACTCCGCTTCCAGCTCGCTGGCGCGGATGCCGTCCTCATCGGAGAAGTCCTCCTTGGCATAGATAGCGTCCTTTTCTTTCATGATCTCATAGAGGCGCTCGTTGCCCATAATGACCAGATCCAGTACGGTGTAGTCATCATACTTGAAATGGTCCTGCTCCAAAACGGAAAGCCTCTGTCCGGGGGTAATGAATACTTCTCCGTTTGTGGTTTCCAACTGGCCTGATAAAATCTTTAAAAAAGTGGATTTGCCGGCACCGTTTGCACCGATCAGACCGTAGCAGCAGCCTTCGGTAAATTTGATATTGACATCTTCAAACAAAGCTTTTTTTCCGATTCGTAAAGTTACGTTATTTGCACTGATCATAATTTTTATACCTTTCTGTAATTGGTGAAAAGCCACTCCCTACCTATTTTACAGAAACTACGGGATTTTTCAACCCATTCTTTATATTTTAGAAGAAAAAGCTGCACAGGGTCGATTGTTTTGCTGATGTTTCCGTGGTATAATGCCCATGGCAGGGAAAGGCCGGCGGAAGAAGGAAAACTTGGAGGATTGGATATGATATTGCTCATAGCGGCAGGCATTCTGCTTTTATTTGTGATACTGTATTTGCTGATGATCATGCCGAGAATGGTACACAGACCGGATATAACGCCGTTTAAAGGTGTGCTGTATGCCCATAGGGGACTGCACGACAATTTTTCACAGGCTCCGGAAAATTCTATGGCCGCTTTTAAAAAGGCAGTGGACGCGGGCTTTGGCATTGAACTGGACGTGCAGCTCTCTAAAGACAAAGTGCCGGTAATATTCCATGACTCCACTTTGGATAGAATTTGCGGTGCGGAAGGAAAGGTAGAAGATTTTACCTACGAAGAACTGCAGCAGTTTTCCCTCTGTAAAACGGCGGAAAAGATACCGCGGTTTGAGGATTTCCTCAAGTTGGTGGACGGCAGGGTGCCGCTTATCATAGAATATAAAATTTCCGGGAAAAGAGCGGAGGTGTGTCCCATTGCGGATCAGCTGCTGCAGACTTATAACGGTCCCTACTGTATTGAGTCTTTTCATCCCTTAGCCCTGCTCTGGTATAGGAGGAACAGAAAGGAAATCGTGCGGGGACAGTTGGCGGACAATTTTATCAAAGCAGGAGAAAATACGCTTTCACCGTTTTTGTATTTTGCACTTCACCATCTGCTCTTTAATTTTATTGGTAAACCGGATTTTATTGCCTACAATCATTTTCTTTACAGGGATTTATCCAGGCGGCTTTGCAGGCATCTTTATCGGGCACCGGCCGCGGCCTGGACCATAAAAAATGAGGAAGAACTGAAGCAGAGCCGTAAGGAATTTGATATGTTTATCTTTGACAGCTTTCTGCCTAAGAGCTAGATTTGTTCGGGCGGTTTCTTCTGTTTTTGTGGCTATTGCAACAATAAACAAATGTAACTGCTTACATTTTTTGGACAAACTGCATAAATAAAAAGGAAAGATTTGGATATAATAAACGAAAGTGTTTCTAATGAGTGAATAATTCACCCATATTGCTTGATGTTTTTTTGGTAAATTGATACAATTATGGAAGTATTAGACACATAAATATTATGGCAAGGGAGATTATGACGCATGAACAAATGGGTGTACAAATTCAAAGAGGGCAGTGCAGACATGAGAAATCTGCTCGGCGGCAAGGGCGCTAATCTGGCGGAGATGACCAGTTTAGGTCTTCCTATTCCACAGGGATTTACCGTAACGACCGAGGCCTGTGTTGATTATTACAAGCAGGGCAAGACCATTTCCGCAGAGATTCAGGAACAGATTTTCCAAAATTTGACGGATTTGGAAGCGCTGATGGGCAAGAAGTTCGGGGATACCGAAGATCCTCTGTTGGTATCGGTTCGTTCCGGTGCCAGAGCATCTATGCCCGGTATGATGGATACGATCTTGAATCTGGGTCTGAATGACATTGCAGTGGAAGGCTTTGCAAAAAAGACCGGAAATCCCAGATTCGCATACGATTCCTACCGTCGTTTCATTCAGATGTATTCCGATGTTGTTATGGAGGTTCCGAAGTCCTTTTTCGAGAAGATCATCGACGAGATGAAAGAAGCAAAAGGCGTCACTTATGATACAGAGTTAAACGCAGATGATTTAAAGGAACTGGCAAATAAATTCAAGGCTGTATACAAAGAAGCTATGCATGGGGAGGAATTCCCACAGGATCCCAGAGAGCAGCTGATGGGTGCGGTGAAAGCCGTATTCCGTTCGTGGGACAACCCTCGTGCCATTGTTTACAGACGTATGAATGATATTCCCGGTGACTGGGGTACCGCGGTAAACGTACAGTGCATGGTATTCGGCAACAAGGGAGACACCTCCGGTACCGGCGTTGCGTTTACCCGTAATCCTTCTACCGGTGAAAAGGGTATCTTCGGTGAGTACCTGATCAACGCACAGGGCGAGGACGTGGTTGCAGGCGTTCGTACTCCTCAGCCTATTACCCAGTTAGAGAAGGACTTGCCTGAATGTTATGCGCAGTTCATGGAACTGGCTATGAAATTGGAAAACCATTACCGTGATATGCAGGATATGGAGTTCACCATCGAAGAAGGCAAGCTTTACTTCTTACAGACCAGAAACGGAAAGAGAACCGCTCCCGCGGCTATCAATATTGCATGTGATCTGGTGGATGAAGGCAAGATCACACCCGAAGAAGCAGTCAGCCGTATTGAGGCAAAGTCATTGGATCAGTTGTTACATCCTACTTTTGATGCAGAGGCATTAAAAGCCGGTGAAGTCATCGGTACCGCACTGCCCGCATCTCCCGGTGCGGCAGCAGGTAAAGTCTGCTTCAGCGCTGAGGATGCAAAAGCAGCCGGCGTAGGCGGCAGAGGTGAGAGAGTGATCTTAGTTCGTCTGGAAACCTCTCCCGAAGATATTGAAGGTATGCATGCAGCACAGGGTATCCTGACCGGACGCGGCGGTATGACTTCCCACGCAGCGGTAGTAGCGCGCGGTATGGGAACCTGCTGTGTATCCGGCTGCGGTGAAATGAAGATTGACGAAGAAGCAAAGGTATTTGAACTTGGCGGTTATACCTTCCATGAGGGAGACTATATTTCCTTGGATGGTACTACCGGTAAGATTTATAAAGGCGATATCAAGACAGTAGAGGCTTCCGTAAGCGGAAACTTCGGACGTATCATGGCATGGGCTGACCAGTTCAGGACTTTGAAGGTACGCACCAATGCAGATACCCCTGCAGATACTGCTAAGGCAGTGGAACTGGGTGCGGAAGGTATCGGTCTCTGCCGTACAGAGCATATGTTCTTCGGCGAGGACAGAATCCCCAAGATCCGTAAGATGATCCTTTCCGATACCGTGGAAGCAAGAGAAGCTGCTTTGGACGAGCTGTTAGTATTCCAGAAGGCGGACTTCAAGGCAATGTATGAAACTCTGGAAGGCAGACCCATGACGGTTCGTTATCTGGATCCGCCTCTTCATGAATTCGTACCCACCGATCCTGAGGATATGGCAGCACTGGCAAAGGATATGGGCTTAAGTGTAGAAGATGTTAAGGCAAAATGCGATTCCCTCCATGAGTTCAATCCCATGATGGGTCACCGCGGATGCCGTCTGGCAGTTACCTATCCTGAAATCGCCAAGATGCAGACCAGAGCCGTTATGGAGGCAGCCATTGAAGTGAAGGCAGAAAAGGGCTATGATATTGTTCCCGAAATCATGATTCCTCTGGTAGGAGAGAAGAAAGAGTTAAAATATGTGAAGGATATCGTAGTAGAGACAGCGGAACTGGTTAAGAAAGAAAAGAATTCCGACATGGCATACCACATCGGTACCATGATTGAGATTCCCCGTGCAGCCCTGACAGCAGACGCTGTGGCAGAAGAAGCTGAATTCTTCTCCTTCGGTACCAATGACTTGACCCAGATGACCTTTGGTTTCTCCCGTGACGATGCAGGCAAGTTCTTAGACGCTTACTATCAGGCTAAGATTTACGAGTCGGATCCGTTTGCAAGACTGGATCAGACCGGTGTGGGCCGGTTGGTACAGATGGCAGTTGAGAAGGGACGCAAGACCCGTCCCGACTTAAAGTGCGGAATCTGCGGCGAGCACGGCGGAGATCCTTCTTCCGTAGAGTTCTGCCATAAGGTAGGATTAAACTATGTATCCTGCTCACCGTTCCGTGTGCCCATCGCAAGACTGGCAGCTGCACAGGCGGCAATCAATAATAAATAACATTCGCGCTGGCAATGAGCCATGCGTAGACAGAAATGTAAAGGCTTCGGAGAGCTTGCTCGTCGAAGCCTTTATTTTTCTGGATACATAGGGCGAAGCCCGCGGCCGAGATGGAGCGAAGCAAAAGATAGTTGACAATTCCTTTAAAAGCTCATAAAATTATGATACACCATAAATTATATGGTGAAAATAAGGTGTGAAGAAAGGAGAAAGCATGTACAGGTACCAAATAAAATTTTACCCAGAGCTACTTAGTCAGAGAGAGGGGATTAATCTTGAATCTACATTTGATGAGGTAAGAGCAGCAGCCATAGTATATTCAGAGGCAGGAGAAAAATCGAGGGTAAAAAAAGGGATTGAGTTGAATTCTTTAGTAGTGCGAAGAGATTGTATTGAGTTTATTCTATTTTGCGAGGTCTTCTTACGTCAACCGACAAAGTGCTGCAAATTTTTCATTCAACAGCTCTGTAAGTTGGATTTTTATAAAAAGCTAATTAATGCGAGCGGGAGATTATTTCGCGGAGAATCTATATTTCTGGAAGAGGAAGAAGAACTAGCAAGTCCAGAAAAAGTAGACCGGGAGATGACGGATGAAGAGGCGCTGACGTATATAATAAAATTAATTTTTAGAAATACAGAAAAAAATAGGGAAACTATCAGCAAAATTAAGGAAATTATTGTATCGGAGGTTAAATAAAATGAAATATAATTTGTTTTTGCAATTAATATCAAATAATTATAATACTTTATTACAGACGGGGTGCTTCAAAAAACAAACGGTGGACAATTATTTGGCGAAAAAGAGAAGGGCACGTCCTGTAACTATCATGCTCATAGCGCAGCTCCTAAATCAAAATTGGCAGTTATATGTTTAAGGAGAGAAGTTTTGTGTTTTGGATGAAGAAACTCTTGCAACATTGCGACTTGAAGTTACTATGTCGGGGGACAAAGCACAAATTGCAAAACGAACAAGTAGGAAAAAACAAGGAGATTTACTTGCAATAGTTTTGACAAGCCTTTTCAAGATTTAGAAAATCATGACACCGTTTTCCTAAAGAGGTGGAGGTTCCCTTTTCAATGCGATGTTTATATACCGTATTTGCATTTTGCAGAATGCGATTTCGTAATTTTTTGATAATGCGGTATTCTGCTTGAAGCAATGCTTGGTAGCTGGCATCTTTTACTTTCTGGATATGGATATATGTATATTGCCCTTCTGGTACAGGAAACATATTATTAATGTTAATAACAGCATAATTTTTAATTTTTATAAAGTCTACGCTTTCATCCATTTTTATATGTTTAGGTTTAAAGGAAGAAAGTGGAGCAAAATAATCCATATCATTAACTTGAAGAATAATGCCGATGTATTTCCTATTGTTAAACTGTCCGGGGCGTTTATTATGGAAAAAGTGTGGTTCTAAAGCAGATAGATAATCAATGTAATGTGCATTGATTTCATAGAAGTGAATATTCATAGAAAAATTCCTTTCAGATGTGAAAAAAGAATAGGGGCAGGAATTCTGCCCCTGATGTTACACTCGCATTCAGAGCAGCGAAACGCTCACTCATAACTTTCTCATTTAAGAGCTGAGATACACTCACTGATGAACTTTCTCATTTAAGGGCTGAGATACACCCACTGTTAGGATGGCTGGTTCAGTCACCTATTCATATTCTCATTATATGCAGAAGATATGGAAAAAGCAATATGGTAATTAAGAAAATCTGAGAGAAAATATGTCAAAATTTTGGAAGCTCTGCTTAGGCAGATTCAGAAATATGTTTCGGGCAAGACTGTCTATATTCCGGCGCGCGAGGAAAAACAGTCTTGGGGAGAGACTTCCGGTTATAAGAGATATATCTATGAACGTAACTGTGAAATAAAAGCCAAGTTCAAAACAGGTGCCGGCATTGAAACTCTGGCAGAAGAATATTTTCTATCTCCTGAATCAATCAAAAGAATCGTTTATGCAAAAAAGGAGGTTATTATGCCAAAATATCAATGTTCTCTTTCCTCAGCAATGGATTTTGCAAAATGCGGAAAAGTAGAGGAATGGATTCATCAATATCTGTTGTCGGATGGACATAATAAGGAGTTTTCGGATGGGTTAAAGTTATTTGACAGATTTTTTATTGGACCGATCCAAATGCCTTTACAGCTTTTTATGCGTTGTTGTGGTCCGGAGGATGGTATGAAATATCACATTCCCGAAAACTGGTTTGAAAAGCATGTTGCAGAACTAAAAGATGTTCTTACACAACAGAAGGATATGCCGCCGCTTATTGTACATTATGTTGATGGCGGATTCGAGTTGAATGATGGAAACCATAGACTGGAGGCCTATTCAAGGCTTGGCATTGCGGAGTACTATGTGATAGTGTGGATTACAGAAAAAGAAGAACTGGAGGATTTCAATGAAAAGTATTCTATATATTTAAATGGGGTAAAGGAGTAAATGACATATAATTATGGATTTTTGAGGTTTGGAAAGGCTTGCCGGGTGACTGGTGTGCCTTTTTTTAGTAGATTTGGGATAGATTTGATTGTTTTATATAATATATTATGATATAATTTATGTGATTTTAATATAGGGTAGTATTACGAACTATTGGTAAAGAGGAGAACTATAGGGTGAAGATAGCGGTTTTAATAGGCGGGACAGGGTTCTATAATCAAAGACGGTTCATAAACGGTGTTTTGGATGCTGCACAGGCGGATGGAACGGATGTGTACATTTTTACCTGCGACGCATGGGGGTACGGAACGCGTTATAAGTATGAGAAAGGTGAATATAATATTTATAACCTGCCTGACTTTAAGCAGTATGACGGCATCATTATAGATACGGTTACAATACATGACTTGGAAACGGTAGATAATCTTACCAGGAGGATTGCGGAGAGCGGTGTCCCCTGTGTTTCACTGAATGATAAGTTTGCAGGCGCTATCAACGTAACTGTGGAAAACAGTGGGGGGACGCGCGCAATTGCGGAACATCTGATCAATGAGCACAATGTCGGAAGTATTTATTATATAGCAGGTCCGCTTGACAATGCTGATGCACAGGAGCGGTTGGAAGTTTACAAATCTGTCATGCACAAGCATAAGCTCCACTGGCAGGAGGATTATATTTACTACGGCGATTACACTTACCGGGACGGAGTTAGGGCAGTGGACCACTTCCTGAAAATGGACAGACCGCTTCCCGAAGCCATTATGGCCGCCAATGACCGCATGGCTCTTGGAGCAATCCGGAGGCTGTCCGATAAAGGTTTCCATGTGCCGGACGATGTCATCGTGACAGGATATGATGACACTGATATGGCTATGCTCAGTAATCCTCGAGTGACTTCTGTCAAAAAAGGTATGTATCCGGCTGCGGAAATGGCCTATCAGAAACTAAAACAGGCTTGGCAGAAGGAGCCTGTAGAGGACGGAACTATCTATGCAGAACCTGTTTTCTCCGAATCCTGCGGATGTGCAAGACGCAATTATTTTTCGCATGCACAGGTTCAGGAGCTGTATGTTAACAGACAGATAGAGCTTGATTACAGCCAGATGCTTTTGAAAAATTCGTCCGCGGAATTTACAGGCTTGGAGCGTTTTCGTGATTTGATGGTCACGCTGCGAAAATATATCAGGTTGATTAATCCGGAATATTTCTATCTCTGTATAAACGGGCATATACAGGCTTATATAAATGAACTGGACCGGATAGAAGCCGGATACAACTGGGAACGGGATACAAGTACATATTTAGATGAGGTTACGGTGCCTTTAGCCTATGAAAGAGGTAAAATCACCCAGTATGAAGCCTTTGATAAAAATTTGCTGCTGCCGCCTGATCGTGAGAAATCTGCCGGTTCACATTATTATGTGGTTTTACCGCTGCATTATGAAGATTTTTGTTTCGGTTACTGTGTAACCGGCAATTATAGACCTGTATTGGAGAGACCTCTCTTCCAGAATTTTATTATGAATCTGTGCAATGCGATGGAATATGTACGCAAACAGGAAGCCTTAAAGACAATGATGGAGAGAATGAATCAGAAGTGGCGCTATGATGAATTAACGGGCGTCTATAACAGAGCCGGCTTCAATGATCAGATAGTGAAGGTATTGGAAAAGGCAGAGTCCCAGAATGCATCAGTTTCCATGTTCTTTATTGATATGAACGGTCTTAAGAAAGTAAATGACAATTTAGGCCATGAAGAAGGAGATACCTACATCAAGACCATGGCGAATATACTGGTAGAAAACGGGCCTTCCGACTGTCTGGTATGCAGATATGGCGGCGATGAATTTATAGTATTGGCAATAGGTATGACGGAGGTCGAAACACAGGGATTCAAGAAGAAAGTTCAGGCAGCAATGGCTGAATATAACGAAGCACATTCCAATGAATGGGCGTTGGATGCGAGTATTGGTTGTTGCTTTGAACAAAGTGCAGTTGATGTGGATCGGTACCAAATGGTTGAGTTGGCGGATCAGGATATGTACAGGAACAAGAGGGGAAAGAAGACAGCCAACAGTGATGAAACAGACATAGCATTACAAATAGGATAATGTATTTGCAGCATAGACGAGCGCACGGTTTTCTTCAGTTGAAAACCGTGCGCTTTATGTTGAAATGATTCTATGTACCTTACTTAACATTGTCGGGTGCGCAAGAGGGATTAGCCATAACAGCAGCTATATCCCGCACAATAGTTGCGTCAATTTCACCTTTGTCAACCATATCCTGCATAATGGCGATTGCCTTCTCGTGGGGCATACCGTCCTTGTAGGGTCTTTTTTCCGTCAGTGCCTGATAGATGTCAATACATGCCATCAGACGTTCTTCAAAGCTGAGTTCTTCGGCGGTAAGTCCTCTCGGATAGCCTGTTCCGTTCAGCTTTTCGTGATGGTTGGATGCCCACTTTACGACATCCGGGATTCCTTTTACGAGCCTTAATACATAACGGGTTGCGGAAGCATGGTCCTTCATCGTGGTAAACTCATCGATAGTAAGTTTTCCCGGTTTTTCCAGAATATCATTTGATACAAGCAGTTTACCAATGTCATGCAGCGCTCCGGCGAGATAAAAGCGAGTGGCCTTTTCACGATCAAAACCGTAGTAAATTGCCATTTGTTCGGCTTTGTCCGCTACGCCGAGAGAATGTGTCTGGGTAAATTCAGATTTGTAATCTATGATACTCGCAAACATTCTTGCAAAATCATGTATCTCCTCAACAGAATAATCGCTCGTCACTGTACGCAGTTCCCGCTTCAGACTGGTAAACGCGCCCCTGTCCTTCAAATATAAAATTTTATCATAAGTGACTGCCTCTTGAAAAAGCTGGACAGCCTTCTCCGAGAACATTTTACCCGACTCACTTATGACCCACTCGGAAATCTTGTTAAACTCAGATTCTGTCAGGCTGGACAGCTTATAATGAATATCTATTTCATCCGCCAGATGCAGTATTTGTGGTTTCAATCCTGTCTCAGCCGCGGTTTTACCCATCGCACCGCTTCCGTCCGCATTTTCGTGATGATAGAGAATAATATTGTCCACATCGGTGCGGAAGGGCACCAGATGGATATTCCGCTCCCCGATTATGCAGTGGTTGCTGATACATTCAACAGACTTTGTATCGGTGGAGTCAGAAAGCCGCTTCCCCGATTCGTCTGATATATACTTAAAATCGTCCAGTTCCTCATGGATAAACTCTGTCAGCGCATTGTCATGCAGTAAACAGCATCCGATATAATCACGCAGTTCTTCTCCGCTTATCCCTGCGTGTTCTGCCATGAACAGACACAGGCATGCCACGCGCCTGCCATGCCCCGTCTCAAGTCCCAATAATTCATATTCAACTTTGTCCAGTGCAAAAGACAGGGAATAAATTAAATCAGTCAAATCCAACTTCATAGGTATCCGTTCCTCCGATAGTGATCTGGCCATACATTATGATATCTACCATTATATCACATTTTTTTCTTTTTCAAAATAATATTTTGTAATGAGTAATTATGATATTTATAAGTGTTTAGTGAGGCCATCAGGTTGACGGATGCCCTCTTTTTATGCAAAAGTATATGAGGTTAATTAAATAATTTAAAATAAGCCGCACATTTTGCAGGTGCTGACCGTTAAACATATTGAAAGGAGGTTTTTGTGGATGGATATGGATTTAAGCGAACAATATGATAAAATATACCGCTATTGCTATTTCAAATTGCATCATAAGGAAGCAGCAGAAGATATCACACAGGAAACCTTCCTTCGATATTTTAACAGCATCCGATATGAGGAAAAGGGGAAATCCTTGCAGTACCTTTACACAATTGCACGTAATTTGTGTATCGATGAATTCCGAAAACGACAATCAGCACCATTGCCACAGGCACAGATTGATGCAGATATAGAAGAGCGGTTGCTTACCTATTTATCTATAAAAACGGCTTTGCTTCATCTGGATAAAGAGAGTCAGGAATTATTACTTTTACGTTATGTGAATGAAGTGCCGATTTCTGTTATCTGTAATATAATGAGAATTTCAAGGTTTGCGGTATACAGGAAAACCAATAGAGCACTAAAACAGATAAAAGAGCAGTTAGGAAAGGAGGAATTTTGGTGAACAAAAAAATGAAGGAAGCGTTAAAGGAAGCATTCGAAGCGCCGATTCCTGCACACAAGCAAGAATTTTTAAGAGGCATTCCCCGGCAGAGAGTCAGCATTTTTACCTTTATGCTGTCACAGATGGGATATATTCGAAAACGGGTGTTGGTATTGTCACTGTGCCTTTTCGTATTGTCATTGGCAGGTGCTTGTTTTTTGAAACTGGATATGCTGTGGATCATTTCAGCATTTATGCCATTCATTGCACTGTCTGCAGTTACAGAAAACTCCCGATCTGCAGTTTATGGAATGGATGAGTTGGAGATGTCATCCCGCTTTTCTATGAGGAGTGTTGTGCTGGCACGAATGGGAATTCTGGGAGTATTACATTTGATTCTGATCTGCCTGTTGATACCGCTTGCCTATATCCATAGTGCGTTTACTGTTTTACAAGTAGGTGTGTATTTGTTAATGCCGTATTTGATAACGGATGTAGTAGGATTGTGGATGATAAGAAATATTCGGGGAAAAGAGGCAATGTATATTTGTGTGGGTGTGGCAGTTTGTATAAGCAGTTTACATTCTTTTTTTAGGATACTGCTGGTGAATATACTGTATAGGAACTATTTTGAATGGTTGCTTGTAATGCTGATTGTTCTTATGATTCTTTTCATTAAGGAAATGAGAACAATGGTACAGCAGACGGAGGAATTAAAATGGAACTTGTTATAGATAGAATTTCAAAACAATATCAAAATAAAATTGCCGTAGACCGTATTTCTCTTAAACTGCAAAAAGGGGTGTACGGTTTATTGGGAGCAAACGGCGCAGGAAAGACAACCCTTATGCGCATGATCTGCGGAGTCCTAAAGCCAACCGGCGGAACCATTTCTTTTGATAATATGGATGTTTCAACGGAAGACTATCGGGCAGTTTTGGGTTATCTTCCTCAGGAGTTCGGTTATTATCCTGAGTTTAGAGGTGAGGATTTTCTGTTTTATATGGCTGCTTTGAAAGGATTGTCAAAATCACAGGCAAAACAAAAAGTTTCTGAGCTGTTAAAACTGGTTTCTCTGGAAAGTGATGGAAAAAGAAAGATAAAAACATATTCCGGAGGAATGAAGCAGCGGCTCGGTATTGCGCAGGCTCTGTTAAATGATCCCAAACTGCTTGTTTTAGATGAACCGACAGCAGGACTTGACCCGAAAGAACGTGTGAAATTCCGAAATTTGATTGAGGAACTGGGAAAGTCAAGTATCATTCTGCTTTCCACCCATATTGTTTCCGATATTGAACATATTGCAGATACTGTACTGATGATGAAGGATGGACAGATGATCTATCAGGGAAAATGGGAAGAAGGGAAAGAAAGCCTGGAGGATTTTTATCTCAGACAGTTTGAGGAGGAAAGTAAATGAAGAATTTACAGACGCTATACCGATTTGAGCTAAAGAAGATTTTTGCGAGAAAAATTGTCTGGATAACGGTGGGCATCATGCTGATTTTGACTGGATTTACAGTATATAGTCAACTCATAGGAAGTTATATTGTAAATGGAACCAAGATTCCAAAGTCCCTTGCATTTCAGAAAATCAAGGCGCAGGAGCAGGCGTTGACCGGGAGGAGTATTGATCAGCTGCTACTGGAAGAAACATGGGCGACCTATAGAATAACGTCCCCATATGCACACTACCGGGGAATAGCGGAACATTATCTTGATGCCTTCCCCTACAGTGCCATCTATAATTTTGTGCGCACTGCCATGGATATGACTTCTGATGCAGCCATACACTGGGAACCGGATGAGGCAGAGTTGTATTGCAAGCGGCAGGATATGTTGGAGCATCACTGGAGTAGTTTTTATTTATATGAGGGAGAAAAAGAATACTGGCGGAGACAGGAACTTTCTGTAGAGAAACCCTTTAAATATGCTTATAAAGAGGGCTGGTGGACATTGCTTTATGATCTTGAGCTGATTGGTCTCATGACTTTATTGACGATTACCATATGTCTGTCCAATGTTTTTACGGTGGAACAGACCAGAAAGACCGATCAATTGATTTTTTGCAGCCGTTACGGAAAAGGTACACTTTACTTGGCAAAAATGCTAGTCGGTATCAGTTTTGCGGTGGGTATTTCTCTTTTATATACAATAGCTGCTGTTTTGCTGGTTTTAGTAGTTTATGGAGGGGATGGATTTTTTGCGGCTTTTCAACTCATTGATTCTAACTATTCTGCTCCGATAAGTGTCGGCCACGCTGTTTTAATCGGCTATGGTTTGCTGTTGGTCGCAGCACTTCTGACAGGTGTTTTTGTTATGGTTCTGTCGGAGATTTTAAAAAACGGCATCGGGACACTGGCAACGATCAGCGGCATCATCATTTGGGCTATGTTTGTGAGCATACCCTATCATTATCGGGTGTTATCACAGATATGGAATTACCTTCCCAGCATATTTATTTCCAGATCGGGTATTTTTGATTGTCGGCTTATTCCTTTCTTCGGAACATATCTGACAAATATACAGTTTGTTCCATTTTTATATATTGTAATAGCCGGGATTTTATCCGTGGTAGGCTATAAAATATATCAAAAGTATCAAGTGGGGGCAAGATAGGCGGCTTTGTATGGAACACCCTTGCAGTGTATGTAATCGTAATGTATAATACCATACAGAACATTAGTGATAAACTGCGATTCAGAGAAAACAGGGGGTTTTTATGGAAGTACAAACAGATTTTTTTGCACAAAATGATGCGAGCGTATGCGATAAACTGATCAAGATACTGGCGTGGATGACAGCGGTCTTTCCGGTTCTGTTTTTAGCGACTGCCATAGGAGTTTTTCAGATTCCCTATGACGATCTGGCAGTACTTTCCGCTATCGGATGTGTCTGTACGATTGGGCCCAGTGTTGCCAAGAGGGCAGGGGTACCTGTCCGGATCATGAAATATCTCAGTGTTTTGGCGATCAATCTTATTATTATGCTCTTAGGCGGTAATTGGACTATCGGAATCTATATGACTTATGGTCTGGCCATGCTGTTCAGCTGTATGTTTTTTGATAAGAAGTTCACTACCAAGATTGCCATTATCAGCTACTTTTTCCTAGTTGCTTCCTTGTTTCTTCGTTCCAGAGAAATTCCGCAGATCGAATATGAGACAAATATGGAATGGTTCATAACCCGTACCGTGGGCTTTACGATCGAGCAGATTGTCATGAGTATTGTATTTATCAATGTTGCAGGTACGGCAAGAAAGCTTCTGGAGAAACTGCATAACACCGAGCAGGTAGCTTCCGTTGTAGAAAAATGTGAAGCGGTTTCTACGGAGCTTGTTTCGATGGTGGATGAACTGGCATCCAAGATGCGGGAGTCTATATCTGCCAATGAGACGATCATCAGTTCCGCACAGAAAACTTCCGAGGACTGCGGCAAAAGTCTGAATCATGTAAACTCCATGCAGGAATCCGTTATTCAGATGATTCAGGAATTCGATACGATTGACGCCGCGACAAATGAAATGCTTACGATCTCAGATGATATCGGCGGGCGTATACACGGCTACGTCAAGATCATGGATCAGGCAGTTGACAGTATGGAAGATATTGAGAAGGCAGTAAATACGACCGGTGAATCCATCAATAATCTGGAAAAGGGGATCAACGAGATTTCCGGATTTGCTGCTGAAATCTCAGGTATTACCGGGCAGACCAATCTTCTTGCGCTCAATGCTTCCATTGAGGCTGCGAGAGCCGGTGAGCATGGACGCGGCTTTAGCGTTGTGGCAGATGAGGTTCGTATATTGGCAGAACGTTCAAAGCAGTTAAGTGATTCTATTACATCAGCAGTGTCAAAGATACTTGAAATGATAAGCGGCGTAAAGAAATCAAATGGACATAACTTAACCTCAGTAAGTGCAGGCATCACGCAAATTTCCGATGCGCGTCGGGAAGCGGAGATGATTGGACAGTTACAGGATAGTTCCCGTGTGAAGATCGAACAGATTGCCCACAACAGCGCTCATACCAAGCAGAATGGACAAGTAGTCAGTGACATGGCTGTGCAGATGGAAGAACTTGTACAGAATTCCCAGTCGCGTGCAAATGACATCGTGGAGGAAGCAAACAATCAGGGCAGGATTACAAGCATGACCGGAGAAACCTTTGGCCGGGTAGAACATATTGCGAAGGATTTGCTGGAACTCAGCCGTCTTACGCAGGAGGCATAGACTCAGCTGCTCATTGGATATGGATGTGTCATTTCAATTAAAATATTTGAAGATTCCCTTTTGATCGTCATAAAAGCTTCTTCGTCTAAATCAGGACGGGAGAGGCTTTTTTCTTTGTATTGTTTATAAAATTGTTTAGATATCTGCTCTATAGTAATCTATAGAAACCGCAAAAGCAGATTGCTTTTACCAAATTATGGTAGAGGAGGAACGGATATGGGTAAAGATATTGGATTGAAAGGGGATGAAATCCTAAATTCTCGGTTTTATGGTGTGGCTGGTGTTCGGGGCAGGCAATTGGTTGGTCTTAGAGATGATATAGCCCGTAAGACTCACCAGAACTGGCAAGTTGGAAATCAGACAGTGGATGCTCTAAACATGGCACTTGGCCTTAGTTTTAACACCATGTCGCAAAAACAGTCAATGGGGATAGTGCGAGAATACGTAGAGGGGGCTGTTAATTCAATTAACCGTACAGCCCCTGAGGAAGTACAGGCATGGAGTGCATGGCTTAAGGAACCCAGTCGTTGGAACGCGCTAATGATGTATGAGATGAACGGTGATGAATGTCGCCGAGAAAGATGTTTGGACAAGGCGCTTAAAAATCCGGCATACTGTGTGCCAACTACGAAAGAGCGAAACTTAAAGATCGCATATATAGATATGCCCGGCAAAAGAATATATGCAGGCGACGAGAACCGTTATGATAATAGAGTCAACTGGATCAATAGCGGGTTGACATTTACGCTTTACTGGATGCAGGAAGGCCGCGGTACAGATGACAACAAAAACAAGCGAGGCATAGACGGAGAATGGACGGATGGAATGAAAGCCGCTCACAACCAAGTCATTGATGCTCCAAACGTGAATACAATTACTGAGGGTTATAATAAATTGAGACAGGAAAGTGCTGTATACTACGGTAATCCTGAAGCATTCAATCAATTAGTATCCAATGAGACACGGCATTGGCAGCAATTTTCACCGCCATATCGTTTTTTTCGTCTGACCAGTCTTATGGGAATGGACTTTTTTGTGAATAGGGGAAATATGGTGCGTTTTGCTCGGAACGAGAATCAGCCCAATTACACGGGACATGCTGTAAACCGGGTAATAACAGATTCTGAATGGGCCCATGCAGAAGAAATGGGTTATCTTGCAGAAGGAAGGGTAATAAGGCATGACAATGATGACAGTTTCCACCTAGTCTAAACTTTATAAAGGAGGATTATGATGCGTGTACGTGCCGGAATCGGCGCACTGAAACTGCGCCGTTATATGATGATACAGCAGGTAAATGACGAAGTTTTTCAGCGTTTTGGAAAGCTTATGCCACCGGACGGTGACTTGGCGGAAATCGATGAACGGATCAGCCGCATGGAATTTCAGATTGACACTGCTGAATATCCTGAGTCAATCAGATGGCGCATTGAGCGCATTCTCAGTACATGCCACCCTAATCCGGTAGCATGTACTGCTATTGAACTGGCCTGTCTGCAATATATGGATGCAGCTGCTGACGAACTGCTAAGATTATTATTTCCCGGTCATAAGCACGGGATCCGACTGTTGGAAGCGCTAAAGATCACCTATCCAGAGGAGGAATATATCGACCATATGCCGGAGTTGGTGGAATGTACGGAAATCCTGCCGCTCTTTCTGCATATTGATGTTCCGAGTTTGGAACTTCTTTTCGTCGAATACCGGGCGGAGTCCGCCCTGGCGGCATTCCTTTCAGGCGGCCATTGGGTTCCCCCTCTGCTGCAGGATTGTTTTAAGCTTATTCTGCCGGAATTTGCTGTTGCCCCACTTGTTTTAAATCAGGAGACGGTATCCGAAATCACCGATTATATCCGGCGTTTTTTTGCTATGCCGGATACCCGTCTCTTCCCTGTGATCCAACTGACCGGTTCTGCCCTGACCGGCAAACGTTTTATTGTCCGCCACTGTGCCAAAGATCTGGGGATGCATCTGATCTTAATTCGATTTCATCAGTTTATGGACTGTGGTGACGGTGATTTCATACTGAAAAGGGAAATGCTTATCCGTCAGGCGGCCCTCTATGGGGCGGCTGTTTGTCTGACGGATGTCTCATTTGCCAATCCGCTTTTTCGCGACCGTTTTATACAGCTTGTCAGAAAATGGCCGCTTTGCAATCCTTTTTTCATTACTGCAACAGAGCATATCAATCTGGTAAATAACCTGAAAAATCCTGTTCTCAGTATTTTCATGAAAAAGCCCGATTCTATGGATAATCTCACACTTTGGCAGGAAATGGCAAAGATTTATCTTCCGGACAGGGATTTTAATGCTTTAGAGGCGGCTGATAAACTTCCTCTGCCAGCCGGACTGGTGAAACGGGCAGTCGAGGCCATTGCCCTGTCTCCGGAAAAATATGTTACAATTTCTGATATCTCAAGGCTTTGTTATTCGATGATTGAGACAGAATCGGTTCCTTCCCTTAAAAGGGTAGAGACCTCGTATACGATGGATCAGCTCAAACTGAACAAAACATTAAAGGATACTATTCAGGCTATTTGTGACCGGATACTCAATCGTATGCAGGTTTTCGATATCTGGGAAATGCACCGGCTCTATCCGTATGGGCGCTGTATCTCTGTATTATTTACCGGACCTCCGGGAACGGGTAAAACAATGGCCGCTTCTGTGATTGCCAATACTGTTAATATGGAGCTCTATCGGGTGGATTTATCCCAGCTCCTTGACAGGTATGTGGGGGAAACCGAAAAGCGCCTTGAAAAAGTTTTTGCTCATGGGGAGCGGAGCAACTGCATTTTATTCTTTGACGAAGCCGATGCGATCTTCGGGAAACGCAGTGTAGTGAGTGATTCCAATGACCGTTACGCAAATGCGCAGGTCTCCTTTTTACTGCAGCGTATTGAAGAGTACGACGGTATCGTGATCATGGCCTCTAACTATCGTGATAATATAGACAGCGCCTTTACACGAAGAATCGGTTACATATTGGATTTTACAATCCCGGACCAGTCAATCAGGAAAGAAATTTGGCAGTCCCTGTTTATCGATACAATGGAATATGAAGAGATCGATTTCGATTATTTGTCTGAGCATTTTGAAATCAGCGGCGCCATGATCAAAAATATTGTTTTAAAAGCTGCCTTTTTGGCTGTTAACCAAAAGCAGCCCATATCCATGGAACATATCTGTATGGCTCTGATTCAGGAGTACAGTAAAATAGGTATACCGCTTCGCAAAGAAGAATTGGGAGAGTATGGATACCTTTTGTAACGTTTTTTGATTTTCTGACTCTAACAGTCAGAAAGGGAGGCAAATAACACCGGATGGCTGCATTTCAGGATATTTATCGAGAATATGGAAAACCGCTATATCGCTTCCTTCTAAAGCTCACCGGCAGCAGGGATCAGGCAGAGGAACTGCTGCAGGAGACCTTCTACCAAGCCTTTTTGCATATTGAACGCTTCGAGGGAAGATGCAGTGTCTATACATGGCTCTGCCAGATCGGTAAGAATGCCTGGCTGAAAGAATGTAAAAGACGAAAGCGCTTTGATGAGCGGGCATGGGAGGTATTAGAGTTTGCGGATGAAAATGCACCGCCGGAGGAGACTGCTATCAGACAGGAGGAGCACTTAGCCGGGTGCGAAAGGTGCCGCCGATACTTTTAGTCTTGGCCGTACCCGGGATGATGATAGCCAATGAGGTCAGGGGAGAAGGCGTCAGTTTTTCTAATTTGGACGATATCTGGTATTGCAGAAAATTCTTTAAACTGATAGCAGACGGAGAGTATGAGAAAGCGGCGGGAATGCTTGATTTTTCCAGAGAGTATCGGGCTGTGCGGGAGTTTCTTTCGGGAGAATTACCGGGTGCGGTAGTGACAGAGGAAAAACGTGAAATATTTCTGGAGTTTTATGGGGATGTGCTGAATATGACCCAAGAGGAATTTGTAGAGCAGGAGCAGCAGAAGATAGCGGATTATCTGCGGGAGAACCAAGGGACATTCCTGCTTAGCAGCTTTAGACTGTATGAGGCTTACAGAATGGGCTCCGGCTGGGAGATCGGCTACGAAATTGTGGAGAGCGTGAAGAATCCGGACAAGGTTGGAGCGGAATATATCAGTTACAGACTATTATTTGTAAAAAATGATGAAGGACTGGTTTTTACATCCGGTTCCATGCCTATCAGGGGCTTCTTAGACCTGAATGACGAGGGCAGGCCGGTCTACGACAGCTGGGGAAATCCGGTCAGATTATGGGAGCCGGAAGAAGAACTGGTTTTATATGGCGCTTTTCATGTACAGGGGAATCATTTGAGCAGACGGGTCAATGGATTGGAGTGAAAAGGAAAACTTCCCGCACCGGTCGGTGTGGGAAGTTTTATCACATATATCAGTTCGTGAATTTCACGGCAGTGCCGTAAGCGATGACTTCCGCCGCACCCTGCATTACAGCAGAGGAAGCGTAACGGATATTGACAATGGCGTCCGCACCCAATGATTCCGCCTCCGCTACCATACGCTTTGTCGCCAGTGCTCTGGCTTCATTCATCATTTCCGTATAAGCTTTCAGCTCGCCGCCCACGAGAGTCTTAAAACTTTGCGTGATATCCCTGCCGATGTTTTTGGACTGGATCGTGCTGCCTTTCACCATACCTAACATTTCCAATTCTTTGCCACTGATGTAATCAGTATTTACTAAGATCATCTTCTTCACCCTCCTTGATTTCCTTTATTCTTTGAATGCATACACATATCATGACCACCGCAAGAGCGATGGGAATGATTCCCAAAAAGAACGTCCATATACCGAATGGAAATGTCATCACTATAGTAAAATAAAAGATATAGTATAAAACAAAAAGTACTGTGATAATGATCGGTGCGATCATTTTGTTTCTATGTTCTTTCATACCAACTCTCCTTAATGCAGGATGCAGTTCATGTCTTTCTTATTCTAGCAGAAATCCTCCTTTTTGAACAGTCCTTTTAGGCTTGTTGAAAATTTGCAACAAGTTGAAATTTTCAACAAGTTGAAATTTTCAATAAGTTGAAAAGAAAAAAATGCCATGATATAATGAGCGCAAGTGAGCCAGAGGGAGCTTGCTCACTCTTGGCGAACGGCGAATGCCGATCACAAGCTATGCTTGTGATATAATGAGCGCAAGTGAGGGGGATAAGAGGGCAGATGAAAGTTCATATGAGAAGCAGGACAATTTACTTTACATTATTTACAGTTCTTTCGTTAGTCATTGGTGCATGTGGAAGCCCTCTGAATGAAAAGGAAGCTCCGCTGCAGGAAGTCTTGGCAGAGGCGGAAATAACCGAAGCGGAAATAACCGAAGCAGAAATAACAGAAGCGGAAACAACAGAAGCGGAATTGCCAAAGGACAGTGCGGTACAAGACAGTCTGGCGCGGGCGGGCCGGGAACTTCAGAATCTCTGGCAGGAGCAAAGGCGGTCGGAATTTGCTGCTGCCCTTATAGAAAAGCTTCCGGCAGAGACAAGCAGGGAGGAAAAAGCGGCTTTTGTGGAATGGCTGCTTGATACATATGGATACGAGCAGCTTAAGACAATTGACTTCTCAGAGGATATTAACAGGCAACTCTATGATGTGACAGGGGCCTCTTTGCATGTCCTGTGGGATACCAGTCTGGGGTATTTGGAGGACGAAGAGACAGCTGCGGCCCATTCTATTTATTTGAGAGATACGGAGGGGACCGTTGTAGATCTGGCATTTGCCGGGGATATCTGTCTTACGGAAGACGGATATGTCATAGACCACTATGATGCAGTGGGAGACGATATCAATTTGTGCTTGTCAAAGGAGATTATGGACAGGCTAAACGAGGCGGATATCAGCATGATAAATCATGAATATCCGGTCAGTACAAGGGGGACGGCACTTAAGGGAAAATATTATACTTTTCGGGCAAATCCCGAAAGAGAGATTATCTTACAGCAAATGGGCATTGATATTGTGTCGTTAGCCAATAATCATATCTACGATTTTGGCGCCGATGCCTTTTATGATACTTTAGAGGTCCTCAAGGAGGCTGATTTACCCTACGTGGGTGCCGGAGCAGATATAGAGGAGGCATCCAGACCGGTATATTTTATCGTGGGTGGCATAAAAATCGGTTTTGTGTCGGCAAATCGTTCGGAAAAGATTATTTATACACCGGAGGCGGGAGAAAATTCACCGGGTGTGGTAAGAATGTACGATACCGCAATGATGAACGATATCATTAAAGACGCTTCCGGGCAATGTGATTATCTGATTGCCTATGTCCATTGGGGAACGGAGGATTCCAAGTATTTTGAATCATACCAGACCGCCATAGCACGGGAATTCTTTGATTCAGGCGCCGATGCCATTATCGGCTCGCATCCCCATGTACTGCAGGGAATCGGTTACGTGGATGGAAAGCCGGTGGTATACAGTCTGGGTGACTTTTGGTTCAACAGGGAGACAAAATATACTGCCATAGTAAATCTGGAGGTGACAATAGACGGCATATCAGAGTTGTCGGTACTTCCCTGCATACAGGAGGGATACGAGACGCATTATATCGGCGACGCATTAGGGCAGGAGGCTTTTTATGAATATCTTAGGACACTTTCTCCGGAGGCGGAAATCGATGATGATGGAATCATAACGGACAGGCAGCCGTAAATATTTAAACATTAACAACAGAAATAAAGTTGCTTCCATCTTTTTCTTGTTGTATAATAAAAATAGTATTATGCGGAGAGGTTTTGTACTATGGGGAAAGTACCGAATAGTTTTGCTACAATAGATTCAGAGATGTTGTTGAAAACCGAGGATGAGGCCCTGCGTAAGTTTTTCGGTCAGGATACACAGCATATGTTCACCTCTTTTATCAGCTGTATTCATCCCGAGGATGAAGAGATGTTTCGCAGCGCCGTGGAAGAGATGAAGACCAAAGCCATGCCCCAGAACGTGGTTATGGTAAGGCTGGTTTGCGGTAATGGAAATTATTATTGGGCGGTCATTACACTGTCCTATAAACCTCTGGCGTTGAACGGCGAAGATATTTACTATCTGCATTTTACGGACCCAAATGATGATGCGAAGCAAAAGTTGGAGGAGAGCAAAAACGAATACAGTGTGTTTTTGGATTTGATGAACGGTATTTTGTTTTCCTATGAGATTGCCACTAAGCAGGTCTCTGTTTTTATGCGTAACGGCGGGCAGCAGCTTACATTATTTTCCGGTCCCTTAGAAAAATGGAAAGAAAATATGCTTGGGAAGGTGGATAAAGAATATGAGACGGCACTTTCCGGGCTCTGCAGGGACCTGGAGATGAAGCGTACCAATTTCACCTACAATATCAGGACAAGCAGTTTTTCCTATGACAATAAGATGGAACAGTGCACCTTTAAGGCACAGTTGGTCTCCGGACATGGCGGAGAGAAGATATTAGGCTGCATTACTTCTATAAAAAACAGTTCATCGGAACAACACAATCCGGAATATGTCAGGGATACCGGCATTCCGGTCCTCAATAAAAAATCAATTACGGATTATGCCAAACGTGCTATGACCATGAGCGGCAACAAAGTCTGTCTGGTCATCCTTGATCTGGACAATTTCAAGACCGTCAATGACACGATGGGGCACATGGTCGGTGACGAAGTATTGCTGCGTACCGCCGAGATCATTAAATCGGCGCTGGGAGACCGCGGTATTCTGGGACGTATCGGCGGAGACGAAATGATGATTGTCTTTCCGCAGGTCGAAAGTGAAACGGAGCTTCGGAATACGATGCGTACCATCCGTACCAATATTGAATGGGAATACAAAGACAAATACGATGGCGTGCAGGTGACCTGTTCCATGGGCGCTGCCGTTTATCCCGACAACGGCGACAGCTATGATGAAATCTTCTCTCTTGCGGATAAAATGCTCTATATTGCTAAGAGCAAGGGTAAGAACCGCTACGTTATTTTTGTGCCGGAGATTCACAGCGCCGTTCTCAATCCGGACCAAAAGACTACGGGGGATATCCTGCAGAAAGTGCAGGGAGACAGGAGCGGTGTCATGCAGCAGCTGGTGGAGCAGTTTTTGATGCGCCGCACGATGACTTTTGAGCAGATGATCACCTCTGTGGGTAACTGCTTTAATCTGGATGAGATCGTGGCGGTCATCGGAGAGCGTTTTGCCAATAGCAGCATCAGTATCTGGAGTCGCAAAGGTTATCGGGACGGTATACGGGATTCTGTATATTCTGCCCCCGAACCAGGATTTTTGGGCAGCTTTGATGATAATAATACATTGGTCATCCATGCTATCGCCAGTTTGGAAAGTAAGACAGCGACCCTCTACAAAAAACTAAAAGAGAGCGGCGTAGAATCTGTTTTCTTTTACAAGTTTTCAAAAACAAGCAAACTAAACGGTTATCTGCTATTTGCCAAGGCATCGAGACGGCAGATGTGGTCTGAAGAAGACAAGGTACTGTTAGCTATTGTGGGCAAAATTGTGGAACAGTCGATGTAATAGATAAGCAACGAAGAAAAAGGTGGGGTTCTTTGGAATCTCACCTTCCTTTTCATATTCATAGGAGGATTTTCATGGAAAAGATTAGGCTGGGAATTATAGGAATGGGTAATATGGGGTGCAAATATGCAGCATTGATCATGGCGGACAAAATTCCGGATATTGTGCTTACGGCAGTTACCAGAGTGCGCTCCGACAGGTTGTCCGAATTTTCACACCTGCCGATTTATCCGTCTGCGGATGCCTTGTTTTCGGCAGTGGAAGATAAGAGTCTTTCTTTGGATGCCGTTCTCATTGCTACACCCCACTATGTGCATCAGGAACAGATGCAGAAGGCCATGCAGTTGGGACTCCATGTTCTCTGCGATAAACCTGCCGGCGTGTATTCGAGACAGGGACGTAAAATGCGGGAAGAAGCGGCAAAGCATTCCGACAAGGTATACGCCATGGTGTTTAACCAAAGAACCAATCCTCTCTATCGCAGGATGAAGGAGATTGTGGATGGCAAGCAATACGGCAGCTTAAAGCGGGTAAACTGGGTGGTAACGGACTGGTACCGTCCCAATGCCTACTACAATTTAAGCGCTTGGCGCGCCACATGGGAGAAGGACGGCGGCGGAACACTGCTCAATCAATGTCCGCACAATCTGGATTTGCTGCAGTGGATCTGTGGTATGCCTGTTTCGGTACAGGGCTTTTGTCATGAAGGGAAATACCATCCCATCGAAGTAGAGGATGAGGTTACGGCATATCTGGAATTTAAAAATGGTGCCACTGGCGTATTCATTGCATCCACGGGTGAAGCACCGGGTATCAACAGGCTGGAAATCTCCTTAGAGGATGCGCTGTTAGTCTGTGAAAAGGGAGAACTGAAGGTCTGTGAACTGGGATTCCATGAAGCAGAATACCGTCAGACTGCTACGGATTCTTTCCGTAAGCTGGAAGGAAAATGGCTGACTCTTGCCAAAGAAGGAGAGAATACGCAATATGTGGATGTGCTCAGGAATTTTGCAGAAGCGGTCATCAAAAGAAGTCCTTTGATTGTGGACGGCAGGGAGGGCTGTAAAAGCCTGCTGCTTTCTAACGCTATCTATCTCTCCTCCTGGCAAAAGTGCATGGTCATGATTCCCGAAGAAGACTCTGCGGATGAATTGCTATTTGAACAAAACTTTGAGGCAGAATTACGGAAAAAAGGAGGCCGTTTTTCGCCTATCTTATGACTTGTATGGTAAATGCAGTCGTTTGCGGCGGGATGCTTGCGGTCATAAATGTCGCGTGCTCTACCCTGACTCTAAATCCTGCTCGCAATGTAGAAAGCCCGGTCCGTCTTCCAAATAGGTCTAAAATAACAGTGTTAGGAGAAATATTAAACCGAATGATGGAAGAGGGATTTTGATTACGCAGGACCAGAATATAATTACCTCTGGCATTCACTTCTATCATTCTGCCGGTAGTAGTAACAGTTTGATTTGTTCTTCTCGTTATCTGTATAAAAAAGGCCTGTGCTTGAGGGGGGATACTTCTTGTCATTGCGGAAGAAAAGCTGGCATCCACTGCCATTCCGCGTTCCAACTCACCCGCACGGATATTCCGGCCACGCTCATCTTGGATAATGGTATCCTGATTTACAACCAGACGAACAGAACCTGAAGAACTGCCGCATCCAATACAGTTGTTATACGAGATTGTTACAAAGGTTGTATTGCGTTCACGGGAGATTTCACGAATTATGGCGGAAAATACCCGGTTCATATTCCGGTTTGGTGTCGGGAACGGATTAAAATTGTCAAAATTATCCATATTAATACCTTTTTCTTATTTTACTAATAGTATATGCGGGGAATGATAATCGTCCACATCCGCAGACGGAAAAGGCATGCGTGACGCAAGCTTGCAAGAGGTGACAGAATCATGTATCATACAACAGTAAAGTGAATAATTAGATAAAAAATCGGGTGTGAATTGAACTAATTCACACCCGATAATTTTTTGCTATTAATTCTGATTTATAACTGAGGACCTGCAGATACTAAAGCTTTTCCTGCATCATTACCCTCATACTTTGCAAAGTTCTTAACGAATCTCTGGGCCAGATCCTTAGCTTTTGTATCCCATTCGGAAGCATCAGCGTAGGTATTGCGAGGATCCAGAATATTGGTATCTACACCGGGAAGCTCGGTAGGTACTTCAAAGTTGAAGTAAGGGATCTTCTTGGTAGATGCCTTCTCAATATCACCATTTAAGATCGCATCGATGATACCGCGGGTATCCTTGATGGAAATTCTCTTGCCGGTGCCATTCCAGCCGGTATTTACCAGATATGCCTTAGCGCCGTTTGCTTCCATCTTCTTTACGAGCTCTTCTGCATACTTGGTAGGATGCAGCTCTAAGAATGCCTGACCGAAGCAAGCAGAGAAGGTAGGAGTAGGCTCGGTAATGCCACGCTCGGTACCTGCAAGCTTAGCGGTGAAACCGGACAGGAAGTAGTACTGGGTCTGCTCGGGATCCAGGATGGATACGGGAGGAAGTACACCGAATGCATCTGCGGACAGGAAGATTACATTCTTTGCAGCAGGGCCTGCGGAAACAGGCTGAACAATCTTCTCAATGTGGTTGATAGGATAGGATACACGAGTGTTCTCGGTTACGCTCTGATCGTTGAAATCAATCTTGCCGTCAGCGTCCAGAGTTACATTCTCTAACAGTGCATCACGCTTAATAGCCTTGTAGATATCGGGCTCGGAATCCTTGTCAAGGTTAATAACCTTAGCATAGCAGCCGCCTTCAAAGTTGAACACGCCTTCATCGTCCCAGCCGTGCTCGTCATCACCGATGAGGAGACGCTTAGGATCAGTGGACAGAGTGGTCTTACCGGTACCGGAAAGGCCGAAGAAGATAGCGGTATTCTTACCGTCCATATCGGTGTTAGCAGAGCAGTGCATGGAAGCAATACCCTTTAAAGGCAGGTAGTAGTTCATCATGGAGAACATACCCTTCTTCATTTCACCGCCGTACCAGGTGTTTACGATAACCTGCTCGCGACTGGTAATGTTGAAAGCAACGCAGGTCTCGGAATTCAGACCCAGCTCCTTAAAGTTCTCTACTTTTGCCTTAGAAGCGTTGTAAACAACGAAATCGGGCTCGAAATCCTTCAACTCTTCTTCAGAGGGCTGGATGAACATATTCTTTACAAAGTGAGCCTGCCAAGCAACCTCAACGATGAAGCGTACTGCCATACGGGTATCCTTGTTAGCGCCACAGAATGCGTCTACAACAAAGAGTCTCTTGTTGGAGAGTTCCTTCTTTGCAATATCCTTAACAACTGCCCAAGCTTCCTCAGTCATGGGGTGGTTGTCGTTCTTGTACTCGTCGGAAGTCCACCAAACAGTGTCTTTGGAGTTAGCGTCCATAACGATGTACTTATCTTTAGGGGAACGACCCGTATAAATACCGGTCATTACGTTAACTGCACCCAGTTCGCTTACCTGTCCTTTTTCATAGCCTACCAGATCGGATTTGGTCTCTTCTTCAAATAACAGATCATAAGAAGGGTTGTACACAATCTCTGTGGTTCCGGTAATGCCGTACTTGGTTAAATCGATTACTGCCATCTTACACTTTACCTCTTTTCTTTCATATTTTTGTAATGAATAAATAATATGTAAGTCCTGCAAACGCAGGTATTACACTTTTCTTGAAAAAAGTGGAAAACCCACTTCTCTCTATGATATTATACATGATAGACGAATAAAATCAATAAAAATCCTGTGAATTTTTTAAAATTATTGATAATCATATTGGAATATGTTAGCCTTAAAATTGTGAAATGTTAGGAAGGAAAGGAATTGATATTTTGGCAGAAACGATGAAGGATGTTAAAACGCAACCAAAGAGTGCAAACTATGTGCAGAAAGTCATTAAACTTTTATGTGAATATCTGATGCTGGCGCTGGGAGCGGCAATCGCTGCCTTTGCAATTGAGGAGTTTCTGGTGCCATGTACCATTTTGGATGGCGGCGTGGTCGGAATCAGTATCATGGTAAATAATCTGACAGGTATTCGCTTAAGCTTGCTTACGGTGTTACTGAATATTCCCTTTCTGATTGTAGGATATAGGGTGTTAGGCAAGCAGATTTTGATAAAAGCCGGATTTTCCATGATTGTATTTTCCAGCTTTCTGGAAGTGTTCGCCCCCATGGAAAATATGACGGAGGAGTATCTTCTTGCAGTCTGCTTCGGCGGTATTATTCTCGGAATAGGCGTGGGGATCGTGATCCATTTCGGAGGATGTCTGGACGGTACGGAAACGGTAGCGATCCTGTTGAACCGTAAGTTCAATTTTCCGGTTGGAAGGACGGTATTGATTTTCAATATTGTAATATACGGCATAGCCGGATGGCTGTTTGGTTTTGACAGGGCAATGTACAGCCTGCTTACTTATTATATTACGTCAAAAGTGCTGGATTTGGTAGAAAACGGAATGAATCAGGCAAAGGCGGCTATGATCATTACCAATGAAGGCAATGAAATTGCGGACATGATCTATAAAGAGATGGGACGGACTGTGACCATATTGGAAGGAGAGGGGCTGATCAGCGGAAAGAAGGTCGTTCTCTACTGCGTCTTGAACCGTCTGGAAGTGTATGAATTGAAGAAATTGATAAATCAGGCGGATGCAAGCGCTTTTATCACGATCAATGATGTGTCCGAGATCATCGGCAATCATATTAAGAAAAAGGGCGAATGATAAGGAATAAGGAGAAGATGTTATGCATATGGCGGATGCGCTGGTAGCGCCTGCAGTGGCGGGCACGTTATATGTCTGTTCCACGGCGGCGGCAGCCTTTTCGGTAAAGCAGGTAAGATTGGATACGGATACAAAAAAGGTGCCGGTCATGGGAGTCATGGGAGCATTTGTGTTTGCTGCGCAGATGATCAATTTTACCATTCCGGGAACGGGATCCAGCGGGCATTTGTGCGGCGGTATGCTGTTATCGGCTCTGCTCGGTCCTTACGCCGGATTTTTGACCATGATAGGAGTGCTTTTGATCCAATGCCTGCTTTTTGCGGACGGAGGGCTGTTAGCTCTTGGATGTAATGTTTGGAATATGGCTTTTTACGGATGTTTTATAGGCGCTTTGTGGATATGGAAACCGATGATGAAGAATGGGATGTCGAAAGCAAAGATTATAGCGGCATCTATCATAGGATGTGTAGTTACATTGCAGTTGGGGGCATTCAGCGTGACGCTGGAGACCCTTGCCTCCGGTATTACAGAACTTCCGTTTGCAGCATTTGCCGCAGTGATGCAGCCCATTCATCTGGCAATCGGTTTTACAGAGGGACTGATTACCGCGGCGGTGCTGGTATTTATATATGAAGCCAGACCGGAATTGCTTTTCTGTAGTTCACAAATAGAGAGAAAAGAAGGAAGATTTTCATTTAAGAATACCTTGGTTATTCTGGCAGCAGCGGCCGTACTGATCGGGGGGCTGTTGTCTTTGGCAGCATCTTCTTACCCGGATGGCCTGGAATGGTCCATTGAGAGGCTGACAGGATCTACGGAACTGGAAGCGGCAGGCGGAATTTATGAGACGGCGGACTCTATACAGGAATTTACTTCCCTGTTGCCGGATTACGCCTTTAAAAATTCCGAATCAGCATCGGGAACTGTTTTTTCAGGTATTGTCGGCGGTTTGATCGTGGTGGCAGTCTGTATAGGAGCATGTTATTTATTTAAATTTTTCAGGAAGAATAAAGCAGTATGAGTAAAATAGGCGATGCAATTTATGAAATACATTCTATGGATGCTTTGGCCGCAAGAGACCAGTGGGTGAATCGGATTCATCCACTGGTTAAGTTTATTTTAACAGTAGGCTATATTGTGGCGGTAGTATCTTTTCAGAAATATGATGTAATAGGGCTGGCAGGGATGGTCATTTATCCGATTGCCGTTTTTATACTGTCGGAATTATCCTTAAAAGATAGTATAAAGAGACTGCGAGTGGTTTTACCGATCATATGTTTTGTGGGTCTCTTAAATCCTTTTTTTGATAAAAATATGGTGTTGTTTGCCGGAGCAGAGATCAGTGCGGGCATATTGTCCATGATCACTTTGATTTTAAAAGGCACATTCAGTGTTTTAGCATCCTATCTTTTGATTGCCACAACCTCTGTTGATAAACTCTGCTATGCATTTCGGATGCTGCATATACCGGGAGCAGTGGTAACGCAGTTTATGCTGACATACCGATATATCACGGTTTTATTGGAGGAAGTGAATCGTATGACGCAGGCATATACCCTGCGTGCGCCTGGGCAAAAAGGGATTCATTTCAAGGTGTGGGGGTCTCTTACAGGGCTGCTGTTACTGCGCAGCATGGATCGTGCGAACAATGTGTACGAGAGTATGCTGCTGCGGGGTTACCGCGGCGACTATCAATATATGAGAGAGAGAATAGCGGTCCGTCCGCAGGATATGATGTATCTGTTATTCTGGATGGGAGTACTTGTACTGTTTCGCTTATATCCGGTGATGTGGATTGTTGGGAATCTGGCAGGAGGGATGTTTACATGAGCCATATACATATAGATGTGGAGAATGTGTCTTTTGGATATGAAAAAGAAAAAGAGATCTTGTCGCAGATTTCCTTTCATGCGGCAGAATCGGATTCGATTGGGCTGATTGGTGCGAATGGCGTAGGGAAGTCCACCCTTCTGAAATTATTGGTAGGTCTCCATACGGATTTTGAAGGTTCCATACGGATAGCGGATATACCGGTGCAAAAGAGTACGCTGCCACAGATACGGTCTAAGATCGGGTATGTGTTTCAAGATTCGGACAGTCAGCTCTTTATGAATACGGTGTATGAGGATATTGCGTTTGCACCGAGAAATTACGGTCTGCCGGAGAGTGAGGTTGAAAGAAGAGTGGAGCAGGCGCTGCGTCTGACCGGAATCGAATATTTGAAGGATGAGCAGATATATAAGATGTCAGGAGGCGAAAAAAAGCTGGTTTCTATAGCTACGATCTTATCAATGACACCGGATATCATACTCATGGATGAACCCTCCATTGCTCTTGACCCGAGAAACCGCAGAAACCTGATTCATATTTTGAATTCCTTTACTCATTTAAAAATAATTGCGTCACATGATCTGGATCTGATCTTAGATACCTGTGAGAGAACGATTTTGATGGCGGACGGAAGGATTATCCGTGACGGATTTACAAAAGAGATTCTCACGGATAAGGAGCTGTTAGAGAAAAACGGTTTGGAACTGCCGTTTTGTCTGCAGAAGAGATAATGTTTTAGCCTTCGTATCCTATCATCAGGCCGCCCTGCTCCGCATAGAAGCTGCACAGACCCGTACAGGGACGGATGCGTACGTCTGCCCCGGGATAGCTTTGATGAATGACATCGGCAAGGGCCTTGGCCATTTCGGGATTGAAGCAGTGAGCCAGACGGACCTTTCCGCCGTTGTATCCATGCTTTTTCATTTCACTCCAGATACAGGAAACGGATTGTGCTTCGCCCCGGCACTTGTGTAACTGCTGCAGGGTGCCTTCATCGCTGGCTTTTCCGATCACCCTAATCCCCAGAATGCCGGCAAGTTTAGCTACTGCAGGATTTACCCGGCCGTTTCTGGCCAGATTGTCCAGATGCTTTAAAGCAAACAGCAGATGGCTGTGTGTACAGTATTCCGCAATTGCCTGCGTCATATCTTGAAAGCTTTCTTCGGATTTTAGAACTTCTTCCATTTTCTCTATGATCAGTTCCAGTTCCGGACCGGCGGAGAGAGAATCCACGATATGGACCTTTGCTTCCGGATGCGCTATTTCATACTCTGCCTTAGCCTGCATGGCAGTACCATAGCTGCCGGAGAGATTACTGGTAATGGTCACGCCCAAAATGAAATCTGCGTCGCCGAAAGCTTCCAGCCAGTCGTGAACATTTGGACAGGAAGTGCCGGATTTTCCCTTATAGCCCTGCAGATAGGTTACCATTTCGGCGATATCCGTTCCTTTTATGTCGGAGTACTCTTTCTCGGAAGTCACAATTTTTAAGGGAACACAGGCGTAGTCGATGCCGGTTCTTTCATATACATTAGCAGATGAATCCGCAACAATTTTACATTTCATACGGGATAACCTCGTTTTGAATTCTTTTGTTCATAGTTTTTAAAACTACATATATAGTGACATTATATATAGTATTCAAAACTATGTCAAGAATTATTGTGTATTGACAGGCATTTTAATATTTAGTATAAGAGAAATTAGGAAGTTTCCGAAAAGGGAAAGGATATTAATATGAAAATACAGAGTAAAAAGGGAATGTGGCTCGTGGGAATAGTATGCTGTTTATGTTTGGCAGGGTTGCTGTGTCTGCTTATCTTTCATCGTAATCCGGGGACGGCAGAAAAGGGACTGAGCGGTTATTCCGCAGAAGAAATCGTGGCTCGGATGGGATTTGGCTGGAATCTGGGCAATACTTTTGATGCAACCGGAGGTAACCCGTTAAATGTTTACAGTCAGGAACAGTCATGGGGTAATCCTGTTGTGGAAAAAGAACTGATACATGCAGTGAAAGAGGCCGGTTTTACTACAATCCGGATTCCCGTAACATGGTACAGACATTTATCGGAGGACGGTAGTTATACCATAGATCAGGCTTTTTTGGATCGTGTAAAGACCATTGTGGATTATGCTTACGAGGAAGATCTTTTTGTGATTTTGAATGTGCATCATGAGGAATGGGTGAACGTACCGGAATTGGCTGAAAACTATGAGGCTATAGGAGTAGAACTTTCAGCTGTATGGAGTCAGCTTGCGGAAACCTTTGGGGAGTATGACCAGCATCTGATCTTTGAAGGTATGAATGAACCCCGGATGGCGGGGACAGATCTGGAATGGGGCGGAAAGCCCGAAGCATATGCGGCAGTCAACTACTTAAATCAAGTCTTTGTAGGTACGGTACGCAGTTCCCAAACCGGTTATAATGGAGAGCGCTGCCTGATGATTCCGGGATATGCGGCTTCCAGCTCCTCTGCTGTATTGGAATCCATTGCGATTCCTACTGTAAACGGGGAAGGGGCAGATAACATCATCATTTCGGTTCACTGCTATTCGCCCTATGATTTCTGCTTAAGTGATGCAAGGAAGGTATTTGACCCCGAGGACCCTGCCTGTACAGGAGATATCGACAATCTGTTTCGTAATCTGCAGACCTTGTTCTTAGATAACGGGATTCCCGTGGTGATTGGAGAGACCAGTGCTACAAACCAGAACAATACGGAAGAGAGAGAAAAATGGGCCTATTACATGGGCAGTAAGGCGGCAGCTTTCGGAGTTCCTATCGTTATTTGGGATAACGGTGCTAACGGCAGTGTTGGAGGTGAAAACCATGCTTACATCAACAGAAGGACATATGAGTGGAATTATCCTACCGTGGTGCAGGCTTTGATGGAAGGAAAGGACAGTATCGGATGGGGAACGGGAAGAGAAGTGATTTCTGAAGCGGAGATTTCCTCTCTGCCGGAGGGCATGCTTCTCTGGTCGGATACGAACGGTCTTGCGAGTGCTGCCCTGTGGGATTATACCTATATTGTGATGAGGGCCAGAGCACATTATTATGCCGGAGGGTGTGAAGTGGCAATTGTCTACACCGGAAACGGGGAGCCTAAGATGGTGCTGGACAGTGAAATGAATAATGTGTGGTGGATTCCTGTGGATCCGGACCGCATTGAAGAAATGGAAGATAAGAATGTGGCGTACTTTGCCGCAGAAGACATTTTACGGGAGATACATAATGCGGGTGTGGAAAATCCTGCCGAATTACGAAATATGAGTTTTTTGGCGGCTGGTGACAATATTACAGCCTATGAGATTTCAGTCGTGGGAGGGACGCCTATGGTGATCTATAAGGTGAACGGTTTGGATTATGCCATCAGCACGGAACTGCCAAAAGATCCTGCCTACACGAATATGGAATTTCTAGGCTGGTATACGACGAGAGATTATCAGCCCGGGACGGAGTATACGGGAGGTGCCGTTTCTAAAGATACTACGGTTTATGCTAAGTTTCAGCTGACATTAAGTTATGAGGCTTCGAAATAGAAATCCATTGACTTATTTATAGTAAAGTGATATAAATATACCTATAAACCTATGAAGGAGAGTAAGTACCCTTTGTGAAATGTTACAGAGAGCTGCAGACGGTGGAAAGGCAGTACGGGAAGCATGGGGGAATGGACTCCTGAGGGCGGACAGAAATTAAGTATGCGAGCCGGAGAGACACTCCGTTATCAAAATCAGCATATGATCAGTATGCGCTGAGAGGGTATGTATGTACCAAGCCGGGTGGCACCGCAGGAGTTTAACTCTTGTCCCTGCAAAGATTGCAGGGACGGGAGTTTTTTTGATTTACACGAAGGTATAAGGCAATCATAACCCATAATATTTTATTTTAAGGAGGCAAAAACAATGAAACAGGAAATCCCCTACAAAATTTATCTGGAAGAGAGCGAGATGCCGGTATCCTGGTACAATATGCGCGCGGATATGAAGACCAAGCCGGCACCATTGTTAAATCCGGGCACTTTAAAACCGATGACGTTTGAGGAACTGAGTGGCGTATTTTGTGATGAACTGGTAGCACAGGAATTGGACGAAGATACAGCCTTTATTGAGATTCCTCAGGAAATCCGCAACTTCTATAAGATGTATCGTCCTTCGCCGTTAGTACGTGCATACTGTCTGGAAGAAAAACTGCAGACTCCGGCCAAGATCTACTACAAATTCGAGGGCAACAATACCAGCGGCAGCCATAAGTTAAATTCCGCGATCGCTCAGGCATACTACGCAAAGAAGCAGGGATTAAAGGGAGTAACGACGGAAACCGGAGCCGGTCAGTGGGGCACGGCGCTTTCCATGGCATGCGCATATCTGGGTCTGGACTGTAAGGTGTACATGGTAAAGGTTTCCTATGAGCAAAAACCTTTCCGCCGTGAGGTGATGAGAACCTACGGTGCTTCCGTAACACCGTCACCTTCAGAAACGACCAATGTGGGCCGTAAGATTTTAGCAGAGCATCCGGGTACAACAGGCAGCTTGGGCTGTGCGATTTCAGAGGCAGTTGAAGTGGCAACCACCAACGAGGGCTATCGCTATGTACTTGGCAGCGTCTTAAATCAGGTGCTTTTACATCAGTCTGTTATTGGTTTAGAGTCCAAGATCGCTATGGATAAATATGGAATTACCCCGGATATCATTATCGGATGTGCTGGCGGCGGTTCCAATCTGGGCGGTCTGATCGCACCGTTTATGGGAGAAAAACTGCGAGGCGAGAAGGACTATCGCATTATAGCCGTAGAACCGGCATCCTGTCCCAGCTTTACCAGAGGCAAATTTGCTTATGACTTCTGCGATACCGGTATGATCTGTCCGTTGGCAAAAATGTATACGCTTGGAAGCGGCTTTATTCCTTCACCGAATCATGCGGGCGGTTTACGGTTCCACGGTATGAGTACCGTGCTTTCCCAGCTGTATCATGACGGATTCATGGAAGCGAAGGCTGTGGAGCAGACATCCGTGTTTGAGGCGGCAGAAATGTTTGCCAGAGTGGAAGGGATTCTTCCCGCGCCGGAAAGCTCCCACGCGATCCGTGCGGCAATTGATGAAGCGCTGAAATGCAAGGAAACCGGTGAGGAAAAGACCATTCTCTTCGGGCTTACGGGTACGGGTTACTTCGATATGGTAGCCTACGAGAAATTCCACAACGGCGAAATGAACGACCATATTCCTACGGATGCGGAACTGCAGGTGGGATTTGACGGAATCCCTAAATTTCCGGGAAATGAGATATAAGAATGAAAAGAACCCTGCCTATTTTTGAAATAGGCAGGGTTTGTAAATAATAAGTCTTATTTTCTGAATACCACGATTTCCGTTTTTTCATTGTCACCCAGTCGTGTAAAGAGGTCCTGCATTCCCTGGATGGCGTTCTGGTAGTCAAAATAAGCCTCGTAGGTTTGATTGAAATATTCGAGCGCCAGTTCTGTGTTGTCTGCATCCTTGGCTTCCCAGGATTTGCAGGCCCGATCATGCACTTCATAATGAGCACGCTTTAGTGCGGCAAATTCGGGGCTTCCCGTAATATTCGGATTTGTCTGGCTATTAATCCATTTACCCAGCTTACAGCTTTCGGGATTGTTGAGCTGGGTAATCTTTAGCTGTTCAAAGCCCATGGCATGGTTATATATGCGCCACATCAGAATGAAATGGTCTATTTCAAATACCTTCAGCCAATCCTGCTGTGTGATTGCCGAGAAGCCGCGGGCCATGTCGCTGCGGGCGGTATCTATGTAACGGCCAATTTTGAAAATATGCGTTCCCTGTTCTGTACAGTCCTTAACCAGTTCTTCATAACTGTCTGAAATACTGGAAATCTGTTTTGTAAAGTTCTTGGTAACATTGGACTGCATATCAATGTCATCAAAGACGCTGTCAATATTTTCTTTGATGGACATCATCTGTTCCGCCATTTTTGAAATATCTTCAAGGGAGGCTTCCACTTTTGCATTACCTTCTGCAAGATTTGCGGTGGTGTCATTCATGGACGCGGCCAGAACACTGATATCGCTTCTTAGCTCGGTAACATGTTTAGAAATATTTTCCGCAGATTCCGAGGTATTATTGGAAAGCAGCCGCACCTGTTCGGCAACGATTGCAAAGCCCCGGCCGGCCGCGCCTGCCCTTGCCGCCTCGATTGAGGCATTTAAGGCTAAGAGATCACTTTGACTTGCAACTTCCTTCACAAGCTCCACAATATCTCCGATCTTATCAATCTTTTCCTGAAATTTCTGTACTTCCTCATTTATTTTTGTAATATTTTCAGAGGATTCATTTACGACCTTGATGCTTTCGTTCATGTGATCCGTGCTGGTTTTCACTGCGTTGAGTATTTTATGGGTATTCTCTCGTATATGAGCCATGTTCCCTGAAATATGACCGATGGACATTTCCAGATTTTGGCTTGCGGCTTCCATGCTTGCAATGGATTCCGCCTGGGAATTCACCTGATCAAAAGTCTTTTTTACATAGGAGTTGTCGCCGATTGACCCCATGGCATCGTTTAACCGCATTACAAAATTATTATTTGAGCGCTTAAAAGCGTGGATCACATCGTTCAGCTTCTGACCATAGAGAGGATTAGAAAATCCCGAAACATCAATATCCTCAAATTGGCCGCCGATGATGTTGTCCATGGCCTGCAATAAGAGCGCTATGTCCGAATTGACAGTTGTATTGGGGGAATGGCGTTTTTTAAACATTGGGTACCTCCGTATTCAAGGTTAGCAGTCACTAAAAAATAGTATTATCTGTTGTTTATATAAAAGATTTTATATATATTAAGTGTATCATAGGAGGGGAAAAAAATAAATATTTTTTCGTGATAAAAATTTACATGTAAAAGATATAAAGAAAAATATCCGGCGTAAATAATGACAAAAAGAGAGAGATAGGATAAAATGAAAATATTATATGAGAATGGGGTTTCAAGATGTCGGTTAAGAAATTAAGGCGAAATTATATCTTAGTAGTAATTCTTGCAGTATTTATTGTCTTTATAATTGCGCTTCTTTATGGAAAGAAGCCGGACATGATGCAGCTTGATGGGCCGATCGCTTTCAATGACGGATGGAGTATTGAAACAGACGAGAGCCGTAATGTGGTTGTGTTCAGCCGAGAAATATCTGAAGATATGAGTGGACGGGCAGTGGGCTTTTATGTATATGATTCCTTTGTAGATGCTGCAGTGGACGGAAAAGCGGTCTATCATTTCGGGGAAATTCACAAATTATTAAAAAGTCCCGGTTCGCTCTGGCATTTAATAACAATTCCGGCTGATGCACAGGGGCAGACGCTTACAATAAGTATTCAATATGTCTATAACCACAAGTTTACCCAGGATGTTGATATCATACTGGGAAGTTCCGGAGCGCTTATTCTTGCTTTGCTGAAAAATGAAATACCAGATATAGTCGTAAATCTTGCGGTACTTGCGCTGGGTGCTATTTTATGCGCAATTTCTTTGCTGCAGATGAAGAATAAAATGAACTATGGGAGCAGTTTGTATCTGGGACTGCTAAGCGTATGTTTTGCATTCTGGTGCTTTGACAATTTGTTCTTAAATCAGCTACTGTTTCCTTATGGTGCGGCACAGTATTTTTTATACTACTTTTCTTTATTCCTGCTGCCGTTGCTTTTCATGTGTTATCTGGAGACGATAACCGAAACACTGAAATTCACATGGCTGTTTTGGCTCCACATAATTTTGGGATTGGTTATGTCGATTTTGCAGTTGACCGGTATATCGGAATTTACGGAAACTCTGAGTTTGTTTTTAGGATTTTCCGGGGTGGAGATGGTCATTGTGATTGTCCGGCTTTTAAGAGACAGGGGCAGTCATGGGAATCGTCGTCTTGAAAAAGCTTTTGTGGTCATGTTGATCTGTATTCTGATCAATGCTGTATTTTATTTCTTCAGCCCTGTTAAAGGCGTGAGAACGACGGTTGCAAAATTGGGTATCATTTTTTATCTGCTGATTGTCATCTATGACAGTCTCGGAAAAATTATCATTGACTTAGCCGAAGCAAAGCAGTCAAAAATATTACGCAAGATTGCTTTTACGGACAGCCTTACCGGCGTGGGAAACAGATATGCTTTCAATTATGAGATCAGCAGCATTCCCTTAAATAGGCTTTCTCTTTTTTCTCTGGATATAAACAATCTAAAATATTATAATGACACTTTTGGGCATGCCTGCGGAGATACATTGATCTGTCAGGCGGTAAAGATACTGAGTCAAGTCTTCGACAATTTATTTAGGACAGGAGGAGATGAATTTATTGCGGTGGAGACTGCCCGTACGGCGGAAGAACTGAAAATGATGAAGAACAAGCTGGAAAGCCTGATGCAGGAATACAATATGAAAGAACCGGACGTGCTGGTGGAAATTGCCTGCGGGTATTCATCCTGTAGGGAGGGGGATATCTCTTATGAGGATATTTTAAGAAGGGCGGACGGAGAGATGTATCAGAATAAAGCTGCACTGAAGAAGGTTTCGAAGATACAGTCGTTAAGGTGATTTTGCATGTTATATATAAGGGAAATGGGAGACGTTTCTAAGGAGAAGAAGATATGAATATGATAAAGCAGAATACCGGAATCATTATGGAAGCGCTGAAGAATCGGGAATTCAAAGCATATTATCAACCTCAGTACGATGCCATTACCCACAGGCTTGTCAGTGCGGAGGCGCTGGCGCACTGGGAAAAGCCGGACGGAACATGGGTACCTCCGGCCGATTTTGTCCCTGTTTTGGAGAAGGACGAGGGGATACTTTTGTTAGACTGGTACATTCTCAGGGAGGTTTGTGCCCTCTTAAAAAAGCAGAAGGCAGAAGGGATTCCCACGGTGCCTGTTTCGGTAAATTTTTCCCGTATGCATGTGATGGAAGAAGATTTTACAAAAAACTCTGTACCGAAGTAGATAGTTTTGGCGTGGAACATGATCTGATTGAAGTAGAAATTACCGAAATAGACAAATTCCTTTTAAGCAGGAACTGTGAGGATGAGAAAGAGCGTATTGCGCTGGAAAGTATTTTTTATTTTTCACACCGCCTGAACCTGACGACGGTAGCAGAGGGTGTGGAAACCAGAGAGCAGCTGGGTTTCCTGCGTACCTGCAGCTGCAAGAAAATACAGGGGTTTTTCTTTGCAAAACCTATGCCGGAAACAGCATTTTTAGAAGCCTGCAAGACACAGAGCAAGCTGCAGGAGACAGAAGATATCTTGACGGTGCAGGCGACATCCAGCGTAACGCAGCTGCTGTTGGAAGCAGTGTTTCAGGCATATCCTCTGGTGATCTTTTCAAATCTGACCAGAAACAGAACAGTTACTATATGATGGCATATGAGAATTTTTCCGCAACAACTTGTCCTTCTACAGGTGTGTTTGAAGAATTGATCGCACATGGCGCGGCCACCATGCATCCGGAAGACAGTGAGGCATTTTTGACAACGTTTAGTATTGAAAATCAGTTAAGGGTCTACCGGAGGGGTGAACGCTTTGTGAGGCTGGTGACAAGGCAGCAGGGGACGACGGCAAATACCGCCGGGTAGAAACCACTAATTATTTTGTGAAAAACCCTTCGGTACAGGATGTGTTGGTAATCAGTCTGTGCCATAATCTTGAAGAGTAGTATTCGGCAGATTCATAAAATATACAGATCCGGCAGGCATGGATTGTGTAATTAAGATTGATTAAGTTTATAAATCATGGTATGATTTAATCGGTATTTCTTTATAACTTATCCGGTGGAGGATAACTGTTTTTTCAGGACTTTAGTCTAATATAAGGGTGTAGAAAATGATTCATGGTCAGAAGATTGCGGCGCTCTGCGTTGCGGAAATTCAAAATGAAGATATGGAAAGTATGATATATCCGCTGCACAGTACTCTGGAGAAGAAAGGCTGGAAGACCTTTATATTCAACAGCTGTACAAGCATGTATTTTGACGTGCCTTTTGACAGAGGAGAAGCAGGCGTATTCAAGCTGATCCCCTATGATCAGGTCGAAGTGGTGATCGTCTATGCCAGAAGCATAAAGAAATCCTCCATAGTGGATGATATTGTGGCGAGCGCAAAGCAGTATGACAAACCTGTGATCATCATAGACGATGATGAGCGGCGGGAAGGGGCCATTCATGTTAATTTTGATGAGAGTGACGCTTTCAGGCATCTGATGCTGCATTTGGTAGAACACCACCATTTAAAGAAAATAAACTGTATCTCGGGCATAAAGGGGAATTATATCTCCGACCGCAGAACCGATATCTATAAAGAAGTGCTTGCCGAGTATGGGATTCCCTTTGAAGAGCAGCGTCTGGGTTATGGCCTGTTTTGGGGTGATGCTACCCGGCATGTCATGGAAGATTTTTTGAAGGATCCGAAGGATCTGCCGGAGGCTATTGTATGCCTGAATGATACAATGGCCATTATTGCCTGTGAAATGTTGAACGAGCGGGGCATAGCAGTGCCGGATGACATCATTGTTACCGGTTTTGACGGCATTGTGCAGGAAAAATATAATGTGCCCAGGATCAGTACCTGCAGACGGGATATGGATAAATTTGCGGAGTTTGTATATGATATTGTGGAAGAAAGCTGTAATACGGGGAAAGCGGAAAAACAGTATTTCTTCCCCTATGTCTTTGATGCTTCGGAATCCTGTGGCTGCAAACGAACTTCTGTAACCAATGTCAACATAACCATCAGTGAGATGTATAAGCGTTTGGACAACAGTATGCAGTATGACCGTTCCATGACCAACATGCTGACACAGCTGGTAAAGTTAGAGAATAAAGACGAAATATTTATTACTTTGAAGGAATATGTACAGGAAGATGTATGGTTCTGTTATAATTCGGACTTTATGGTGGGAGGCGAAAGCAGGACGGAAGAGTATTCCCAACACCGTTACGAAACGAAACCGTTCACTGAATGTATAGATTCGAACCGATTCTTTGTAAATGACGAGGATATTGTTAATAAGCATATTGAGTTAAAAGAACTGGTGCCGGACTGGGAGGAAGTACAGAAAAGGAACGAACCGGTCGTTTTTTTCAGTTTGCACAGTCAGGCGGACATCTGCGGTTATGCGGTGGCTTTTGCAAAGTCCGGAAGATATATAGAGTTTGGGACTTCGGTACAGCGGATACAAAAGCTGATACTGAACATGGACAATGGTATCGGGATGCTTTTGCATCAGGGCGCTCTGCGGGCCGTCAATCAAAAGCTCATGAATATTCAGAGCGGAATCATTGCGGGATTTGCGGATTTGGTAGAGTCCAGAGACGATTCCACCGGACAGCATGTAAAGCGCACCGGCGAATACTTTAGAATATTAGCCAGTCATTTGGCCAAGCTGCCCCGCTATGCCGGGCTGCTGACAGAAGAGGAACTGGAACTCATGTATAAGGCGGCGCCCCTGCATGATATCGGCAAGATTAAGATATCGGATGTGATCTTAAATAAACCGGGACGATTAACACCGGAGGAGTTTGAAATTATCAAGACCCATACGCTGGAAGGAAATCAGATCATTTTCCATACCATGGCCAATCTTGAGGAGGAAAATTATCTGAAGACGGCAGGTGAGATAGCGCTCTATCATCATGAGAAATGGGACGGCAGCGGCTATCCTCATCATCTGGTCGGCGAGGAGATACCTTTGAGCGCAAGAATTATGGCGGTGGTGGATGTGTTTGATGCATTGACCAGCAAGAGGGTATATAAGGATGCTTATTCTCTGGACAAGGCTTACGATATTCTGCAAAGCTCCAGCGGGTCCCATTTTGATCCGGATATTGTACAGGTGTTTATGGAGAACCGGGAGGAAATCGAGCAAGTATTTATGGAAACTTTTAGCGTAGAATGAAGCAGGAGAGCAGACGATGCAGACAGGGAACAGTATAGCGATTCCCGCTATTTTGAAGGTGGGAAACGGCGTGCTCGGGCAGTTGGGCACCTACTTAAAAGAGGCGGATTTTACACAGGTAGTGATTTATTTTGGCAACGGACTGATTGATCTGTTTGGTATGCAGGTCATGGATTCTTTCAAGAAAGAGGGCGTTGCGGTTTTAGAGTACAGAGAACTGGATTCCGTGGATATAAATGATATTATCACGCTGGCCTTTTCCATGCCGAGTAAAACCATGGCAGTAGTGGCCATCGGCGGCGGCAAGGTCATAGATGCGGGCAAGTATGCGGCGTTTTTAAAGAATCTGCCTTTTATCAGTGTGCCCACTTCCAGCTCCAGCGACGGGTTTTCCAGTGCCAGCGCTTCCCTGATCGTGGACGGCAGACGGGCTTCCGTACCGGCAAAGCTGGCCTACGGCATTATTGTGGATACACAGGTAATACGCACGGCCCCGGTGAAATTCATCTATTCCGGTATCGGTGATATGATCTCCAAGATTACTGCTCTCTACGATTGGCTATTTGAATCGGAAAAGGGTTACAGTGAGTTAAATGATTTTGCGGTCATGATTGCCAAGAAAGCGGTAAACAGTTTTGTCAGAACCCCCTATCAGAGTATCAGTGACGAACTGTTTTTAAAAGAACTTTTAGATTCCCTCGCGATGAGCGGCATTGCCAATGAAATTGCCGGCAGCAGCGCACCCACCAGCGGCAGCGAGCATTTGATCTCCCATGCGCTGGACAAGTTTTTGGAAGTACCGGAACTTCACGGTGTACAGGTTGGTATCGCTACTTACATTATGAGTAAGGTGCAGGACCACCGTTATGTGAGAGTCAATACGGTTTTAACAGATACAGGATTCTGGGACTATGTGGCAACGCTTCGGATGAAGAAAGCAGATTTTATTAAGGCCATTGATATGGCGCCTTCCATCAAGCCCCACAGGCATACCTATCTGCATGAAGAGCAGTACAGGGAAGCGGCGAAAAAGCTGGTTTTAGAGGATGAACTCTTAAGCGGAATCTTAGTGGATTAGGAGAGAACGGAAAAATGGATAAATTCAGTTTAAACGGTAAGTGGCAGTTAAAGCTGCTTGGAGAAAGCAGTTATCCCATTCCGAAGGACTATGTGTCAGCAGAGGTTCCCGGCAGCGTCTACGGTACATATTTAGAACTGGGGCTGATGCCGGATCCCTATTATCGGGATAACGAGCTGGAGGCCACCGGGCTACTAAAAAATAATTTCGAATATAAAAGAGAGTTTATGCTCGAGGAAGAACAGCTTGCATACGACAAGCTGTTTCTGGTATTTGAGGGTATTGATACTTTAGCGGATATTTACCTAAACGGCGCTTTGCTGGATTCTACTTCCAATATGCATATTCGTTATGAGTATGAGGTGGGAGCGCTTCTGCATACAGGAAGCAATGAGTTAAAAGTTATACTGCATTCCCCCATACGTTACATCAAGGAAGAGAATGAGAAAATATACACCGGCGGCAGTCATGACGCTATGGAAGGTTATCCTCATTTAAGAAAAGCGCACTGCATGTTTGGCTGGGATTGGGGGCCCAGACTCCCGGATGCCGGTCTGTTCCGTTCTGTATATCTATGCGGTATCAAACGAGCGCGCATTAAAGAACTGTACATATGGCAGGAGCATGAGAAAGATCAGGTGACTCTGTGGTTTTCTCCCGAGGTGGAGTCGGTATCCGTAAACAGTATAAGCAGCCTGCATTTTACGGTGCATACGCCTGACGGTCAGGTACTTATGCCCGAGGAGGACGGTTCTGTTATTGTAAAGAATCCCGCACTTTGGTGGCCCAACGGTTATGGTGGACAGCCGCTTTATACGGTGAGAGCGGTACTCACGGACGAGACGGGAGAATCTCTGGATATCTGGGAGAGACGTATCGGTCTGCGCAGAGTGACGGTGGATACCCGTAAGGACGAGTGGGGAAATTGTTTTGCTCATCGGATAAACGGTCTGAATATCTTTGCCATGGGAGCGGATTATATCCCTGAGGACAATCTACTTGGCAGATGCAGCGTGGAAAGAACCAGAAAGCTTTTGGAGGATGCAGCGGCAGCCCACCACAACTGTATCAGAGTGTGGGGCGGGGGCTTCTATCCCGAAGATTATTTCTATGACATCTGCGACGAACTGGGATTGCTGGTATGGCAGGATTTCATGTTTGCCTGCTCTTCCTATGAGCTGGACGAAGCCTTTGATGAAAGCATTTCTAAAGAAATAGAGCAGAATATCAGACGTATCCGCCACCATGCCTGCTTAGGGCTCTGGTGCGGTAATAACGAGATGGAAACCCAGACTTTGGACGGCGTCTGGAAGCCCTCAATTAAGCAAAAAGCCGATTACTTAAAAATATATGAATACATTATTCCTAAAATAGTGAAGAGAGAAGATCCTCAGACCTTCTACTGGCCCTCTTCTCCTTCTTCCGGTGGCAATTTTGACAATCCCTGGGATGAAAACAGGGGGGATACCCACTATTGGGATGTATGGCACGGGGAGAAGCCCTTTACCGATTATCGGAAATACCGCTTTCGGTATTTGTCCGAGTTCGGTTTTCAGGCATTTCCCTGTCTGCAGACGGTGGAAAGCTTTACGGAGCCTGAAGACAGAAATATTTTCTCCAGAGTGATGGAGATGCACCAGCGCAACAGAGCGGCCAACGGCAAGATTTTGAAATACATTTCCCAGACCTATCTGTATCCCAAGGATTTTGAGCATCTGCTCTATGCCTCCCAGTTATTGCAGGCGGAAGCGATCCGCTATGGCGTGGAACATTTCAGGCGACACAGGGGACAGTGCATGGGAACGCTGGTATGGCAGTTAAATGACATATGGCCGGTGGCTTCCTGGGCCAGCATCGACTATTTCGGACGATGGAAAGCATTGCACTATGCGGAAGGTAAGATGTTTGCACCCATCCTGCTCTCCTGCGAGGAACAGGGCGAGTTAAGTGAAAGACCTTCCTGCATCATGGAGCGAAAGGCCCCCTTGGAGATTTCCGCAAGGCTGCATGTGGCTAATGAAACCTGGGAACAGATATCGGGTACGGTATACTGGGAACTGCGCAGTCCCGATGCGGCCGTGCTAAAAGAAGGAAAAGAAGATGTGACGGTGGAACCCTTTGAGGGTGTATGGCTGCCTAAACTGGACTTCTCGGGATATGATGAACTGGGTGTATATATCAGTTATCGCTTTGTGCAGGATGATCGGGTGGTATCGGAGGGAACGACCCTGTTTACGCCGCCCAAACATTTCCGTTTTGCCGCTCCCCATCTACAGCTGCAAAAAGAGGGAGATACGCTGACAATAAGCGCTTCGGCCTATGCAAAGAGCGTGGAAATCTATCCGTTGGACGGAGAGGCGAGATTTTCCGACAACTACTTTGATTTAAACGCAGGCAGCCGCAGTATCAAGCTGTTATCCGGGGATGCGAAGAATTTCGGTGTCAGAAGTGTATATGAGATTGCACATTAAGCTTAAAAAAGGCAGGTACCAGACTGAACTTGGTATCTGCCTTTTTGTAAAACGAATCCGATAATTCGGTTTGCCCGCTTTTTACATATTTTCGGCCGCCATATCCTTTCCGGCCTTTAAGAGAGGATTGCGCAGCATATTGACAATTAATGGAATCACCATGATGAACCATACGATGGGTTCCGCGGCGATAATACCCGCATAGCCTACGGCCGGAGCCAGCAGGAAGGCAATGGCCACTTTGCCGATCAGTTCCAAGGAGCTGGAGAATATGGGCGTTTTGCTGTCTCCGAAGCCCTGCATACTGTTGCGGAACAGACAGATGATCGCAGGAACGAAGTAAAAAGCCGTATTGATGCGCAAATACAGAGTTGCGGTAGAAATAACATCCTTTTCTCTGGAAGCGGTAATAGCCTGAATTAACAGAGGGGAGATTGTATTAGCAGCCAGGATTACGCCCATACACCAGGCAAAGGTCACAAGCAGGGTGTCCCGGATGCCGACACGCAGACGGTCGTATTTTCCTGCTCCCAGATTCTGACCACAGTAGGTTGCAAGCGTGGTACCCAGCACCGAAAAGGGCAGCATAAAGATAGAAGTTATTTTTCTCGCTGCGGTATGCGCTACGATAATGTTTGTGCCCAGGGTATTGATGGAGGTCTGCAGGGCTACGGTTCCCAGATTTACAAAGGATACCATGAAACCCATGGACATACCGGCAGCAAAAAGCTTGTGATATACGTCCTTACCGATATGCCAGTCTTCACGGGAGAGGGCAAGGGCGGGATATTTTTTCCGCATGTAGAGAAAGCAGAGCAGAGCGGAGAGGGCTTGGGAGATGACAGTAGCGAAAGCGGCCCCGCCCACGCCCATGTGCAAATGCAGGATAAAGGTATAGTCTAAAAAGATATTTAAAAAGGACGCCAGTATCAGAAACAGCAGGGGTGTAAAGGAGTCTCCAATGGCTCGCAGAACGGCGGCGCACATATTGTAGAGCGTGGAAGCTAACAGTCCGGCCAGAATGATGCCTAAGTAGGCCCGGGACTGAGGCAGAATCTCCGGTTCAATATTTAAGAAGCGCAGCAGTGTGTTTAAAAACAGAAGGCAGAGTACACTGATGGAAAGTGAAAAACCAACGCTTAATACGATCGTGCCGCCAAGCGCTTTTTTCATATGTTTTTCATCAGATGCGCCGAAATAAGTGGCAATGACGATGGCACATCCGTTTGCAAAACCGTTTAAAAGCCCCACCAGCAGATCGCAGACCGTGGTGGTGGCACCTACGGCAGCCAGTGCGTCCTCTCCCAACGTGGAGCCTACAATACGGGTATCCACCAGACTGTAGAAAAGATTGAAAAGCTGGCCCACAAACAGCGGGATGGCAAAGAGCAGAATCAGTTTAATGGGTTTTCCTTCTGTCAGGTTTTTCATGGTATTTATCTTGCCTTTCACTTAAGGATGGTGTAAAGTATCGTTAAACAACATAAATGAGTATAGCACAAACGAAATTGGCGGGAAAGAGGAAAAGATAACTATGAGGAAAGAAAAGAATAGAAGAGTTTTACTTTCTGTACTGCTGGCCTTTTGCCTGACTCTGGCAGCCTGTGGACAGGGTGCGGATTCAGATACATCGGATACGGCGGGAGGCGGAGCCCCTGCTTTGGAAACAGGAACTGATGAAGCAGGAACTGATAAAGCGGGAGAAGCGGTTATAGATGTAGAAGCTCTGCGTGCGCAGATGGGCTTTTATGTGGATGGGACCACTCTTTATGATGCCAATGGCAATCCCTTTATTATGCGGGGCATCAACCACGCTCACACATGGTATTCGGATAAGCTCTTTCTGGCGTTAGACGGTATTGCTGCCACCGGCAGTAACTGCATTCGTATTGTTCTTTCCGATGGGGAGCAATGGAGTGAAACATCGGCGGAAACCGTGAAGAATATTATTTCTCTCTGCAAAGAGCGAAATATGATCGTTATTTTGGAGGTGCATGACGCTACGGGCTATAAGGATAAGGAATCTCTGTTAGCGGCGGCACAGTATTTTGTGGATATCAAAGATGTGCTGATCGGCGAGGAGGACTATTGTATCATAAATATTGCCAATGAGTGGCAGGGGAACAGTGAGTCCAAGATATGGAAAGAGGCCTATACAGAGGCGATTCCCATGCTGCGGGAAGCTGGACTGGCCCATACGATCTTGGTGGACAGTTCCGGATGGGGACAGTACGGCAGATGTATCGGTGATGCGGGATTGGCAGTGTTTGAATCGGACCCGCTGGGCAATGTGATGTTTGCGGTGCATATGTACGGAACTGCAGGCGGCACCGAGGAGAAAATCCGGCAGAATCTCGACTATGCATTGGAGCAGAACCTCTGTGTCTGCGTGGGCGAATTCGGCTATACCCATAGCGACGGAGATGTGGAGGAAGCCTATCTGATGGAATACTGCGTAGAGAACGGGATCGGTTACATCGCCTGGTCCTGGAAAGGGAATTCCGGCGGTGTGGAATATCTGGATCTGGCGATTTCCTGGGATGGCAGCGAGTTGTCGGAAGAATGGGGCGAAGTGGTCATAAACGGAGAAAACGGCATTAAGGAAACCTCACAAATTTGTACGGTATTTACCGAGTAGGAGGAGAATCAGCGTGAAAACAGATGCAAACGGCAATAAGAAAAGTAATACTCTGCGCGCAACATCAGCTATTACCAAGGTGGCAGCGTTTTTTGTGCTTTTGACACTGCTATGCGGCTGTGGGGCTTCCGATACGAAAAAGGATAATTTAGAGACGAATAATGCGGAAGCCGGTAATGCAGAAGCGGAAGGTACGGGGATGAGTACCGAAGAATATATGGAGACTTTGTTTGCGGAATGCAGTTATGTAACGCCGGAAATGTATGAGCGTGCCACCTCCTATGCCCAAGGCGATTTAAGCAGGCTGGCGGATGTGCTGCGGCGGGCCCGGGCGGGCGAAGATATTACCATAGGGGTCATCGGCGGCTCCATTACCCAGGGCTACTCGTCCAGCAATATGGAAACAAAGAGCTATGCCTCCCTGCTTAGGGACTGGTGGGTGGAGACCTTTCCGGATTCGGAGATTACTTATGTCAATGCCGGCGTAGGCGGCACCAGCTCCTATCTGGGCGTGCACAGAGTCTACGAAGATCTGCTGGTCTATGAGCCGGATTTTGTAGTGGTGGAATTCTCCGTTAATGATGGCAATGATTTTTTCTATAAGAAGAGTTATGAAAATCTGGTGCGCAGGATAATGACCTCGGAGAGTGAACCGGCAGTCATGCTGTTATTCATGACGATGGAGGATGGCACCAGTGCGCAGGATAATGATGCAACAGTGGGATTTGGATACGGCCTTCCCATGTTGAGTTACCGAAATGCGGTGCTTGAGGAAATAAGAGCGGGCAGCTTTGCCTGGTCGGATATTTCTCCCGACAATATCCATCCCAATGATATGGGGCATGCCATTGTGGGAGAACTGTTTGATCTGTATCTTTCTGCTGTTTATTATGAACTGGACAGTATGGAAGAAGGCATATCTCCCTTTAACGCGTCCGTTATGACCAAGGAAGTCTACATGGATGCGGCGCTCTTGGACAGTCAGGATATTGCCCCCGATGAGCTGGGCAGCTTTGCAGAGCAGAATGTGAATTATACCTATCCCAATGACTGGTATACGGAAAGCGGGGAAGAAGGTATACGCTTTACGGTAGAAGCCGCTAATATCGGCATCATGTATCAAAAGTTTACAAACGGGTCTGGCGGTCAATTTGAGGTATATATAGATGATGAATACTGTATGACTCTGAATGCGGATTTCCAGGGAGGCTGGGGAGATGCCATAGAGACCACGGAAGTGTATTCCTCCTCGGAAAAAGCAGTGCATACCATAGAGATTAGGAAAAAAGAAGACTCTACAGGCAGCGTATTTGCACTGTTGGGACTGTTGGTATCCTGATATCTGACATGAAGTTGTGAAAAGTTATTATGCTAATATAAAATCTGAGGCACCACTAAGCAAACAATAGGCAGATTTTTACAGCTTTGCGAGCATAGCGCAGCCGGAAATCAACTGTTTGAGCGTAAGCGAGTTTTGATTTCCGGCTGTAAATAAGCGGCGCAGCAAAAGCTGTTAAAAATCGACGTGTTTGCGGTGGTGCCTCAGATATATATGAATTTAGCGCAATTTATACTTTTCTACAGCTTCGGAAGATTCTCCAGTGTGATCACATACGGATGATTGTATACATAGCGGAGATAGTCGGAACTGTTCTGTTCATGGATGTGGACGGTGTGCCAAGTTAAAAACCAGCACCAGTCCACCTTTTTTTGCGCCAGCAGACCCGGTTCGGGGAGCGGGCCGTTCTCATGGAGACAGCGGGGCATGGGTTTGTCCGTTACCGTCTTGATCCAGTTAAAAAGCTCTTCATGGATGCCCTCCACATAGGCGTCCCCACCGATAATATCCACATATTCATCACCGGGATACCAGCCTTCGTGCATCTCATGGGAATAACCAAGTACCCAGATTAAGTTGTGTAAGCCATGCATTTCTGTAAATCGCTTATACATCAGGCACCATAATTTTTTAAAGGCTTCAGGGCCGCCTTTACCCCACCAGAACCATGCGCCGTCAAACTCATGAAAAGGACGCCAGAGAACGGGGATTTCTTTTTTGCATAATGCGGAAAGGGCTTCGGCCACGGCGTCCATGTTCTCTAACATACCCTGATGCAGGGCGGTGCCGGGGGTCAAAAGCTCCTCCATATCCACTTCTTCCTTACTTGAGGGGTAGCCCACGCCATAGGGCGGAATACCCCAGTGCCAGCAGATGGTAACGATGCCGCCTCTTTCGTACCAGGCTATGGCCCTTTCGTTAACGCCTTCAAAATCATTTTCAATATAATCCAGACCTAGAATGGCAGGCAGCCGGCCACTGGTATTTTTAATATAAGACAATTCATCCCCATGGGTCTGGTCCCTGGGACATTCCTGTTGACCCGAAAGAATGCCTTTGCCGCTGATAGCCGACAAATAATCAAAAAGCTTTTGGGCAGAGAGCTGTGCGGAAGGATTGGTCAGGCGCATCTTATTATATTCCATAGGTATCTCCTTATGTATCAGTGTCGTTGTATGGGACAGTATATCATACTAATGAAGTTATGAAAAGCTAATAATACTTAACTTAAGTTAAATTAAGCTAAAAATAATTCTTATAAAAGTTAAGTAAAGTTAAAAATGAAGTTAAAAAAACAAAAAAGGTAGAAAAAAACGTTTTTATCAAAAATTAAGCAAAAGAAACAAAACTAAAAGAAAATAATGAAAATATTGCACAAAAATAATAAAAAAATATTGGCTAAAACGACAAAATGCATAAATTATATTGAGGTTTATAGTATATTATGGTAAGATATTTTTACAGATTAAAACAACTTAAAAGAACTTAATATCAGGAGTGGACAATGAGGAAGAATAAGAGGGTATTAAGTGTTGGATTAGCGGCCATGCTGGGAGTATGCGCCGCTGGTTGCGCTATCTCGAATGGGGATGCGCCTAAAGACCCCTTTGTCCCGGAAACGGTAGGGTCCTATGAAGCGGAGGAGGCTGCTTTTACAGGCAATGTGGCAGCGGTCACCAACCCCGGACTGGAAGGTTTTTCCGGAACGGGATATGTGGAAGGCTTTCGGGATGACGAGGATACCTGTACTTTTCTGGTTTCGATTGCTGAGGACGGTTTCTATGATCTGAATTTTGTCAGTGCCAGCAACGGCGGTGAAAAGCACAACTACGTTGCAGTGGACGGTGAGCAGATGGGAACGGTATTTATAGAAGAAACCGGTTTCACCGATTCCGTTTTAAACCGGGTCTATCTGGCGGCCGGAGAGCATGAGATCAGCTTGAAAAAGTATTGGGGCTATATATCTTTGGACCGGCTGGAGATTCTGACGTCCGAGCCCATAGATGAGGCTATTTATCAGGTGACGGCAGGACTTTCCAATCCCAATGCCTCCGAGGAAACAAAACGGCTCTACAGCTATCTGTTAGATATATACGGAGAAAAGTTTTTGTCGGGGCAGAACTGTGATACCGGGCAGTACGGCAAGGAGTTTCAGGTCATCAAAGAGGCAACGGGCAAGACACCGGCAGTGCTGGGTTTGGATTTTATTGAATACACACCCTCCCGTGTGGAAAACGGCAGCAGCAGTAAGGCTGTGGAATATGCCATCAATTTTTGGGAGTGCGGCGGTATTGTTACTTTCTGCTGGCACTGGAACGCACCGAGCAAGTATCTGACAGGACAGTGGTACAGCGGCTTCTATAAGGAATATACCAATATTGATCTGGCCAAGATCATGAACGGCGAGGACCAAGAAGGATATGAGCTGTTATTAGCGGATATCGATGCCATTGCAGTGCAGCTGCAGAGACTGGAAGACGCAGGAGTCCCCATTCTTTGGCGTCCGCTTCATGAAGCCGGCGGCGGCTGGTTCTGGTGGGGAGCCTCGGGGCCGGAAGCCTACAAACAGCTTTACATATTGATGCATGATAAGCTTACCAATGAATACGGCCTGGATAATTTGATCTGGATCTGGAACGGACAGGATGCGGAATGGTATCCGGGAGATGAATATGTGGACATTATCAGCGAGGACATTTATCCCGGTGAGAGAGTATATACTTCACAGGCTGCTTCTTATTTCAATGCGGCAACCAATTGCAGCACCGAGTATAAGATGGTCTATATGTCAGAGAATGGATGTCTCTTTGACCCGGATTTGGCTCTTAGAGACGGCGCCATGTGGGGAATGTGGTGTACCTGGGGCGGCGAGTTCGTCGCACAAAACGGCGCATTCTTTAATCTGAGCGAGCAATATACAGAGGAATCCATGATGAAGCATGTGTACGAGCACGAAGCGGTCATTACTTTGGATGACCTACCAGATTTTTCGACCTATGAAATCCGTAAGGAATTAAAATAAGTAAAGAAAGAGGTAATAGTATGAAACGGAGGGAAACCGGCAAAAAAATCATGGCAATGGTACTGACGGCGGTGATGGCGCTGTCCCTGTTACCGATTACGGAACTGGAAACCCAAGCCAAGACAGATCTGCTTATGGATGAATTTGACGATATTATCAGTACCTATAATATCGACGACTCCATTCCGGGTTACAATGCTTACATAGCATCCCACAGTGATGCAGCCCGCCCCACTCAGGCAATTGAGGTTCCGGCAAGCGGCTATGTAAGATATGAGGAGAGCGACAAGGAAGCAACCCCTGAGATTTATTCCAATTTTGAGGGGATGGCTGGCGACAGCGTGCTGACAAGTGAGGACTCTCTGATCGAATTTGAAGTGGATGTGCCCACAAGCGGCCTCTACAATATTTCTGTAGTATATTATCCTGTAGCGGGTAAGAACTCCGATATTCAGAGAAGCGTCTTTGTTGACGGAACGCTTCCTTTTGAAGAATTGTCACTGCTTACCTTCCCCAGAGTATGGACCACCTATGTGGAGGATTCCTATGTAAATCCTGATGGTGTTACCATCAGAAACTGGACGAAGGACAATCAGGGTAACGATGTGAAGCCCAGCATCATAGAAGTGCCGGAGTGGCAGAGCAGATATCTCTATGACAGTGACGGCTATGTTACGGAAGCCCTTTCCATTTATATGGAGGCGGGTAACCACACTATTTCCATGATTTCTTTAAAGGAGCCCATGCTGATCAACAAGCTGGTTTTAAGCAACGAGGGCGAGGTAAAGAGTTATGAGGAAGTAAAGGCGGCATGGGATGCCGCAGGTGCCGTGGATACTGCAGGTACGTTGATCACCATCGAAGGTGAGTATGCCACCAAGACTTCTTCCCAGATGCTCTATCCTCAGCAGGATCAGTCATCTCCCTCCGTATCACCTTCCAGCTCCAAGGAACTTCTTAACAATACCATCGGTGGTAATTCCTGGAGATTGGTAGGACAGTGGATCGAATGGGATTTTGAGGTGCCGGAATCCGGCTATTACAATATTTCTTTATATGACAGACAGAATTTCTCAAGAGGTATTCATGTTTCCAGACGTATCACTATCGACGGAGTAGTACCTTTTGCGGAAATGTCCAGCTATGCTTTTGACTATTCTCAGACATGGAGAGAGGACGTTATCAGCGATGCAAACGGCGTTCCCTACAGCTTCTATTTAGAGGCCGGTCATCACACCATTCGTATGGAGGTAGTTCTGGGTGAATTTTCCGAGATAGTAGGTCTGGTAGAGGATTCCGTACAGCAGCTGAACAGTATTTACAGACAGGTCATCAAGGTGACCGGCGTTGCACCTGATACCTACCGTGATTATCAGCTGGCAGCTACTTTGCCTGAACTGCATGGTGAGCTGGTAGAGGCAAGGGATACTTTGAATCAGGCCATCGTGATGTTGGAGGCAGTAGCAGGTAAGAATACCGATAAAAAGGCAGTGCTTCTGACCATGCGTGACCAGCTGGACGATCTGATTGCGGATGAAGAGTATTTCGTGAGAACGATTTCTTCTTATAAAGTAAATGTCAGGGCTCTGGGTACCTGGATCACACAGGTTATCAGTCAGCCCCTGCAGATAGACCGTATCAATATTTATTCTCCGGGTACGAATATCAAATACGCAAAGACCTCTTTCTTTGATGCGGCAGGTTATGAGATGCAGAGATTGTTTTACTCTTTCATTATTGACTATAACAACATCGGAAGCGTGAGCGAGGATAAAAATGCTGAAGCCATAACCCTGTGGGTAGGTTCCGGACGTGATCAGGCGAATGTTATCAAGTCCCTGATCGATGAAAGCTTTACCAACGAAACCGGAATCAGTGTCAATGTACAGTTGGTAGATATGTCCACGCTGCTGAAAGCGACTTTGGTAGGAGAGGGCCCCGATGTGGCGATCCAGGTGGCAAACACCAACGGTATTGCCGGTGCGGTTCTCACTACCGGTAACGATACGCCCGTCAACTACGGTATCCGCCATGCGGTGCTGGATCTTACCCAGTTTAGTGACTATGAGGAAGTGGCGGCCAGATTCCCCGCTGCTGCAAATACACAGTTTACTTATGACGGAGCGGCTTATGCACTGCCGGAAACCATCACCTATCCGGTTATGTTCTACCGCAAGGATATCCTGGCGGAAATCGGCTTGGAGGTTCCTACAACTTGGGATGAGGTAAAAGTGGCAATGACCGTGCTGGCGAAGAACCAGATGGAATTCGGTATGTTGGCTACCGAACAGCTTTTCGCATCCCTGCTCTATCAAAACGGCGGCTCCTATTATAATGAAGACGGTACCGCATCCGCATTGGATTCCGATATTGCGGTAAGTGTTTTCAAAGATTTCTGTGAATATTACACGGACTACAAGCTGGATAAGGAAACCAGCGTGGAAGAGCGTTTCCGTACCGGCGAGTGTCCCATCATCATAGCGGACTACACGGATTATAACAACTTTGCCGTATCCGCACCGGATATTGCGGGACTGTGGAGCTTCACCCAGATTCCCGGTACGGTACAGGAGGACGGCAGGGTGGATCATTCCGTAGCCAGCACGGGTCTTGCCTGCATGATCATGGCGGATACCGATCATCCGGACGCAAGCTGGGAGTTCATAAAGTGGTGGACCAGTGCAGAAACCCAGACCCAGTACGGACGAGAAATGGAAGGTCTGATGGGATCCGCGGCGAGAGTGCCTACCGCAAATTATGAAGCTTTCCAGAATATGCCTTGGCCGGTGGATGACTTTGAGGCACTTCAGGCATCCATGGAATGGGTACAGGGTATTCCTCAGGTGCCCGGCGGCTACTATTCCTGGCGTAATGTATACAATGCGTTCTACATGGTGGTCAACAATCCGGATACCTCCCTGCCGAGGGAAGAATTGATGGATAAAGTTATCTATATTAATGCAGAGATCGACTACAAGCGCGAAGAGCTTGAGTTGAATTGATAGAAGGAGGAAACAATGGCTGAACAAGTAACAGTATCCCAGGAAGCGTTGGACATTGCGAAAAAGCAGGCCACGCTCGGGTATCGGATTAAAAGAAACAAAGCATGCTATTTTATGCTGGCACCTTACTTTATCTTGTTTTTCTTCTTCACCGTGCTGCCGGTAGTAATGAGTGTGGCTTTCAGCTTTACCTATTATAATATGTTGGAGCTGCCTGAGTTTATCGGATGGAAGAATTACATTAAACTGTTTTTGGAGGACGATATATTCCTGACATCCTTAAAGAACACCTTGATCTTAGCGGTTGTAACAGGACCTGTCAGCTATTTCCTGTGTCTGCTCTTTGCATGGATCATCAATGAGTTTAAGGGCTGGCTGCGTGCTTTCCTGACTCTGATCTTCTATGCGCCGAGTATCTGCGGTAATGCATACGTGGTTTGGCAGCTGATCCTTTCCGGTGACCGTTACGGTTACTTAAACGGTTTCCTCATGAAGTTAGGAGTCTTGGATGAAGCGATCATCTGGATGAAAACGGAAAAATACGTATTGCCCATGCTGATTGTGGTACAGTTGTGGCTGAGTCTCGGTACCGGCTTCCTTTCCTTTATTGCCGGTCTGCAGACCGTAGATAAATCTCTGTACGAAGCGGCGGCTTTGGACGGTGTCAAGAACCGCTGGCAGGAACTGTGGTATGTAACGCTTCCGGCCATGAAACCGCAGTTGATGTTCGGTGCGGTTATGCAGATCACCCAGTCCTTTGCCATTGCGGATGTATCCATCCAGCTGGCCGGTAACCCGTCAGTCAACTATTCAGGTGCCACGGTGGTTACCCACTTGTTGGACTACGGTACCGTCCGATTTGAAATGGGTTATGCTTCGGCGATTGCAACAGTGCTGTTCCTGCTGATGGTGGGTAGCAATATGTTGGTACAGAAACTGTTAAGGAGGGTGGGAGAATAATGAAAAAAGAAAAAGATTATTTGAAGCCCTACAAGAAGAGGCGTTTCTTCAAGCCCAAGGAGAAGAAGCTGAACCGCTCTATGGCCGGAAATACATTGCTCTTTGTGATAATGACCATCTGCGGTGTAGCTATGATACTTCCTCTGGTTATGGTTATCAACAACTGTTTAAAACCTTTGGATGAATTATATCAGTTCCCGCCCAAAATTTTTGTGCGGAATCCTACTTTGGAGAACTTCTCGGATTTGTTCACATTGATGAACGATTCCTGGGTGCCTTTCTCCAGATACATACTAAATACCATTATCATAACGGGCGGCGGTATGGTAGGTCACGTTATTATTGCATCCCTGGCCGCATATCCGTTAGCAAAGCACACTTTCCCCGGAAAGAATATTCTTTTCCAGATGGTTGTGCTCTCCATGATGTTCTCATGGACCGTTACACAGACACCCCAGTACATGATCATTTCATGGCTGCATATCAACAACTCCTATCTGGCATTGATACTGCCGGCCTGCTCGTTCGGTATGGGTCTTTACCTGATGAAGCAGTTTATGGAGCAGCTGCCTGATTCCCTGATGGAGTCGGCCAGATTGGACGGAGCGAATGAATGGGGTATTTTCTGGCAGATCGTAATGCCTAACGTAAAACCTGCATGGCTGACGCTGGCTATCTTCCAGTTCCAGCAGATGTGGGCCAACACCGGCAGCACCTTCCTGCGCGATGAGCAGTTAAAGCCCCTGCAGTACTCCCTGCAGCAGATTTCCGCAGGCGGTATGGCCAGAGCGGGTGCGGCGGCAGCCGTTACCTTTATCATAGCGGCAGTGCCCATCACTTTCTTCTTGATCTGTCAGAAGAATGTCTTGGAAACCATGACATCATCCGGTATGAAAGACTAACGGGAGGGATAGGAAATGAAAAGATTCATACAATTACGAAAATTCATATCTCTCTGCATGGCAGTGGCGGTTTTGGTACTGGCAGCGGGAGAGGAAGTATATGCAACCTCTCTTCCCTATGATACTTATAATTACGATTACCGGGAGTACATCCACTATACGCCGGCAGCTTATGTTCCGGCTAGCGAGATAGGCGGAGAGGACTTTACTTACAACGGAGAACCGGTAGGCAGATTCGTATCGCCTCAGGATCTGTGTAAGGCGGATGACGGAGAAATCTATGTGGCGGATACGGGCAACAACCGTATCGTGGTGCTTAATAATTCCATGAGCGAGGTAGTGAACATTATCACCACCTTTGACAATAACGGTTCAGAGGATTCCTTTAACCAGCCCTACGGCGTCTGCGTATCCGAGAATGGACAGATCTATGTAGCCGACTCCCAGAATCACAGGGTAGTAGTATTGGAAAAGGACGGCACGCTGGTAAAGATTGTAGCCAATCCTCAGTCGGAAAGTTTGGATGATAACTATGTATTCACCCCGTTAAAGGTGACGGTGGACTATGCGGACAGAATCTATGTTATCGCACTGAACATGTTCGAAGGTATCATGGTATTTGAAACGGACGGAAGCTTCTCCAGTTTCTTCGGTACCATCAAGGTAGAGATCAGTCTCTGGGATAAGTTCTGGAAGAGAATCGCAACCAAAGAAGAACGTACCCAGCAGCAGTTATATATTCCTACCGAGTTTACCGGTATTGACATCGATCCCGATGGCTTTGTATATGCTTCCAATATTGACGCCACCGGCGTACAGGGTGTCAGGAGACTGAATCCCAGAGGCGAGGACGTTATCAAGAAAGGTGAAAACAAAAATGTGGGCGGCGACCTGCAGATTGACGGTACTACCGATTATGCGGGACCTTCCCAGTTTACGGATGTGGTTTACCGCAGTGACGGTATTTACTCCTGTCTGGACCGTAAGAGGGGCAGAATCTTTACCTACGACCACGAGGGCAATCTGCTCTATATCTTCGGCGGTCTGGGAACCCAGATGGGAACGTTCCAGCTGCCTGTAGCAGTAGAGGATATCGGTGGCAGGATCGTGGTATTGGACGCGACCAAGGCTAAGATCATCAGCTTTGAAGTCACGGAGTACGGTCGTCTGATCAATGAAGCCGTAGCCCTGCGCTTTGACGGTGACGAAGCCGAAGCGGTAGCACTCTGGCAGAGGGTATTGGAACTGGATGAGAATAACGAGCTGGCCAATACCGGTATCGGTAAGGCTTACCTTACCGCAGGGGACTATGTGCAGGCTATGAAATACTTAAAACTGGGTATGAACAGGGATTATTATTCCATTGCCTATAGACGTTACCGTAATGCATTCCTAACACAAAATGCAAGTTATTTCCTGACAGGTATTTTAATCTTGATCGTTGTGGTAACGGTTGCTAAGAAAGTCATGAGGAAAAAGAAGGGAGGCGGCCTGAATGAGTAAATATTTTTCCAAAGAAAAATGGCAGTATATGCTCTATACGATTTCCCATCCTATGGACGGATATTACTGGATCCGCCATGCGGAGAGAGGCAGCGTTCCTTTAGCGATTTTGATGGTCATTATTTTTTCCTGCTGTTTTACCGCCAACCGGCTTTTAGCCAGCTTTGTGGTAAACGATATAGATCCCAGATCGGTGGACAGTTTTTATGAATTGTCAGGTATACTGGCCTTTTACCTCTTACTTTGTGTCAGCAACTGGTCTGTGACCTGTCTGATGAGCGGAGAAGGCAGGATGAAGGATATCGCCATTGCGGTAGGCTATGCCACGGTGCCCATGAGTGTGGTGCTGGCGGCGGGAACTATAATAAGTCAGGTGATCGCGGACGATGAGCAGGCATTTTACGTGCTGCTTCTCGGCGTGGGGATTGCCTATGGTATCATTATGATGTTGATAGGAATTATGCAGGTGCACAATTATACGCTGGGTAAGACACTGCTCACCCTGTTTATTACTTTCCTGGCCCTGCTCATCATCATCTTCCTGATATTGCTTATGAGCAACCTGATAGGTATGGTATATAACTTCTTCAGAAGCATCTATACCGAGATTATATTCAGAACGTAGGAGGCAGGAGCATGAAATCTTCCAAGGAAAAGAAGGAAAAGAAAATCAAAATGCCCATGAGCCTGACCAAAAAAGTTGTCCTGACTGTTTTAGGAATAGCGGCAGCAGCGGCAGTGGCTTACCTGATATACTATCTGGTACACTATATGCTGTATGATAAATATAAGGACTACTTAAGCTCTTACGAATATGAGGCAGGCACCGCCTTCAGTCCCATAAGCGAGAGTAAGGCGGATGTGACGGGCATGGTGTTGGTAAGCGAAAACGAGTTTTTAAAACTGTATACCAATACCTCTAACGGATATGTGGCTGTATACGATAAGCGAACAGGTGATATCACCTACTCCAATCCCTTGAATGCGGATGAGGACAGTATCGCGAATGCTACTAACGTAAATTTCTTAAAGTCCCAGTTTATTTTGAACTACTATAATGCGGATGTGGTTTCCGGTACCTATGATTCCTACAGCCAGTCGGTAGCGAAGGGGCAGTTTAGTGTAGAAGGTATTGAGAACGGTGTCCGTTATGTCTATGAAGTGGGTGAAAAAACGTCTACCGGCGGAGGAGAGGGTATCTGGTTTAAGATTCCCGTTGAATACCGTTTAAGTGGTGACGGACTGGAAGTATCCGTTCCCGTAAAGGGCATTGAAGAGTACGGCAACGCTTCCGTATACCGTATCCAGCTGCTGCGTTACTTTGGCGCGGCGGATGTAAACGAAGAAGGCTATCTGGTGGTGCCTAACGGCTCCGGTTCCCTGATTCGTTTCAATAACGGTAAAACTTCCGCAGCGAACTATGCACAGTATGTTTACGACATTGATCCGCTGGCAGCCAATTACACAACCACGGAAAATGTGGAAGGCGCAAGACTTTCCCTTTTCGGTATCTGCCGTGAGGACAGAAGTCTGTTAGTAACGATAGAAGAGGGTGCTTCCACCGCCGTAATTACTGCGGGTGTTTCCGGTGCATATAACGATTACAACTACGCATACCCTACTTTTGTACTTCGTGTGGCGGATAACCTGCGTATGTTCGGTGATGCCACGCAGGATGTATATGTATTGGAACCCAATGCTTATGACATCAATCTGACAGTGCGCTATACCTTCTTAGACGAGGAGTATAAGGGCTATGCGGGGCTTGCAAATTACTACAGGAACAGGCTGATTGCGGAAGGCGCGCTGACACCCTCCACACAGAGCGGGGATATTCCTTTTTATTACGATATCATCAGCGGCGTAAAGGAAACCTCCCATTTTCTGGGCGTGCAGTATTTACATACTTTTACGATGACCAGTTTTGACGAGGCGGGACAGATTTCCAATGATCTGGCGGCAAACGGAGTTACCAATCAGGTCATGAATCTGCAGGGCTGGTTCAACGGCGGCTACTACCATGACGCGGCAAACAGGATCAGAGTGCCTTGGAAATTAGGCGGACGCTCCGGTCTGAAAGATTTACAGGAAACCCTGACAGCCAACGGCGGTACGCTTTATACGGACGTGGCGTTCCAGCAGGTAACTTATGCGGATGATGGATTTAATTATAATGCAGAGGGCGCCCGTTACTATGGTGCTGGCTATGTGGCAGGTTTCGGTCTGATCAATCCAACCACCTTGCGTAATACTTCGGGTCTGGGACATATGGAGAGTTTATACGATGTACTTTCTCCCAAATTCCTGCCCCGTTACGTAGGAGCCTTTGCGAAGAGAATCGTAAAATATCCCATGGAAGGCATCTCCCTGCGGGATCTCGGAAACTACTTACCTTCGGATAAAAAACGTACCGAGATGATCAATAGGGAAGAGGCGCTGGAGATCGTGCTGGCTCAGTTGGATATCTTAGAGGGAACCGGCAAAAAAATGCTGATGAATCAGGCAAACGACTATGCATTTGCTTACAGCAGCGACATTATCAACGTGCCGATAACGGACAATGATTTTGCCATTGTGGACGAGAATATTCCGCTCTATGAAATGATCATCCACGGCAGCATCAATTACTCCTCCAAACTCTTAAACTTCCAGGATGAGGAGGACATGACGGGCATTGTTCTGAACTTGATAGAAGCGGGTGCTTCTCCCCATTATGTATTTACATGGGAGGCCTCCAGCGAGATGAAGGACACCGGCTTAAACCGTTATTATGCTACCACCTATGAGACCTGGAAGGGGGAGGCATTGGAGATTTACAATCAGGTAAATGATGCCTTAAAATATGTAAATGGAGCACTTGTTGTAAATCATGAAATACTGGATAACGGTGTTAGGAAAGTAACCTACGACAACGGTGTGATCATTTATATCAACTACAGTTCACAGGAACAGAAGGCGGACGGTGCGAGCATACCGGCTATGTCTTACAGATTGGAGGGGATTTAAATGAATAAGAACAGAAAAAAATTAACTCTTCTCCAAAAACGGAGTCTGATGGGGTACCTTTTCATTCTGCCATGGTTTGTAGGATTTTTGGTATTCTATGTCAGATCACTCTTTATGACCGGTCAGTTTTCTGTAAACCAGCTGACCATAGACACCGTCAACGGCGGTTACAATCTGAACTTTGTAGGACTGGATAATTTTATTTACGCATTCAGGGTACACGGTACCTTTAAACAGGTGCTGACAACTTCCGTGCTCAATATGTTGATCGATGTGCCTCTGATCACTTTCTTCAGCTTGTTCATGGCAATGCTGTTAAATAAGAAATTTCCGGGAAGAGCGTTAGTGAGAGCCATTTTCTTCCTACCGATCATCTTAAACTCCGAGGCCATTACGGCGGCCATGGATTTAAGTGCCCAGATGATGCAGGGCGGTATTTCCAATCAGGCGGCGGAGATGAGCGCTACGGCGGCCGGAACCATAGCCTTTGATGTGGACTATCTGATTGATATGTTCATGAGTCTGGGACTCCCGGCGAGTCTGATGGACTATATTGTGGCAGCGGTGGCCCGTATCAACGATATTATCTCAGCCTCGGGCGTGCAGATCATCATTTTCATCGCTGCGCTTCAGTCCATACCCGGCTCCATGTACGAGGTAGCTAAGATCGAGGGCGCCACCGGATATGAAACGTTCTGGAAGGTGACCTTCCCCATGGTAATGCCCCATATTATCACCAATGTGGTATATACCATTGTGGACAATTTCGCAGGCAGCGATGTGGTGCAGTTAGCCTATGACGTGGCTTTCACCGGCCAGTTCAATTACGGACTCAGCGCCGTATTCAGCTTGGTCAGCTCAGTGATCACCTGTATCATACTGGTTGTGGTCTGCGGCTTCATTCAGAAGCGGACCTTCTACTATAATTAAGGGAAAGGAGAAGAAAAATGGTAAAACAAATTGCCGTAAAGGATTATCTGGCAAAGGCAAAAGCCATAACCCAAGATCCGGATCAGACAAAGTACTTTTTTAACAACATAAAGAAGTTTGTGTTAATCGTGGTGCGTATTGCCATTCTGGTAGGTGTATCCTATGTGATTCTTTCTCCTATCATCGGTTTTTTGGCAAATTCCTTTTCCTCCGATAAGGATGCATACAATCCCATGGTGTTTGTACTGCCCCAGTATCCTACGCTGGAGAAATACGCATTAGCAATACTGAGGTTGGATTATTTCCCCACGATAGCTAGGGATCTGCTCTATACCCTGAGTGTTACCGGACTGCAGCTTTTGGTCTGCTCCATGGTAGGATATGGCTTTGCAAGATTTAATTTCCCGTTTAAGAATCTGTTGTTTGGCTGTGTGGTGATCATGATCGTTATTCCTTCCCATGCTGTCATGCTGCCTTTGTACCTGACTTTCCGTCAGTTTGACCCTTTAGGACTTGTGAGTCTGATAACGGGCGGTTCCATCAATCTGATGAGTACGCCCATACCCATGTACATCATGACCCTTTTGGGCTGCGGCGTCAGGTCGGGAATCTATATTTACATCTTTAATCAGTTTTTCCGGGGGCTCCCTAAGGAGATCGAAGAGGCAGCCCTTGTGGATGGCTGCGGCGTCTGGTATACCTATTTCAGGATCATGCTGGTAAACGCCATGCCTTCTGTCATTACGGTAACGGTATTATCCGTCGTATGGCAGTTTAACGATACATTTTTTGCAAAGTTATTTCTGATCAGTGACAAGATCGTGATCAGTAAGAGTATTTCCAGTTTGCAGGCGAATATCGCCAATTTTGATAAGATTCTGGAGCCTACCATTCAGGAGTTGTATCTGGATGCGGGCATCATATTGGTACTCTTACCGATTGTTCTGATCTATATGTTACTGCAGAGATACTTTATAGAGGGTGTGGAGAGAAGCGGTATCGTAGGATAGCGTCTCCATCCCAATCAACTTTCAAAAATACAAAAAGGAGGATTGAAAAAGTTGAAAAAGAAGAAATTTTTGGCATGTCTTATGGCATGCGCAATGGTTCTCTCATTGGCAGCCTGCGGCGATACAAATAACGATGCGCCCGCACCGGAATCCGATGTAGTAGAAACCACCCCTGAAGAATCTACAGGAGGGGATGAAACACCTGCAGCAGCAGAAGATGTAAGTATCGACTTTGAAGATGGCAACTTCGCTTTTGCACGGGTTTACACAAAACCCGCTAATGCAGCCGCAACAGAACTGGCAGTTGCAGACTTTAACGGCAGCAAGGCTCTGGAAGTGAAGTTTACCAGAGAAGGTGCTAAGATTGCTCCCTATGTGGCAATCGATGCCAGCAGCCTCTTGGGTGCGGACGTTGCAAAGGTAGCCAGCATGGAAGTGAGTCTTGGCGTAGCTTATGACAACGGCTCTTTCAATGCCGTTTCCGGCAAGATCTATGCGTGGAGCGGTGAGGGTTTGGTAGAAAGCTTTGACGAGTGGTCCGTATATCTGGCAACCGCCAACCCTAAGAAAGCAGTTGCAACCCTGAGCGCAGGTGAGGAGTTTGTTGCTAATGCAAACAACATCTTCATCATTTCTTTAGAGACCGATAACGGTGTGGCTGACGGTAACGGTAACGCTACTCTCTACATCGACAACATCCGTTTCTTAGATGCTTCCGGCAATCTCTTAACTGCGGATTCTTCCGTAGCATTTGCAGCACCGGCGGGCTTTGAGAATAGCGGACATGATGTAAATCTGCTTTATGTAGACAACAAGACAGAACTGGACGGCTTTGCAGCAAGTGCAGGCGCTTGGTCACAGGCAGGTATTGATCTGACCGATGAGCAGAGAGCACTTTTGGTTCCCGGCTCCGTAATTGAGATCAACTATAAATCCGACGCACCTGTATGGATGGTAGCAATCGGCGAAAATCCTCTGGGCGGCTGGCTGCGTGCAGTAAATCAGGATACTTTCGTAGTAGACGGTTATGTAGCTGCTGACAGTAGTACAGTGCAGTATACTTATGAACAGCTGGCAGCATACTGGGGAGACGGTTTTGAACAGTATTTAGGCACCCTGCAGTGCGAATCCAGCGCTGACTGGGAAGTTTATGCAGTATCCATTGGTACAAAGAGTACCTTTGCAACCGTAGGCTCCGCTACTGAGTTGGATGGCTTTGCAGCAAGTGCAGGCGCTTGGTCACAGGCAGGTATCGACCTGACCGATGAGCAGAGAGCACTTTTAGTTCCCGGTTCTGTGATTGAGATCAATTATAAATCTGACGCACCTGTATGGATGGTAGCGATCGGCGATAACCCTCTGGGCGGTTGGCTGCGTGCTGTAAATCAGGATACCTTTGAGGTAGATGGCGCTGTTTCCGAAGATAGCAGTACTGTACAGTATACCTATGAGCAGCTGGCAGCATACTGGGGTGATGGCTTTGAGCAGTATCTGAGCACTCTGCAGTGCGAATCCAGTGCTGACTGGGAAGTTTATGCAGTTAAGATTGGTGTACCTGTGAAACCGGCACATAATGTGACCGAGTTAGACGGCTTTGCAGCAAGTGCAGGCGGCTGGGCACAGGCAGGTATTGATCTGACTGATGAGCAGAGAGCGCTCTTTGTTCCCGGCTGTGTTGTTACGATCAATTTCAAGTCTGACGCACCTGTGTGGATGGTAGCAATCGGTGAAAATCCTCTTGGTGGCTGGCTGCGTGCGGTAAATCAGGATACATTTGTAGTGGACGGAGCAGTATTTAACGATGGCGGCAGTGTACAGTACACCTACGAGCAGTTGGCAGCATACTGGGGCGATGGTTTTGAACAGTACTTAGGCACCCTGCAGTGTGAGTCCAGTGCTGATTGGGAAGTTTACAGCGTAGCAGTTGGTATGACAGAGTAAGGAGGAATAGTAAAGAATGAAGAATATGAAGAAGTTTTTAGCTTTAGGACTGGCTGCAGTAATGAGCCTTTCTCTGGCAGCTTGCGGCAACAACAACGCTGGTAACAATAACGGCGGTAATAACGGCGGCGGTGACAGCTCTAATAATGGGGGGGGCACCTCAAGTGGTCCCAGAGTTATCAACATTGGTAGCTGGTGGGTACAGCCCTACGACAGTGACGACGCAATCGAAGATGCTGATGACTATAATACCAACCAGCCTAAAGAGGGTGATGATGAGGCAACACTGGATCTGAAAGCATTTAACATTGCCATCGCAGAGGATAAGTTTGCCAATGTTACGACTATTGAGAACAAATATAATATCACATTCTATTGGCAGAATCTGACCTATACCGGTGTACAGGAGTCCATCAACACCTCCATTCTGGCAGGTTCTCCCGACTGTGATATCTATCTGGTGGATACCGGCATGGCAATTCCCGCACAGGTAAACAACCTGGCATTGGATTTAAAGACCGTGCTTCCCGCAGATGCAGACATTCTGAGTGAGAAGAAAATTATGACTTACATGGATCTGGGTGACGGCAAGGCTTGCATCATCAAGAGAGTGGAAGGTCAGGCATTGGTAGAAGCTACTTATCCTTTGGCATTTAATAAGCAGATGCTGGATGAGAACGGTCTGGAAGATCCCCGCGATCTGTGGGATAGAGGCGAGTGGACCTGGGATAAGTTCAACGAGTACTGCCAGATCCTGACTCAGGATACTGACGGCGACGGTCAGATCGATCAGTACGGCTACTGCGGTTATGAGTATGAAACCTTTGAGCAGCTGATGATGTCTAACGGCGGTAATATTGCAGCCGGTAAGACCGAAACTCTTACCAGCGACGCGGTTGGTCAGGCTCTGCAGCAGATGTACGATATGTACAACACCTACAATGTATGCTATCCTTATGACTTTGACGGAAATCCTTCTGACTCCATGAGAAATCAGTATACACAGGGTAATATCGGCTTCTTCCCCATTGCAGCATGGATTGCGTCCGGTAACAACGACTATGACTACGGTGACACCACCGGCACCATCCTGCCTTTTGAAACCGTATATGTTCGCTGGCCCGTAGGTCCTTCCGGTAACAAGGATACCAATGCCGGTAAGAACGATACCAACGGTGAATTCTATATCATTCCTAACGGTGTAAAGGATCCTGAGCTGGTATACAATTTCCTGTATGATTACTGGAACTGGTTTGACGGTGATACTGCTAGACGTGATGATAAGAGAGCGCTGAACTGGTGGTACGGCGTTACTGCCAGAAGCGAAGAACTGCAGAATCATAACTTTGACGTTATGGCTGACTGTGGTGCGCACTCTACTCTGGATCTGTGGAACTCCTTAGGTGTATCCTATGATCTGCAGTCCCTGATCAAGGGCGAGATGACTCCCGCTCAGTTCCAGGAGACCTTCAAGAATGAGATTCAGGCCGCTCTGGATGCTACTTATAAGTAAATAAAAGCATAATAGAACAGTTATAGGCGGGGCGGCTTCGGCCGCCCTGTATAAAAACAAAAAGCAGAACGGAGGAAACTATGAGCGACATTAAAATGATAGCTCCCCCGGTACCCAATGTGCCCTGGCAGGAGAAGCCGGAAGGCATCAAAGGCGCACCTATCTGGAGATATACGGAGAACCCCATTATCGGACGCAATCCGGTAGAAGGAGTAGCCAGAATCTTCAACAGTGCGGTTATGCCCTATGGGGACGAATTCATCGGTGTATTCCGCGGCGAGCAGACAAACGGTATCCCTTATATCTATCTGGGACGCAGTAAGGATGCTATCCACTGGGATTTTGACAAGAATAAGATTCCTTTTGTAGACGAAGAGGGGAAGCCTTTCATGCCCCTGTATGCATATGACCCCAGACTGGTGAAGGTGGAGGATACCTATTACATCATCTGGTGTCAGGATTTCTATGGCGCTTCTATCGGCTTGGCAAAGACCACGGATTTCAAGACCTTTACCAGACTGGAGAATCCCTTCATTCCGTTTAACAGGAATGCGGTATTGTTCCCCCGTAAGATCAACGGCAAATACATGATGCTGTCCCGCCCTTCCGACAGCGGACATACACCTTTCGGCGATATCTTCTTAAGCGAGAGTCCCGATATGGTATACTGGGGCAGACACAGACATGTAATGGGACGCAGCAGTGAGTGGTGGGAGTCCGTTAAGATTGGCGGCGGTGCAGCACCTATTGAGACTTCAGAGGGCTGGCTGTTATTCTATCACGGCGTAAGCGGCACCTGCAACGGTCTGGTCTACAGCATCGGCGGCGCTATTCTGGATCTGGACAATCCTTCCATCGTGAAGTATCGCTGCGAGACTTTCTTATTGACGCCGGAAGAGTGGTACGAGGAAAGAGGCTTTGTGCCCAATGTAACTTTCCCTTGTGCGACCATTCACGATCCGGAATCCGGAAAGATCGCAATCTATTACGGATGCGCAGACAGCTATGTAGGTCTGGCATTTACAAAGTTCGATGAAATCGTGGCTTATATCAAAGAGCACAGTGTTGTAAGAACAGAAGATACTGAAATCGGAAAGAGATAAGAGCGTGCATGCGCACTTTTCGAAACATACAGTTAAAAACGTGGGAGAGGGAACCCTCTCCCACAATTTATAACTACGGAAATTAATTTGGAAAATTAAGTCTGTACGCTTGCAAGCGGGCAGATTTCTGATACAATAAAACAAGACGGACATAGACCGACCGGATGGACTTTAAATCCGGATGGAGAAGCAGCATGGCGAAGATGAAGAAAGCTGTAAAGATGGCGGATATCGCGGCACGGTTAAAATGCAGTACCGTGACGGTATCCAAGGCGCTGTCGGGGCAGAAGGGTGTCAGTGAAGAGATGCGGACCCGCATTAAGGAACTGGCATCGGAGATGGGATATAAGCTGCCCGCTTCCGCCCAGACAAACAGCGCAAGGAAAAGTTATAATATCGGAGTTGTTCTTTCAGGCCGCTATCTGGCCAGTTATGATACCTTCTACTGGAAGATGTATCAGGAAATAGCGGATAGGGCGATCCAAAAGGAATGCTTTACCCTGTTTGAAATTATTAACGAAGAGATGGAGCGGAGCAGGCAGCTGCCCAAGCTTTTGGGAGAGCACAAGGTGGACGGGCTCATTGTCATAGGTAAGCCCGGCTATTCCTATGAAGAATTTTTGAAGCAGGAGGCAGACCTGCCTTTGATATTTCTGGATTTTTACGAACCGGACGGCAAGGTGGACTGCTTTGTTTCGGACGGCTTTTACGGTACTTACATGCTGACAAATTACCTTTTAGGAAAAGGACATCGGGCCATTGCCTATGTGGGAACGCTGTTTTCCACCGACTCTATTACCGACAGGTATATGGGATATGTAAAATCCCTCTTGGAGCACGGCATAGAGGTGAAACGGGAATATCTGATCGAGGACCGGGATGTGAAAAGCGGTCTGCGGGATAACTACTCCACGATGGCTTTTCCCGAGAAGATGCCCACTGCTTTTGTATGTAACTGTGATTTTATAGCAAGTCTGGTCATTAAGGCGCTGCAGAAGAGGGGAATCAGGGTACCGGAGGATGTATCCGTGGTCGGGTATGACAACTATTTAAACCCCGGTTTATGCGACGTGGAGATTACCACCTATGCGGTGGATATAAAGGAAATGGCAAACGCCGCCATCCGCACTTTACTGCAGAAGCTGGATGGGGAACCATATAAAAAAGGAATCCATATTGTGGAGGGCCACCTGGTAGAAAAAAACAGCGTGGCGGAAAGGAAGAATATATGAGTAATTTGCAAGAAAAGTACATGGCAGAAGAGATGAAAAGGCATCTCACGGAGAACATCCTTCCCTTCTGGAAGGGATTAAAGGATGAGGAACACGGTGGCTTTTACGGTTTTGTGGGACCGGACTTATCAGTGGACAAGCAGGCGGTAAAGGGCTGCATATTAAACAGCCGTATTCTGTGGTTCTTCTCTAACGCAGCCATGGCTTTAAAGGATGATTCCCTGTTAGAGTATGCGGGTCATGCTTATAAATTTTTTGAAGAATACTGCCTGGATAAGGAATACGGCGGTGTGTTCTGGTCAGTGACCTATGACGGCAAGCCCGAGGATACTACCAAGCATATTTATAATCAGGCATTTGCGGTGTATGCGCTTTCCTCCTATTTTGCGGCAAGTAAGGAGCCTTCTGCAATAGAATATGCATGGCAGCTTTTTGACGTGATTGAGAAGCAGGGCTTTGATGAAGGCGGTTATAAGGAGGCGCTGGATCGGAGTTTTGCTCCCGCGGAAAATGACAAGCTTTCCGAGAACGGCGTCATGGCGGACAGAACCATGAATACCTTATTACATATCTTTGAAGCGTATACGGAGCTGCTGCGCGTAACGAATGACAATCGTGTCAGAGAGAAGCTGCTTTGGATTCTGGATACCTTCCGCAACAAAATTTACAATCCCACGCTGCACAGGCAGGAGGTATTCTTTGACAATGACATGAACAGTATCATAGACCTGCATTCTTACGGGCATGACATTGAAACCTCCTGGCTGCTTGACAGAGGACTGGCAGTGATCGGTGATGAGGCCCTGACAAAACAGTGGAGACCCATCATTGCGGAACTGGTGGAGGAAGTTTACAAGAAAGCATATTACAACAACTCTTTATCCAACGAATGTGAAAAGGGTGTAGTGGATAAAAAGAGAGTCTGGTGGGTACAGGGGGAGGCTGTAGTCGGCTTCTATAACCAGTACCAAAATGCGCCGGAGCGTACAGAATATCGTGAGGCCGCAGAAAATATCTGGAACTTTATCAAAACTTACGTGGTGGATAAGCGTGCAGGTTCCGAATGGTTCATGCATGTAAACGATATAGGTGAGCCGGAAACCGATAAGCCCATTGTAGAGCCTTGGAAATGTCCTTATCACAACGGGCGTATGTGCATGGAAATCATGAGAAGAATGGCATAGAGGAGGAGATACCCATGGTACATGAAAAGTTTTATGAGTTGAAAGAAAAGCAGGAAGCTCTGCTTTCCAGAAAGAATCAGGTGGACGAGAGCTTTTATAACGGTATTTACAATCGTTATCAGTATCCCGTTCTGACAAGGGAGCATATTCCTCTGACCTGGCAGTACGATCTGAATAAGGAAACCAATCCTTTCTTTGAGGAGAGATTGGGTGTCAATGCGGTAATGAATTCCGGCGCCATCTATTTAAACGGCAAATACTATTTAGTGGCCCGTATTGAGGGCAACGACAGAAAGTCCTTCTTCGGAGTGGCTGAGAGCGATAACGGTGTGGACGGTTTCCGTTTCTGGGACTATCCCGTAGTGCTGCCGGATACCTGTCCCGAGGAGACCAATGTATATGATATGCGTCTGACCAAGCATGAGGACGGCTATATTTACGGCGTGTTCTGCTCCGAAAGCAAGGATACGGATTCTAAGGATTTATCCGCGGCGGTTGCTGCGGCAGGCATTGTAAGGACTAAGGATTTAAAGACTTGGGAAAGACTGGACAATCTGACCACCCTGCATTCTCCTCAGCAGCGCAATGTGGTGCTGCATCCGGAGTTTATAGACGGTAAATATGCTTTCTATACCCGTCCCATGGACGATTTTATTGATACCGGTTCCGGCGGCGGCGTGGGCTTCGGTCTGTGTGAGGATATTACCCATGCGGTGATCGACGAGGAGAAAATGACCAGTCTCCGTAAATACCACACTATTACCGAAGTGAAAAACGGTGCGGGTGCGGTACCCATCAAGACCGATAAGGGCTGGATACACATTGCACACGGCGTGCGTAATACGGCGGCGGGACTGCGTTATGTCATTTATGCTTTTGCTACGGCCCTGGACGATCCTTCCAAAGTCATTGCGGAGCCTTCCGGCCTGTTGATTGGACCCAGGAAAGGCGAGAGAGTGGGCGATGTCTCCAACGTGGTATTTACCAACGGAGCCATTGTAGGCGAGAACAAAGAAGTCTATATTTACTATGCATCCAGCGATACCAGACTGCATGTTGCCGTGACCGATCTGGACAGGCTGACGGACTATGTATTCTCCACTCCTTCAGATCCTCTGCGCAGCCCCGACTGTGTAAAACAGCGCTGCGAACTGATTGAAAAGAATTTGAAATTGCTTTCGGAGGGCTAAACAGATATGAAAGAGTTGACTGATTTTGAAAAAGGTCTGGTGAATGTCGGTGACGATTCCCGTATTCTCGGTGTTATGCAGAGAGCTTTAAAGGGAGAGCCTATAAAGCTTGCGTTTTTAGGCGGTTCCATTACCCAGGGCTCCGTCGCTTCTACACCGGAGGGCTGCTATGCATACCTGACTTATAAATGGTGGACGGAAAGCTTTCCTAAAGCGGCATTCACCTATATCAATGCAGGCATCGGCGGCACCACTTCCCATCTTGGCGTGGGCCGGGTAGAAGAGGAAGTGCTGCGCCATGAACCGGACTTTGTGATCGTGGAGTTTTCCGTCAATGACGCGGATACGGACCCCCATTTTCAGGAGACCTACGAGAGTCTGGTGCGCCGTATTCTTTCTGCCAAATTTGCACCGGCGCTGCTCATTGTACATAATGTACGATACGATGACGGCGGCAATGCAGAGGCGATTCACGGCCCTGTAGGAAACCATTACAATCTGCCCAGAGTGAGTATGAAACCGACCATTTATGCTCAGGTGGAAGCAGGGAACATTAAGAGGCGGGATATTACACCGGACGATCTGCATCCCAATGATGCGGGACATGCTTTGGTGGCAGGTGTGATCACCCATTATCTGGAGAAAGAAAGACAAAAGCTTCTGGCTGGTCCGGACGAGGATTCTATTAAAGAAAAAGCGGCAGTATCAGCTGCAAGCCCGCTTCCTAAGCCGCTTACGGCAAGCGCCTATGAAAAGGCTCACAGATTTAGGAACGATGAATTAAAACCCATACTCTGTCAGGGCTTTACACCGGATACTACGGAGCAGAGCTGCGTGTCCGACTGCTTTAAGAAAGGCTGGACGGCCTCTGAACTTGGCGCTAAGATCGTATTTGAGGCAGAGGGCAGCAATCTTGCGGTGCAGTACCGTAAAACCGTCAGAAAACCTGCACCCATAGCTACTCTTACCATTGACGGAGATACGGCCCATGCGGTCAAACTGGATGCCAATTTTGACGAGGAATGGGGTGACTGCCTCTATCTGGAGACCTTGACAGAGCACGGAGTGGGCGGAAAACACCGTATCGAGATTGAAATCACGGAGACCCATGCGGACGATAAAGAAGTTTTCTATCTGGTGTCCCTAATATGCGCATGATCCGTGGAAAATGGACAGCAGTAGATGAATTCAAAAAAGTAATGAAAAAAATATAACCCATAAAGGAGAATTAAGGCACATGAATTACGGTTATTTTGATGAAGCAAACAAGGAATATGTGATCACAAAACCCAATACTCCCGCACCCTGGGCGAACTATTTAGGTTCCCCGGCCTACGGCGCCATTATTTCCAACAATGCCGGCGGCTACAGCTTTGTAAAGAGCGGTGCAAACGGACGTATCCTGCGCTATCATTTTAACAGCGACGATACCCCCGGCAGATATATTTATCTGCGCGATGACGAGACAGCGGATTACTGGTCCGCATCCTGGCAGCCCGTTGCAAAACCCTTAGATCAGTATAAGAGCGAGTGTCACCACGGTACCGCTTATACCAATCTGATCGCCGACTATGCGGGTATTCATTCCGAGGCACTCTACTATGTACCTTTAAACAAGACCTACGAAGTATGGAGAGCAAAGGTTACCAATACCACGGATAAGCCCAGAAAGATTTCCGTATTTAGCTATGCGGAGTTTACCAACGACAGCAATTACGAGCAGGATCAGGTGAATCTGCAGTACACTCTGTTTATCACCAGAACCTATTTCAAGGGAAATAAGATTCTGCAGACCATCAATGAGAATGTGGGCAAGAACGAAAAGGGTTCCAACGGCAGGGAGCGTTTCTTAGGACTGGCCGGTGCACCGGTTACTTCCTACAACGGTGATAAGGAAGCTTTCATCGGCAATTACCACACCTACGGCAATCCCGTTGCAGTAGAGAACGGCAAATGTAACGGTGTGTTAAACTACAACACCAACGGCTGCGGCGCTCTGCACAGTGCATTAGAACTGGCACCGGGCGAGAGCAAGGAGTTAGTGTTCATATTAGGACAGGCAAATGAGGAAGCAGCAGAGGCGATCATCAGTTCCTACAACAATGCAGGACAGGTTGAGAAAGAGCTGCAGGAGTTAAAGACCTACTGGCACAGCAAGCTGGATAATTTCCAGGTAAATACGCCGGATGCGGCTTTCAACAGCATGATCAATACTTGGAACGCATATCAGTGCTTCATCACCTTTACATGGTCCAGAGCCGCTTCCTTCGTATACTGCGGACAGCGTAACGGTTACGGCTACCGTGATACCGTGCAGGATATTCAGGGTATCATCCATCTGGATCCGGAAATGGCACTGCAGCAGATTCGTTTCATGCTTTCCGCGCAGGTGAACCACGGCGGCGGACTGCCCTTAGTAAAATATACTCACAATCCCGGACACGAGGATACACCGGATGACGAGTCCTATGTAAGGGAGACGGGCCATCCTGCCTATCGTGCGGACGATGCACTCTGGCTCTTCCCCACCGTTTGGAAGTATGTAGCGGAAACCGGAAACAAGGATTTCATCAATGAAGTGATTCCCTATGCCAATAAGGAAGAGGGTACCGTATATGACCATTTAAAGAGAGCCATTCAGTTCTCCATGGACCGTCTGGGCGACCACAAAATGCCCGCAGGTCTGCATGCGGATTGGAACGACTGTCTGCGCCTGGGCAAGAAGGGTGAATCCACTTTCGTGGCTATGCAGCTCTACTATGCCTTTACCGTAATGAAGGGCTTTGCGGAAGACCAGAAGGATACGGAGTACATTGCTTATCTGGAGAAGACTCAGAAAGAGTTGGGAGATATCATTCAAAAAGAATGTTGGGAGGACGACCGTTACGTCAGAGGTATCAAAGAGGACGGACAGGTTATCGGTTCCAAGCACGATCCTGAAGCCAGCATGTGGTTAAATCCCCAGTCCTGGGCCGTTATCAGCGGTCTGGCAAGCAAAGAGCAGGCAGAAGCGGCATTGGAGTCCGTACACAGTCAGTTAAATACCAAATTCGGTGTACGCCTGATGACCCCTTCCTATGTGGATCATGCCTTTGACGGTGCGCAGGCCCTCCTGTTCAATCCTTCCACTAAGGAGAACGGCGGTATTTTCTCACAGCCCCAGGGTTGGATTATTTTAGCGGAAGCGCTGATGGGACACGGCAACCGTGCTTTTGAATACTTTACAGAAAGTTCCCCCGCATCTCAGAACGACAATGCGGATGTGCGGAAGTTAGAGCCCTATGTACATGGACAGTTTACCGAGAGCGTTGAGTCTCCTTTTGAGGGACGTTCCCATGTGCACTGGTTGACCGGTACAGCTTCCACTTGTATGGTAGGCTGCGTAGAAGGTATCTGCGGTATGCGTCCTGACTTAAACGGTCTCTGGGTATGCCCTGCAATTCCTTCCGACTGGAAAGAGATCACCATGGATAAGACCTTCCGTGGCAAGAAACTCCACATTACCGTGAAGAACCCTAATGGTAAGGAAGGCGGCTTTAGTGAGTTCTACTTAAACGGCAAGAAGTTGGAGCAGCCCTATGTTCCCGCAGCGGATATGCTGGCTGAGAACGAAGTAGTATTGGTACTGTAATTTCATAAGGAATAACAAGAGGGTGTCCCTTCCTCTATGACTCAAAAAGCATAGTTTTGGGACACCCTCTTCCTGCTATTGGAGGAGGTTATGAGAAAGAAAAGAGAAAAGTTGTCGTTTTGGCGGGGTGCGATTCTGATAATCTGTATGTGCTCTGTACTTTTCGGGACAGCCTGCGGGAAGTCTGCAAACAATCTGGAGAAATATCCTGTTGGCGATATTACGCCTATAGATGAAATAAGATCAGCCATCACCCCCGGTGATACCCCGCTGATCGTTTATGATGATGCTCCCTACTTAAGTGAAATTACATTTAACGCAGAAGTGGGAGAGGGCTGTATTCTGGAAGCTTGGGATGGAGAAGTCTGGCGGATACTCTACAGTGACTGGCAGAGCATACCGGGTGCGGTGACATTTCAATATACGCTGAAGGATGGCGTTCTGACGGATGTCAATCTGGAGAATCTGGCTGCCTTTGGAACTGGCAACTACCGGATTCTGGCTCACGGTTCGGGAGAGAATGCGTGGGGAGAAACAACGGATGATCAGCTTTTCTACAGAAGGGATATTCGGATTTTAAGTGCAGTGGAGCTAGAGGAAGGCAGATCGTTAGCGGATCTGTTAGATGTATCCGAAACAATCTATTGGGGCTTTCTGCAGCAGGAAGGGACAAATGTGGATTTGCCTTGGGAAGATTTTAAAGAGCTGGGTATGGAAGCGCTTTCTTGTTCCTGCGTGGGCAGGATGGGGCGGGATGTAGGAGCTGCTGATCCGGCTTCCCGGGACTTTCATTTCTGTCTTATTTTAGACCATAATACGATTGTTCATATCTATAATGAGAGCGGGGTGACCGCAGAGGGTGTATCTTACAATGCGGTCTGTGCCGTAAACGGCTTGGAAGAGTATCTGCTGCTTTCCGTGGGCGAGGAGTGGTGGGAGAAGGTTTTGGACTATCCGGAAAAGTAGGAAAATTTGCAGAATTTTGTATTGAAACCTAATTAAATTAGGTATATAATTTTTTTTGAATTTGATTAGGGTCAATGACAGAGTCTATGGACTCTGTCCATAGACCCGGAGAATTTTGTAAATCTATAGAGAATAGAGGTTGTATTATGGGAGAAAATGTTAAAACACAACAGGGCTGGCGTGCCAACAAATGGGTTCGTGCAGCTATTCCGGCGTTATTATTGCACTGCAGTATCGGTACGGTTTACTGCTGGTCCATCTTCAGTCAGGAAATTGCCGATTACATAGGCTTTTCCAAAGGTGCGACAGAGTGGGCGTTCAGCTTTGCGATCTTTTTCTTGGGTATGTCGGCGGCATTTTTAGGAAATGTGGTAGAGAAGGATATTCATAAATCCTCGCTGATCGCTACTATATGTTTTGCACTGGGTATGGCCGGAACGGGTTTCTTTATCTACTACGGAGGTCAGAATCCGGGTAATGTATTGGCGCTTATCGGTATTTATATATGCTATGGTTTTATTATGGGTATCGGTCTGGGTACGGGGTATTTATCCCCCGTTAAGACCCTGATGCTCTGGTTTGAGGACAGAAAAGGACTTGCTACCGGACTGGCAGTAGCGGGCTTCGGTGCGGCAAAAGCCATTGCCAGCCCGATCATGCAGGCCATGCTTGACAATCTGGGTGAGGGCGGTATCTACAAGATGTTCTTCATTTTGGCTGCGGTATATTTTGTGATGATGTTTGTAGGTCATCTGCTGCTTAAGAAGCCAGAAGGCTGGCATGAGCCCCAGAAGCAGGAAAAAGGTCAGGGTATGCTGGCGGTCATCAAGTCCAAGCCCATTGGCAACTATGTGGGAATCTGGCTGATGTTCTATATCAATATCACCTGCGGTCTGGCACTTATCTCTCAGGAGAAGATGATCGTAAAATGTATCGGTCTGGCAGGTGTGGCAGGTATTATTTCCACGGTTTCCGCTATTTTTAATGCGGGAGGACGTCTGGGCTTCTCTGCATGGGCAGATACCATGAAGGACAGAAATACCATCTACAAGCTGATTTTTATTCTTTCCATTGTCTTTACGGGATTGGTTATTTTAACTAGCGGTATTAAGAACGGGGAAGGCAATCTGTTCCTGATCGTTTTGGTGCTGGGTCTGATATTTGTTGTAAACGCAGGATACGGCGGCGGTTTCTCCAATGTGCCCACACTTTTGTCCGACCATTACGGCATGGGCAATATCAGCGCCATCCACGGTCTGACCCTTTCCGCATGGGCTTTTGCAGGACTTACCGGCAACCAGCTGGCTACATGGATTGTAAATACCTTCGGTACGCCGGAAATGCATGGTGATATAGAGGTAAATCCTACCGGTTATCAGTATGTGCTGTATGCCACCATTGTACTCTATGTAATTTCCCTGGTTATCAGTCTGGTACTGGTAAAGCCCACGGATAAAGCGTTAGAGGCAAAGAAAGCTAAGAGCAATTCATAAAGAGATTTACGAAAGCATGAAAGACCGATAGAAGCAGACTGCTTTTATCGGTCTTTTTAACAGGAGATACCTATGAATCACTTTTTGATTTTAGCATTTTTATTTTTTATCGGTTCGGTAACGGGCTGGTTTTTGGAACTGTTTTACAGACGTTTTAAGCGCTCAAATAAGGAGCATAAATGGGTAAATCCCGGTTTTTGTACCGGTCCTTACGTGCCATTATACGGTTTTGGGCTCTGTCTGTTGTATCTGGTTGCTTCGCTGGAAGATTACAGCCCTGTGCAGGATGTTTTTTGGAATAAGACCTTGCTCTTTATCATAATGGCGGTTGGTGCTACCGTAATAGAATATCTTGCAGGTATTCTTTGTGTCAAAGCATTCAAAGTACGACTGTGGGATTACAGTATGGAGTGGGGGAATCTGCAGGGGATCATCTGTCCTCGGTTTTCCTTTTTCTGGGCAGTATTGGGAGCGCTCTATTATTTTACTATTCATCCCCATATTCTGGATGCCCTAGACTGGCTCTCACGCAATCTGGGATTTTCTTTCGTGATAGGTTTCTTTTTTGGAATCTTCATAATAGATGTGGTACACTCCGCACAGCTGATTGCCAAGCTGAAGCAGTTTGCGGAGGAGTATGATGTTATCATACGTTACGAGCATTTGAAATCCCAAATCCGTGGTATCCAGGAGCGCAATGCTGTGAAACACTGGTTTTTCCGCCCCTTTTATTCTGGCCGTCCACTCAATGAACATTTAAAAGAAATGCTGGAATTTTTTGAAAAAAGGATAAAATCATGATCATTCGTGGAGAATGGTAGAAGATATGAGTAGAGGGAACTTTTTAATTTAAATTTCATTAAAAAGTTCCCTCTATTGCTCCTTATGCTTACAGTATCTGTATAATGTTTATTGCGTCTTTTTCATGGCGGCCCGCTTTCTTAAAGTGGGATCTAAAATTTTCTTGCGGATGCGCAGGGAAGAGGGTGTGACCTCCAAAAGCTCATCCGTGTCGATGAAATCCAGACATTGCTCCATACTCATAAGTTTAGGAGGCACCAGGCGCAGCGCTTCGTCCGCACTGGAGGAGCGGGTATTGGTCAGCTGTTTCTTCTTGCAGACATTGACTTCAATATCCTCGCCGCGGCCGTTGCTGCCGATGACCATGCCGGAGTATACTTTTACGCCGGGGCCGATAAAGAGAGTCCCGCGCTCCTGAGCATTGAAAAGTCCATAGGTGATGGATTCTCCGGTTTCAAAAGCAATCAAGGAGCCCTGCTTTCTATACTGGATATCTCCCTTGTAAGGACCGTAGCCGTCAAACACGGAGTTCATGATGCCGTTTCCCTTGGTATCGGTCATAAAATCCCCGCGATAGCCGATTAAGCCTCTGGAGGGAATGGAGAATTCCAGACGGGTATAGCCGCCGGTACCGGTGCCCATGTTGCGCAGTTCTCCTTTACGCTGGCTGAGCTTTTCTATGACCACGCCGGCATATTCCTCCGGTACATCAATATAGGTCAGTTCCATGGGCTCTAAACGTTTGCCGCATTCATCGGTCTTATACAGTACTTCCGCTTTGCTCACCGCAAATTCAAAACCTTCCCTGCGCATATTTTCAATCAGGACGGAGAGATGCAGTTCGCCTCGTCCGGACACCTTGAATGAATCTGTGGATTCTGTTTCCTCTACACGCAGAGACACATCCGTATTCAATTCCCGAAAGAGCCTGTCGCGAATATGGCGGCTTGTAATAAATTTACCTTCCTGACCTGCTAAGGGCGAGTCGTTTACCATGAAATGCATGGCAATGGTGGGCTCGCTGATTTTTTGAAAAGGAATAGGCTCAATGTGTTCAGGAGAGCAGAGGGTATCGCCGATGTGAATATCCGCAATACCGGAGATGGCCACAATGGAGCCAATGCGGGCTTCCTTTACTTCTACTTTGTTTAAACCGTCAAATTCATAAAGTTTACTGATTTTAACTTTTTTCTGTTTTTCCGGGTCATGGGCGTTGCAGAGGACGACCTCTTGACCTACCGCAATATGTCCGTTGTCCACTTTGCCCACACCGATACGGCCTACATACTCGTTGTAGTCAATGGTACTGATGAGTACCTGAGTGCCGGCCTCGGGATCACCCTCGGGAGCCGGAATATAATCCAAAATGGTATCGAACAGGGGCTTCATATCTCTATTTTTTACAGTCAGATTTAAAGTGGCGCTGCCGGTCTTTGCAGATGCATAGACGAAAGGACAGTCAAGCTGTGCGTCATCGGCCTCCAAATCCAGAAAGAGTTCCAGTACCTCGTCCACTACCTCCAAAGGTCTGGCCTCAGGGCGATCGATCTTATTGACACAGACAATGACCGGAAGCTTTAGCTCCAGAGCCTTCCTCAACACGAATTTGGTCTGGGGCATGGGACCTTCAAAAGCATCCACCACAAGAATGACGCCGTTTACCATCTTCAAAACCCGTTCCACTTCGCCGCCGAAATCCGCATGGCCCGGGGTGTCAATGATATTGATCTTGGTATTTTTATAGGTTACGGCAGTGTTTTTGGATAGGATGGTAATGCCGCGTTCTCTCTCAATATCGTTGGAATCCATGACGCGTTCCGCCACTTCCTGATTTTCCCTGAAAACGCCGCTCTGCTTTAGCAGTTCATCCACCAGCGTGGTCTTGCCGTGGTCAACATGAGCAATAATAGCCACGTTTCTGACATCTTCTCTTTTTTGCTGCATAAAAACTCCTTTATTTATCTTTGCAATTAGGATGGACCAAATCCACCCCTTTCAAAACTGTTACAGTATAGCACTATTTGTCGTGAGAAGCAAGAAAAAACAGATAGAAGGCGGACTTTGTCAATACTTTGCGGTGAAAAGTTGTGTTATTCGGCCAAAATTTAGAGTATATATAATAGTACATTACAGGCTTTTTGCCGGAAAAATTCTTAAATGTAAGAAAAGGAGAACAGGTATGACAGATAAGGTTATTGAAAACAATCAGGTAACGATTATGGGAGAAATTGTGAGTAATTTTTCTTATAGTCATGAAATTTTCGGAGAAGGCTTTTACATGGTAGATGTAAAAGTACAGCGGCTGAGTGATTCCTTCGATGTGATCCCCATGATGGTATCGGAGCGCCTGATTGACGTATCCGCGGACTATCGGGGGTATTTTGTTGAGGTGAGCGGACAGTTCCGCTCCTACAACAGACACGAGGAAAGGAAGAACAGACTGGTATTATCCGTATTTGCAAGGGAAATTGTCTTTGTGGAAGAAATTGAAGAGAGCGCAAAGACCAACCAGATTTTTCTGGACGGCTATATCTGCAAGGTTCCCATTTACAGAAAAACACCTTTGGGAAGAGAAATCGCGGACTTGCTGTTAGCTGTGAACCGTCCTTATGGGAAATCCGACTATATTCCTTGTATCTGCTGGGGAAGAAACGCCCGTTTTGCAAGTGGCTTTGAAGTAGGGGAGCGCTGCAGTGTCTGGGGACGTATCCAGAGCAGGGAGTATATGAAAAAAATAGATGAAGAGCAGGTAGAAAAAAGAGTGGCCTACGAGGTTTCCGTAAGTAAACTGGAAATTGTGCGGGAAGAGGAAAGACAGCTGCTGTAGGGGATTAGACGGGGCAGGTTGTAAAATTTTGGAAATTATGATATGATGGCTTTACTCAAGATATGAAACAGCTTGTTAATGAAAAACGTCAGATACATAACGGAGAAAGGTTATACATTATGGAAAAAGGCATGATTCATATTTATACCGGTGATGGAAGAGGAAAGTCGCCGGCCGCGCTGGGCAGAGCCCTGCAGGCCGCCGCAAGCGGAGAGCAGGTAGTGATTATCCAGTTTTTAAAAGGTAAGGGGCTGGATGATTCTGAATTTGTGCGCAGGCTGGAGCCGGAAATCAAATTATTCCGCTTTGAAAAGTCTGATGAAATCTATGAAGAACTGCCGGAGCAGAAAAAAGCAGAAGAGATCATGAATATCCGCAACGGTATGAATTTCGCTAAGAAGGTATTGACAACGGGCGAATGTAATCTTTTGATCTTGGATGAAGTTTTGGGACTGTTGGATAAGAGTATCATTGAAACAGAAGATTTAAAGACGCTGTTGGAATCGAGAGGGGATACGAATGTTATTCTGACCGGTATTGCGTTAAACGATGAAGTATGTATGCTGGCAGATGAGGTGTCCAAGATCGAAACCCTGAAATTTAAAACCTTTCCTGCAGGTTGACAGCGGATAAAATAGATGATATGATAGAGAACAAAGATAGAGGTTGCGTGTTTCAAGAGTAGTTCTTCCAATGTGGCAGGCACAGATGCGGGAGGAGGAAAGGGGAAGACGCCGAAAGAGGAGATGACCTGTCAGTCGATTCTTGGGCATACAGTGAAGAACTGTATGACTGTCATCTAGGATTTAGATGGGGCGCTATCGGGATGGAGAAAGTAACCGGCCTCATTTTATGGGCCGGTTTTTTAGTGCCCAGAAGAAAAGGTACATAGGGAAAAGTTCCCGCATATTAAGGAGGAAAAGAGATGTCAATTTTTAAGGGGGCTGGTGTTGCTATTGTGACACCCATGAAGGAAAATGGCGAGGTAAATTACGAAAGCTTTGCAAAGCTGATCGAGTTTCAGATTGCGAACGGCACGGATGCTATCATCGTGTGCGGTACCACGGGTGAGTCGTCCACCTTATCCCATGAAGAGCATCTGGAGGTAATCAGGTATTGTACGGAAAAGGTAGCCCACAGAGTTCCGGTGGTTGCCGGAACGGGCTCTAACAGTACGGAAACCGCTGTATATCTGTCCACTGAGGCGGAGAAATTTGGTGTGGACGGACTGCTTTTGGTTTCACCTTACTATAATAAGGCTACTCAAAACGGCCTGTATACGCATTTTAAGACCATTGCGGATTCGGTGAAGATTCCCGTTATTCTTTATAATGTACCCAGCCGTACGGGCTGTAATATTTTACCTGAAACAGTAGTCCGGCTGTGCAGTGATGTGGAGAACATCGTGGGTGTGAAAGAAGCCAGCGGCAATATCAGCCAGATTGCGAGACTGGCTGCCATGGCGAAAGGAAAGGTGGATATTTATTCCGGCAACGACGATCAGATCGTACCGGTTCTTTCCCTGGGAGGTATCGGCGTTATTTCCGTACTTTCCAATGTAGCGCCTAAGGAAACCCACGATATCTGTGAGAAGTATTTTAACGGAGACTCAAAAGGAAGTACAGAACTGCAGTTAAAGGCGATGGAGCTTTGCGACGCGCTGTTCTGTGAAGTAAACCCCATTCCGGTAAAGAAAGCCCTCAATCTGATGGGGAAGGAAGCTGGTAGCTTAAGACTGCCTTTGACCGAGATGGAAGAGGCCAATGCGGCAAAGCTGGAAAAGGCTATGCGCAATTTCGGTATTCTGTAGAGGAGAGACTTATGTATAGATTGATTATGCACGGATGCAACGGAAAAATGGGGCAGGTAATTTCCGGCCTGGTTGCAGAAGATGAGGAAGCCTGCATTGTGGCGGGTATAGACTGCATGGATGACGGACACAACAGCTATCCTGTCTTTACCGATATTGAAAGCTGTGATGTGGAAGCGGATGCCTTGATTGATTTCAGCGCGGCGACGGCTGTGGATGCACTGCTTGATTTTTGCGAAAAACGCAAGCTCCCCTGCGTGCTGTGTACGACCGGGCTGTCCGAGGAGCAGTTAAAGCGGGTGGAAAAACTGGCTGAAACCACGGCAGTTTTGCGGTCCGCGAATATGTCCTTAGGCATCAATTTACTTTTAAAATTATTAAAAGAGGCTGCAGAGGTTTTAGCTTCGGCAGGTTTTGATATCGAGGTTGTGGAAAAGCATCACAACCAGAAGGTGGACGCACCCAGCGGTACTGCACTTGCGTTAGCCGATTCCATCAATGAGGAATGTAACGGCGCTTATGAGTATGTGTATGACCGGAGTAAAGTACGCAGGAAACGTGCCAAAAAGGAAATCGGTATATCTGCTGTCCGCGGCGGAACCATTGTAGGAGAGCATGATGTGATTTTTGCGGGAGCCGATGAGGTAGTAACTTTTTCCCATACGGCTTATTCTAAGGCGGTATTTGGCAAAGGCGCCATTCAGGCGGCTAAGTTTTTGGCGGGTAAACCCGCGGGACTCTACAATATGAGTGCAGTGATCGATGAGGCAGGTCAGATCTGATCAAAAAACAACCGAAGCAGGCAAATGCCTGCTTCGACTGCTTTTTGTGGTTAACGGCCCATAGCGCCTGTACCGGCGTTAGAAGAGTTTCCGTTTCCGGTGCCTGTAACGTCGTTGGTAATATCAGATATGCCATCGCCGATATCGTTGAAAATATCGCCTACGGTATTGCCTGCATCATTCAGTGCGCCGTTAACGCCATTGCTTCTACCGGTGCCGCTGTTAGTGGTATTGCCATTAGTGGTGTTACCGTTAGTGGTATTACCACGAGTGGTATTACCACTTGTGCTGCCGTTATTGGTGTTACCGTTAGTGCTATTGCCATTGGTGCCATTGTAATTGCCGCTTCCCGTACCGCCTACATTGCTTTCGTTGGTGGTGCTGCCGGCCATATTGTTGCCATTGTTCATAGAACCGCTGCCACATGCTGTCAGAGCACATGCGCTCATGACTGCTAAGCAGAGTATTGTTGTCTTCATTTTTATTTTCATAATATCACCCCTTTTATAAAATAAATATCAGACGTTAGTATTGTGTGCAGTGAAATTTAATTTATGCAAAGCAGTAGTCAAAAAAAATTTTTTATTATAAAATGTAAAAAAGTGAAAAAATAGGGAGGAAAAGGTTGAAAAGCATCATTTTCAATCTTTAAATAAAATGGAATTCAGACCCTGTATCGATATTCATAACGGAAAGGTAAAGCAGATTGTAGGCAGCAGTCTGACAGATGAAAACAATACAGCCCGGGAAAATTTTGTGGCGTGGCAGGATGCAGCATATTTTGCCGATCTTTATAGACAGTCCGATTTGCGGGGCGGGCATGTGATTCTCCTAAATCCTGTATCCAGTCCTTTGTATGAAGTCACTAAGGGTCAGGCTCTGCAGGCTCTTGCCGCTTATCCGGACGGTCTGCAGGCAGGCGGCGGTATCACGCCTGAGAACGCCGAAGATTTTTTGCGGGCAGGGGCCAGTCATGTGATCGTGACCTCCTATGTATTCAGAGAGGGAAGGATTGACTATGACAGACTGAAAGAAATGAAATCTGCTGTAGGCAGGGACAGACTGGTGCTGGATGTCAGCTGTAAAAAGAAAGCGGAGGGGTATGTAGTAGTCACGGACAGATGGCAGAAAGAGACAAAAGAAGAGGTAAACGAGGACCTGTTAAATATACTTTCTGACTATTGTGATGAATTTTTAATTCATGCCGTGGATGTGGAAGGAAAAGAAAACGGTATTGAAAGAGAATTGGCGGCCATGCTGGGAGTTTACAGAGGGATTCCCGTGACCTATGCGGGCGGCGTCCACAGTTTGGAGGATCTGCGGCTTTTGAAGAATCTGGGAAAGGACAGAGTCAATGTGACAATAGGCAGCGCCTTGGATATTTTTGGAGGAAACCTGCCCTTTCATGAGATCGTATCATTTCTGAAATAAAATCCGCAAAAAAAGGACCAATCCGCAGATTGATCCTTTTTCTAATCCTATAAGACGATATTGCAAATTCTAAATAAAAATACTGATTAAGTCTTTTATATTGTAGAACAGGTACATCGTGTTACTGATTAGGTGACGTTATAATAAAATTATAACTTGGTTACGTTTACAGCCTGAGGTCCTTTTTCGCCGTTTACAACTTCGAATTCAACAGCCTGGCCTTCATCCAAAGACTTGAAGCCTTCCATGTTCAGACCTGAATAATGTACGAATACATCATTGCCGGATTCATCAGAGATGAAACCATAACCTTTTTGGTTGTTAAACCACTTTACTGTACCTTTGTTCATTGTAGATACCTCCAAAAAATAAAAATAAGTCTTGTCCATACATAGTGTATGGTTAACAACAGATTTAGAATAGCATACTATTTTGAAAAAGTAAAGACAAAGACTTGATTTTTATATGGCAGTATGATAATTTCTTTACTGGCTGACAAGACAGATGCATACAAGGCAGTATGGAAAGGTAATTTTATGAAAAAGGCAAAAGAGATATTGAATCATATTTTTATTGATGGACTCTCCGGTATGGCACTGGGACTGTTTTCCACCCTGATCATCGGGACCATTATCGCACAGATCGGAACATTGCTCGGAGGAAATGTGGGAGCCTATCTGACAGGTATAGCCAATGTGGCAAAAACAGCGACAGGAGCCGGCATTGGTGTAGGCGTTGCATGTAAGTTTAAGCAGGGACCGCTAGTAACGGTTTCCGCAGCCGCAACCGGCATGCTGGGCGCTTTTCCGGCTGTCGTTTCCATGGAAAGTTTTGCGCTGGGGGCGCCGGGAGAGCCTCTGGGTGCGTTTATCGCAGCGCTGACCGCAATTGAAATAGGACGACTGGTGGCAGGAAAGACCAAAGTGGACATTATTGTAACACCTTTTGTATCCATTCTCTCCGGTGCGGTCGTGGGCTTTGTACTGGGTCCCTATATTTCTGCTTTTATGGGTTGGCTGGGAACACTGGTGAATATAAATGTGGAAGCGCACCCTGTTTTAGGTGGTATCGTGGTGTCCGTACTGATGGGGATGATACTGACATTGCCCATTAGCTCCGCGGCGATCGGTATATCTATGAGTATTACCGGTCTGGCAGCGGGAGCCGCCACTGTGGGCTGCTGCTGCAATATGGTGGGATTCGCAGTGGCAAGTTATCGGGAAAACAAGCTGGGCGGTCTGGCAGCACAGGGTGTGGGTACATCCATGCTTCAGGTGCCGAATATCGTGAAAAAACCCATTATCTGGCTGCCGGCTATTCTCTCGAGCGCTATTTTGGGACCAATAGCCGCTGCTGTATTTAAAATGGTGAGTACGCCGGTTGGCTCCGGCATGGGCTCCGCAGGTTTTGTAGGTCAGATTGCGGCCTATGGCGCTATGACGGAAAGCGGCATGAGTATGCCTGCCGCATTGGGCCTGATTTTACTTATGCACTTTTTGCTGCCCGCTGTATTGACCCTTGTCTTTTCGGAATTCATGCGTAAAAAGGGCTGGATTTCGCTGGGAGATATGGCTTTAAACGTGTAATTTGTATAAAAAAATTACGATATTTTGGCCAAATGTTACAAAAATGTTAAATAAACATTGTTTCAACAGGTCACCTGTGGTAAAATAGATGGAGTTTACTGGAGGTGACTTTTTATGTTTAAAAAGAAGCACAAGAGAAAAGTAAGCCATATTATCATATTCACCACAGACGCTGTAGATGCCAGGACCAGACAGCTTAAAATCAGGCCTTGGGCATCAGGGCTGCTTACCCTGATAACCTGTGTCCTGCTTGGTTCTCTGATAGGATATATTGTTTATGAGGGACAAATATGGGATATGAACAGACAAAAGGAGGTCAGGCAGCAGGAGGAGATAGAAGTACTGGAACAGGAAAAACGCTCTCTGGAAGAAGAAATAGAGGAGTTAAACGTAAAACTGGAGGTGTTAAGTACAACAGTAAATGAGCAGTCACAGACAGCAGACGCACTGCAGGAAGAACTGGAGCAGCAGAGCCTTCCCACCGCATATCCGCTCTCAGGTTCAGCAGGGATCGAGGTTGTGACAGAGGGGGAGCCCATGGTGATCTTTACACCCTCGGACGGTATGGTGTTGGCCTCCGCCAAAGGCAGGGTCACTGCGATCGAAGAGGATGAAAATTACGGAAATAAGGTAATAGTGGATCACGGAAACGGCTATGTATCTGTTTACTTCAACCGTGGAGATGCGCAGGTTAAAGTCGGTGATGAAGTGTCAAAAGGGACGACACTTTTTCTCATTGGAGAAAATAACAAACAGTTAATTTATCAAATTATGCAGGATGATGTTTATATCAGCCCAATGGACATCATGTATACTCCCGGCTGATGCAGAATGAAAGAAAGGAATCGGAGAAGAATGAGTACAAAAAATTCACAAATCAAAATTACAACCATTATTGGTAAGGACGTTGTTATAGACGGTGATTTTACCGCCACGGGATCTGTCAGAATGGACGGCACGGTAGAAGGCAATGTAAAGGTAGGAGGACATCTGTTGGTGGGTGTTTCCGGAAAAATACACGGTGATTTGGAGGCTTCTTCCACTGCTATAGGAGGAGAGATCATAGGTAACGTTACAGCGCTTGAAAAAACGGAGTTGACTTCTACAGCAAGAGTGATCGGGGATATCCGGACCAATCTTATCGTGATTGATGAAAAAGCGATTTTCCAGGGGAAATGCGATATGAATCAGGAAGAATTGAAGCCCCGAAGACGAGCGCCCAGAGAGAATAGGGCGGGCAAGCGTTCAGCTAAGGATGCCTTGAGAGACGCCTTAAAGGCTGCGGAGGAAGAAGCAAATGCGTCCGATGCAGCGGAAGGAGCGACGGCTGCAAGTGCAGATGCAGGAGAAGAGAATACGCTGATTTAAAAAAGATAAAAAAGCGATGGTACAAGCCATCGCTTTTTGCATGTATTATTCTTTAGGGAGATTTTCCCTATGGGAAGATCCCATGCGGGAAAATACCAATGAATAGCCGTCGTTACCGTAGTTTAAAGAACGGTTGACCCGGCTGATGGTGGCAGTAGAGGCGCCGGTCTTCTCGGCAATTTCCAGATAGGTTTTACGCTCATTTAACATGGCGGCAACCTCAAAGCGCTGAGACAATGACAGAAGTTCGTTGACCGTACAAAGATCTTCAAAAAAACTGTAGCATTCTTCTCTGGATTGCAACTGCAGAATTGCATCAAAAAGATGGTCTACCGCATCAGTTTTTATTTTTTTATTCATAGGTGTTACCTCACAAATTTTTGACAATACGGAGTATATTCATTAACCGCTTCTCCGCTTACTATGGCTAGTGTATCATACTAAAATTATAAAGTAAAGAAAGAAAATTTATATACCATGAATAAAAAACTTGTCATGTAGTATTCAATACTATATAATAAATAAAGAGACAAGTTATTACTCTTTTAGAAATAGGATGGTGAAGTACATGACGATTGATTCCGAAGATCTGGTGAACAGCATTTTAGCCAGTCTCACTAAAATAGAGTATATCAAACCGGAAGATATTCCCAATATTGATTTATATATGGACCAGGTAACCACTTTTATGGATAACAGACTTCGCTCCATGACCCGCAACCCGGGGGACGATAAGGTGCTTACCAAGACCATGATAAACAACTATGCCAAAAATGATCTGCTGCCTTCGCCGGAGAAGAAGAAATACTCCAAGGAGCATATGCTGCTGCTGATCTTTATTTATTACTACAAAAATATCCTATCCATAGGAGATATCCAGACACTTTTTGCTCCCATTACGCAAAAGTTTTTTAAGGCGGAGAGCGGCTATAAGTTAGAGGATATTTACAATGAAGTATTCAGCATGGAAAAGGAGGAAATAGAGCAGTTAAAGCAGAATGTAAAGGAGAAATTTAAACGCGCGGAGTCAACCTTTGACACAGCGCCCGAGGAAGACAGGGAATTTTTAAAAAAATTTTCTTTTATCTGCCTGTTGAGTTTCGATGTCTATGTGAAAAAGCTCTTGATAGAAAAACTGGTAGATGATATGCGGGATAAAAACGGAGTAGAAGGGAAAGATATCAAGAAAGAGAAAAAGGATAGAGAAAAAGAAAAGTGATTTTATAAATATTCTGATCTTGGATAACGTATCAGCCGGAGAAAAATCCCCGGCTGATGTTTTTATTTACAATATTATTTTTTTGCATTTTCCGCAAAGGTGGTGTTGACAAGGTCTGAATATGGTACGCGCTGTTTCAGAACGTCGGATTCCTGCAGAATATTCTGAAGCAGATCAAATGCGTCCTCTGTAAATATCAAATCTTCTTTCCAGGTATCCTGTTCGTAATAACGCTTCACGATGGTCGTCAGGGTTTTCAGATCGGTTTCTTCAAACTGTGGCTGAATTACCTGCGCAATCTCTTCGGGCGTGTGGGAATTACAATAATCCATTCCTCTCTGCAGAGCGTTGGTAAAGGACTGGATCAATTCGGGATTCTTGTCAATATAACTTTTTTTGGCAGAAAAGGCGGTGTAGGGAACATAGCCGGAATCTTGACCTAAGGAGGCAACTACATAACCGTCACCCTTGGCTTCTAAAGCGGTGGCATGAGGTTCAAATTCCACTGTGAAATCACCCTGCCCGCCGGAGAAGGCTGCTGCTGTGGAGCCGAAATCAATACTTTGGTCGATGGAAAGATCCTGCATAGGATCAATATTGTTTTTGAGCAGGATATATTCAAAAACCATTTCCGGCATGCCGCCGGCTCTGCCGCCTAAAACGTTTGTTCCAATGATCATATCCCAGGTAAAGTTTTCAATGGGCTCTCTGGATACTAAAAAATTGCCTGCACGCTGTGTGAGCTGGGCAAAGTTGACTGCATAGTCCTCTGTACCGCCCACATAAGTGTAAATAGTACTTTCACTGCCCATGAAACCGATATCAGCTTCTCCTGTGAGCAGCGCGGTCATGGTCTTATCCGCACCGAAGCCGGTCACCAGTTCCAGGTCAATTCCTTCCTCTGCAAAATAGCCTTCCTCAATCGCTACATACATGGGTGCGTAGAATATGGAATGAGCTACCTCATTTAAGGTCACTTTGGTAAGATCGCCGGAGCTTTTTTTGCTGCCGCAGGCAGGCAGAATGGAAAGACATAATAAAAGCACCAACGATAAACAAAAGATTTGTCTCTTTTTCATAAGATCCTCCTGTTTTTCGTGATGCTTTATTATATTTATTTTTAAAAAAATAGTGCACAAATGATATTATTTGAGATGGATGTTTTTCTCAGCCCACAACTGCAGTGCTTTGGCATTGGTGGATATTTTGTCTAAGGAGTCCAGAATATGCTGAAAAGCCGGGCGTTCCTGCTCCGAGATGACCCCGTCCTCGGAGATGGCGATGAGGGAGAGCCGTAGTTCGTCAATATCCTGCAGAGAGCCAAGTACCTTTAGCGCCAGTCTGTCAAAATCGTCGATGGTGACCTCCTTTATGCTGCCTTTGCCGATGGGACATTCTTTTGCACAGTAGGAATTACAGAGTTCGGGACTGTTATAGGTTTTCGACATGGACAATACCTCTTCAGGGTAGGGCGCAATCGTATCCAACTCTATCCGTGCCAGACGGGTTCTGTCAATACCGATGATTTCCGCTGCCTTTTCCCTGCTGGTAAAGTCCTCATTTGTCTTAGAGGCTTCATATCGTGCGAGATAGTACATGTTATCAGCCGCTTTTGTGGCTTTTTTTCCCATAGTGGTAAATCCCCTTTATACTATATAATGTATCTGTCACCGTTATCTAAGTACAGTTTATGTAAAAAAGGAGCTCTTGTAAAGAAAAAACTTATAATATTGTAAAAGTTTGTTGAGAAATACGGGAAAACTTGGTACAATATCCGTAAGGGCTTTCATAAACTTGTATAAGTTAAAAATACATAAAATGGAGGAAGAAAAATGGGTTTATTAAAAGCGGCAAAAGATTCCATCGGTTCCCTGTTAGCTGACCAGTGGCGGGAGTATTTTTACTGTGACTCCTTACCCAGTGATGTTTTGGTTAAAAAGGGACAGCCCCGTTTTACGGAAGGGCGCAACAGCAATACCAAAGGTATTGATAACATTATCAGCAACGGTTCCATTATAGCGGTCAATGAGGGTCAGTGTATGCTCATCGTAGAGCAAGGGCAGATCGTTGATCTCTCTGCAGAACCCGGTGAATTCGTATATGATCAATCTACTGAGCCCACGCTGCTCTATGGAAATCTGGGAGAAAATATCAAGAAGAGCTTCAGCACCTTTGGCAGAAGGTTCACCTTCGGCGGCAATACCGCTAAGGATCAGAGAGTATATTTTGTAAACACCAAGGAGATCATGAACAATCTCTATGGTACGGCAACACCCATTCCTTTTAGAATTGTGGATGCCAGATCCAATCTGGATATGGATACTAATGTAAAATGTAACGGCAGCTATTCCTTTAAGATTGCGGATCCCGTGATTTTTTATTCCAAAATCTGCAGCAATGTTCAGGATACCTATACCAGGGATAAGCTGACTGCGCAGATGAAGGGTGAGCTGCTTACGGCAATGCAGCCTGCTTTGGAAATCATTGCCGCTAAGGGAGTACGTCCCTATGAACTGTCAGGGCATGCTACCGAACTGGTAGAAATTTTAAAGGGTCAGCTTTCCGAAAAATGGGGAGAAATGCGCGGTATCGAAATGATCAGCATGACCATCAGCGCGGACATTCCCGAAAAAGACCGTGAGACTCTTAATAAGTGGCAGCAGACTGCAATTCTGCAGAATCCCGGTATGGCTGCAGCCAGACAGACGGAAGCTTATACGGCAGCTTTGGAGAATATGAAGACCGGCGGTGCGGACGGAAAGGGCAGCTCCGCTATGGAAGGTGCCATGACGATGATGGCTATGGGCATGATGCAGAATATGGCAAACGGCGGCGGTATGATGCCGGGTATGGGTATGCCCACGGGTCAGGCACCGATGGGACAGCCTGCGGGAGGCGCCGTTTTAGGCTGGACCTGTTCCTGCGGTAAGGCCGATAACAGAGGCAAGTTCTGTGAAAATTGCGGAAATCCAAAGCCTACTGAGGCAGGCTGGACCTGTTCCTGCGGACATGTGAACCAGGGTAAATTCTGTCAGGAATGCGGTTTACCTAAGCCTTCGGGGGCACCCTTGTATAAATGCGACAAATGTGGCTGGGAGCCGGAAGATCCTGCTCATCCACCGAAATTCTGTCCGGAATGCGGAGATATTTTTGACCAAAACGATATTAAATAACGGAGCAGATAATTACGATGATGTTATTGATCGGATTGATTATTGTACTAGTACTTTTACTTGTTCTGGTAGGCATAGTTTACTATGCCTACCGGAATATTTCTAAAAAGGTGCGACGGTTTTCCCAGATGGCTTTCGGTACGCAGGACATCATGAAGGGGTTTAAACAGGTAGAACATGACTATGCGGTGACCCCCAAGTCCGTTTCTGCTGCTACCAGTCTGCATCTGCCGCGTATCACCAAGGACTTTCCCGATTTTCATTATGAAGAGATGAAGCGCAGGGCGCAGAATGTACTGCTTTCCTATCTGCAGAGTATAGACGAGGACAGGATATCCTGTTTGACGGAAGGAACGGAGGAGTTAAAGGATAAACTGCAAATGCAGTTGACAATGCTGCGCGGTGACGGTATCAGGGCTCATTATGACAGTCCTAAATTACATAGAATGGAAATCAGTCAGTACAGGAAAGAAAAGAGCAGATGCTCGGTAGTCTTTCAAGCTTCCGTGGAGTATTACTATTATGAAGAAAAAGACGGAACTGTTAAGGCGGGCAGCCGTGACACCAAAAAGCAGTCCCGTTATAATGTAGAGTGTATATATATTCAGGACCGGGATTTAATAGAGAATGTCCATGATGCGGGTCTGGGCATGGTCTGTCCGAGATGTGGCGGAGTGCTTCCCGGAATCGGAGCAAAAGTATGTCAATTCTGTGATACACCTATCATTGAATTCAATATACGTGCATGGCATTTCAGTGATGTAAAAGAGGTATAAGGTAAGAGGGGAATAAACTTAAAATAATGGTCGGGAGGGACCGCGGTTATGACGGGACAGGCATCGGACAGAGCAGCATTAGAACAGGAACGGGTAAAGTTAAATATCATAGCGGAGCTATTCGGGGAGGTTATCTTCGAGTATGATATTTTGACGGACAGCATGCATTATACAAAATCGGGTGATAAAGAGATAAACGACAAACTTGTCACTTTGAATTATACGCAGGTTATGAAGAATACCACGCGTGTGCATCCGGAGGATGCGGATAAGATGCTGGCCTTCTGTGAGGCCTTACAGCAGGGTAAGCACCATATCTATGCAGAAATGCGCAATCAGCAAACGGACGGCAGATATCACTGGCTGAAGATAGAGGGCCGGACGGTTATGGATGAGGCGGGCAGACCCGTACGGGTGATCGGCCGCATGAAGAACATTGATGAGAGGAAGGTCAGAGAGGGTGAACTGCTGATAGGAGCGGGGAAGGATCCTCTGACCGGTCTTTATAATCGGCAGACATTTATAACGAAACTTAGAAAAGAGCTGGGCAGGCTGGCGCAGGAGCAGCAGGGCTGGCTTCTTTTGATAGATATAGATAATTTTGAACAGATCAATAATACTAACGGACACTTGGTGGGAGATGCAGTCATCTGTCTGGTGGCGGACGAACTGCAGGAGCTGTTTAACACCGGTCTGATCGGCAGAGTCAGTGGAGATGCATATGCAGTGTTTGTCAAGGATTTGCCCGGTAAAGAAATTGCGAAGTGTTTGGAAAAACTGAACAGTACCGTTGGTGATGTCTACCGTGGCAGCGAGCAGCTGGAGGTATCCTGCAGCATTGGAGCCGCAATGTGCACAGGTCCGCAGGAGATGAAGCAATTTTTTGCCTGGGCGGACTATGCACTCTATCAGATCAAAACGAACGGCAAGAAGGGATATGTAATTGAAACGGCAGAAGCTGATAAAATGCCGGATATGGGTTATCTGAATATAGAGGATGCGAAGGACGGCAAAAGGGCAGAGTCTTCCATTAGGACCGCGGATGATCTGATCGTATTTTCATTGGAACTTTTAGGGAATATATCCGATACGGAAAGCGGTCTGAAGATGGTATCGGACCGCATATGCAGATTCTTTGGTATAGATCACATCGTCTACATTTCTCTGGAAGAAGATGGCAGCAGCGAAAAAAGATTCCATTGGAGCCGGGCGGAAAAGCGGGCGAAGGACGACCATGTGCTCTATGGAACGGAAGATCATTTTAAACGTATTCGGGAATATTTTAAAAGTAATGACGTTCTGGTATTGCGAAGAGAAATGATAGAGATAATGCCGGAGCGACTGACCGGATCGGCCCTGCTGCTCCGTCAGGAAAAAGGAAGCGGAAACGGCTGTTTGATTTTTGTGGATGAAAGTCAGGACAGGGATTGGAAAGAGGAAATTCCTGCTCTAAAGCGGTTGGCGGATGTATATTTCAACTGCCTGCAGTTAAGCTTTGAAAAAGAAAAAGCGTTGCAGGAAATGGAGATACGGGTTCATACCGATCAGTTGACGGGACTGCTTCGCTACCGGAGGTTTATTATGAAATCCCAGCAGTATCTGCGGGAGCGTATGGATAAAAACTGCTATTTTATCTATTCGGATTTTGAAAATTTCCAGTATGTTAACGAACTGTACGGCTATCAGGAGGGTGACAAGATTTTAAAACGCTTTGCAGACGCCCTGTTAAAGTTGCCGGGAGGCATCCGTTTCTGCCGCATTACTTCGGATCATTTTGTGGGACTCTTAGAGAGTGAGAGCGAAGAGAAGATGCGGGAGGATTATCTTAGCTTTACGAAGGGCTTCTGCGATACCATTAACAGGGAGTACGATCAGAACAATCTGGTTTTAGTCAGCGGTTTATGCCATGTGGACGATCACAAAGAGGTGGTTTCTGCCTACATAGACAGGGCCAACAGCGCAAGAAAGTACGGCAAAAATACGACGGATACGGTAGTTATTGTTTTCAACGAGGAAATCAAGAAAAAGAACGAAGCGGAGAAGGTTATTATAGCCAGTATGAATTCAGCGCTTGAAAATGGAGAGTTTCATGCCTGGCTGCAGCCTAAAGTTTCCGTTACGACAGGAAAGATTGTGGGAGCGGAGGCGCTGGTACGCTGGATCCATTCTGACGGTACTATGGTCTACCCGGATGAGTTTATTCCGGTTTTTGAGAAGAACGGTTTTATTACCAAAATTGATTTTGAGGTACTCTCCCAGATAGTGGATTATCTGCGGAACGCTATGGATATGGGGGAAGAAGTAGTGCCGATATCCGTTAATTTTTCCAGAAGGCATAACGAGGATCCGGAGTTTGTGGATAATCTTTTGACGAAGATACGGGAAAAAGAAATACCGCCAAAATATATTGAGGCAGAGATTACGGAGTCCATTTTTATGCTGGATCTGTCTGCTCTGACCAACAACCTGCGCAAATTAAAAGATGCAGGCATTGCCATTTCCATCGACGATTTTGGAAGCAGCTATTCCTCTTTGAACGTACTTGCCAAGGTGGATGCGGATATTATCAAGCTGGATAAGAAGTTTCTCGAATATAGCGACGAGGATGTAAAGGCACCCGTATTTGTAAAAAATCTGATGACATTGATGAAGAATATGGGATATAAAGTCGTTTCGGAGGGTGTGGAAACGGAATCCCAGCTGACCTTCTTGAAAAATACGGATTGCGATGTGGTACAGGGATATTATTATGCGCGTCCCATGCCGATTTCGGAATTCAGAAAGTTTTTAAGGGAGTTTAACAAGTAAACTATGAGTATATACGATACTTTAAACGGCCCCCAAAAAGAAGGAGTTTTTACTGTGGAGGGACCTGTGCTGCTTTTAGCAGGCGCCGGAAGCGGCAAGACCCGCGTCCTGACGCACAGGGTGGCTTATCTGATCGATCAGATGGGGGTGAATGCCTGGAATATTCTGGCAATTACCTTTACCAACAAGGCTGCCGGTGAGATGCGCGAGAGGGTGGATAATCTGGTGGGTATGGGGGCGGAACAGATTTGGGTAGCTACCTTTCATGCCACCTGTGTCAGAATATTACGGCGTTATATTGATAGGCTGGGTTACGGCACGAACTTTACCATATATGATACGGACGACCAGAAGACATTGATCAAACAGGTAGTCAAAAAGCTGGAACTGGACCCGAAAATCTATAAGGAGCGTATGCTTTTAAACGCCATATCCGCTGCCAAGAACGAACTGATCTCTCCTATAGAGTACGAACTGCAGGCTTGGAGCGATTTTAACAAGAAAAAAATTGCTGAAGTCTATAAGGAGTATCAGGCTGCGCTTAAGAAAAGCAATGCCTTGGATTTTGACGATCTGATCGCCAAGACGGTGGAGCTGTTTAAGGCGGATGCCGATGTACTGAATTCTTATCAGGAGCGATTCAAATATATTATGGTGGACGAGTATCAGGACACCAATACCGCTCAGTTTGAACTGATCAGACTGCTTGCGGATAAGTATCGGAATCTGTGTGTGGTGGGGGATGACGATCAGTCCATCTACAAATTCCGCGGTGCCAATATCCGTAATATTTTGGATTTTGAAAAGGTTTATCCTGAGGCCAAGGTCATCAAACTGGAGCAGAATTATCGCTCTACTCAGAATATTTTGGACGCGGCCAATTCGGTGATTCAAAACAACAGAGGACGGAAGGAAAAGGCCCTCTGGACCGACAAAGAATCGGGCAGCCGGATTCATTTTAGGCAGTTTGATACGGCCTATGAAGAAGCGGAGTATATTGCGGATGATATTGCGCATAAAATAAAGAGAGGACAGGCACGCTGCGGGGACTGCGCAGTGCTCTATCGGACCAATGCCCAATCCCGTCTTTTAGAAGAGCGGATGATTGCGGAAGGTATGCCCTACGATGTGGTGGGCGGAGTCAACTTCTATTCCAGAAGAGAGATCAAGGACATTATTGCTTACTTAAAAACCATCGATAACGGGCAGGATGACGTGGCGGTGAAACGTATTATCAATGTGCCCAAACGAGGGATCGGGCAGACCACCATAGATAAGGTGCAGGCTCATGCGGACATCCGTAATACCAGCTTTTATGAAGCTTTAAAGGAAGCTGAACAGATAGTGGGTATGGGAAAGGCAGCTGCCAAGCTGGAGAGTTTTCTGCTCTTGATCCAGACCTTTAGAAGCAAGCTGGATTATTTCGGACTGCGGGAACTGATAGAGGATGTGCTGGATAAAACCGGTTATGTCAAAGAACTGGAAGAATCCGATGAAGAGGACGCTGAGGACAGGATTGCCAATATAGACGAATTAATCACCAAAGCTGCTTATTATGAAGAAATCCACGACGAACCTACTTTAAGCGAATTTCTGGAAGAAGTAGCGCTGGTTGCGGATATCGACGGTGTGGGAGAGAATGATGACAGAATCCTGTTAATGACGCTGCACAGTGCGAAAGGACTGGAGTTTCCGCATGTATATCTGGCAGGTATGGAGGATGGGATTTTCCCCGGCTACATGACGATCATGGCGGATGATAAGTCCGAACTGGAGGAAGAGAGGCGCCTTGCCTATGTGGGGATCACCAGAGCAAAGGAAGAACTGACGCTGACCTGTGCAAAAATGAGGATGATACGCGGGGAAACCCAGTACAATCCCGTCAGCCGCTTTGTGAAGGAGATTCCTCCGGGGCTTTTTGACAATACAGTTCCTGCCCTGCGAAAAGTTACGGAAGAGGAACCGGTACGGGATTTTCGTCCCAGACCGGTTGCCAGACGGACTACAGCACAGGAGGCGAAGCCTTTTATCGCACAGGGAATCAGTGCACTGAACAATCTGGCCGGTCTGAGCAAAGGAACGGATATGCTGACGCCGGATACGCCGGATTACGAAGTGGGTGACAGGGTCCGCCATGTAAAATACGGCGAAGGCAGCGTTACGGCACTGAGCAAAGAACCCAGAGATTACAAAGTTACAGTGCAGTTTGACAGTGCGGGACAAAAAATCATGTACGCATCTTTTGCAAAATTGAAAAGAGTATAGCAAAAAACAGATATTCGTGATATACTATTCATAAAATGTGAGATACTATAGTTAGTATAGAAAGGTGGAATAATTATGAACAAGCTGGAAGCATTGATCGATTTGGCGAAAGTGAACGAGCTGTTGGGCAGAAAAGAGAAAGAAGAAGAGAAGAAATGCAATATCTGGCTTTGGATACTGGCTGCCATCGGCACCGTAGCTGCTATTGCCGCTATTGCCTATGTAGTATATCGTCATTTCAGACCCGATTATCTGGAAGATTTTGAAGACGAGTTCGAGGATGAATTCGAAGATCAGTTTGAGGATGAAGACGGCGTCTTTGAAGACGGGGAGTAATCTTTCATGAAAAAAGGACAGGTATACGAGGGTATTGTGGAGCGGGTGGATTTTCCTAATAAAGCCATTGTGCGAGTAGGAGAGGAAATCTGCATAGTCAAAAACTGCCTGCCCGGACAGAAGATTTCATTTCTGGTAAATAAGCAAAGAAAAGGGAAGGCGGAAGGCCGTCTTCTGAGGGTTTTGGAAGCATCACCCTCAGAATACGGTAGTCCGTGTTCCCATTTTGGCATTTGCGGAGGCTGTACATTTCTTTCCCTTCCCTATGAGGAACAGTTAAAACTCAAGGAAGATCAGGTGAAAAAGCTGTTAGATAGCGTGCTTGTAAAGCAGCAGTCCCCATATTGGTTTGAGGGTATCAAAGCCAGCCCCCGGCCTTATGAATACCGTAATAAAATGGAATTTTCTTTCGGAGATGAAATCAAGGATGGTCCGTTAGCGTTAGGTATGCACAAGCGAGGCAGTTTTTATGATGTAGTAACGGTGCAGGACTGCAGACTGGTGGATGAGGACTATAGAAATATTTTAGGGGCGGTGCGTACCTACTTCGCTGACAGAGGTGTCAGCTTTTTTCATAGACTGACACACGAAGGGTATCTCCGTCATCTGCTGGTACGAAAAGCAGTTAAAACAGGAGAAATTCTGGTAGCTTTGGTCACAACTTCCCAAAGTCCATATAAAACGGCGACTGCAGGAGCATTGACGGAAGAAGAGCTTATTGACGGTTTTTCTGCGTTAGTACAGAATCTTCCGTTAAACGGCAGTCTGGCCGGAATATTACATATTGTCAATGACTCCATGGCAGATGTGGTGCAGAGCGATGAAACCCACATTTTGTTCGGACGGGACTTTTTCTATGAAGAACTTTTAGGACTTAAGTTTAAGATTTCGGCTTTTTCCTTCTTCCAGACCAATTCGCTGGGAGCTGAGGTGCTCTACAGTACGGCCAGAGAATATATCGGAGAATTGGCGGGAGAGGGCGGCACCCCCGATAAGATCGTATTTGACCTCTATAGCGGAACCGGTACCATAGCCCAGTTGATGGCTCCGGTGGCAAAAAAAGTCATCGGCGTGGAAATCGTGGAGGAGGCGGTGGAAGCGGCCCGCAAAAATGCGGAGTTAAACGGTCTTGATAACTGTGAATTCATAGCGGGGGACGTACTGAAGGTATTGGATGAAATTGCAGAGAAGCCGGATTTCATTATTTTAGATCCGCCCCGGGATGGTATCCACCCAAAGGCTCTTCCCAAAATCATTGCTTATGGCGTGGAGCGGATTCTCTATATTTCCTGCAAGCCCACCAGTCTGGTGAGGGATATGGAAGTCTTTTTAGAGAACGGTTATCAGGTGGAGAGAGCGGTGGCTGTGGACCAGTTTCCGTGGACGGGGAACGTTGAGTGCGTGGTAATGATGCAGAAAAAAGCAAATTAGGTTCACCATGCGAATAAAATTCGCATGGAAAAGAGAAAAACCATCGGGCAAAAATTGGTATGAAAATGACCAGTTTTTGCCTTGTTTTTTGCCTGTTTTCAATACAAACTCTATCGGTATAAGATATAATTGGATAAATCATTTCAAATTACTTACAACCTGTGACGAAAAAATCGTACTCGTATAGTGAAAGCAGCTTTCACAGAATGGTACGAGGAGGAAAGGTACATGGATGATGACAAAATTATAGAACTATATTGGGAGCGGGAGGAAAATGCAATCAAGGAAACATCTCTGAAATATGGCAGATTATGTACCTATATTGCAAGGAACATTCTTTCAAGCTACGAAGATACGGAAGAATGTGTGAATGATACATACCTTGCTGTTTGGAATGTTATTCCGGATGAGCGTCCAAACAGATTCTCAGCCTTTCTCAGTAGGATTACAAGAAATCTGGCATTGAAAAAATACGAATATATTTCTGCTGCAAAGAGAAATCCTGCTGCAGTCATATCTTTAGAAGAATTAGGTGATTGTGTATCCGGAGTGGACAGTGTTGAATCTGAAGTTGAAAAAAGACGGATAGAAAATACCATTAATAAATTCCTTTGGGAACAGAACGAAGAAAAAAGGAATATTTTTATCAGGCGGTATTGGTATTTTGACTCTATTGATAATATTTGTAAAAGAACAGGATTTACGCAGAGCAAAATAAAGTCCATGTTATATGAAATGAGAAAGAAGTTAAGGAAATACTTAGAAAGAGAGGGGATTGAAGTATGAATAAAAAGCAATTATCAGAGCATATTGGAAACATTGATGATAGACTCATTCAGCAGGCAGAGAAAATCCCTAATTATGCATTATGGCATCGCCGGACAAGGATCAGACAGATTTTGGCAACAGCAGCGGTTCTTATCCTTATGGTTTCCAGTTTTAGTGTGGGTGCAATAGCATTTGCTCGTGAGGTATCGGTAGAGCAAGAAACGCTGGAACTGGAAGGGGTTAATCTCACATTGATTTTGCCGGATAGTTGGATGGGGCAATATTCGGTAGAAAAGTATAATCAGAACTATGTTGTTTATAATCCGCAGATTAGAGAATCTGTCAGTGAAGGAATAGATATGTTTGATGGTGGTGTCCTGTTTTATATTGTCTGCTACGAAGAATCCATGACAGAGGAGCAGTTTATAGAAAACGGACTGGATTTTACTGCTTATCGCTATATTTTAGCAACGAGAGACAAAACCTATATTCTCCACTATGCAAGCGATGTGCAGTATGACCCAGCAGATGAAGAGCAAGTACGTATATACAGTAAAATGGCATCTGAAATCAAAGATATTCAGTTTGTCGTCAGCAATGTCTTTGACGAATAAAATTCACAATGCGAATAAAATTCACAATGCGAATATAATTCGCATGGGAGAAGAATCATCGGGCAAAAATTGGGATGAAAATGACCGGTTTTTGCCCTGTTTTTTGCCTGTTTTTAAAGTTGTATGTATACTTTCTATCAACTAATCTGCAGCACCAAGAATGCTGTTCTATGAAACAGTCAAAATTTGGTGTAAAATCTATTTGTCTAAAATAAAATGAAAAATAATATATTTTTTGTCCCACACTGTTTTTTTTCCTACTATATAGATATAAGAATAATGCAAGTTCTGATACAAGGAGGTTACGAAATGGAAGATTCTGGAATCGTTGAGTTGTATTTCGCAAGGTCAGAGGTGGCAATTCAGGAAACCGGAAAGAAGTACGGCGCATATTTAAATCAGGTGGCGTATAACATTTTGCGCAATATATGTGATACAGAAGAAGTGGTAAACGATACCTATATGGCTACATGGGATGCCATACCGCCAACAAAACCAAATAACTTCAAACACTTTTTGTCCCGCATTACAAGAAATCTCTCCTTTAATCGGTTAGATTATCTCAATGCAGGGAAAAGGTATGCGTTGTTTGTGGAAATGGATGAATGTATCCCGGACAGAGGAAAAGATGTTGAGGATATATGGGAGGCCAAAGAAATCGGCAAGGTACTTAACAAGTTCCTGCAAACTTTGGATCGAAAAACCTGTGCTGTATTTTTGGCAAGGTATTATTACTCCTGCTCAATAAGCGAGGTGGCAGAGCAATATGCGCTTTCTGTCAGACAGGTTAAATATCTGCTGTCCAAAACCAGAAGCGAGTTACGTAGCTATTTTGAAAGGGAAGGAGTGTTGATATGAGTGAACTTATGGGATACATGAGACTGAATGAAGCATTCCAGTATGTTGATGATGAGTTTTTGGATATTGTGGAACAGGAAAAAAGGAAGAAGAAAAAGAAACCGATGTGGAGGATTGCAGGCACAGTGGCGGCATGTATCTGTATTCTTTTGCTTCCTGTTGGTGTTATGGCGGCCAGATGGTTCGGACTATGGGATCTCTTGCTGCAGAAAGAAGATAGCGATATTGCATATTTCACCGTATCCGATTTTTTCCTAAGTCCAGAGTCTCTTGCGCTTAGAGAATGGGAGATATTTCTTGCAGAATATGACGCGGATCGGAGCATTTTCTCCAATGCAATGGAAGAGGGCTTTGCTCCGGAGGGCAGGGAAGACTGGCTGTTGTACGGTGTGTATTCCTATGAAATGGGAGAGAAGCTGGATGAGATCGTAAAGAGATCTGGATTAGTGTTGAATAACACCATGGACACCATAACTTTTGAAGAACTGCAAAACCGGGTAGGCGGAAGCTTCATAATAGATGCGGACATTGAAGATTATTGTCAGGTTTATGAATACGGTTCTTTTATATTTAAGGGCAATGCAGAGTTGGATAACAGTGGAAAAGTCGCATTTGAGTTTCACTGTATAGTTAAAGGCACTTTTGATGATACGTTGTCATTCTGGCTAGATTACAAGAGTATGGATGAGTGGCGGTATGAGACCGCCTGTGGAGAATCTGTCTGGCTTGCGCTGGGAGCATCCCATGCGATGATCTTGACAGAAACGAGTGATCGCTATCTCATGGTGGTCGTACCCGATGGACGTGAAATGGGCATAACGGAAGATAGCTTGCAGGAGTTGGCCGATATGATCGACTTTGGAATATTAAAGGATATGCAGCTGCCGGAGACCAGCGGCAGTACACCCGTTTCAACTGTATCGATAATATCCGTACATGGCTATACGGACAGTCCGGAATCGCAGGCTTTGCTGGAATGGCAGGAGTTTTTGACACAGTATGATGCAGATCATGCGATATCTAACGCACTTGGAAACAACGTGTTTGTTGCGGAAGGCAGAGATGATTGGTCCCAATATTCTTCTGTTTACTCTTATGAGATGGGAGAAAAGCTGGATGAAATTGCCCAAAAGTATGGGTTAAAACTACACACGGCTGTCAATTTTATAGATTCTGATGAATTAATGTACCGAGTGGGCGGGGATTTTGTGGACAGGGAATCTATATCATGGTCATATATGTATGAGGATGGCTATTTCCAGGCTGAAGGTGATATGGAACTGTCAGGATGCGGAAGAACAGATTTTCAGTTTACGCGTTCCGTAAAAGGAACATTTAATGATGTAATGCTGAATATCCGGCAGGTAGAAGATTATACAGACTGGCAGTATATTACAGCCTGTGGAGAGCCGGTACTTCTTGCTCTGGGATCATACAAGGCGTTGATATTTGGCGATTTTGAGGAATGCTTTATTTCAGTTAACGTGCTGCTTGGAAGTGAAGATGGGATGACAAAAGAAGATCTGCAGGAGCTGGCCGATAAAATTGATTTCAGTATCCTAAAGGATGTGCAAGTTCCTGATATGCGGGGAGATTCTGACTGAAGAGTGAAGGAGAAGACAAGAGAAAATATTCTTGTGTAATCGGTTTGTCTATTTGATAAAATAACGAATTACTTTGGAGGATAAGATGTGTGGTATATGCGGTTTTATTGGTAATAAAGGATCTAAAGAAAAGAAAGAAGCTATTCTGCGTTCCATGATGGATGCGATGCGTCATCGTGGACCGGATTCAGATGGAATTTTTGTTTCTGATGAAGCAGCTTTAGGATTTTGCCGATTGAGCATTATAGATTTGGAAGACGGAGATCAGCCTATGCACAATGAGGATGGTTGTCTGACCCTCGTTTTTAACGGAGAGATTTATAATTTCAAGGAGTTAAGGGAAGAATTAACCGCGAAGGGACACAGGTTTACCAATCATTCGGATTCCGAAGCGCTGTTACATGGATATGAGAGCTATAGTGCGGATTTATTGAATAAAATTCGAGGAATGTTTGCCTTTGCAATCTGGGATGAACAGGAAAAGCGTATCTTTGCGGCCCGTGATTTCTTTGGTATAAAACCGTTTTTTTATACGATGGTGGACGGCTGTTTTGTATTTGCCTCGGAGATTAAGAGCCTTTTGCAGTATCCCGGATTTGTAAAAGAAGTTGATGAGACGGTGCTGGAGGAATACCTTACCTTCCAATATTCACCTCTCGAAAAAACATTTTTTAAGGGTGTTTACCGGCTAATGCCGGGGCATTATTTGATTTATCAGAATGGCGGGATAAAAATTGAGCGTTATTTCGATCCGATGCTGACACCGAAGAAACACTTTGGAAGCGACAAACAAATTATCAGCGAAATAGATAAAGTGTTGTCACAATCCGTGAAACGCCATATGGTTTCCGATGTAGAGATTGGGGCGTTTCTTTCCGGTGGTGTAGATTCCAGCTATATTGCATCCCAATATACCGGAAACAAGGCATTTACTGTGGGATTTTTTAATGAGAAAAATCATTATAGTGAAATCGGTTATGCCAAAGAATTGGCGGAAAAGCTTGGGCTTGAGCACCATGTGAAGATTATCAGTAAAGAGGAGTACTGGGAAGCAGTTCCTAAAGCTATGTATCACCTTGATGAGCCGAGTGGTGATGCGTCAGCAATCGCTCTTTATTTTGTGGCACAGGAAGCTGCTAAGTATGTAAAAGTTGTTACGTCAGGCGAGGGATCAGACGAGCTATTTGGCGGTTATAATATTTATCTAGAGCCGGATGCATTGCGTTGGGTGAACTGGATGCCCAAAAAAGTGTGCAAGACGATTGGAACACTGGCGGAAAGGATGCCTAATATGAAAGGCCGCAACTATCTGATCCGCTGCACGAAAGATGTAGAGGAACGATATGTAGGAAATGTGTATGCATTCAGTGATGAGGAACGCCGTGAACTACTGAAAAAAGAAAATAGTGCACTCTCCACAGAAGAATTGTTAAGACCTTGTTATCAAAATGTAGCAAAATTGAATGATATGGACAAAATGCAGTATCTTGATCTGAATTATTGGTTGCAGGGTGATATTCTGCAGAAAGCGGACAAGATGAGTATGGCACATTCTCTGGAACTGAGGGTCCCATTTTTGGACCGGGATGTGTTTGAACTGGCAAGATGTTTGCCAACCAGAGCAAAAGTCAGAAACCATCAGACAAAATACCTTTTCAGGGAAGCAACAGAAAGTTCTCTGCCGCATAGGAGTGCGGACCGGAGAAAGCTGGGCTTTCCGGTGCCGATTCGGGTATGGATCAATGAAGAACCGTGGTACAGTGAGATAAAGCAGACTTTATCCGGAGAAGCCGCAAATGAATTCTTTCATACGGAGAAACTGCTGAAACTTTTAGAGGAACACAAAAGCAGGCAAAAAGACAATAGTAGAAAGATATGGACTATTCTTGTATTTCTTGTTTGGCATAAGGTGTTTTTTGAAGAAGCAGCATAATATAGTTGGTTAATTTATTTAAGGAGGAAAAGAAGGAAAATGAAAGGCAAAAAAAGAATTTTATTTGGTATTATATTGCTGCTGGCTGTCAATCTGTGTGGCTGCAGCAATGATAGTAATGAACAGCAAATTGTAGGAGGTTTTAGCATTACAGAAGGGACTCTACAGGACAATATGCCTGGTTCTGAACTGGCTGAAAAAACAGAGGCAATTGAAGAGGAGTCTTTAGAAACAATCCCCGATTTAAAAGAATTAATGTATGGAGGGATGGGAAACCTGGGCCTCGGCTTCTTAGTATACACGATTCCCGATAGGGATAACGAAGACTACAGACTATATTTCTTTCAATCAGAAAAAGAGGAAGACAGATATCTGCCATTTGAGGAGATGTCTTTCCATCTCTCTGAGGCATCTTTTGTTTTTCCGGATGTAAGAGAGGGTAATGTCCCCATCGGAAAATTTAAGGAAATCTATTTTATGGATTATGCAGATGTCCTAAAAGATGGCTCCAATGATGTTATTGTGATTGCTGTATATGAGAAAGATGGAAATGAATATTATGATACACGGGTATATGAGGAAAGAGAAAGTGGCTTTGTTATAAATGTTGTATTAACGCAGAAGTTAAATGAGAAATATTATGATGTTGAGGAATATCCCGTATGGGAGATCGTAACCCTGCCCGGAGAATCTGATGTATCTGATTTTACAGAAGAACAAACAATACCATTAGAATCAAATTCTGCGGGCACGGAAGGGTTTGCTAACGAATATACCATTGAAGGGTTTGCTTTTGCCGATGGTATGGAAAGGTCAGTTTGTATTACGCTAAGTGTTGAAAGTATAATAAGAGGGGAAGAAGCCTTTAAAATACTACAGGAATATGATACAAATATTTCACATTCAAATGAGAAGGAAGAATACATAATTATTAATTTCAATGTTTCGTATGACAGTGGAGAAATAGAAGAACTCTATATGATGGAAAATAGAGCATCTTTGGAACAAGCAGGATTGTATTTTGCTTTGTCAAACAGTCAGAGCAATGCGTATGATGTAACATCATATTTAGGCAATAGTATATATGATCTTTCACTTACTAAGGGTCAAAGCGCACAAGGTGCGGTTGCATTTTTACAGGAAAAAGGTAATACAGAACCGTTAGTTTTTGTGGGCTTTGAACAGATTGTTAAGTTCAATATATCCGATTAAGTGGTTAAGCTCAAGCAAATGCCCTCTTTTAATAATGATTAAAAGCCGATAACACGCAGATTTGAACTGCTGTTATCGGCTTTTGTTAACTTTCTCAAAAAATCCACTCTACATTCATTTGAAATTCATACGAGTGTGATATACTGATTTTCATCAAGGAGTTGAAAAATATGCGAATTCTATTTTTGGAGGATGAACCTACCATCCGGGAAGTTTTGACAGAATATATGAAAATGCAGGATTATCAGGTCACTCCTGTGGATAACGGGGATGATGCGCTTGTGTTGCTTAAAAAGGAACACTTTGATATGGCGGTGTTGGACATCATGGTGCCTGGAGCCAAGGGACTTGATGTGCTTTCTCATATAAAAGAGAACTGCCCTGATACCGCCACTATCATGCTGACTGCCCTGGGAGATGAGAAGACACAATTAGAAGCCTTTAACCTGTATGCGGATGACTATGTGATCAAGCCAGTGTCGCCTTTGATCTTGTTAAAAAGAATGGAAACGATTCTTCGCAGGGTCAAGAGAGAAGGTGCATCCATAGATAAAGGTCTGGTTTTGCAGGAGGATTCTTATCAGGCTTTTTATGACGGAAAGTCTCTTTCCTTGACCCTGACGGAATATCTTCTGCTAAAAACATTAATAAATGAACCACATCGGGCTTTTACCAGAGAACAGCTGATTTTGCGGATATTTAATGAGGATTATGTGGGAAATGACAGGATCATTGACGCCCATGTAAAAAACCTAAGGAAAAAGCTTCCGGGAGATTATATTAAGACTGTGATCGGTGTAGGTTATCAATTTCAAAGGGAGAAGTGATTATGGGATTATCAAAGAAGACTTTTTTTTACAGTATGGTTTTAGCCTCTATTATGACCGCGTTCATAATCCTATATTTTGCCCTGATGCTTCCATCCTTGTATGTGGAATATGTAAAGGAAAGCAATCTTCAATCGGTCGTAGAAGTTCAAAAGCAGTATTTAGAAAAGAGGAATTACGAGGAACTTACGGTAAGAAATCCCTTTAATACTGTTACTGTGGAAATTCCCATGGAAGGAAACGAAATCTATCTGACAGGGAAATATTTTCGCCTGAAAGCGGAAGTGCTGGATCAGGATATGCAAGGACTCCTTCAGGAAACGAAACGGCTGCTTAAAAGGGGAGGTCAGGAAAGCGAAGGTGAAGAATGGGAAGAGCTTGCTGCAATTTGGCAGGAGAAAGGGGCAGCTTTTTTGTCGGGAGTAATGGAAAAAATAAGCATGTTGTCTCAGGAGATTCCCATAGAGATTGCATTAGAATCCAATACAGAGGGAGGGGCTTTTACAGAGGAATATACTCAAATATATGCTTATTCGGCAGGAGTGGTGGTCTATGAAGCCGGTGTGTCCGACGGCAGCAATAGCTATACCAATTATGTTGCTCTTGGGGTAGAGGATGAAGGAATCGTGATCACTCTGATGTCTACTGTGACGCCTCAAATGGAAGAGATAAAACCGGTGGTCTTTGGAAGTCTTCCGATGATTTGTATGGTTGTGTTTTTGTTGGTACTCATAGCGTCGCACTTTTTTTCGGGAAAGATTGTTACCCCTATTATTCGGCTGGCAAACCACGCACTAAGTGCACAGCATGATGGAGACATGGAACCGGAGCCTTTTCCGGATTCCGGTAAAGATGAAGTGGCAGCCTTGGGAAATGCCCTGAACCAGCTGTATGAAAAGCTAAGGGAGAGTAACCGGGAGCTTTCTAACAAGAATGCTTTGCTGGAGGAAGAAAATGAAAGGCAGGAGGTATTTTTACGAGCTTCTTCCCATCAGCTGAAAACCCCCATTGCAGCGGCGCTTTTGTTAATTGAGGGAATGATGGATCAGGTGGGGAAATATAAGGATGTAGATGCGTACCTGCCGGAAGTAAAAGAGCAGCTGAAAGCCATGAGAAAAATCGTGGAAGATATTCTGGACTTAAACCATCACGCAATTCATTTGGAAAAGGAAGAGGTCAGTCTTGAAGAATTGGTAAAAGAGGAGGCAGCAGCATACAGGGTGCAGATGGAAAGTAAAAAGCAATCCCTGTCCGTCTCCGGAGAAAAACATATGATAACAGATAGGGAGATCTTAAAAATCATTATAGATAATCTGATTTCCAATGCAGTGGTATATAGTCCGCATGGGGCCAGAATTGAGATTGAAATCACAAAAGAGGGGCTATTTGTAACCAATTATGGTGTCCGCATTCAGGAGGAGATACTTCTGGATGTGTACAGCCCCTTTGTCAGCAGTGATACAAAACATAAGGGAAAGGGTCTTGGTTTATATATTGTGGCATATTATGGACGGCTTTTGGGAATGGAGTCGACGATTGAAAACCTGGATAACGGAGTAAAATCCTCTTTATTTTTTGACACTTTCCGTCATACCGCCTTCGAAGGCAGAAATATCCCCAACGGATGAAAGGAAGAGAGGAGAAAATCATGATCACCATTAAAGGATTGAGAGTAAGATACGGGACACAGACTGCGCTTTGGATAGAGAGCCCTATCCATATTAACGCAGGAGAGCAGGTCGGTATTATCGGAGCGAATGGGGCAGGAAAAAGCACGCTGGTAAAAGCGATTTTAGGTCTGGTAGATTATGAGGGGAGTATTTCATCCCGGATCACACCGGAAGATATGGCGGCGCATATGCAATTTAATGAGTATGTTAGCACTATGCCCGTCAAGTGTATTATGGAGACAATATTAAATACACGAATCAAAAATAACCGGCCTTTGCAGGATCTGATTGAATATTTCGACTTTCAGGAGTGTCTTAAGAAAAAGTATCATGCATTATCCGGCGGGCAAAAACAACGTTTTACCATTATTATGGTCATGTTACAGAACAAACCCTTGACTTTTTATGATGAAGTCACCTCCGGGCTGGATTTTGTGACAAGGCAGAGATTGATGGAAAGGCTGGGGGATTGGTACAAGGATAAGGACAATACTTTGATGCTGGTTTCCCACTATTATGAAGAGCTGGAACAGATGGCGGATACCCTGCTTCTCTTAGACAAGGGAAGAGTGATTGCCTATGGGAAAAAAGAAGAACTATTTCAGACTTATTGCGGGGACTGTATTTACATCCTACAAAATACAGATTCAAATAGAGAGCTTTTGAAGGAATATAACAGGATCAAATCGCCGGAGCATCTTTTGGCTATTTCCTGCAGAGGAAAGAAAGAGGAAGAGACGCTGCTTTCTCAGCTTGTTTCCCATAATCTGGATTTTAAGCGCAGCAGCTGTGATATTGAGATTATGTCCGTCAACGCCATAGATGATTATTATACAAAAGGGAAAGGGGAGGAGAGACATGAGTAAGCGCCTTCTGATCTATGAATTGAAAAATATGAACGGAAATTTCATGGTACATTTCTTTGGCGTGATTTTTCCTTGCTTTATGTCTGCCGTTATGACAAAGGCCATAGGAGATTCTGTGCCGGAATCTATGTATGGTGAAGTGGTAACGAGTATCATGCTTTCCATGATTATGATCATCCCTATGGCTATCTGCCTCATTGGTTACGGCTGCGTGTATGCGGGAGAAGTAGAAAAGGGAATCCCCTTGCGGATGCATCTGTTCGGGTATGATGAAAAAACTTTGATCGGAGCGAAGCTGATCGTCCACCTACTGTTTATGACGGCGGCACTTATCATTTACGCTTTGTTCCAAATGGTTTTTATGGATATACAAAGTCCCAAACCAACGGCGCTTGTCTGTCTCTTACTCTTTTTGTATCTGATTGCCGCCTGCCTTTTAGTACTGGCACATGCCATTGCCAATTTGATCCGCCGCTTTAATATCGCTTATGGAATCCTGTTGGGAAGTTACTTTTTCTTTATGATCATAAGCGGCATGGTGGGAATCCAGACAAGCCAGCTCCCTAAATGGCTGCAAGTAATAGCCAAGGCGCTGCCGATGACCTATATATGCAATGACTATATTGATTTCTGGCAGGGCAGAAGTTTTCCCCTTATGTCCTTTATACAGGCATTGATCTTTTTTGCTGCACTATCCGGCGTGCTGCTCATTGTGTCGCTATATAGAGAGAAGAGAGTCATAAAATAAGATGGTTCACATAAAAAGAAATAAGTGATCATTTTGCATCTATACTTTTTGAGATTGGCTGGGTATAATAAAAGCAGATTATTTTTATGAATGTGCAGGAAGGAGGAAGTCCGATGAAGTGTGTATTGATGAATAAAAATGTGCCGGTTGTGAAGTTGGAACTGGATGATGATACTGCTACAATATTGAAAATAATGAAGAATTACGAATTGGATTTCCTGCCGGTTGGAATAGATGCAAAAACAGGTATCCCGAATAAAAGGGAACTGAATGAATGGTGGTTTGGAAGAAGTATTCCCGCAAGTAGATCAGGAATCAGAACAGCGCTGGATAAGTTAGGTATCCGGTATCCGCAACAGTTATTGATAAAATGCTATGGTCTTAGTCTGTCCGACCAATACTGGATGAAACCTGTGGACAGTGAACTAGAGTGGAAGCACATCAATTTCTTTGAAAATGATTTTTCTGATGATGTAGGAAACATATTGTTTGGCCAACCTGCATCGCAGGATATCGATCTGATGTCCCCATGTAATACCTCGGACGGATGGCTGAAAAAGAAATGGAAAATTATCGATACGAAAAGGTGTCTGATAAAAGCCGGAAGTAATCCTTTTATGCAGGAACCTATCAACGAAGTATTTGGAACAAAACTGCATCAAAGGCTTGGTTGTAAAAATTATGTGCCTTACCGGGTTTTGTGGGAGGATGGCGTTCCGTATAGTGTATGCGAAAATTTTATTGATACCCATTTGGAGTTGGTAAATGCAGTAAGCATCAATCGCAGCATGAAAAAGAGAAGCCAGTCTTCTTCCTATGAGCATTTTATGAATGCTTGCGAAAAACTTGGCATACCGGGTATGAAAGAATTTATAGATTATATGCTGGTGTTTGATTATCTGATAGCAAATACGGACAGGCACTATGGTAATTTCGGGGCAATCCGAAATGTGGAAACTTTGGAGTGGATAGGTCCGGCTCCGATATATGACAGCGGAACAAGCCTGTGGCACGATAAACTCACAAGGGCAATCAATCCACTGGGCGAAATAGAAACAAAGCCATTTTATTCCAATACGTCGCGGCAGATGGAATTGGTTTCAGACTTTAGTTGGATTCCGTTTGAAGAATTGCAGCATTTAAAGGATGATATCAGGGAAATCTTTGTGCCGTCAGATTTTATAGATGAAGAGCGTATAGAGGTGTTGTCTAAGGCCGTGAATACCAGAGTAGAAGAATTACAGGATATGGAAATGGCGCAGAAAAAACCGTTTACTATGAAATCTTTGCACAGCTAATAAAATTTATATTATGAGGGTATGAACATGAAGAAGAGACGTTTAGGTAAAACAAATTTAATGGTAAGTGAAATCGGATTTGGCGGAGAATGGTTGGAGCGCCATCCTGAAGAGGAGTCTGTGGAACTGCTCAGATATGCAGGGGAAAAGGGTATTAATATTATTGATTGCTGGATGCCGGACCCAAAATCAAGAGATATTATAGGAAAGGCAATGTTAGGAAAAAGAGAGCAGTGGTATGTGCAGGGACATATCGGCTCCACATGGCAGAATGGGCAGTATGTACGCACAAGGGATATGCAATACGTTAAGCCTGCCTTCGAAGACCTGTTAGCAAGGCTTCAGACGGACTACATAGATTTGGGAATGGTTCATTATGTGGATTCCATGGAAGATTGGAATCATATTATGAATTCCGAATTTATTGACTATGTTAATGAGCTAAAAGGGTTGGGTAAGATACGCCATATCGGCTTGAGTTCCCACAATCCCCAGATTGCTAAGCTTGCAGCTGCCTCCGGATTTGTTGAGATGATACTTTTTAGTATAAATCCTGCGTTCGATATGCTTCCTGCCAGTGAAAATATTGATGATATGTTCGTTGAAGAATATGATCAGAAACTTACAGGAATTGATCCCGACAGGGTAGAGTTATATAAGCTTTGTGAGCAAAATGACGTAGGTATTACCGTAATGAAAGGATTTGCCGGAGGCAGACTTTTTGATGAAAAGAGGTCTCCATTTGGGGTGAGTCTGACTCCAATACAGTGCATTCATTATGCACTCACACGTCCTGCTGTTTCTTCAATTCTGTGCGGTTATGATACAAAAGAGCAAGTTGATGACGCGTTGGCATATGAGACCGCTTCTACAGAAGAAAGAGATTATGCGTCAGTTATTGCGAATGCGCCGTACCATTCATACAGAGGTGAATGTACCTATTGCGGACACTGTAAGCCTTGTGTGGTGAAGTTAGATATTGCAATGATCAACAAGTACTATGATCTTGCAACCATGCAGCCGGAGATTCCTGCAACTGTAAAATCTCACTATATGCTGCTGGAGCATAAAGCTTCAGAATGTATTGGTTGTCACGCATGTGAATCCCGATGTCCTTTTGAAGTTCCTATTGCGGAAAGAATGGAGAAAACAGCAAAATTATTTGGAGTTTGATGGTGTTTTTAATCAGGCAAAAATTGGGCTGAAAAATGCCCGATTTTTGCCTGTTTTATTGCCCTTTTTTCCCATCAGCAAATCTATGCAAAGAGGCAAAACTGTGGTACAATAACAAATAATTTATAAATCCAAGACATAACTGTAAGTCGTGGGTGACTCATCTTTTTATACAATCAATTGAATGCCTGATAACATAGAGCATTTCTTATTAGTTCTTAAATAGTAAAAAGTGACTAAGATTCATGGCAATGGTTTCAAAACAGAGGAATAACATATGAGAAAAAAAGGATGGCTGTTGTGTGCTGTGGCGTGGGCTGCAGTGGTCTTGACAGGATGTGGAAATGTCGCAGAAGGGAAGTCAGGTGCAGGATGGTCAGGTACAGAAGAGTCCGATGCAGGACAGTCCAATATAGGACAGATAATCGGAGAATCCGTAGATGAGGTATTGACAGCGAAGGAACAGGCAGTAGGAGCGGCACAGTATCCGGAGCCCATAATCCCCACGGCGGAGGAAGAAAATCCTGCGCTTACATATCGGGAGATGCCGGATTTAGAGGTGGATTATATTCCGGAGTTAAATTATAGTGGTTATGTGCAAATACACGAAACTTATGACCCGCATGGTTTTGCCTGTTGGAAAGATATATTGATAATAGGGGATACCGTTTACAGAAGAGAGGATGGAATCTATCAGAGAACAGAAGAACGGCTGCAGGATTGGTTCGAACTATCGGATCGGGATGAGATAGCGCGTACTTATCAGTGGGAGAATCTATTGGCGGCTGACTATAATAGAGACGAAATAAAGGTATTGGATATGGATTCCGGAGAATTACGGACATATCCTTTTGACGGTTATATATGGAATGGTTACAGGGGAAAACTCTATTATCGTGAAATAGGGAAAGGCGTACTCTGTATGGATTTATTAAGCGGAGAGGTTGAAGTCATTTATGCCTGCGAAGGAGGAGGCGGTTTTGAGATTCGGGATAATGGGGACATGATCATCAATACGGGAAACAAGACAGACCCGAGGGTATGGGAGTTTTGGCTGTTATCCTATGATGCGCGGGGAAATCTGAGAGCGGAAAAGATATGGGAAACAGACACCTATGAATATGTAGAAACTCTAATGTTTTATGACAGTGGACTGTTTTTTGTAGGGGAATATTATGATTCTGTGGGACTTAAGGGCGGTGGCCTTTTTTGCTTGAAAGACAATGGCGAAAGCGAAGAGGTGGAGTTGCCGGAAAGGTGGACACTTTCGGGACAGCTCATTGCGGAAGAAGGCTATTTTTTCTGGGACAGTCAAATGTTAACTGAGGAGGAGAAGTTAGAAATCCTAGGTTCTTGGAGTTGGAATCGGCCCAGAGAAGCGGAAACCGTCGTAGACAGTATTACCTACTATGATTTTCAGGGGAACAAACTAAAAACCTGGAAATTGATCGAGGGTGAACTGTTAGAAGCAGGTTACCGGATGAAGTGCATTGTATATGACAATGGCGAGATACTGGCTTTTTACGAAAACGAGGAATTTGACGACCTGTATATCAGTAAGATACAGACTTTGGCTGACAATACCGCCGCGGTTGAGGAAAGCGGTGAATCAGAAAGTAAAGAAACGGATGCCCGTACGGCAGTAGATATCAAGGCTATCACATGTGAGCAGGTGGATTATAATGTTGTCAGATTACACTTTATTTTTGAGGATACGGTGATTTACAGAGAAACCGTTGCAGACAGCGTTCGAGACATTGTATGGGAGGATATTACAGGGGACGGCGTAGAGGAAGCTTTGATTTATTGTGATTTTGCAAACAATACATGTGACTGGCAGTTGGTATATTTTTATCAGATCGATGGAGGAAATGTAACCGATATTTCTCCCACGGGAGAGGATATTCCGGAGCTTCAGAATGCTGACGGAGAGCTTTGGAACATGTGGATTGCCGCCGAGACAATGGAAGGCTATTCATCCCCTGTTTATAAGCTGGAATCTTATGATAAAGAACAGGGCGAGGTCTATGTAGAGGAGACTCTGTATATCGGATACAGAGACGGAAAATGGGAGCTTGTACAGGAATCTGCATTTAGGTGAAGTTGGAGAGGAATAACTGATGAAAAAAAGTATTGGTGTAATGTTGTGTATCTGTCTTTTGGTAAATATGTTATCAGGCTGTGGAGCCAAGGCGGGTACCGGCGCGGCGAGCAACAATCTAACGGAGAAGGTCAAAGCTGCTGCATTTGAAAAAGACAGCGAACCGGAAACAGATGATGCGGCAGGATCGGACACGGAATGGGATCCGACAGAAGAAGCCAAGGCACAAGATGATTTAAAATCGGTGGCCCTGTATGTCGCAAAACGTGGATTATGGGAACCGGATGATGGGAGTGTCTGCTTTTATGCATGGAGCGATATAGACGGAAACGGACAGCCGGAGCTGTTTGTTGCAAAGCAGCCGGATGAAGGAAACGGTTATGAAATACATATTTTTATGATCGAAGAAGACGGAAACGGGATACGGGATGTGTCCGCATCGGATGAAAGGAGCATTCTGACTGATTCTTTTCCGGGCAATGACAACTGGTGGGATTATAGCGACGAAGAATTATATTATATGGATAGCAGTACGTATTTTTACTATTACGGCTCAGGAATAGTGCAGAGAAACAGGTTTTGCAGAGAAGAAGATTCTGTATTTTATGATTCGGACGATAATGAGATCACATATGCTAGATGGCAGAATCTGAATACCGCTTTTTCGCAGGGGAAAATATTATCCGCCGAAAAACCGGTATGGAAAGAGCTGCTTACACAATCAGGGCATTTATCCGATGAGGAATTATTGGAGGAATTGAAAACTTCCTATGATGAATATCTGCTCTCAATGGAAAACAGGGATGTGGAGGAGATCATTGACACCATCCGTTTATCGCATGCACAGAATGAGGAGGAAAATGAGAGCCTTCTCCGTGAGTTTACAAAAAAGGCGCAGGAAGGTGAGAGTGCGCAGATCGTATTCTCAAGATATACGGCGGAACATATCCCGGTTCCGGTCTATATTGACTATAACGGAGAAGACTTTTATGGAATCTGGGATGAATCAGAAGATCCCTATGCTGAGTCGGAATGTCCGTATCATGGATTTCGTTATGCATATCTGAAAGTATTTTTAGAAACAGGGGAAGATGGCATTATATATGAAACGGCAGTGCTGACAAACGAAGCGGATCTGTCCTGGGAAGATTTAACGGGTAGCGGTGATAAAGAGGGGGAATATCCTGACCACCTGCTCTTGTACGGAGATATTGAAACGAAAGACGCACTGCTTCTTGCTACGGATATCGTAAGGATAGAAAAGGGAAATTTGATTAAGAGAAATAATGTCTATCTGATCGAAGACGGCACGCAGTTAGAACTGCTTTCCGAAATGGTGGTAAAAGGAGAAGAAATTGAACCGGAAATAGATGCGGCTATAGGCATCTATCGCTTGTGCTCTGATATAGAGGCGAGAGACCATTTAAAGCTGGGAAGCATGCGTACCCCGTTTCGCGGTTGCTTGTACGGAGACGGGCATGCGATTGCAGGGGACTTTAGCTATGCAAGGGAGTCAACAGAGAAGTGGAACCGGCTTGATTACGAATACGTGCGGCAGACGGTAGTCGGTATTACAATAGAGGATGCGGAAACGCTGGATAAAGCGAAACAGACACTTCTATCGTATCCGACGGAAAGTCTTGCAATCTATGTGGCAGCCGAAGATGCGGATAAGCAGGTGGTGATAGAACTCATAAAACAGTGCTGGGAAGTAAATCATGAGAGAAATCATTATTTCATCGAAATAACCGATGTCACGGAGCAGACGGAAAAGTCGGGTGCACTACAGCCTTTCTTTAACCTGTTTGGGGAGGAAGGCGCCGCACTTATGGAGCAGGCAGCCGAGGAAGAAGACAGCTGCATCAGTTTTATCAGGCTGGAGAGAGTGGACGGATTGGATATTTGTACTTTTGCAGTCCGTGCCAGCGAAGAGGAGCAGTATCACTTAATGCTTGCGGGAGAGTGGGAAGATACGGAAGTATCATTTGAACATCTGTTGATTCCCGCTACAGACACTGATAAGCCATGGGGTATGTACCGTAATTATGAAATCTCACAGGCAGATGTCAATTTTGACGGGAAAGAGGACTTGTTGATACTTGAAGGATTTGCAGGCGGGAGCGGAGGTGGCTATGAAGAGTATCGGGCGGTAGTCTGGAAGGAAAATAAAAAGGAATTTGTTTGGTATCCGTCTTTTCCCGAGATGCTTGTCTTTCTGGAATTTAACGAGCAGAGAATGATACACCGTTACCGACTCGGAGCGGGTTATGAGGTGGTCTGTGAATACGGTGTGGTAAACGGTGAATATGTAATGACGAGATGCTTGATATGGGAAAGCCATCTTGATGCATCAGCGCTTTCTTATTATGAGATGGATGTACTGGTTGAGCAGTATGATGTGACGGATATGGACTGGAATGAAGTCATATCACTTTATCCTGATCTGAATTATTGGAGTCAGGGATAGAGAAATGAGAAATGGAGGCAGTTTATCAGATGACAGGCAGAAACATATTTTAGTGAGATTAATCACCTGACTGTCACGGAAGAACTGCCTAATGGATATTGATACATTGTTAAATGCCTTAAAAAAGATGCAAAAGCGGAGAGAGGTTAATGAAACGAAAGTGTTATTTTATTTTTGCAGCGGCTGTACTGATGACCGGATTACTCGCAGGGTGCGGAAATGAGGCTGACGGGACAGCTACGCAGGGTAATTTACCCATAAAGGAAACAATCCAAGAGAAAACGGAAGAGGTGGTCTCACAGGCTACGGATATTGCATCACCGGGAATTTTGCAGGAAGTGGACAATTACATAGAGAATTATATGGAACAAACAGAAGAGACCGCAATCGTGGAACCGGAAGTCCCCACGGTTCAGGCTCCCCCAGAAAGCTATTACGGTTACTACCGGATTACTGAATTCTGCCCCTCCCTCTCCTGGTCTAGAGGGCATAGATATGATTGGTTTCCTGAACAGGAAGCGGACATGCTTTTAGGGCGTGTGATAGAACTTGGCAAAAATAGGCTGGTCACTTATGATTCATTGCGGCACTTAGGGACAAGAGATGGAAGAGTAGCATTTCCCGGTAATTATATCATTGAAGAGATTACAATAGAAGAGCCGGAATATTCATGGGAATTGGTTGATACGGACGCAATAGATAGAATTTATATCTGTGATATTGAGCAGATATATGGTATCGAACCGTATTTAGATTTAATCGAGGGAAAGATCAGTATACAAATAGCACAACCTTTTGGGGAACAGGAGTATTATGTCATACCGGATGGAATCTTGATGTATTCTACTTTGACCTGTGAGTATTATTATCTGGAAAAACTGGCGGAAAAGCCCGAACAGGAACCGGAAAGAGTGCTGTCTGAAGAAGAAAAGGATGAAATATTACAGAATCTTTTTGGCGTTTATACAATTACAGAATTTTTGCCCACTAAATTCTATCCGGCTCCTGACCCGGTAGGAGATCCCTATCTGCCAAAAGAAGAAGCAGATCTGATGATAGGAAGGAAAGTTACGATATCGGAAGATTTATTTGTCAGCTACGATAATTTCAGGCTGCCTAACTCTGAAATTGTGAATCGTGCTATGGATGATTTTTGGCTGGAGCAGATAGAAATCCTCTCTCCTGATTATCGGGTTGAGGAGAAGGACCGAAAAGAACTGTACGGTCTGAGAGATGATGAGATGCTGAGGGAGGAGTTGCTGCAGGATAGCTATGTTGAAATTAACGTGTTTCCCGGATATAGTGTGAACGGTGACGGCTGTCTTCCGCAGTTGTATTTGTTGAATGATGGCAGGATCATGATGTATGCTATGGGAGAATTTTTCCTTTTGAAGAAAGGAATTGACTGACCGGAGAGCGGAAGGCAATATGAAACAAAAACGGAGAGCTTTGGAATATGTGGATTGCCGCCGAGACAATGGAAGGCTATTCATCCCCTGTTTATAAGCTGGAATCTTATGATAAAGAGCAGGGAGAAGTCTATATAGAGGAGACTCTGTATATCGGATACAGGGATGGAAAGTGGGAGCTTGTACAGGAATCTGCATTTAGGTGAAGTCGGAGAGAAATAACTTATGAAAAAAAGTATTGGTGTAATGTTGTGTATCTGCATTTTGGCAGGGCTGGTATCGGGCTGTGGATCGGAAGAGAATCATTTAACCGAGGATAGTAATGCCGCTGCAGTTGAGGAAAGCAGCGAACCGGAAACAATAGATGTGGCGGAATCGGATACTGAGCCGCAACCGGTTGAACAGACCAGGGCGCCGGAAACTGCAGCTCCTGTTCAGATGCAGGAGATCACTGGCTCTAAGAAAGAATATTTATTGGATGAAGTTCCGGAACTGTGGGATATTGCCCATTATATTCATCAGAAAACAGGCGGACAGGCATATTTTCAAGTAGGCTTGATCCGGGATCCGGATTATCAGGTAACATATCATAGTAAGAAGCTGCCCGAGTATTATCATTATTTCTATGCCGGTGTGGTATGGCCTGATCATGAGGAAGAAGGAATCGAGTTTTATGTAGGGAAATATGAAGGTCAAATTTTGTGCAGGGAAGATGGCGAGGAGGAACTACATACTCTGGAAGAATGGAGAGCCGGTGATAGATATACCGCCAGGATGAACGCTGTTTTTGAATGGCAGCAGGAAAAGATGAAGATGCTTCTTGCATCCGAAGGTGATAGCTTGGATGATCCTTGGTATGAAGCATACAAAAGTATCATTATGGACTGGACAATCATAGAAGATTTCGATGAACAGCATGGGTGGGTTGAATATTTAAAAGATGACCATTTTTATTACACAGACTTCTGTTTTGAGTTTTATTCATACTGGCTGTGTGATATAGACCAAAACGGAACGCCGGAGTTATTTCTTTATTATTCCGATGAGTATATAGGTGATGTAGAAGGTGTGGTGATATTGACTTACACGGACCACCCCATTGTGATCTTTGGAGAACCGATTTACGGAGTCAATGTGGAAACCGGCGAGATCATTATACATGGACATTGGATAGGTGCAGGAGGAACCGGTGTGTTTGGGAATGAGTGGGAGGCCTACAAGCTGCAGGGAGATGTGGCTGAGCGTAGCTTTTATATAGATTCTTATGCGGAATTTGAGGAATATACCGGTTCCACCCCCTATGTAGTGGATTATCCGGAAAGACACGGTTCTGAGTGGCAGGCGGATGGCAGAGAATATAAGGAAATTTATGAAAATCATGTGGCGAACTGCATTCCGGTGGAGGATTTTGTGATGTATGATCTGTTGGATTTGAGCGGGTTGAAAGACATACAGTAAAAGTGGATAGGTAAAGTCGGAGAGAAATAACTTATGAAAAAAAGTATTGGTGTAATATTGTGTATCTGTCTTTTGGCAAATGTGTTATCAGGCTGCGAAGCCAAGGCGGGTACCGGCGCGGCGAGCAACAATCTAACAGAGAAGGACAAGGCTGCCACCGTTGAGGAGAACAGCGAACCGGAAACAGATGATACGGCAGGATCGGGAAATGATCAAACTCCGGTGACGGAAGAAAGCGCAGGCGAAATGATTTCACCCAGGGAGGAGCCTGGTTGGAAGCAGGCTTACATTGCAAAGGCGGAGGAGATAGAGGAAGAGTACGGTTTTTCCATGGAGTATGATCTAATCTATATAGACGGCGACAATATTCCGGAACTGGTGGCAGGACCTACCGGGTACTGGTTTATTCTATACACATGGAAGGATGGAGAAGTTTATGAGTTGATAGATTATGCACCGTATGGTACCCACGGACGAATCTACTGCTTCGAGCCATATCAGGGTATTATTGAGGAAAGCGTTTATGACATGATTACAACGAGAGAAGAGTCAGATAGTTATACCGTATTTTATACCGGATATCATACAGTTACAGAAGATATGGAAATTATGGAACAATATGAGCTGATTGAGGAGTGGCGGGAGACCGGGAGTACCTATTTTTATCGGGATGCTCCATGGTTGGAGACAGAGCCTCGGGAAATAGAAGAGGAGGAGTTTTTCTCTTACAAAAAAGAGAATCTGCCGGAGATTGTAGGCAGGTTTGATCTAGACGCCTTACGATTTTTGTTGGGAAATGCGGATGACTCTTTTACATTTTTTTCAGATTCCGGAAATATGGCAGACGAGGCTGTCAGCTCCCTATTGGTGACGGAGACTTATTATGATGGGGAAGGTGCGGTAACTTCTCAGGATCAGATTAAGTATGAGTATGACGCGGATGGAAATCAGATCAGAGTATTATCATATGATGAGGTTGGGACTTACTACGAATATAAATATGATGATTCCGGCAATTTGAGCGAAGAGGTAAGCTATGAGAACGGTGTAATGTTTCGTCATGTGAAATATGAGTATGATGAGGATGGTCATAGAATAAAATCGCAGATAATTTATAATGATGATAGATTCAAAATGTTAACTGTGTATGAATATCACTATTATGGTAATCTGATCAGGAAGACCACATATTACTATTCCGGAAGAAAGATCAGTAAAATCAGTGACGAATACGAATATGATTGGGGCAGTAATCTAATGATCAGAAAGGCCTTCTGTAGAGAAGATATTCTGGATGGCACCGAGGAATACGCCTACGATAGTTCCGGCAATTTGATTAAAGAAGAAAGCTATGATGCAGAGGGAAATGCCTTCTGGTTCATAAGGTACGACTATGATAAGAACGGTAACATGATTGAGGAGACGACTCTTAGCTATATCCAAAAATATGAGTATGACGAGCAGAACAATAAAACGAAGGAAATATATTATCTTATGGACGGCAGTATAGACCATTATATAGAATGGACATATGAATGGCAATAGCAGTTGTAGTTAGAGTATTGGTGTAAAAAGAGACAGGAAGAACAAAAAATGAGGAAATACATTATTTTACTTGGAATACTGATCATATTGAGTTTATCCGGCTGCGGAGATAAAGAGGCTAAGACGCGTGACTCTGCGGATGTAACAGTATCGGACGAGGCTTTGGATAACAATCACACCACGGAAGAAAGTCCTGCAGTGGAAGAAGTGCATGGGCGTATCCCTGCCTCAACGCAGTATGATCCTGATATAATGGACTATGATCCGGAGGATACGATTTATTATAAGACATACTATGATGACTTTGTTGAAGGGAAGATCATGAACATTGATTATCACCCCCATATGGAAATACGGGAGGAACTGGAGGATTATTTTGTAGATGATTCAGAGATATTTTACTTGGATTACCTTGTCAGTATGTTCTATGATGACAGGACAATAGAAACAGATGAAAAAGAGTTGGAGCAGTTGTTTTGGGAGCACGGATATATCATTTATTTTCACAGTGCGGAATATCAGGATTTTCATCTGAGATTTATCGAGATCGCGGAGAAGGAGGGATTGTCTTTATATCCGATCCGCATATTGATGCAGACATGGGATGATGACTATATTTATCTTCAGGATATTACGGGACCGATTCCCAGAAAGATAAAAGAATTAATGGTGGTAGACAGGGATGGCGTCTGGCAGTTGATCGTGCATTCATCCGGGTTTTCAAAAGAGTATATTCCGGAGGAGGAGCTCAGCTTTTGGGAATTTACCGGTTCCGACTGGATTTTAGTTCCGATGGAGCTGGAGATAGATACAAGTCATGCGTATACTATGGGAAATTTATACCCTGATATAGACCGGGATGAATTATTTGAAGCGATTTACTACAGGGATGGGATAGCGTTCCGCTCCAGTATGCAGCCTTCCGGTCGTCATGAGACGGAGGATACCTACCGACTGGGGATAATGGAAATTATAGAGGAGAACAAGAGATTTCGTTTGGTCACGGTCAGTGATTCATTAGGTATTACATACCGTTCATTTGAATACATTGAATTTACAATAAAATGAATCCGGAAGCTTTATGTTCAAAAAGACAGCGTTTAGATGAAGTTGGAGAGAAATAGCTTATGAAAAAAAGCATTGGTGTAATGTTATGTATCTGCCTTTTGTCAGGGCCGGTATCAGGCTGTGGAGCAGAAGAGAATCATTTAACAGAGGATAATAATACCGCTGTAGTTGAGGAAATCAGCGAATCAGAGATGGTGGATGCGGCAGAATCGGACAATGAGCAGGAACCGGTTGAACAGACCGAAGCGGAGGCGGCTGCAACTCCTGTTCAGATGCAGGAGATCACTGTCGATAAGAGAGATTATTTATTGGCTGAAGTTCCGGAACTGTTGGATATTGCCCATTATATTCATCAGAAAACCGGCGGACAGGCATATTTTCAATTACATTTTAACCGGGAACCGGATGATCAGGTGACATATCAAGGTAAGGTGTTGCCCTACTATTATGATTATTGCTATGTCAGTGTAGTGTGGCCGGATCATGAGGAGGAAGGAATCTGGTTTTATGTGGGGAAATATGAAGGTCAAATTCTGTGCAGGGAAAATGACGAGGAGGAACCGCATACTCTGGAAGAATGGAGAGCCGGCGATGGATATGCCGCCGGAATGGATGCTGTTTTTGAATGGCAGCAGGAAAGAACCAAAATGTTTCTTGCATCCGAAGATGAGGGCTTGGATGAACCTTGGTATGAAGCATACAAAAGCATCATTGTTGACTGGACAAAAATAAAGGATGTCGAAGACTGGGGGTGGGGTTATTATGTTTATTATTTAAATGATGAGTGTGTTTATCACACAGAGCTCTATTTTGAGTTTTGTTCATACTGGCTGTGTGACATAGACCGAAACGGAACGCCGGAGTTATTTCTTTGGGATCCGGATGAGGCGAAAGATTATACAGAAGGTGTGGTGATATTGACTTACACGGACCGCCCTATCGTGATCTTTGGAGATTCGATTTACGGAGTCAATGTGGAAACCGGCGAAATCATTATATACGGACATTGTACAGGCGCAGGAGGAACCAATGAATATGAGTGGTCGGGATACAGAATGCAGGGATACACAATTGAGGGCTGTTTTTATATAGATTCTTGGGCGGAATATGAGGAATATACAGGTGACACCCCCTATGTAGTTGATTATCCGGGAAGAAACGGTGATAAGTGGCAGGCGGATGGCAGGGAATATGAAGAAATTTATGACAACCATATAGCAAACTGTATTCCGGTGGAGGATTTTGTGATGTATGACATGATGGATCTGAGCGGGTTGAAGGATATACAGTAAAAGTGTACTAGTTAGCTTAACGAAAAACCTTGATTGATATTAAATTAGATGATGTTGTAGTTTGAGGGCAAAAATTGGGCTGAAAATGTCTGATTTTTGCCCGTTTTATTGCCTATTTTTCTGTCAGCAAATCTATGCAAAAAGGCAAAACTATGGTACAATAACAGATAATTTATAAATCTAAGGCTGAGACTGAGTACGGGAGGTGCTTCTTATGATAGATATTTTCTTTGATAAACTGTATCGCCACGAAAGAGTCGCAGAACCCTGCTATATCGGTATTCCGGTGAGGGAGGGGGAGCTTCGGGAACTCTCCGGAGTCAAATTGTATCAGGATGGCAGAAAGCTGCCGCTTCAGGCAAAGGTGACTTCCCGACACAGGGATGGATCCGTGCGTTTTTTATTTCTGCGTTTTTTGGCTGATCTGCCTGCCAATAAAGGTACAGTGCTGCAGTGCAGTCTGCACGGCGAGGCAGAGTCTGCTTCGACAGATGGGGAACAGGAGACCTCGGTGCCCCACGGATGGATAACAAAGGACGGCGGGTCGGCGCTGCATGTCAAAGCCGACGAAACGGGTGTCACGGTGTCCACAGTCTGTGGTAAAGATGGGCAGCCTTTTTCTTTCCGGGTGCAGCATGACAGCAATGCTCTTTTTGAACAGCTCCATGCACACGACAGAGATTATGAGCAAAAACAGTTTGCAGGCCCGTTTTTAAAAGACGGAGAGGGGCGGGAGTATCAAGTGCGGATCGGCAACTGGCAGGTAGTGGAGGAAGGACCTGTGTGTGCCGTTTTGAAGGCAAGAGGCAGCAATGTTCCGAAGGTCGGATGGGATGGTCCCTGCGTTGATTTTGAGTGTAAGCTCACCGCATGGGTGGGAAAGCCCTGGGTGGAGATATCCTATCGAATCATAAACACCACGGATGCGCCTCTTCATGTGGCCTCGCTGGTATTTAAACTTCTCAGAACCCCGGGTGAGATTACAGGGGGAGAACCGGTGAAGATGAATACATATGAGAAACTGGATTCCACAGGATGTGGAGATCAGTTAGATGGTCCAAAGTTTGACGACGGACCGATTTTCCATGTGAGGGGCGTGGGAGAGCTTAAAGAGGCCGCTGAAAGAACGCCTGTGGAGAAGGTACGCACCTGTGTGGGAAGCTCCAATTATAAGACGGACTTTTATCTGGGAGAGAATGGCGCTGCCGTGAGCCGCACGGTGGACTCCGCTTGGCTGCTCAGAGAGGCAAATGAGCATTTTGCCGAGGTACTCTACGGAACCTTTTTTGCGGATGTCACGGACAGTGAAGGCGGTGTGTGCGCCACGGTATTTCAGGCGCAGCAAAATTATCCTAAGGCGGTGCAGGCGGATAAGACCGGAATCTCCGTGATGCTGGTGCCTGAGAATGTTGAAAAAGTGGTCATGCAGACCGGCATGTCCAGAGAGCAGAGGTTTTTGCTGCACTTTCACACGGCTGAGGAGGATTTGGCAGAGATTGATAATCGCAGTTTGATCTACCAGATGCCCGACAGACCGTATCTGTCTCCTGAGACGCACAAAAACTCAGGGGTATGGCTGGATGTTTTTACGGACAAATTGGATATTGATGTGGAGCAATGTCTGGTCGGAAAGGCCGACGGTCATTGCCGCGCCTACGGAATGCTGAATTTCGGTGATTCTTACGACTCCAACTATACAGCCCAGGGGCGGGGCGGTGACAGGCTGGTCTGGTGCAACAACGAATATGATTATCCCCATGCCTGCGCACTTTTATATGTGTGTACGGGGATTCGGAGATTTCTGGATTATAACATTGCATCCTGCAGCCATTGGATGGATGTGGATGTGTGCCATTATCACTCCAATCCCCTCTATGTGGGCGGGCAGTGGGAGCACACGGGTGGTCATTGTATCGACGGAGTCATGGTCTGTTCCCATGAATGGGTGGAAGGGCTCTTGGATTATTATCATCTTACGGGTGATGAGCGAGGACTTGAGACCGCACTGGGGATTGGCGACAATGTACTGCGGCTTTTGGAAACCCCCATGTATGCCAAGGTGGGCGAGGCCAATGCCAGAGAGACCGGCTGGGCGCTTCGGACGCTTACGGCACTGTATGTGGAGACAGGGGAGGAGAAGTGGATTGCAAAATGTGCCGGAATCCTGCAGGATTTTAAGGTCTGGGAGAAGCAGTACGGCAACTGGCTTGCCCCCTACACTGACAATACCGTCATTCGCGTGGGATTTATGATTTCTGTTGCAATCGGAAGTGTCATGCGCTATTACAGGGAGTTCCCTGATCCTGAACTGAAGGAGATGATGCTTCGTGCGGTGGACGATCTGATCGAAAACTGTTATATGGAGAAGCTGGGCTGCTTTTATTACAAGGAGCTTCCCAGTTTAAACCGCATAGGAAACAATACGCTGCTTTTAGAGGCTTTAGTCATTGCCTATGAATTGTCCGGGGATGAGAACTATCTGCGCCCCGGAATACGGACATTTAGGAAGGCCATATCAGCAGGGGGGCCCGGCGCTGTGGGAGGCAAAAAAGTCGTGGGGGATGCGGTGATTGTGGGCAATGCCAGCAGCAAGGATTTTGCGCAGAGCATGATACCTCTGGCGACTTATTACAGAGCGGCAGCGGAGTGCGGACTTCTGTAAAGCGGCTGATGTCACAGGTGGTCGGAAACGAAGATGCAGAATAAAAAACGAGGGGGCAAGCAGATGAAAACGGAAAAAAACAGGATATGGAATTATAATGCCGAAATCGACGGTGAGAGCGGCGGTGAAGGTGTCGTACGCAAAATACTGGCTTATACGGATGAACTGATGGTTGTGGAAAACCACTTTGGGAAGGGTGCGGTCGGCGCCTTGCACCATCATCCGCATACACAGATTACCTATGTGGTGAGCGGACAGTTTGAATTCACGATCGGCAATGAAAAGAAGATTGTCAATCCAGGGGACAGTATGTTAAAAAAGGATGGAATTGAGCATGGATGTGTATGCTTAAAGGAGGGCGTGCTTTTAGATATCTTTTCGCCGATGCGAGAGGATTTTATAGAAAAAGAGTAATATTTAACAGGATACCGGATCGGTGTTCGCCCGGAGGTGTTGTAGTAAAGCTGATAAGGAGGAATTATGGATTATTTTGAACGTGCGCATGCTCTGTGCGAAGAATTGATGGAAAACCGACGCTATTTTCATGCGAATGCGGAGGTGGGGCTGCATATGCCAAAAGCCAAAGCTTATGTGATGAGTAAGCTGAAAGAATATGGTTTAGAACCGCAGGAGTGCGGTGAGGGCGTCACCGCTACGCTGGGAAACGGCGGTAAGGTGATTCTCCTTCGGGCTGACATGGACGCTCTGCCAATGCCGGAGGAGAGCGGTCTTTCTTTTGCCTGCCCTACCGGAGAACAGGCACATACCTGTGGGCATGATTTCCATGCGGCAATGCTGCTTACGGCTGCAAAGCTGCTCAAAGAAGATGAAGCTGATTTAAAGGGTACGGTAAAATTCATGTTTCAGCCTGCGGAGGAGACTTTTGAGGGCAGCCGAAATATGATAGAGCACGGTATTTTGGAGAATCCGAAACCGGACGTTGCCTTGGCTTATCATGTAAGTCCCGGGAAGCTCCCCATCGGCACTTATCTGTATAATGATTCCGGCACCATGATGTTCTCTGTCGATACTTTTGAAATCCATATTCAGGGAAAGGGCAGCCATGGCGCTTATCCCCATTTATCGATCGATCCCATCAATATCGGAACGCATATTTATCTTGCCCTGCAGGAGTTGATTGCCAGGGAGAGCGACCCCAGTGATGCCTGCCTTCTTACAGTGGGGCAGTTTACTGCGGGCTCCGCGGCAAATATCATTCCGGATACCGCCGTGCTCAAGGGAACGATGCGCACCAATAAAAAAGAGGCCCGTGAAAAGCTGGTGCGCCGCTTAAAAGAGGTCTCAGAGGCCACCGCTGCCGTTTACGGCGGCTCTGCCGAGGTGAGATTCATATGCAGCGTTCCCACGTTAGTGTGCGATGGTTCACTGACCAAAGAGATTGTTGGCTATATGACGGAGCTTCCGATTCCCAATGCGGTGGGTTATCCGGGAATTGCCGCCAGCGCTTCTGAAGATTTTGCCGTGATCGCTGAACGTATCCCCAGTACATTTATGTATTTGTCTGCCGGCTATCCGGACGAGAGGGGTGACTATCCTGCGCACAATCCCAAAGTGCAGTTTAACGAGGAGGTTCTGCCAATCGGCGCTGCCTGTCTGGCTCATAGCGCTGTCCGCTGGCTGGAAGAGCATAGTAGATTGATTTAAGGAGGACTCAAAATGAAAGCATTGATCATCGGAGGAACAGGAACTATCAGCAGCGCAGTGGTGCGCAGGTTACTTGAAAAGAAATGGGAGGTCTATGTCCTCAACAGGGGCACTAATCCACTGCCGGAAGGCGTGATATCCATTATTGCCGATATGAATGACGAGCAGTTTGTTGCCGAAAGGATCAAGGATATGACCTTTGATGTTGTATGCGAGTTTATCGGTTATGTTCCTGCGCAGGTGGAGAGGGATTACAGGCTGTTTGCCGGCAAAACAAACCAATATATCTACATCAGCTCCGCTTCGGCATACCATAAGCCTGCCCGCAATTATATCATCACGGAAGGAACGAGTCTTGCCAATCCTTACTGGCAGTATTCAAGAGATAAGATTGCCTGTGAGGAATTTCTCATGAAGATGTATCGTGAGAACGGCTTCCCTGTGACAATCGTGCGTCCCAGCCACACGTATAATGAGAAGAATATCCCCTTAGGCGTGCATGGCAAAAACGGTTTTTGGCAGGTGGTCAAACGGATACAGGCGGAGAAACCTGTTATCATTCAGGGCGACGGGACTTCTCTGTGGACGCTGACATTCAATACAGATTTTGCGGTTGGTTTTGTAGGGCTTATGGCAAATCCCCATGCCATCGGCGAGGCATTTCACATCACCTCGGATGAATCCTTAAGCTGGAATCAGATATATGAAACGATTGCACAGGCGCTGGGTGTTAAGCTGCACCCGTATCATGTTGCTTCGGAATTTTTAAGCAGTGTTGGTCCTGACTATGATTATGAGGGCAGTCTGACAGGCGATAAGTCGGTATCCGTCGTATTCGATAACAGCAAGTTAAAAAGAGCGGTTCCCGAATATAGGCCTGTGATCGGTTTTGCGGAGGGTGTGAGGATTGCACTGGATTATGTTCTTTCCCATCCCGAATGCCAGAAAGATGACCCTGAATTTGACCGGTGGTGTGATAAGGTCATTGACACGCTTGAAAGGGCAAAAGCAGAATTTAAATAGCAAGCTTTGCCAGTTAAGTACTTAAATTTCTCTGCTGTCTGCGATACTGCTGTGGAGAGACTCCGGTTTTTTGTCGAAAAGAGGCAGAGAGGTTTCCAGGATACTGATAACCGGTCTCAATGGCGATTTCAGTAATGGATTTGTCCGTATTAAGGAGCAGCCGCGAAACATTCTTTATCCGAATATGGCTTAAATATTCGGAGTAGGATTTCCCCAGCTGGTTTTTAAAAAGTCTTGAAAAATATGCCACAGAGTAGTTGGATATTCCGGCTACTTTTTCTATTGTAAGGGCCTCTGCATAATGTGTTTCCATATAATAGACCGCATCCATAATAGGCGGAGTGAGCGGTGTTTCGGAAGAATTCATATTTTCTTCCGGAAGACGGTATTCAAGAATTGCTAATAATAATTCACATAAAATGCATTGAATCTTAAAAGTTCCATATGGGGATTTGCGATTGTATTCTTCCAACAAATGGGTAAAATAGCTGCCTATAGTCGCCTGAATATGAGCCGGAAAGCTATTGGTGGTCCTTGCGTATATCTGGTCCAGAATCTGCTCGCCGAACTGATCGGTAAGCGGCTTTACAAATAAAGGCGAGAACTTTACAAGGATGTTTTCATAGACTTCGTTGGAAGCCGGAACCGTTCGATGATAGATGTAGGGAGCAAGTGTACTGACATTCCCCGCATGCTGCACAAAGATAGAATTCGGCGTGATGATGGTCCGGTCTCCGCTGATATGATATCCGATGGAATAATGGTCGGAGGCAATCTCAAGAGAAGGCATCTCATAGTCGGCCGGAAGTACCCGGTGTGTAATATGAAACAATTGTCCGTTGGGAAGCGGCAGGGCCATTGTAATCCTCCATTCCTGTTTGATTGATAGCAGACATATGTCATGTAATCATAAATTTTGCGCATAAAACAGTAAGTAATGATAAGAAAAGTATGATTATGTTATGTATTATATATCATATAAAGCTTAAAATGCAAACATATGACTATGGGAGTAGCTGATCAATGGAACAGAAGAAAAAAATAGATATGACCACAGGACCCATCATGAAGAATGTATTTCTCTTTGCAGTTCCGATTGTACTGGGAAATATATTGCAATATCTATATACGACGGTGGATACGCTGATCGTCGGAAACTACTGTGGAAAGACCTCGTTGGCGGCAGTGGGTACAAGTGCCCAGCCGGTGGAAGTGCTTTTGTGTATTTTTCTGGGAATTGGCACGGGTGTGTCCATATTGGTCTCTCAATATGCTGGGGCAGAAGATATGGAAAAAATGCGGCGAGCAGTGGATACCGCCACATTCTTTGTATTTGTGTGCGGCATCCCCCTTTGTGTGATCGGATATTTTGCGGCCCCGTTGATTCTAAAAGGTATGGGGGTGCCTGCGGATACATGGGACGCTGCTGTATCGTATACGCGGATTGTCTTTTTTGGAGCCTTGGGAAATATCGGATACAATATGAATGCGGGAATTCTGCGGGGGATGGGAGACAGTAAGGCGTCCTTGTGGTTTTTGGTGGTATCTTGTATCACAAATATTGTGCTGGATTATCTGTTTGTTGCCAAATTGGGAATGGATGTAGGAGGCGCGGCGCTTTCCACAACCCTTGCAATGTATTTGTCCTGGGTCATTAGTATCGTGTATATCAGAAAGAAATTCCCGGAACTGGAATTATCCTATTTACCCAAAGGAGTTGATCTGAAAGAATTAAAGCAGATTGTGTTGATTGGTCTTCCCATTGGACTGAACAATTCCCTGTACTCGCTGGGACATGTAGCAATACAGACTCTGGTAAATGCGCAGGGCTCCTCCTTTATGGCGGCCAATTCGGTTGCGGGCAGGGTGACGGGACTGACCAATGTGGCAATTACCGCATTGTCTTCTGCAGCGACAACCTTTTCCGGACAAAATTTCGGAGCGAAGAATTTTGACAGACTTCGAAAAGGTTATATTAGAATTCCGGTGGTCTCCGGCATGATTACATTGGCTGCAGGATTGTGCATGATCTCTTTTCGTATGCCGATCTTACGGATATTCACGCCGGAGGAAGAGGTGCTCATGTACGCCGGCAGATATGTTGTGGTGATGCTCTTATCACAGTGGTTTTATGCCATATTTAATGGTATCATCTGTATAGTAAACGGTGTGGGATTGATTCGCTACTCAACGGTCGTGAATATACTGATGCTCTGGGCGGTACGTATTCCAAGCGCTTATTTGATTGACCGCTATTTTGACGGAACTTATCTTATGCTGTGTTTCCCGATCAGTTTTAGCTTTGGTATGGTCATGATGATCGGATATTATGTATTCTCTAAGAAATGGAAGGAAATCATAAATACCGGCAAAGCATAGAAGCAGAAAGGAGATAATGATGGAACATATTGAAGAGTTGGTTAAAAACAGAAGAAGTGTCAGGACATTTGACGGCAGAGAGGTAAACAGGGAGGATATAGAAAAGCTGTCTTCATTTATGGAAAAGATAGAAAATCCATATCAGATACCGGTGAAGTTTAAGATGTTAGACGCAAAAGAGCAGAAATTGTCATGTCCTGTGGTCAGCGGAACAAACATCTATGTGGGTGCCAAGGTTCGGCGCAAGCCGCATATAGAAGAGGCATTTGGATATTCCTTTGAAATGCTTGTTCTTTATGCATGGTCGCTTGGAATCGGTACGGTTTGGATTGGCGGAACGATGGACCGTGCGGCTTTTGAACGTGCTATGGAACTGAAGGAAGATGAGATCATGCCCTGTGTAAGCCCTCTGGGTTATCCGGCAAAGAAAATGGCTTTAAAAGAGAATATGATGCGGAAAGCCGTCAAGGCAGACAGCAGGTTATCTTTTGAGACCTTGTTTTTTGACGGCAGCTTTGATGTGCCGCTGTCAAAGGAAAAGGCAGGTAAACTGGCAGGTCCCTTGGAGATGGTCCGGTGGGCGCCTTCAGCAGTAAATAAACAGCCCTGGCGTGTCGTGGTCGATAAAAATGCCATACACTTTTATTTAAAGAAGAATAAAGGTTTCGCAAGTGAAGCGGCAGGTAATCTGCAGAAGGTGGATTTAGGCATAGCGCTCTGTCATTTCGCTCTGGCTGCCAAGGAAAGCGGGCTGGATAGCAGCTTTGGTATTGAAGACCCGGGGATTGCAGCAGGGGCCGATACGGAATACATTGCGACATATCAAATATAGGAAGAAAACTTTTTTTAATTTCTAATTGAAGTATTAAATCGTCTTTGTTACAATAGGAGAAGTGAATATTAATTGTTTTAAGGAGGTACTATAGAATGTCTCAAAAACGTAACATTATAGTTGGACAGTCAGGCGGCCCTACAGCTGTGATCAACTCCAGTGTGGCCGGTGTCTACACAGCAGCTAAGGAGCTTGGTTTTAACAAGATTTACGGAATGCTGCACGGTATTCAGGGTCTGCTGGACGAGCAGTATGTAGATCTTTCCACACAGTTAAAGTCGGATCTGGACGTGGAGCTTTTGAAGAGAACTCCTTCCGCATTTTTGGGCTCCTGCCGCTTTAAGTTGCCTGAGATCAATGCAAATCCGGAGATGTATGAGAAGATCTTTAAAATTCTGGAAAAGCTTGAAATCGATGTATTATGCTATATCGGCGGAAACGATTCCATGGATACGATCAAGCAGTTATCTGATTATGCTGCTCTTAAGGGGCACCCTCAGAAATTCATGGGCGTACCCAAGACCATTGACAACGATCTGGCTATTACCGATCATACTCCCGGTTTCGGAAGCGCTGCCAAGTACATAGCTACCGCTACCAAGGAAGTGATCCGTGACGCGCTGGGATTAAGCTACAACAAAGAGAATATTACCGTTATGGAGATCATGGGACGTAATGCAGGATGGCTTACCGGCGCTGTTGCACTGGCAAAGACCGAGGAGTGCTGCGGTCCCGACCTGATCTATCTGCCGGAGCTGCCCTTCGATATGGATAAGTTCGTGGAGAAGGTACAGGCTCTGGTCAAGAAACAGAAGAATGTGGTTGTTGCCGTTTCCGAGGGTATTAAGCTGGCTGACGGCCGCTATGTGTGCGAGCTCTCCGGCGGCGCTGATTATGTGGATGCATTCGGTCACAAGCAGCTGCAGGGTACCGCGGCTTATCTGGCAGGCTTCCTGGGCGCTAAGATTGGCTGCAAGACTCGTGGTATCGAGTTCTCCACATTGCAGAGATGTGCTTCCCATATTTCTTCCCGTACCGATATCGATGAGGCATTCATGGTAGGAAGTGCTGCAGTGAAGGCTGCCGTAGAGGGCAATACCGGAAAGATGATCACAATCGAGAGAGTTTCCAATGATCCTTACAGAAGCCAGACAGGCATCTATGACATCCATGATATCGCTAACAACGAGAGGATCGTACCCAGAGAGTGGATCAATGAGGAAGGCGATTATGTGACAGAAGAATTCATCAATTATGCGAAACCTCTGATTCAGGGCGAGCTGCAGCCGTTCATGGTAAACGGACTTCCTCAGCACCTGGTAGTAAAAAAAGACTGATAATAAAACTTATTTCATAAAATATACATAATAGAGGAACTTCTGTATATAGTAATACAGGCACAACGTGCACACAAAACGGTTACTTGGTGCACTGTTGTGCCTTTTCTGATATTGGTATGATGAAAATATCAAGAAAGGTTGTTATTACTATGGGCAGAAGTAAGAAAGCAGAAAATATAGAGATAGGCGCAAGGCTACGGGAAAGCAGAATCAATTTAGGATTGTCGCAGGCTGCAATGGCAGAAATACTGGATGTAACGGATGATCACTATCGGAAGTTGGAAAGCGGTAATACGGGGCTGACGATCGGTAAGATACGTCGCTTGTATGAGAAATTACAGATTGAGCCAACCTATCTGCTGACAGGAGGAGTACCGGAAGAATTTAATTTGGATAAATATCTGGCTAATTGTACGACGGAACAGAGCAATGAACTCTTTGCCAGAAGTTTAAAATATTTTTGGAATATGGTACAGCAGAAGAAAATGGAAGAAGAGTAATGCTACAGGATAAAGGATAAGGATAAACCGCCAAGATGCAGGATGCATGGAGGCGGTTTTTTGCGCAGAAGGGCATGCTACGATGGATGAAGAGACGTTTTTTGAGGAGCTTTATCTAAATACCAGAGAGGCGCTTCTTAAATATCTATGCAGCTTAAACGGACCAGCCGGCTGGGTGGAGGATATTTTACAGGATGCCTACTTTGAAGCCTATAAGCGACGTGAAATGCTTCTTATGCATCCCAATCCTGCCGGATGGCTGTACAAAACGGCGTGTAACCTCTATCGGAATGCCGGAAGAAGGAGGGATAACTGCAACATTTCGTTAGATATTGTGCCGGAGACACATATCTTTGCCGAGGAAACACATTATGAATGTGTGGAATGGCGTATTGCAATACAGGGCATACTGCGGGAAAGGGACGGTCATCTGCTGCGCAGATATTATTTGGAGGGCTATTCTGTACGTGAAATTGCCAAGGAGTTAAATTTGACGGAAGAAAACATACGTGTAAAGCTTACCCGTATCCGAAAGCAAATGAGGTCTCTGCGTAACCGGTTTGAATTCGGAAAAAATATAAATTAAAAAATTTGTCGAAATTTGTAACTTATTCCTGTTCTGAAAACATTAAGTAGTATAGGGGACAATAACAGGCATTGCGGAAATAAATAAAATGCGCCCCGGAAAACAGAAAAAGGAGAGTATAAATGATCAGAACAAGAACGATGATACCGGGTATTGTAAGTGCAGGTTATGACGCTCTGTGCGCTGTCATGGAATTGGAGTTTTTTCCGGATGGTGAAATATGGCAGTTTTATGATGTACCGGAGCAGATCTGGTATGAATGGAGAAGTTCTAAAGAGGCAGCAGTCTATTTTCATCTTCATATTTCTGGAAAGTATGCAGCCAGACGAATTTTGCCGGAAACATAGTGTGGGCCTGCATTGCATAATGTGTCGGTTTTTGTTATAATTATTTTGTAATACGCCGGAATGCGGTATGGTTATATGAAGGAGAGGGTCATATGATTTTTAAATGTAAAAACTGTGGTGGTAATACGGTCTACAGTCCGGAACGTCATACTATGTACTGTCCCTACTGTGACAGCCAGGACAGTGAAGAAGTAACGACAACAGGCGAGTCTTTATTCAGCTGTATCAGTTGTGGCGGACCGTTGGAAATTGCTGATTTTACTTCGGCTTCCAGATGTCCCTACTGCGATAGTTACATAATTTTTGATGAGAGAGTAACTGGTGAATACGAGCCCCATTTGATCATTCCTTTTATTTTCAGCAAAGAGATGGTGAAGAAGTTACTGCGGGATAAATTCAAAAAATGTGTTTTTGCACCCAGTGATTTTTTGGGAGAGGCCAAATTGGACTCCATAGAGGGTATGTATGTACCTTTTTGGATGTATGACTATCATGTGCATGGTACCTATGAGGGTGAGGGCAATGTAATCCGTACATGGGTAAGCGGCAGCAGGGAATATACCGAGACAAGCGTATTCCACATCCAAAGGGATATGGAAGTGGATTTTGAAAAGATGCCGGTGGACGCTTCCATTGCTATGCCGGATCAGATCATGGACCTGATGGAGCCCTTTGACTATAAGGCGCTGGAGGAGTTCAAGGCAAAATATATGTCGGGCTTCTTTGCCGAACGATACAATATGTCAGCTCTGGACGGCGAAAGACGTGCTTTGGATAAAGCAAAAGCAGACGCGGAGAGTATTCTGCGCCAAAGCATCAGCGGTTATGTGGGGCTTAAGAGTAACAATGATAATCAGGTAACCTTAAACCGTACGGATACCAACTATGCGTTGTTGCCGGTCTGGATATACAACTATAAATATAAAAATGAAGACTATATTTTCCATATTAACGGACAGACCGGCAAGATCATTGGTAAGGTGCCCCTTGCCGCTAAGAAAGTCTGGGGATATGGAGCAACTCTTTTTGCATCGCTGTTTGCCATACTGATGCTGGTCCGCCAGCTGTTGTTCTTGCTGTAGACGAAGAGAGGAAAGGTACATTATCTATGAAACAATATTTTTCTTATTTTAAGATATGGTTCATTATATTGGGAGTTCTGGCGGTACTGGTGGGAGGAGCCACTCTGGTAAAATATACCACAAGCGACAGAAATAATTATCATGCGCCGGAGGAGAGGGTATATGACTACGCGGATGTACTCACCGACAGTGAAGAAGAAGATCTGCGGAAGCTGATCGCCGACAGGGAAAAAAGGATTGGCTGTGATATTGTGTTGGTAACCATTAATGAATCCGTGCTGGAGCGTTACGGTTTCACGGAGAATACGGACAGTAACTGGGAATATTGTATGCAGACTTATGCCGATGATTTTTATGATGAGCATAGATTTGGCTACAATACGGACTTTGAAGGTGACGGCGTTTTATTGTTAGACAATTGGTATGAGGGAGAAAACGGCAGTGAAAAGGGCAGCTGGCTCTCTACCAGCGGCAAGGTGTATCGCCGTTATTCTACCAGAATGATAAACAGTCTGTTGGACGATGTATATAATCTCGTGGACCGTTCTCCCTACCGTGCCTACCGTGCTTACATAGAGGATATCTATCATGAAATGGGGGATGATAACAGTGCAGGAAGTATGATGAATCCACTTGCTCTTTTCATCATTTCCTTGGTAGTTGCTGCTATTTTTGTGGTCTCGAATTTAAAAGTAAAAGAAGGTACAAAAACCACCGTGGCTTCTACCTATGTGGAGAACGGCAGTATACGTTTCAATGTGAAGCAGGATAAACTGGTAAATAAATTTGTGACAAGCAGAGTGATTCAGACATCTTCCGGTTCAGGCGGCGGCAGCCATAGCGGAGGAGGCGGTGGACACCGCAGCAGCAGCGGAGCACACCACGGCGGCGGTGGTAGGAGACGTTAACAATCTGAAAGGGGTAACCTCTTTCAGATACAAAAAAGGATTCTGTAAAACAGAATCCTTTTTTAATGAAAAAAAGCACCCACATGACGGTATGGGTGCTTTTGCTTTTATTGGGTTTATAAACAAAACTAAGCCATTTTGTTGACTGCGGCTGCCAGACGGGATACCTTCCTGGAAGCATTGTTCTTATGATATACTCCCTTAGAAGCGGCGGTATCAATTTCGCTGGTTGCAGCAAGCAAAGCAGCGGATGCAGCAGCCTTATCACCGGACTCGATAGCAACATGTACCTTCTTGATTGCTGTCTTAACGCCGGACTTGATGGACTTATTTCTATCAGCCTTGGTTTGCGCTACTAAAATTCTTTTTTTTGCGGATTTGATATTAGCCAATATCTACACCTCCCATTTTCCAATAATCTTATTTGTAAGAAAATGTTCCATTAAAGCCTGACACGGACGACCAATGTAAACATACGCATATTATTTTAGCGGAGAGACGGCATAATGTCAATACATATTTCCGGGATTTTTGTAAAAAATATAGTAGAAAAAACAGGACATGAAAGGATTGACAGACAGATATGGGCAGTTTTCAGGTAAGAACGGATTTGGCGCTGGAAGCCAGAGAAAGTATTTCCGAAGCGGATTCCACCCTGCGGGGCGTTATTGTGGAGGAGGATTATGACGAGGAAGCGGACGTCAGGGTGACCAGAGTGGAGATAACCACTAAGAATGCAGCCAAAGCATTGGGAAAGCCCATGGGCGTCTATATTACCATAGAGGCACCGGGGATGCTGGAACCGGATGAGGATTACCACAGGGAGATCTCTCAGGTCATCGCAAAACAGCTTACGGAAATCATACCGGATGCCGAAGAAGAGCAGGCCATATTGGTGGTGGGGCTGGGAAACAGGGAAGTAACGGCGGACGCTCTGGGGCCCCATGTGGTGGATAATCTTTTTGTTACAAGGCATATCGTACGGGAATTTGGAAAGGCGGCCTATAATAAGAAAAAGATGAATATGGTAAGCTGTATGGAACCCGGGGTTACGGGAAAGACCGGTATGGAGGCGGCGGAGATGATAAAAGGGGTGATAGAGCAGACCAAACCCACTGTTATGATCGTCATAGATGCTTTGGCGGCCAGAAGCACAAGAAGACTAAACCGTACCGTACAAATTTCCAATACCGGCATCCATCCCGGTTCCGGCGTGGGCAATAACCGTAATGCGCTGACGGAAGAGAGCATGGGGATTCCGGTAATTTCCATAGGAGTACCCACCGTAGTGGATGCAGCCACCATCGTGGGGGATGCATTGGAAAAAATGTATCAAAATGTGAAAAGCGGGGACAAGAAATGGCAGCTGGAAGCAGGGCAGAATACGCTGCCGGAACTGCATAATATGTACGTGGCAAGTAAGGATATTGACGCGGTGATAAAGCGTCTCAGTTATACAGTATCAGAGGGCATCAACATGGCTTTGGAGCTGGAATAGGGACAGGAGGGGGAGCATATACTGCAAAAGGGGAAGCTTAAAATTGCCTCCAATCTGTGGGAAAGCAGGGATTTACTTGAAATATTTTAGGGTGTATGAGAGGAGTCTGCGAAGCTTTTTTTCTTCGGTGCTGCTGGTTTTTATTTTGCTGCTGATTTTCGGTGGGACGGGCGGACAGAAGCTGTATCTGCCTCTTTTTACATATATGCTGTATGAAAATGACGGAACTTCCGGACTTTTAGGGGACAGCCTGACAGGACTTTTGCCTATTTGCGGTTATGCCCGCGAGATCAACGGTACTGCTGGGGAAGTACCGATATATGAAGACGGTTACTTGCATTTGCTGGCCGGGGAAGAGGAAGGAGGCAGTTTGCCGGAAGTATGGATAGAAGATGAAACGGATGAAAGAACATCCATAGATGGCAGAGCCCCCATAGATGAGGCTCTTTCTGACGCAGAAATGGGCGGTACAGCTGCTTTGCAGGAATTGTTTGAGGAAGAAAACGCTCAGGTATATCAATATTCTTTTACTCCTGCACGCCAGACGACATCCTACGACTGGGAAGCACTGCAGGACTATGAACAACTGATATCTACCTTTTATTCTATTGATGCCAATGCGCTGGCAGGCAGTGATCTGTTCAATTTAGAAGCTCTTAGGGGAAGAGATGTAAAGATTGACAGAACGGCAGAGGGACCGCAGATTCTGATTTATCATACTCATTCCAGAGAAGCATTTTCGGATTCTGAACCCGGGAATCCTTCCCAGACTATTGTAGGGGTGGGGGACTTTCTGACGCAGATCCTGACGGAGGAGTACGGTTATCACGTACTGCATGTTACGGAGGAATACGATACGGTTCGGGATGATGCCTATGCACAGTCCCTGCCTGCCCTTGAGCAGATTTTAGCGGAAAATCCTTCCATACAGGTGATAATTGATCTGCACAGGGATGCCGGAAGTGCCTCCCGGGATATGGTGGTGGAGATAGACGGCAGGAGAACTGCCAGATTCATGTTTTTCAACGGTATTTCCAGAAGTAAGAAGACGGGCGAGATTTCTTATCTTTCCAATCCCAATCTGGCAGGAAATCTGGCGCTGTCTTTTCAGATGCAGGTAAAAGCGGGAGAGTATTATCCCGGTCTTACCAGAAAAATCTATGTCCGCGAATATCGATATAACATGCATTTGCGGGAGAGATCCCTCTTGATCGAGTTAGGAGATGAGAATAATACGGTGGAGGAAGCCATGAATGCCTGTTATCCGCTGGCTCATATTCTGAATATGGTACTCTCGGGAGAGGAATAAAGGATATCAATACTTATAAGACAGTATTTCCCTTAATAACCGCTTTGATGGACAGATCCTTTTGGTCCAAGAGCAGAAGATGCGCTTTTTTGCCCACTTCAATGCTGCCGTAAAGCGCATCGATACCGATGGAACGACAGGGATTGATGGTGGCGGCGCAGACTGCGTCCTCAAATGGGACGCCCATGAAGACTGCGGTGCAGAGGCAGTCATAAAGTGTAGATACGCTTCCGGCAATGGTACCGTCTGCTAATGCTGCAGTTTTACCTGTTACAACGACATCCTGTCCACCCAGCCGGTAATTGCCGTCTGTCAGACCGGCAGCTTCCATGCTGTCGCTGATCAGGACGACTCTGGAAGGGGTAAAAAGTCGAAAAGCAGCACGAACGGCGCTGGGAGAGCTGTGAACACCGTCACAGATAAGCTCCACAAAGCAGTCCTGTGAATCCATGGCGGCTCCGATCGGTCCGGGAGCCCGGTGTAAAAAGGCCGGCATGGCGTTATAGAGATGGGTAATATGATCTGCACCTGATGAAAAAGCAGCCATAGCAGTATCATAGTTAGTTTCCGTATGTCCTAAGGAAAAACGAAAATCCTTCCTGCATTCTGCAATGCATAGGAGAGCGCCCGGCAGCTCCGGAGCCAGCGTGACCAGCCGGATTAGGCCGTCAGCATAATCCTGCAGCCTATATAGCAGGGCACTTTCGGGAAGTTTCAGGTATGCGCCGTTCTGGGCGCCTTTTTTATGAGGATTTAGGAAAGGACCTTCTAAGTGGATACCCACCAGTTCTGCTGAAGTGGCATAACCGCCCCCATCCTGCGCCTGCTTAAACAGAGCGCTGCCGTGACAGATGGCAGAGAGCGTGGACTCGGGCAGGGACATGGTGGCAGGACATATGCTTGTCACACCTTTGGATAATTCATATCTGCCGATGGCATCCAGATTTCTCATAATCTCCGTATTCTGAGGAGATATGTCTCCTGTGCAGAAATCCCTCCCCATGCATCCGTGAAAATGAATATCGGTCAGTCCGGGCAGTACATAGCAGCCGGATGCATCCACGTTTTTTTCGGAAGCGTCCGGCATATTTTGGGAAAAAGTGGAGGTCTCTCCTTTAAAAAGAGAGAGAATTTGATCCCCGTTTGTCTGAATACACAGCGGTGCAAAGTGTCCCTCCGGCGTAAAAACCAGTCCGTTTTTTATCAGCATGGAAAACTCCTTTTATGGCAGTGCTATAATCACAACTTTATGTCTGTTTTATTATAATTTTATGAAGAAGAAATTGCAACCGCGTAAAAGGGGGAGAATACCATGTTTGTATTGCAAAATATACGGAAACGAGGTATGATTTTCACGTAAGAATTGCGTGGACTTAAGGTCTGCGATGGAAGGGTTTAGCATAATAAGGAGAGTATACTGTGATGGATGGTTATGGTCAGCAGAATATGCAGATATATGAACAGCCGCCGATCGCTCCGGGACCTGTAAAGAAGCCCGGTGTGGGGAGACGTATCGGCTACTTTTTCTTAAGCCTCACCCCGGCTATAGCCTGCCTGCTTTTGCAGGTGGCGGCAGGTGTGGTAGTCATGATAGCCGGAGCTATTATCCGGATGGCGCAGTATCTGGCTGCCAATCCCATGGCTTCACAAGGAGAACTTCTAAACGCGTATATGGATGCGGTATATGACTTCATGGGTGCCGGTGTGCTGGCCTATCATGTGGTAGCCCTGCCGGTTTTCGGACTTTGGTATTATTTTGGCTGTGGCAGACCAAAGTTAAAACAGTCTTTTCGGAATGTGAATTTACAGGCCATTGTGATTGCCATTGCAGGTGGCGTGAGCATGTGCCTTTTCAGCAATGCCATGGTAGGCGTGGAGCAGTATCTGCTGCCGAGAGCCATGGAATCTTATATGGAGTTAATGGAGATGGCAGACGTCGGGAACGACTGGCTGGTGACTTTTGCCGCGGTGCTGCTTGCACCTATCGGAGAGGAAATTCTCTGCAGAGGTCTGACGCTCCATTATGCGAAGAAGGCGCTGCCTTATTTCTGGATGGCGAATATTCTGCAGGCCCTTTTATTCGGTGTGATTCACGGAAATCTGATTCAGGGGCTGTATGCCTTTGCCATTGGTCTGATGTTGGGCTGGGTGACAGAGCGTTATCATTCCCTGCTCCCTGCCATGCTTTTACATTTTACAGTGAATTTTTCTTCCACTGTCTGGATAGAAAAGGCCTTTTTCTGGATTCCTGATACGCTGCTTTCCTGGCTCATACTGTTAGGAATCACGCTTTTCGTGACCCTTTTGCTGGTTTTGTGGGGAACTGTCTGCGACAAAAATGCAGGAAAATAAACAAATTATTAAGCGGATGTTACAAAACATCCGTTTTTTGACGAAAATCTTCATAAATTCTTAAGGTGACTATACTATATATATGGTCTATAATAGAATCGGTATAGAAACGAAGCACTATATCATGTATGTGGAAAAGGAGAAGTAAAGTGAAGAACATGAAACGAAAATTAAAACTGCGGCAGGTATTGTCATTGGCGCTTGCAGCCATGCTTACATTCAGTCTGGCGGCCTGCGGCAACAGCGGAGGAGATACTGAAAACGGAAACGGGAACGGGAACGGATCGGGCGACTCTGTCGGGACAGAGGGCTTTGTCTGGGTACCTTCCTATATGCAACTGCCCGTGGATGAAGAATCCTATATAGGTAATATCTCCTTTATCGGGACTGATATGTATTATAGCTATACTACCTACGGAGAGGTTAGAAAACAGGAATTCAGATCTCTGGATCTGACAAATCCCGACGCAAAACCTGTGGTATTGTATGCAATGGAGGATGAGGAGCAGGATCCGGAAGCGGAATTTGCTACTTACATAAGCAACCTCGCGGCGAGTGGTGACGGAGGCGTGTTACTGGTAGTCACTACATATCCGATCATCACAAATTACGACGATCCCAACGCATGGGAAAGACAGAGACAGCAGACCACCTACGTTCTGCAGAAGGTCGGAGCGGATGGCAGTGAGATTTTCTCCGTGGATATTACCGAGTATCTGCGGAAAGATATGGACAATAGTTATCTGCAGTATATCATGGCAAACGAAGAGGGCAGGATTTATTGTTCCAACGGCTCTACCTGGCTCTGGGTTTTCGAAGCGGACGGTACTTATGCGGCGGATATCAAGCTGAGTGAAGACAGCTGGAGCTGGCTGCGAGGTATCGGATTTTTAACCGACGGCAGACTGGCGATCCTGCAGAACGGCAATTCCGGCGATCCGGAAATCCGGATCTATGATGAGGAGAAGAAGGCGTTTTCGGATGCTTATGAGAATCTTCCTCCCCGGGTTTATAACAGCGGTATTTCGGCAGGGCCGGAAGGCAGCATTCTGCTGGAAGGTGAAAGTACTCTTTATGCTTATGATCCGGAAACCCAGACTTATACCGAACTGCTGCAGTGGATGCAAAGCGATATGAATCCGGACTATGTGGATAACATAAGTATGCTGGATGAGGAGACCATTGCGGTTTACTACCGTGACTGGAATACCGATGAAAATTCCATCGTGCTTTTAAAGAAGACACCTGCTTCCGAAGTGGTGCAGAAGCAGATCTTAGTTTTGGGCTGTATGGGACTGGGTCAGAATCTGCAGTCCGCGGTTGTAGCATTCAATAAATCCAATGAGGAATACAGAATCGAGATTAAGGATTATTCTGTTTCGGTGGACTGGAGTCAGGAGAATGCGTACGATGTTTACCAGAATGCGCAGACACAGTTAAATAACGATATTTTGACCGGTAATGCACCGGATCTCTTTGCAGCAACGGACATTAATTTAAAATTATTTGCAGAAAAGGGCGTAATTGAGGATTTAAGCCCTTATCTGGAGAACAGCAGCGTGGTGAGCAGGGACGATTTGATCACACCCGTTCTGGACGCCTATACCAACAGCGGCATCCTTTGTACCATTCCCACCAGCTTCAGCGTCGCTACGCTTTTGGGCAGAACCTCGGAAGTAGGGGATCAGACCAGCTGGACTCTGGATGAGATGATTGCTTATGCCGAGCAGTATCCGGATGCGGCGCTCTTTGCCTATGCCAGCAGATATAGGGTACGGCAGTACTGCCTGATATACGATTTTGATTCCTATGTGAATTGGGAAACCGGAGAATGCTCCTTTGATTCGGATGAATTTAAAAAGGTATTGGAGTTGGCAAAGCAGTATCCGGAGGAGGCTGACTATTCAGAAAGTCTACCCAAGCAGATAGGGAGCCATAGAGCATTGCTCTATGATTTGAATATGTACGATTTCCAGGAATTGCAGTTGGCAAGATTGATGTTTGGAGAACAGGCAACCCCCATCGGCTATCCTTCCGCTAACGGCACGGGAGTGGTAGTAAGCGGTACCGGTGGCGTCTGCATCAGTGCGTCTTCAAAAAACAAGGATGCCTGCTGGGCCTTTATCGAGAGTATGTTGACCGAAGAGGCACTGAGCAGCAATAGGTTCATGTGGGGATTCCCGATTCTGCAGAGCGCTTTTGACAGTAAGCTGGAGGAAGCCATGGTGCCGAATTATCAGTTGGATGAAAATGGTGAACCTGTGCTGGATGAAAACGGTGAGCCTATAGAGTGGTCCAACCACAGCTACGGCTGGGACGATATGACCTTTGATCTGTACTCTGTATCGGAGGAGGATGCGGCGACCATCCGCGAAATTATTAACAGGATCAGCAGCACGATGGATTACGACGAGCAGATCTTGAGTATCATTGAAGAGGAAAGCGACGCATATTTCGCCGGACAGAAAAATGTGGACGACGTTGCAAAAATCATTCAGAGCAGAGTGCAGACATATGTGAATGAAAGCAGGTAAAACGAGGAGGGCTTATGAAAGCCTTACAGAAAGAGAAGAAGATTAAAAAAACGAAACAACCGAAAACGAAATCCACAAAACGTCTTCGTAAATTAAAGTTGGGCTCGGGGCTGTATCTGGCCCCCAGCCTGCTTGGCGTTTTGCTGTTTTTTATTCTGCCGTTTATCGTGGTAATCTTTTATTCTCTGGTGGACAATCCCATCAGTAAGAACTTTGTTTTTTTTGAAAACTATACGAGGGTGATCAGAAATGCGGCCTTTAAGACCGCGGTAAAGAATACAGCCACTTTTTCTGCGGTGGCAGTGCCTCTGGCAGTGGTGCTTTCCCTGCTTTTGGCAATGGTGCTGGATACGAAACTGCCTTTCAGAAGTCAGTTTAGAACCTTTTTCTTAAGTCCTATGATGGTGCCGGTGGCTTCCATCGTGTTGATCTGGCAGGTGCTTTTCCACTATAACGGCGCCATCAATGAGGTAATGCTGGCTCTTGGCGGCAGCAAGATAGACTGGATGAAATCCCAGTATTCCCAGATCGTGGTTGTGGTGTTGTTCTTGTGGAAGAATCTGGGATACAATATGATCCTTTTTATGGCGGCCCTCTCCAGTATTCCGAGGGATATTTTAGAGGTGGCGAGGTTGGAGAGCGCCACGTCTTTTCAGACCTTTTTTTTCATTAAACTGCGGTATCTTTCTTCCACGATCTTATTTGTAACAATTATGTCATTAATCAGTTCCTTTAAGGTGTTCAGAGAGATTTATCTGCTGACGGGGGATCATCCCTATGATACGATCTATATGCTGCAGCATTTCATGAACAATGCCTTTGCGTCCTTGGATTATCAGAGGCTGTCAGCTGCGGCGATTCTAATGTCTTTGGTTATGATCGTGTTGATCGGAGCGCTGTTTCTGGTGGAGAATTACTTCGGAAAGGATGTGGAAGGATGAGCGATTCCGTAAAGAAAGATCAAGCGGCAGCAAAAAGAAGGAAAAGATTTCATAAGATAAAAATTGGAATCGCCACTTTGGTGGCGGCTGCTTTTGCTATTTTGTTCCTGCTTCCTATTATATTGACGATCACCAATTCCTTTATGTCCTCGTCGGAAATATCGGCCAATTACGGTTCGGTCTTTGCGACCAATGACAGGGGAGGAAAGGTTTATATATCGGAAAGGGTAACCTTAAAATTTATTCCCGATATGGTGTCTTTCAGCCAGTATATTACGGTACTTTTTAAAAGTCCTGACTATCTTTTGAAATTTTGGAATTCCGTGGTGTTAGTGGGACCCATTGTGGTGTTTCAGCTCTTTGTAGCGGCGTTGGCCTCCTATGGATTTACCAGATATCGGGGAAAACTGCGGGAGATTATCTTTTTTTCCTATATCATTTTGATGCTGATGCCCTATCAGGTAACACTGGTTCCCAATTATCTGGTGGCGGGCTGGTTAAAGACTATCAATACTTATTGGGCTATCTGGCTGCCGGGTATTTTTTCGCCTTTTGCAGTATTTCTATTGACAAAATATATGCGGCGTATTCCGACTTCGGTCATAGAGGCTGCCCAGATAGACGGTGCGGGAGAGTGGCAGATATTTAAGCGGGTCTGCATGCCTCTCTGTAAGGGTGCGATTTGTTCCGCTGCTATTTTGATATTTATCGACTACTGGAATATGGTGGAGCAGCCCCTGATCTTGTTAGCAGATGAAGAAAAGCATCCGCTGTCCGTATTCTTAAGCAAGATCAATGCGGGGGAAATTGGTTTGGCCTTTGCGGTGGCAACCGTATACATGGTTCCCAGTTTGCTGGTATTTTTATATGGTGAAGAGTATCTGGTAGACGGTATTACCTACCAGGGTGGTATAAAAGGATAAAATCGAAAGGATAGAAGAAGATGAACGAGAAAAAAGCCAAGCGGAGAGAATGGGTCAAGACAGCGGCAATCGTATTTCTGTCAGTGATGCTGGTACTGACCTTCTTTTCCAACACAATCATGAATTATTCCTTGCCGGAGGTAGCTGCCCAATACATTACTTCAGGTACCATTACCGCTAAGATCAGAGGAACGGGTATCGTGGAGAGCGGCTCCCTGTTCAATGTAAAAGTAACGGAGAGCAGAAAGGTGCTCAGCGTTGAAGTCCGTGTCGGAGATACAGTACAAATCGGAGATGTAATCTGCTATCTGGACGCTTCCGAAAGCAATGAGTTGAGGGATGCCAGAACACAGTTGGAAACGCTGCAGGCTGCCTATGACAGTGCACTGAATTCCTATAATCTGGCAATGTTGACCGGGAATTACAGTGCCGAGGTGATACAGAATGCGGGCAGCACACAGTCCGTTGCAGTGTATAGGGAGCAGATCTTACAGGCACAGAATGAAGTGACGGCACAGCAGGCTGTTGTGGACGACTGGCAGAGGCAGGTAAATGAGCTGCAGAATCAGATCGACGTCAGCAGCAATTTACTGGCCGAGAGAAATGATGTTACGAATGCGCAGGCGGCAGTGAACAGTCTGGAGACATTAGTGAGCGAGGCAGAGAGTAAGAAGACTTCGTTAGAGGCTCAGATTAAAAAGTTGAAGGAAGAGGATGCAAGCGGGAACAGTGAGAAGATCGCGGAGTTAGAGAAGCAGCTTACCGATCAGGAAAATAAACTGTCTTCGTTGAGGACGCAGCTTCAGAATGCGCAGACCAATCTGGCGAATGCCCAGACGGTGCTGTCATATAAGGAGAGTATTGTAAATAATGATCTGAGCAGTAAGATGAATACGCTTCAGGTTAATTTGGGAAATGCTCAAAAACTGTTACAAGAAAAACAGGATGCGTTGGATAAGTTGTCTGCCAACATCAGAGGAGCGTATGAACTGAGCGGACTTTATGACAGTGTGCAGAGGGCGAGAGCGGATGTTGTAAAACAGCAGGAGCTTATTGCAGAGCTGGAGGCAAAGTCAGCGGGTTCTGCCGTAACGGCGGAGGTGGCAGGAACCATTACTTCCATTTCCGTAGTAGCCGGAGAAAGTACTTCACCCGAGGTTCCCGTAGCGACGATTCAGCCGGAGGGCAAGGGATATACTTTGAGTTTCTCCGTTACCAATCAGCAGGCGCAGAGGATCAGTGTGGGCGATCCTGCTGAATTAGTGAATTCCTGGTGGTATAACGACATCACCGCAACAGTGGCTTCCATCAGGCCGGATCCATCCAATCCCAACAATCAGAAACTGGTGACCTTTAATCTGACAGGCAGCCTGACAGCGGGACAGAACTTGAGTCTGCAGGTGGGCCAGAGGAGCGCCAACTATGATAATATAGTACCCAACAGCGCCATCAGAGAGGATAATAACGGTAAGTTCATTCTGGTAGTGGAGACCAGAAACAGTCCTTTGGGTAACCGCTACTATGCAACCAGATATGATGTGGAAGTACTGGCTTCCGATGATACCCAGTCCGCCATCAGCGGTGCGATATACGGGTATGAATATGTGATCACTACGGCCACCAAGCCCGTGGAAGCGGGACAGATGGTAAGACTGCCCGATTAACTAGGAAGGAATCCGGAGGCTGATTTATGAAAAAATTCCTACAGAGGCTGAGCGGAAAGCAGCTGATACTCCTCTGCACCGGCATCCTATCCTGTATAGTGGGACTACTTATAAACGGTGTCGGCGGTTATATGACCGGTAAGCTGGATACCCAGAATATGGCCGAAAGATGGTCCGAGGATGGGGATGTGTCACAGATAAGCTGTTTCTTTTCCAGAGAAGCAGAAATGACGGAAAACAATTTAATAAATTTTGAGCACGCATTGGATGCCGCTTTAGAGGAAGCCTCCATTGTAAATGATTCGGAAAATGCAGGGGCCAGACTCTGGGCAGATGCCTACAGTGCAAGCGGCAGGATAACCCTTACTAGTCAGAGAGCGTCCGTGGAAGTGAACGCAGTGGGAGTGGGAGGAGATTTCTTTTTATTTCATCCGCTGAAACTGTTAGCAGGCGCCTATTTTTCAGGCAGTGATTTGATGCAGGATCATATTGTGATAGATGAAGATGCCGCATGGCAGCTTTTCGGGTCCAATGATGTGGACGGACAGATGATCACCATAGGCGGTGTCCCCCACATGATAGCGGGTGTGATCAGGAGGGAAGATGGGCGTATGGCGAATGCCGCGGGCTTAAGCAGTTCCGTAGTCTATGTATCCTACAGTACTTTAGAGAAGTACGGCACTAACTATGGTCTGAATACCTATGAACTCGTGATGCCCAATCCGGTCACAGGCTATGCGAAAAATTATGTGATGGAAAATATCGGTGTGACGGAAAACGAGGTGGAAATTGTAGAAAATACCACCCGTTATGGTTTACTTGCAAGACTCAAGCTGTTAGCACAGTTTCCGACCCGTTCCATGAGCAGCAAGGCAATCATTTATCCCTATTGGGAGAATATAGCCAGAGGATATGAGGATATTCTGACTCTGCTGTTGGTTCTTACACTATTGTTTATACTATACCCGGCAATTTTGCTTATCATTTTGATCGTGAGAGCCTGGAAGCATAAAACCTGGACAGTGGCAGGGGTATGGCATAAAGTAAAAGACAAGATTGAACGATTACGGGAGAAACTTTGGGCAGTTCAGGCTAAAAACAAAGAGAGAAAAGCCGCCGGGCTTTCGCCAAAAGCAAAGAAACCGAAGCGGGAGAAAAAAGTAAAAGAGAAGAAAGTAAAAGGGAAAAAATTGCAGAAAGAAGTGCAGATGAATGAGGAGGAGAATTATGAAAAAGATGAGTAAAAGGGTGGTTTCCGTTGTACTCGCGGTTTTCATGGCTGTGGGGATGGCAGCCTGCGGAGGCAGCAGAGGGCAAAATATCCTCACAAGTGAGGATGCCAAAAACTATGTTTACCGTATGGAAGAATTGAACGTAGATGTAGGAGAAGGTAACGAAAGCGTTAGAATGGCCTGCTATGCGGACGGCAAAATCTATGCGCTCTTAACCAGATACGAATACGAAGAGATGGAGGGTATGGTGGTGAGTTTGGCGTCCTTTCAACCGGACGGCAGCGATTTACAGCGGACGGAACTCTACAGCACCTTAAGACCCAATCCGGATTATGTTGTACCGGGAGAAGATCCTTCCATAGACGTTCCCGAGGGTGAAGAGGTTGATCCCGGATTTGACATAATGCCGCTTTCCGCATCATCTGCCATGATGCCTGTAATAAATGAACCATTGATGCCTGTACCGGAACCGGCTGAAAATGAAACCGCTGATGAAACAGAAGATGCGGAGGAAAGGACTGATACGGATGACGCAACAGAGGACGGAGCGGACGACTCTTTCTTTTTTGAGGATGGTCTGACATGGTATAATGACAGCTATATGTCTTCTTATTATTTGGACGAAAACGGCTGTTATATCGTGATGGAGAACAATTCCTATGCCTATGACGCTGAGTATAACTATACTCCGGGAGAGTATTCTCTGGTATTGTATGGTTTTGATCTGGATGGAACCCAGAGGTTTGAGAGAGTAGTCAGAGGTGATAATGAGGACTATATCTATATCAGCTCCATCGTGAGCGATGAGAAAGGGAATGTGGCTCTGATAGCCGACGGCAGTTCCGGCATGGTTTTTGTTTATGACGCACAGGGAAATGCCAATGCACAGATCGATCTTTCTTCCCAGCATATGGGATGGGTATACAGAGCGTTTATGGATAAGGACGGAAAGCTGAATCTGCTGGCGTATGACAGCGATTATTCCAAAATGAGTCTGTATCGATACAATATGCAGACCGGTGCCTATGAAGATGAAGGCAAGCTGTTGGATACACTGTATAATTACGGCATTACTGTAGGCAGGAACTATGATTTCATCCTGACGAATTCCATGGGACTCTACGGATACAATATGGGGGATGAAGATGTAACACAGATTTTAAGCTACTTAAACTCCGATCTGGACTACAATGTCATAGGTAATATTTATGAAATGGAAGGAGATCAGCTTTTCTGCACTTATTACGATGAAGAAAATTGGAATGTTCATTTTGCTCTGTTAAACTATGTGGATCCGGAGACCATACCTGATAAACAGGTGATTTCCATTGCCTGCTATTATTTAGACTGGAATATGCGTAAGAGAATCGTGGAGTTTAACCGTTCAAGCGATGCTTACCGTATCATGGTAAAGGATTACAGCAGTTACAATACTATGGATGACTATACTGCGGGCTATACCAGATTGAACAATGATATTCTGACGGGGCAGATGCCGGATATTCTGATCTTGGATAGGTATTATATGCCTGTGGATTCTTATATCGCAAAGGGTCTGTTGGCGGATATCGGTAAGATGATTGATGAAGATGAGGAACTGAACAGAGAAGATTATATGGAAAATGTATTCGAAGCCTATTCCGTAAAGGGAGTGCTCTATTCGGTCATTCCGGCATTCTCTATCAGAACTGTAGCGGCCAAGACCGCCCTTGTGGGAGATACGCCGGGGTGGACCATGGAAGATCTGCAGGCACTGCAGAGGAAGTATCCGGATGCCAGAATTTTTGAAGAGAGCACTACGCGGGATTCCGTAATGTATCAGCTACTGATATTCTCAGGGTCCAGGTTTGTGGACAGCGCTACCGGAAAATGCAGCTTTAACAGCCAGGAATTTATCGATTTGCTGGAGTTTGTAAAGCAGTTCCCTGCAGAATACGACTGGGAAAGCGCGGAATACGACTATATTGCCAACCAGCTTCAGTACCGTAACAACAGTACGCTGCTGAGCACTGTTTCTATCTATAATTTTGGCAACTATGACGGATATTCTTATGCGAGACAAGTGACTTTTGGTGAACCCATTACTTTCATCGGCTTCCCCACGGAAGAGGGTAACGGCGCGGTGGTCAGAGCCGATTCCCAGTATGCCATTTCTTCCCGTTCTGCCGTAAAGGAAGGCGCATGGGAATTTTTGAGATACTACCTGACTGAGGAATACCAGATGGATTCTGGCTATTATTATAGCATACCTATGTTAAAGGAAGCGCTTTTGCAGAAGCTGGAAACGGCCAAAGAGCGGCCTTACTGGGAGGATGAAGACGGCAACAAGAATTATTACGACGATATGTACTATATTGCAGATGAAGAGTTCAAGTTTGAACCGTTGACGGATGCAGAAGCAGAATGGCTGTTTGACTATATTTCTTCCGTGAACAAAGCGGACTACTATGACGAGAATCTGGAAGAGATCATCAATGAAGAAGCCGCGGCTTTCTTTGAAGGTCAGAAGACTGCAGCGGAAGTGGCAGACATTATTCAGAGCAGGGCACAGGTTTACATCAACGAAAGCAGATAGTGTGCTTCATTTAATTCGTGCCCATGCATCTTCAGCCAATGCTTTCTTTCCGCATAGTCTGGCAGGATGCCGGAAACCTTGTTCCAGAAAGCTTGGGAATGATTCATGTGAGTGAGGTGGCAAAGCTCGTGGACAATGACATAGTCAATGACCTCGGGTGGCGCCATCATAAGACGATAGTTAAAAGACAGAGTACCCGTTTGGGAACAGCTTCCCCAACGGGTTTTCTGATCTCTGATCGTTATTTTTTCATAATGCCCTCCGGTCAGCCGAACCAGCTCTTCACAGCGTCTGGGAAAGTAAATCTTAGCCGCATTTAAAAAGCGTTTTTTTAAAGCGGCAGCTTTTCTCTCCTCTATGGGGGTGAGCGGCGCATACCGGGAGGCCTCTCTTACAGCTAATACCTTTTCCCAATTTTTTAAAATCCAGGCCTTTTTTTCCTCAATAAAAGCCTCTACAGTATGCTTACTGATATAACCGGGGGCACGCACGATAATATCGCCTTCGGATGTAATTTCAATTCCCAGGCTTTTTCGCTTGGAAAAGCGTACTTTGCAGGAAAGCGGTTCCGCTTTTTCGGAAGCAAAAAGCTTGTAAATATATTCTGCCTTCATAAAAGAGTTCTACCTTTCCTGCTTTTCTCCGGGCCATTTTAACATCAGTACCACTGCACCGGAATGGACTCTGATACAGCCGCTTTCTCCGGGCAGGAATTCATTGCTGATGCCGATGGGAAAATCGTTGGTGACTCTGTAGTAGGAGAGGGGATATTTCATGTGGGAGATGGATACTACGGATTCCGCTTCCAGACTAAAAAGGGAGAGCATGCCTTCCATAGATGGATGAAACTGCTTTACATCCTCCGTATCGGAGGTCATGGCGACACATACCATGCCGTCCTCCTCAAACAAATAGCCTTCGGCACCTTGGCGTTTTAAATAGAGCAGACACTGGATGTTCGCAAGGCTGTGGTCCAATCTGCCGCCCAGTCCTCCGTAGATCTGAAAGAGAGTATGGCCCTGAGCCAATCCCCATTTTAAGGCTACCAGCATATCCGTATCGTCCTTTTCCGGCTTCAGCCGCAGAATCTTTTCAGGACAGTTTTCTTCAATCACACGGACGGCCTGTAAAAGCTCCTCGTCCAGGGAATCAAAATCCCCAATGATGATATCAGGTTCCATATTTAACAGACCACAGTAAAATAGCCCGCCGTCCACCGCAATGACAGTGTCCCCTTCTTCATAGTCCGGGATACCGTTCATTGTGGTATTTTTTAGTTGTTTAGGAAATTCACCGGCACCGAAAATAATACATTTCCCTTTACCGCTCATTCTAAACCTCCACGCACTTTCTCATTTATATCGCAAACTGTGCCATATAAAGATCGTAGTAAGCGCCTTTTTTTGCCAACAGTTCTGAGGCGCTTCCCTCCTCTAAAATGCCGCCTTTGTCAATAAAGAGAATGCGGTCGGCTTTCTGTATGGTAGAAAGTCTGTGGGCAATGACAAAGGAAGTACGGCCTGATAGCAGGGTTTCTATCCCTTTTTGTACCAGAAGTTCGGTCTGTGTGTCAATACTGGAGGTAGCTTCATCCAGTATGAGAATACGGGGCATGGAAACAAAGGTGCGGGCAAATGCCAGCAGCTGTTTCTGGCCGATGGAAAGGCCGCCTCCTCGTTCTGAAAGAGGAGTGTCGTAGCCCTGTTCCAGCTTCATGATAAAATCGTGGGCTCCTACAGCTCGTGCCGCTGCTTCAATTTCTTCATCCGTGGCATCCAGTCTGCCATAACGGATATTGTCCCTTACCGTGCCGGAGAAGAGGAAATTATCCTGGGTCATGATACCCATCTGGCTGCGCAGACTCTCTAATGTGACACTGCGTACATCCGTTCCGTCAATCTGCACTTTGCCGGAAACAACATCATAGAAGCGGCTGACCAAGTTGACAATAGTGGTTTTGCCTGCTCCGGTAGGTCCTACCAAAGCGATGGTCTCGCCGGGGGAAACATGGAGATTGACATGCTCCAGAACTTTGATGTCGGGAGCGTCTGAATAAGCGAAGGTAACATCATCAAAGGTTACCTCCCCTGTGATATCCGGCAGTCTTGTTGCATTCTCTGCATCGGCAATATCAGGCTGTGTATCTATGACTTCAAAAACCCGCTCCGCCGCTGCTACATTGGTGATCAGCTGATTGTAAAAACTGCTGAGATTGGCAATGGGATTCCAGAACATATTGATATAGTATCCGAAAGCAATCAGCAGACCGGCGGACAAGCTGTCCACGCCCAGTACGCATATACCCACATAGAATAGGGTAATGGTACTGACACTCCAGCAGATGTCAATAATAGGACCGAAGGCATCGTTAAGCCGGACCGCGCTCTTAAAAGATTCGTAATGCTCCTTTACCAGAACATGGAAGGTTTTTTCGGTTTCCTCCTCGGCCGTAAAGCTTTGGATAATACGCATACCCGACATATCCTCATGTACGAAAGCATTCACATTGGAGGATTTCTTACGGAAAATCTGCCAGCGCTTATGAGAAAAAATCTGGATAAAAGCGAGGCCTACGATCAGCACGGGCAGCGTGGATAAGGAAGCCAGAGCAAGACCGGGATTTTTTACAAACATAATGGCCACTACCGCACAGACGGTGACAAAATCCGGAATCAAGGTTGTAACACTGTTTTCAAGCACATTTTTAAGGGAATTGATATCCCCGATAATACGGGAGAGGATCTTTCCCGTAGGGCGGCTGTCAAAAAAGTGGAAATCCAGAGTCTGGATATGGGTGTAAAGCTCCTGGCGAACCGTCATCAGGATGCTGTTGCAGACTCTGGCCATAATGTACATGCGCAGTCTGATCAATAGAATCATGACAATATTCAGCACGATTGCAAAAAGAAGCAGATATAACAGGCCGGAATAGTTGCCGGTACTGATGTAATCGTCTATGGCAGCCTCTATGATCAAAGGATTTGCCAGAGATACTCCCACGCAGAAAAGCATGATGAGCAGTACAAACAGGATTTCCTTTTTGTAAGCAAGAAGATAGGAGAAAAGCCTTAAAAGCGTCTTAGCTTTTCCCTTTTCCACTGTTTTTTCGTCTTCTTTAAATGAGTTAATAGGCATATTACGCCTCCTTTTTATTCAGAAACTCGCCGTATTGTGCCATATAGGTTGCGTAATAGAGCCCCTTTTTTGCCAAAAGTGTTTCGTGGGTACCCGATTCCGCTACCCGGCCATCCTCTAAAAACAGAATTTGATCCGCATTGCGGACGGCACTGATACGGTGTGCAATAATAATTTTGGTTGTGTTTTGTAAATTCTTTAAGGACTGCCAGATTTCATACTCGGTCTCCATATCCAAAGCGGAAGTAGAGTCGTCCATGATCAGAATGGGATCCTGCTTGGAGAGCGCTCTGGCAATACTGATACGTTGCTTTTGTCCGCCGGAGAGTCCTACGCCCCGTTCGCCAATAACGGTGTCGTAACCCTCCTCCAGTTTCTCAATAAAGTCGTCCGCCGAAGCCGCAAGTGCAGCCTCTCTGACAAGAGAGCGGTTAAGAAGTTCTCTTTTTCCCAGACGCACATTTTCATCTATGGTATCAGAGAAGAGAAAGACATCCTGCATCACCATGGAAATACTGCTGCGCAGTTGTTTTAAGGAGAGCTGTTTGATATCGATATCATCCAAGCGGATGGTACCTGCGGAACAGTCATAGAGCCGCTGCAGCAGTTGGATAATGGAACTTTTGCCGGAACCGGTGGCGCCCATGATACCCAGGGTACTCCCAGCCTCCACCGTAAATGAAATATCCGATAGGATTTCACGTTCCTCTCTGCAAAAACTGACATGTTCAAAGGCAATCTTTCCCTTGACCTCGGGGAGCACTACCGGAGACTCCGGCTCCTGTATAGAGGGTGTTTCCGCATACAGTTTTTTCAGCCTTTTATTGGAAGCAAAGGCGGAAGAGAGACTGTTCGTAAGCCAGCCTAACATCTCCATGGGCCATACAATATTGGTGGAGTACTGTACAAAAGCGCCTAAATCTCCAAGTGTAAATGCGTCGTCTGAACCGTTATAAATATAGAAGTATCCTCCAACCAAAAGCACGATAAGAGGAAGCAGCTTACTGACAAGGGAAAAAAGCGGATGGTATTTCACAAAGGTTTTGGACTGCTCCATATTTAAGTCATAGTAACGCTTGTTATGAGAGAGAAATTTACTGATTTCAAACTTTTCTCTAGCAAAGGCCTTTACGGTGCGCACTCCTGTCAGATTTTCCTCTGCTACGGTGTTGAGTTTGGCATTTTCTTCGCTGATCTGCTCATAAATCTTATCCAGCTTTTTTTCCAGATAGATAGCTAAAATGGCGCACAAAGCCATACAGAGAGCAGGAATCAGACCCAGCCTCCAGTTTAAGGAAAACATGCAGAACAGAATGAGAGAGGTATGTACCACCACCTCTATGATCAGCATGCTCACATAGGTCAGACCGTCCCAGATATGGTCCACATCATCTTTAATGCGGGACATCAGTTCGCCGGTTTTCATACGGTCAAAAAAGTCGGCGGAAAGTCCTTGTAAATGTTTAAACAGATCGGTTCTGATATCCGCGGCAATGGCGGCACCGGTAATGTCAAAGACAAATTCCTTGATGTAGCCGAAGATAAGGCGTCCTACGCCAATCATAAGTATGCCGAGCAGAATGCCCTTTAAGGCGGCGGTATTTCCATTGCCGATAACATCATCTATGATCTGCTTGGTAAGCTGGGGGGAGAGCATATCCAGTGCCACGCAGATTACCAGGCTGAAGATGGCTAACAGGTAGGCCGGCAGCCGTTTTCTGATATGGAATGTAATTGGTTTCATAATAAACTCCTTTAATATGTGCAAAGCTTCCTGCAAAGAGTATAAAAAAAGCCTGCGGCAGAAACCGCAGGCTGGCGTATCAACATAACAAAACTAAGATACCCGTCCTATACTCTTTGAGGTAACTGCGTAAGAATGTAAATATACTGTAAACTTGATTGTGTCTGCATTGTTGTGAATAAACATCTTTGTTACCTCCTTTCTTAAAATCTATCATCGAGTGACTGTTACTAACATACGACAGGATGAAAGAAATGTCAATCCCCAAATTGGAAAACAAAACAAGGTTTCTATTGCACGGGAAGAAAATAACGAGTATAATTTTCAACAAGGCGGAAAATTTTTTGGCAGAGCAGAAAATTTTCAATAACAGAGAAAATATATAAGTAATAAAAGGAGAATAACATGAGCAAGAAGACTACAGTATTGATGATATTGGATGGCTACGGTCTGAATAATGAGGTCAAGGGGAATGCGGTTGCAGAGGCAAAGACTCCTGTGATGGACAAGCTGATGGCTGAATATCCCTTTGTAAAGGGAAATGCCAGCGGTATGGCGGTAGGACTTCCCGATGGCCAGATGGGTAATTCCGAAGTAGGACATCTGAACATGGGTGCAGGCCGGATCGTATATCAGGAGTTGACCAGAATTACCAAGGAGATTCAGGATGGTACTTTCTTTGAAAATCCCGCACTGTTAAAGGCCATGGAGAACTGCAAAAAGAATAACAGCTCTCTGCACTGCATGGGACTTTTATCTGACGGCGGCGTACATAGTCACAATACCCATTTATACGGTCTGTTAGAGATGGCTAAGAGAAACGGACTGGATAAGGTATACGTACATTGCTTTTTAGACGGCAGGGATACACCTCCCGAGAGCGGTAAGGGTTTTGCGGAAGATTTGACCGAGGAAATGAAGAAAATCGGCGTAGGAAAGATTGCTACCGTAATGGGTCGTTACTACGCTATGGACAGAGACAATAATTACGACAGAGTAGAGTTAGCATATAATGCCATGACAAAAGGTGAAGGAGAAACCGCTGCCTGCGGTATCTGCGGCATCCAGAATTCTTACGACAAGGAAGTGACGGACGAATTTGTACGTCCTACCGTGGTAGTGGAGGACGGCAAGCCCGTAGCTACCATAAAAGACGGAGATTCCGTAGTATTCTTTAACTTCCGTCCCGACCGGGCAAGAGAGATCAGCAGAGTGTTCTGCGAGGACGAGTTTACCCGTTTTGAAAGAGGCGCAAGAAAGGATATCGTCTATGTGTGCTTCTCTGACTATGATCCTACCATTCCCAACAAGGAAGTGGCGTTCCATAAGATCGCTGTGACCAATACCTTCGGCGAGTGGCTGGCTGCTAACAATATGACCCAGGCACGTATTGCGGAAACAGAGAAGTATGCGCATGTAACCTTTTTCTTCAATGGCGGCGTAGAGGAACCCAATGCGGGAGAAGATAGAATTTTAGTAAACTCCCCCAAGGTTGCTACCTATGATCTCAAGCCCGAAATGAGCGCTTATGAAGTTTGTGACAAGCTGACAGAGGCAATCCGCAGCGGCAGTTATGATGTGATCATCATCAATTTTGCCAACCCTGATATGGTGGGACACACCGGTGTGGAGGAAGCCGCTATCAAAGCAGTGGAAGCGGTAGATGAATGCGTGGGCAAGACTGTGGATGCCATCAAAGAGATGGACGGCGTATTGTTTATCTGTGCGGATCACGGCAATGCAGAACAGTTGATAGACTATGAAACCGGAGCACCCTTTACCGCCCATACTACCAATCAGGTGCCTTTCATCCTGGTAAATTACGATCCCGCTTATACTTTGAGAGAGGGAGGCTGTCTGGCAGACATCATCCCCACCTTAATTGAGGTCATGGGCAAGGAACAGCCTGCGGAAATGACGGGTAAATCCCTGTTGATCAAAAAATAAAGAGATATTACAAGCTTATATTTTTAACGTATCGTGGCATACTTATCCGTAAAGGAGGTATGCCATGAATGCTTATTTGAAGATAATTGATGTACATGGAAGAGAAATTTTAGATTCCAGAGGGAATCCCACCGTGGAGGCGGAAGTGACCGTAGAAGCGCAGGACGGCAGTCTGTTTGTAGGAAGGGCAGCGGTTCCCTCCGGTGCCAGTACGGGGCGTTTTGAAGCGGTGGAACTACGGGACGGCGAGCCCCGCTATTTCGGACTGGGAGTCAGACATGCGGTAGAAAATATCGAAGGGAAAATAAAGCCCATTCTTTTGGAGAAAAATGCGCTGGAGCAGACCATGATAGACAATCTGTTGGTGGAAGCGGACGGAACGGACAATAAAGCCAATCTGGGCGCTAACGCTACACTGGGCGTGTCCTTAGCCTGTGCCAGAGCTGCGGCGGAGGCTCTGCATCTGCCCCTTTACCGTTATCTGGGCGGTATTCATACAAGACAGATGCCTATTCCCATGATGAACATTTTAAACGGCGGTAAGCATGCTGCAAATACCGTGGATTTTCAGGAGTTTATGATCATGCCCGTGAGTGCGGGCAGCTTTAGAGAAGCCTTGCGTATCTGTGCAGAGGTCTATCACAATTTAAAGAAGATCTTGGAGGACAGAGGCCTTTCTACCGGAGTGGGGGATGAGGGAGGATTTGCACCGGATCTGCCCGATGCGGAGGCGGTACTGGATATGATCATGGAGGCTGTGAAAGCAGCAGGATATACACCCGGCGAGGATATACGGATTGCGTTGGATGTAGCCAGCAGTGAGCTCTTCAATGAAAAGACCGGTATGTATCATTTCCCGGGAGAGAGCAGCTTAAAGAAAACGGATGTCGTGCGGGATACTAACGAGATGATTGCCTATTATGAAACGCTGCTTGCTAAGTATCCCATTGTTTCCATTGAGGACGGCTTGGCGGAGGATGACTGGGACGGTTTTAAACAGCTTACGGAAAGGCTGGGAGATAAACTGCAGTTAGTGGGAGACGATCTCTTTGTCACCAATGTGAAGCGGCTGGATGCAGGTATTCGTTTGGGTGTAGCCAATGCCATATTGGTCAAAGTCAACCAGATAGGAACCCTTTCCGAAGCCTTTGACGCAGTGGAAATGGCCCAGAAGAACGGTTATAACGCCATCATTTCCCATCGCTCGGGAGAAACGGAGGACACGGTCATTGCGGATATTGCGGTAGCATTAAATGCGGGACAGATTAAAACCGGTGCTCCCTGCCGTTCGGACAGAGTGGCAAAGTACAACCGACTCCTAAAGATCGAAGAGGAATTGGGCGGTTCTGCTATCTATAGGGATATCTTTACCGATAGAAAATAGAATATCCTTTTTACTTGATTCTTAGCTGCAATATCAGTATAATGAGTGGGTAGGCAAAAGCTTACGGACAAAGGAGATACCGTCCATGAAGATTATAATCGTAGGCTGCGGTAATGTAGGAGCGGCCCTGGCGGAGCAGTTAAGTAAAGAAGGACATTCCATCACGGTAGTGGATGAAAAAGAAGAACTGGTAAACAGTATTACCAATACCTATGACATTATGGGAATCGTAGGCAACGGTGCGGTATACAGCGTCCAGCAGGAGGCCGGCGTGAAAGAGGCGGATCTGTTGATCGCAATTACAGGACAGGATGAGCTAAATCTCTTGTGCTGCCTGATCGCAAGAAAGGCCGGAGGCTGCCATACTGTAGCCAGAGTGAGAAATCCTGTCTATTTTAGAGAAATTGCATATTTAAAAGAGGAATTGGGGATTTCGCTGGTAATCAATCCGGAATATGCGGTAGCGACGGAGATTGCGAGGCTGTTAAAATTCCCCTCCGCCCTGAAAATAGATACCTTTGCAAAGGGCAGGGTGGAGTTGGTAAAGTACAGAATCGGCGAACAGTCCGTTCTTTGTGATCTGCAGTTAAAGGACGTGGGCAGCAGGTTTAAGAGCGATGTACTGATATGTATGGTGGAGCGTGGGGAAGAGGTATACATTCCTGACGGTAACTTTCAGTTAAAAGCAGGGGATGCCGTAACCTTTGTGGCGGCGTCCTCTAAAATAGCGGTCTTTTTCAAGAAAATCGGTGTTCCAACTGCCCGTGTGAAGGATACCATGATCATAGGGGGCGGGGAAACAGCCTACTATCTGGCAACCCAGTTAGTGGATATCGGAATCAAAGTAAAAATTATTGACAAATCTAGGTCCCGCTGCGAGGAGTTGAGCGAATTGCTTCCCGAGGCAATGATCATATGCGGCGACGGAACGGAACGGGCACTGCTGATGGAAGAAGGTCTCTCCCAAGCGGGTTCCTTTGTTTCCATGACGAATTTTGATGAGGAAAACATCATGCTTTCCCTCTTTGCAAAGAGTCTCTCCCAAGCTAAGATTATTACTCGTGTCCATCGAATTGCCTACGATGAGATCATTGACAGCATGGATTTAGGCAGTATTGTATATCCCAGGAATATTACGGCGGAGACTATCATTAAGTATGTCCGTGCTATGCACAATTCCATAGGCAGCAATATTGAAACCCTGTACCGTTTAAATGAGAACAGAGTGGAAGCACTGGAATTTCTGATCAGGGACGACTGTCCTTTGGTGGGGATTCCCTTGCAGGAATTGAAACTGAAAAAGAACATTCTGGTCTGCAGCATCAACCATAAGGGCAATATTATTACACCCGGCGGTCAGAGTAAGATGCAGGTAGGCGATACGGTGGTAGTAGTGACGACTACAACCGGTTTTAACGATATCAGGGATATTTTGGAGTAGGCGCAGACTATGAATTACGGAATTATTCTTTACATATTGGCCAGTGTGCTGGAATTTGTGGGAGCCTTTATGCTGCTGCCTTTTCTGGTGGGCCTCATATATGGGGAGCCCCAGTGTTATGCATTTTTGATCGTAGCGTCAGCAAGTCTTTTACTGGGCTTACTGGGCAGACTAAAAAAGCCAAAGAGCAAGGTGTTTTATGCGAAAGAAGGCTTTGTAACGGTATCCTTAAGCTGGATTCTGTTGAGTCTGGTGGGAGCCGTACCCTTTGTGCTGACGGGGGAGATTCCTTCCTATGTGGATGCCCTGTTTGAAACGGTATCCGGTTTTACTACTACGGGAGGCACCATACTGACCGATGTGGAAGTTCTTGCCCGTTGTACCCAGTTCTGGCGGCTTTTCACCCATTGGCTGGGCGGAATGGGCGTATTGGTGTTAATACTGGCGATTCTGCCTTTATCAGGCAGCTACAATATGCATTTGATGAGGGCGGAGAGCACAGGTCCTACGGTGGGTAAACTGGTGCCCAAAGTCAAAAGCAGTGCCCGTATCCTGTACGGAATTTATATAGCGATTACTTTGATTGAGATCCTTTTGCTTTTATGCGGAGGAATGTCCCTGTATGAATCCTCCACGCTGACATTTTCGACGGTAGGAACCGGCGGTTTTGGTCTTTTGAACAGCAGTGTGGGAGAATATTCCCGGTACGTACAGACAGTTTTTCTCATATTTATGCTTCTTTGCGGCGTCAGTTTCAATATTTATTATCTTTTTTTGGTGCGAAAGCCTAAGGAGGCTCTGCAGAGTGAAGAACTGCGGGCTTATTTGGGAATTGTTATTGTGGCGGCGTTATTGATCGGATGGAATGCCAGAGGACATTTTGCTACTCTGGGGGAATCCATCTATCAGGCGTTTTTCCAAGTGATTTCCGTCATTACGACCACCGGTTTTACCACCTATGATTTCAATTTATGGCCGGTTTTCAGTAAGACCATATTGTTTCTGCTCATGATAGTGGGAGCTTGTGCGGGTTCAACAGGCGGCGGCCTGAAAGTGTCCCGTCTGGTGGTTCTGTTTAAAAGTATCAAGAGTGAAATCACCCAGGGCATTCATCCCAGAAGTGTCAAGAAGCTGCATATGGACGGCAGGGGCCTTTCAGTAGGTGTGATGCATTCCATCAGGATGTATATGGTCATATATGCCGCGATTTATTTGGTGTCTCTTCTTTTAGTCAGTGTGGATAATTTCAGCTTTGAAACCAATGCTTCGGCGGTCATGGCGATGTTTAACAATATCGGCCCCGGTTTTGACATGGTAGGACCCACTGGAAACTTTTCCGCTTATTCAGCCTTTTCCAAGGTGGTGCTGATGTTTGATATGCTGGCGGGAAGACTGGAGCTGCTTCCCATGCTGGTGCTGTTTGCTCCAAAGACCTGGAAAAAGTAAAAAAGAGTTGAAATTAAAAATAAGCTATGCTACAATAACATTTGCATGATTTTACCAAACATGATGAGAATGTTTTTCCGGAGGTGTAAACATTGAGAATTGCATTGACTATTCTTTTTATACTGATATGTATTGCACTGGTAGTGCTGGTATTGATGCAGGAGGGAAAGTCGGCAGGACTTGGCGCCATCAGCGGTGCAGCCGAGACCTACTGGGGTAAGAATAAAGGACGTTCCATGGAAGGTCAGCTGGTGAAGATCACCAAGATTTTGGCGATCGCCTTTATCCTGCTTGCAGTGATACTGAATCTTAATGTATTTTAAACTGATTAAGATGAGAGCACTCCTTTAGGGGTGCTCTTTTTGTATCGTAGGAAGTTATGGAATAGGAGAAATATGAGTAAGGAAGCAGAGGAAAGAAGAAAAAAAATCATCTGTGAACTGATGGAAGATAAGCTGTATGTTCCTATGAAGGAAAAGGAATTGGCATCGTTTTTGCAGGTACATCCCGAAGAGCGGCCGGAGCTATCCCGTATTCTGGAAGAACTGGTGTCGGAAGGCAGACTGACAAGGACCGCAAGGGGTAAATTTGTAAAAGGCAGCGGAAAGGCAGCGGCCCCTACGATCGGTATCTTTATTGCTAATGCCAGAGGTTTCGGATTTGTAGAGATAGAGGGGATGGAAGAGGATTTATATATTCCGCCCGATATGGCAAACGGCGCATTTCACAAAGATAAAGTAGAGGTCAGTCTCTTGCCCGCAAATGGAGGGAAAAGACAGGAAGCTAAAGTGGTGCGGATTTTAGAGCGGGGCTTAAGTCAGTTGGTAGGTACCTATGAGAAGTCCGGCAACTTTGGTTTTGTGCGGCCGGACAACACCCGTATTCCCAGAGATGTTTTCGTTCCTATCGAGCGTTCCAAAGGCGCGGTGACCGGACACAAGGTTGTGGTGGAACTGACGGATTACGGGAAGGGAGACAAGAATCCGGAAGGAAAAGTAGTAGACATTTTAGGGCATGTGGGTGACCCCGGTATGGATATACTTTCCATCGTGAAGGCCTATGAGCTGGAGGTAGAATTTCCTGAAAAAGTACTGACACAGGCTGAGCGGATAGCAAAGCCCGTCAGCGAAGCGGACAGGGACGGAAGAAGGGATTTGCGGGATACTGTCATGGTAACCATTGACGGTGAGGACGCCAAGGATTTGGATGACGCGGTAAGTCTTTCTTATGAAGAAGAAACGGGACTGTACCATTTGGGCGTTCACATTGCGGATGTTTGTAATTACGTGCAGGAAAACTCTGCACTGGACAAAGAAGCATTGAAGCGGGGAACCAGTGTTTATTTAACGGACAGAGTGATTCCCATGCTGCCCCATATTCTTTCCAATGGCATCTGTTCCTTGAATGCGGGAGAGGACAGGCTGGCATTGAGTTGTCTGATGGATATTGATAAAACGGGGGAAATTACCGACTATGAAATAGTGGAATCCGTGATCAATGTGGATGAAAGAATGAGCTATACCTCCGTAAAGAAAATTCTGGAGGATAGAGACGAAGCAGAAACAGAAAAGTACAGGGGATTGGTGCCTATGTTTGAGCATATGCGGGATCTTTCCGCACTGCTGCGGGAAAGAAGAAAGAAACGGGGCGCGATTGACTTTGATTTTCCGGAGAGTAAAATAGAGCTGGATGAGAGCGGGCATCCCATTGCCATACACCCCTATGAGAGGAATACGGCTAATATGTTGATAGAGGATTTTATGCTGGCGGCAAATGAAACGGTGGCGCAGCATTTCTATTGGATGGAGGCCCCTTTTGTATATCGTGTGCATGAAAGGCCGGATGCGGAGAAACTGCAAAAGCTGAATATTTTCATCAATAATTTGGGCTACTATATGAAATCCGTGGGAAGAACCCATAGAAAGATAGGGGACGAGGAAGTGCATCCCAAGGAAATCCAAAAGCTTCTTAGCAGGATTACGGGGACGCCGGAGGAGGCCATGATCAGCAGGCTGACTTTGCGCAGTATGAAACAAGCCCGATATAGTACGGAGAGCAGCGGACATTTCGGTCTGGCATGCCAGTATTATTGTCACTTTACTTCTCCCATCAGACGCTATCCCGATCTGCAGATTCATCGCATCATCAAAGATTGGCTGCGGGGGAGGCTGGGCGAGGAGCGAATGGCGCATTATCGCAGTATTTTAGATCAGGTAGCCAAGCGCTCTTCCGAAAGAGAGAGGCTTGCGGACGAGGCCGAGCGGGAAACGGATAAGTTAAAAAAAGTAGAATACATGGAGGAGCGGATAGGACAGGAATATGTGGGAGTCATATCCGGTATTACCGCCTGGGGCATCTATGTGGAGCTGCCTAATACAGTGGAGGGTATGATCCATGTATCTAAGCTGCCCGGCGACTATTTCTTCTACAATGAGAATACCTATGAAATGCAGGGAGAAAGAACAGGAATTGTTTATAGACTGGGAGAGGCGCTGCGTATCCGGGTGGCCGGGGCAGACAGATTTTTAAAGACCATAGATTTTGATCTGGTGGAGGATTTTAAGGATGAGCAAGGAAACGCAGCAGAAATTGGTAGCGAATAATAAAAAAGCCTACCACGATTACTTTATAGAGGAGCATTATGAAGCAGGCGTGGTGCTGCACGGTACCGAGGTCAAATCCCTGCGTAGGGGAAAATGCAGCATTAAAGAGGCTTTTGTCAGAATTGAAAACAATGAAGTCTGGGTCTATGGTATGCACATCAGCCCTTATGAAAAGGGCAATATCTTTAACAGAGATCCGCTGCGTCCGAAAAAGCTGCTGATGCATCGGGCGGAAATTCGTAAATTGACCGGCAAGCTGGCGGAAAAGGGACTGACATTAGTGCCACTTCAGGTATACTTTAAGGACGGCAGAGCAAAAATAGAAGTGGGACTGGCACGAGGCAAAAAGTTGTATGATAAGCGAGCGGACATTGCCAAAAAAGACCAGCGCAGAGAGCATGAAAGAGAGTTTAAGATCAAGAATCTATAATTGACTTGGAGACTCTCTTTGCATATAATAAAAATGACGATATACATTTTGTCAAACAAGGGCTAGTCAAGGTTTCGACAGGGGTCTTGCAGCTGGAGAAGCTATCCGCAGGCGATGCGTCAAATCGCAACCTAAATATAAACGCTGAAGACAATTTAGCATTTGCAGCGTAAGCTGTAAATAATCGCTGCTTTTAGCAGCTGTCCGCTTCAGGGCACTCACACCCTGAAATCCGGGCATCGACTATGTGAGAAACGACGGAGCCTAAGCTTTGCAGCTCCGGGCGTATTATGAAGCTACCGAATATGGAAGGCTGTCAGTTTCCGACCATAGGAGGGAACATGCCAAAGCAAGTTTGGCAGAAGATAACTGACTATGATAGTAGAAGGACAGGGAATGGGCTTTTGGACACGGGTTCGACTCCCGTCTAGTCCATTAGAAGAACGGCAAAGGATGGGAGTCGAACCCGTTGGGTTCAGGCTCCCGTCTAGTCCATTAGGAGAACGGCAAAGGATGGGAGTCGAACCCGTTGGGTTCAGGCTCCCGTCTAGTCCGTTAGAAGAGTTACGGGGATAAAAGTGATATGAAAGATTTAAGCAATTATCGGAATCTCCATGAAATCTACCGAAAAGTACAAAGTCATGATGTTGATGATCATTCCGACCATCGGTGCCGCAATCATCTGTTTAGTAATGCGGGGAATCGCCGTAAAATCGATGAAGCGTTTTACGCAGGAGGAGCTTACCCGCATAGACCAGGCAATTCCTATGACACAGATGCAGGAAGGCTTCTGTGTGACTTATGACGCGGTGGTCTGCAGTAAGAGAAAATTCTTCCTTTATCCGGTAAGAGATGTGCTATGGGTATATGGGCATGTTCTCACAACAAGGCTGTACGGAGTTATACCAATTGGCAGAGACAGCTTTGTGATAATTGCGGGAAAAGATCATAAGCGTTATACCTGTCGAACGAAAAATAAGAGTAATGTTATAGATAATATTGTAGAATTTCTGAAAGCCGGACTTAGTCGATATCGCAAAGGAATCTTCTATGGATACAGCACAGATTTAGACGCCATGTTCAGGAAGGACTTTAACAGAATGCTGACCATGAGTCAGGAATATGATATGCAGAATACATAGAGAGCGGGAGTTTCTCAATAAAAGAATTGCATATTTGAAGTATAGTTTCAAAACCGCCCTTACCGAAAAGGTAAGAGGCGGTTTTTTAGGTAGATGCCTAAAAAAGTAAGGCTGTATCAACTGATTGCAGAAATAATGTGAAAATGGTAATATTACAGTAGATAATTATTGCACCAAAGGGACCTGAGAAAACGGAAGGGAGCTCATGTATGAAAAAAGGATTATCATTATTGATATTATTCAGCATGGTATTATGTGCAGGATGCGGCAAAGAGACAGAGAATGCAGTGGAGTCGTCTGATCCCGCGTCCACGCTGCCTGTACAGGAGAACGTGGCAGCCAAGGAAGATCAGACAGAGCAGAATCTGGCGGAGCAGATAGAAGTCTGGATACCGAAAGAGGCGCCGCTTGTCCGCAACCGGCTGACAGATGAAGAAAAGCTTTCCAGGCAGGTAGCTGTTTTGGATAGGGGAACCTTCCTGTTTTCGGGAGACACAAATGAGGGTTATTCTACGGAGGACTTGTCCTTCTTGGAAGGGGCGGCCGGTCAGGATGCATTGGCTTTAATATATGCCTGTGATGATGAAGAGCATGTAGGTTGGGGCGTCTTAGGCTGGGGCGGCAATGTGGAAGGGCAATATGTTCAGGCGGGAGATGTTCTGGCAAAGTCCGACCCGGCCAAAGAAAGGGTCGTGATCATAACAATCAATGAACTGACTGAAATGTACGGAATCGATTCCATCGCGGAATTGGAGAGTCTGATATTGGGAGCATGGAACGGCGGCCGCATTGCGGGGCTTTATTTTGTGACGGAAGATCTGGTCCAGGAATGGCAGGATTGTGTGGAAGAGATAGATCGTTACGAGCAGATCATCCACACTTATGACGGCAGTCTGTCAAATGAGAATGCAATCGATAATGCAAAAACCTTATATGCGTATCTGCAGGAGACCTATGGCGATTACTGTCTGACAGGGCAGATGGAGTCCACTTGGATGGGAACTCCTGATTATGAGATGAATTATTTGGAGGAAAATACAGAAAGGCTTCCGGCTATCAGAGGCTTGGATTTTATGCACAATGATTTTCAGGGCGTTGTGGACAGAGCCATGAATTGGTGGGAGATGGGAGGCATTCCCACGATCTGCTGGCATACCGGTGCGGATTTTGCTTCCGGTTATAATGAATGCCTGGCGGATGATATCAATTGGGAGGAAGCCTTTGTGCCGGGGTCTGATACTTATAACAGTCTGCTTTCCGGTATGGATCGGGCAGTACCGTACCTTCAGCAGTTGGAAGATGCAGGGGTACCGGTTTTGTGGAGGCCCTTCCATGAATTAGACGGAGGATGGTTTTGGTGGAGCAAAGGCGGCAGTGATAATTTTATTAAGTTGTGGCAGCTCATGTACAGCAGATATACGGATTACTGGGGACTGGATAATTTAATATGGGTTTATGGTTACTCCAGTAACGGAGGAACTATGGCCGAGTGGTATCCCGGGGATGCCTATGTGGATCTGCTTGGAGCCGACAGCTATGCAAAAGGTGCGGAAGCAAGACTTTATGAGGAGTGCGTGGAAGTTGCACCGGAAGGAATGCCCATTGTATTTCACGAGTGCGGCAGGATACCCACCGAAGAAGAACTGAAGGAAGCAGAAGCAGAGTGGCTGTTTTTTATGGTTTGGCATACATCGTGGCTGACGGAAGAAGAAAACCAGCCGCTGGACACGTTGAATCGGATTTATAACAGTGACTATTTTATAACGCTGGATGAATTACCGGATTTTAAGTAAAGTAAGTAAAAGACCCTATATGGAGTGATCGTGAAATGGGTAATACGTGTAAAAAGATACTTTCCATTTTGGTTGCAGCGGGCTTGGTTCTGGGACAGACGGGCTGTGGGCAGACCAAGGATGAGGATACTCTGATCATACTGGAGCATAATGCAGAGGAAAGAATTTATAATCTGGCCGTGGTTTCCATTGGGGATGTGATAGATACGGACAGCATCAAATGTACTTATGTGCAGACCAAGGATGAGGAACTCAGTTTTTCCCTGAGTGGAAAAAACATAGCGGCGGTCTATGTAGAAAACGGAGAGGAAGTGGAGAAAGGACAGTTGTTAGCCGAGCTTTCCGATACCGGACTTCAGGAAGAGATAAGCCGTCTGGAATACCGGATTGCCAGAAATCAGCTTCTATACGAACAAAGCCTTACTGAGGAGGAAAGTGCGTTGGAAGGCCGGCTGCTTCAATATCAGTACCAGTCCCGGCAAACAACTGCCGAGGAGGAAGCCTATAAGAAGGATGTGGAGGATATTAAACGGAACTACCGCTATATCAGGGAGGATTATCAGGACGTTATCCGTGCGGACACCCTGCAGCTTTATGCACTGCAAAGTGAACTGGCGAGCGGGCGCATCTATGCGGGAATGAGCGGTACTGTTTCCTATGTGAAGCCCGGTTTAGAAGGAAGTATTTCCATACAGGGAGAAATGGTCATAAAAATTATTGATGGGACGGAGTGCGTATTCGAAACAGACAGCGTGGAATATGCAGATTTTTTTGAAGAGGATACGGAGGCCGATTTTCTGATCGTAACAAATACGGGAGCGGTACAGTGCAAGCTGGTTCCTTTCCAGATGGAAGAATGGGGAGAGAAACTGTATTTTAAAGTGCCGGAGGAGACCGAAGTCAATCTCAACCTGGATGTGGGCAGCGGCGGAACCATGAAAATAGTGGTGGCGGAAAAGGAGCAGGTACTGAGCATACCGGCCAGTGCCGTCCATACGGCGGACGGAAGGCGCTATGTCTATGTGATCGGAGAAAATAGTATGCGGGAGATTAAATGGATAGAAACAGGGATGTTCGGGGACGGCATGGTAGAAATCTTATCTGGTCTGTCGGAAGGTGAAAGGGTAATCATAAGATGAGAAAGATATTGCGTGGCGGGATATGCATACAGCTGGGTTTGTTGTTGCTGCTCTGTGGCTGCGGAAACGGTAGTGAGGGGAAGTCCGCAGAGGAGATTGTTCTCTTAGAACCGGTGGGCGCAGTAGCCGGATATGAACCGGCGGCTTATAGAAACCTATATGATGTAACGACTTATGCTTCCGCCGTATATCCGCAGATAACGGAATATGCTTATGAAACAGATCAGATTTTTTCCGGTTACAGTGTGCTGCCCGGAGAGGAAGTAAAAGCAGGAGAACTGCTTCTAAAAGCGGATCAGAGCGCTATTGACCGGCAGATTGAAGCCAAGAGGGAAACTCTGCGGGAGATGGAGGAGTCCCATGCTGAATATGTAATGGATATGCAGACGCAGATAGATGCGGCAGCGGAAATGGCGGCTTTTTGGGAAGCACGCCTGTGGGAGCAGGGGGCGGAGGGAGAGTATAAGCTGGCCCTGCACAACGAAAATATTTTAAGACAGCAGCTTCAGAATGCGAATCAGCTCTATGAACTGGATCATGCCTACGAAGCGGAGCTTTTAGCGGAACTTTTGGAGGAGAGGGAAGCTGCTTTTCTGTACAGCGAAGCACCGGGAGTAGTGGTATCTACTGCTTATCTGAATGCCGGAAGTTACATAGAAGCAGGCAGGCCGGTGGCAGCCGTGGCGGACTTGGAACAGAAGGTTTTGAAATGTGAATTTATCAAAGCCTATGTTATGAATAACACGAAGGAAGTATATGCCTTTATTGACGGAAAAAGGTATGAAATCGAGTATCAGCCCATGAGAGCAGGAGAATATAACAAACTGACGGAGCAGGGAGGAAGTTTATTTTCTACTTTTCATTTTTTGGAAGATACTTCAGATTTAGAGATTGGCAGCTATGCAGTCATCGTTCTGGTATCCGACAACCGGAAAGAAGTGGTTACCGTTTCTAAGGAAGCTGTCCGCAGGGATGAAAACGGCAGCTATGTATATGTTTACCGGGACGGGGAAATGATCTATACGCCTGTACAGACAGGAATGACGGACGGAAGCTATACGGAGATCGTTTCAGGACTTTCCGTGGGAGAAATGGTGATGGTGCAGAAACTGCAGCAGTATGGAAGCAATACCACGGTATTGGAAAAAGGAAATTATGCGGACGCTCTTGGCGGGAGAGGGGATCTCTACTATCCCTCTTCGGAACTGATAAAAAATGAAATAGAATATGGTACAGTCTATTTTCAAGAGTTTCTGGTAGGGGTAAATCAGCATGTAGAAAAGGGAGATGTAATAGCCACGGTGCGCGTGGAAGGTGATGAAGCCGCATTGGACAGGATGAAGTCTCAGCTTGCCAGAGCGGAGGAAAGATTGGAGGATTATCGAAAACAGTGGGAAGAAGCTATTTTGGCAGGTGAGGGTTCTGCTGCCGGCCAGAAGGACTATGAGAAGGAAATCCTGCGAAGAACGGAGAGAATTTCCGAGCTGCGTGCACAGATAAACCAGATGGAGAGGGATTTTTCTACCACCCGGATTGTGGCTTCCGAAACCGGAATCGTGACATGGATAGCGGATTATGAAAAGGAGGCTATACTGCGTGCAGACAGCAGTCTGCTCAGTATAGCTGATGAAAGGTTCTGTTTTATCAGCGTGGAGCAGCAGGGTGGCGCAAGGCTGAATTACGGTGACAAAGTAGAGATATCCTTTCTGGACATTGAAGATCCTTCTACCACCCAGGGAACCGTGGTGAGTATTGCAAATGCAGGACTCAGCGGGAGACTGCAGTCGAACAGGGCTCTGATTCTGGTGGAGCAGCCCCTTGAAGGAATGACCGATAGTATACAGTACAGGGACGGCCGCTATAGCCTGCATGTATTCAGGGTCTCGGGAAGTGTGCAGGAGATGAAAGATGTCGTGCTGGTGCCCCGCTCTGCTGTTAAGGAGCGGAACGGACAGTTGTATGTGGATGTTGTAACGGAAAACGGCGATATAGTGGAAACAAGCTTTATCGCCGGTGGATACGATATGAATAACTATTGGGTAATAGATGGACTTGAGGAAGGAATGAAAGTATGCTGCGAATAACGCTGTTAAAATTATGGCATAAAAAGTGGATGATGCTTTGCCTGCTTTTAGGCAGCGTACTGCTGATCGCTACGGTCATCAGCTTTCCTTTATATAAAAAAGCAGCGTTTGACAGTATGCTGAAAGAGGAATGCCGTAATTATCTGAAAGAAGAGGGCGACTGGCCTATGGTAAACAGCTTGAGTCTTACGGCAAGAGCGGACCGGAATGATGTCTCCTTTGCGGATGTGGAGGCCTTTGTAGACGGTCTGAACAGCAGGCTGAATGTAACGGGACAGAAGACGGTTTCCTACTATGTGGTGTGGCCCACCCCAGTGACTTCCACAATGCTGCGGGAGGATTTTAAAAATCCATCTCTGAGGCTGGCGTTTTTAACGGATATGGAAGAACATTGCCGGATGTTGGGAGGGGAGATGTATTCAGAGGATGGGCGTGCGGAAGATGGCAGTATTGAAATCCTCATCAATGAGAACCTGATGCTCTCCGCAAATCTTTTGATCGGGGAAAAACTAAAATTCGGTGATCTGACGGATGCAGACGGCAGCCCGCTCTATGCGACTGTAACAGGTATCTATGAAAAAGATGCCAATGAGGATTTTTACTGGCAGCTGTCGGTGACAGAGTTAGATGATGTCTGTCTGATGCAGGAGGAAGTGTTCAGGGAACTGTTTTTGAGTGAGGAGACAGTCACCCATACGGTATCTGCCTCCTATTATCAGTTCTTTGAATATGATGATCTGGCTGCATCCCAGGTGAAAGAACTGTTAAATATCACCGACGAACTGCTGCATGAAAGTGAATATGCAAAAGCAATGTCCGTTCCGGATTACATTAAAGTATTGGAAAGTTTCTTAGAGAAGAAATTCCGTATTGAGGCAACGCTTTTTATTATGCAGGTCCCCGTGCTTATCCTGCTTTGCACTTTTTTGTTTATGATTTCTGCGCAGATGTATGAAATGGAGCGGAATGAGATTTCGGTGATAAAGAGCCGGGGCAGCTTCGGAGGCCAGATATTCCGCCTATACCTGTATCAGAGTATCTTTATTACTTTTTGCGGCAGCGTTCTGGGCGTACCGCTTGGCATTCTATTTTGCAGACTGCTTGGATCGACCAGAAATTTTCTGGAGTTTAACCTGCACAGGGAACTGAATATTACTTTTGATATAGAAACTCTGCTCTTTATGGCCGCGGCAATCGGTATTTCCGTTCTGGTGATGGCGCTTCCGGCATGGAAACACAGTAAGCTTAGTATTGTCAATCTCAAGCAGCAGAAGGCCGCCCGTAAGTTTTCATGGTGGGAGAGGTACTGTCTGGATATTATGTGCCTTTCCATCTCTCTCTACGGTTATTGTACCTTTGCCAGTGATCGAAGCGGGCTGGCGGAAAGAGTACTCGGGCAAGAATCTTTAGACCCGCTTTTATATGTCAGTTCTTCCCTTTTCATTGTAGGACTTGGACTTTTGGCACTGCGCTTACAGCCCCTGCTTGTAAAGCTTTTGTTCCGCATAACGGAGAAACGTCTGAAACCTGCAGGTTATGCATTCTTTTTGGAAAATATCAAGAATGGCAGAAAACAGCAGTTTATCATGCTTTTTATGATCCTCACCATTTCCTTGGGAATGTATCACGCTGCCGTGGCCCGTACCATTCTGCAGAATTCTATTGAAAATGCAGACTATATCTATGGGGCAGACTTGATACTAAAAGAGGTGTGGAGGGATAACAGCGCTTATCTGGCAATGAATCCGGAACTGGAATTTGCGTATTTTGAGCCGGATTTTGGCAAATATGGAGGACTGTCTGCGGCACAGTCCTATACCAAGGTGCTTTACGACACCAAAGCCTACATATGGACAGGAGGAAATGAGCGAATGCCCATTACGCTCATGGGCATTCATACAAGGGAATTCGGAGAAAATACGTGGGTGGAATCCTCTCTTTTGGAAAAACCTTATTATGAATACTTAAATGAACTGGCAGTAGCGGAAGGCGGGGTGTTGGTTTCCCGCAATTTTCAGAATGTGGCAGGTTATCGGATTGGGGACGAGATCATCTACTACGATAAGGATGGAAACCGCATGTCAGGCAGGATAGTGGATTTTGTGGATTACTGGCCGGGATATGCGCCATATGTCACAACTTTGGATTTTGATGGAAGCGCCCGCACCCAGGACAATTATCTTGTGATCACCCATATCAATGCATTGATGCAGGCATGGGGTGTGGTACCTTATGAGGTCTGGATTACCTTAAAAGAAGATGGCGGCATGACGGACTTCTATCAGTGGATGGAAGAAAATAATGTGTTATTTTCCAAATATATTGATAAGGTGGAAAATATTGAAAAAACTGTGGAAGATCCCCTGCTGCAAGGCACGAACGGCGTTCTGACAATGGGCTTTATCGTTACGCTTCTTTTATGTGCGGTGGGCTACATGATTTACTGGATCATGTCCATCAAAGCCAGAGAGATGCTCTTTGGTGTGCTGCGTGCCTGTGGTATGCACAGAGGAGAATTATTTGAGATCTTGATGTATGAACAGTTGTTTTCCGGCGGTTTTGCAATCTTTGTGGGTTTGGGTATCGGTGTCATAACTTCCCGGATATTCGTGCCGATTCTGCAGACAGCTTATGCGGCAGCCAATCAGGCGCTTCCCTTGCGGTTGATAACAAATATTGCCGATACGCTCAGACTCTACGGTGTGATTGGCGGTATGATGTTGATCTGCCTGGCGGTGCTGATATTATTGGTATATAAGCTCAATATAACCAAGGCTTTAAAACTGGGAGAAGAGTAGTATGGGTCAAATTATTGAAGTTAGACAGGTAAATCGTATTTTTCCGGTGGCGGGAGGCTCCTTTCAAGCGCTGTCCGACATTACGTTTACCATTCCGGAGGGTGCTTTTACGATATTGCGCGGACGTTCCGGATCTGGTAAGACCACATTGTTAAATATAATAGGCGCTTTAGATATGCCTACTTCGGGCAGTATCATGATAGACGGCAGAGAGATTCAGAAGATGACGGAACGGGAACGGGAGGATATGCGGCGTACGCAGATGGGATTTGTGTTTCAGTCCGTTTCCCTGATTCCTACCATGAATGCTTTTCAAAATGTGGAGTTTTCCATGCGGCTGGCCGGTATCAAAGAAGAACGGGAGCAGCGTGCCAAGGATTGCCTGCGGATGGTCGGGTTAGAAAACCGGATGCACCATATGCCTGCAGAGATGTCCGGCGGCGAGCAGCAGCGGGTAGCCATTGCCAGAGCCGTAGCCCACAGGCCCCGGATTCTTCTGGCGGATGAGCCTACGGCGGAGTTGGACAGCAGACTGGCTGTAGAGGTTGCCGGACTCTTTAGAGAACTGTCAAAGCAGGAACAGGTAACGGTATTGATGACGACCCATGACACCGGTCTGCTGGCGGATGGGGACAGTATTGTAGAGTTGGAGAATGGCAGGCTGGCAGCAGAAAGGAAGTAAAGAATGGCGGAGGTTATGATACAGGCCGACGGTCTGGTAAAAATATATAAGTCCAAGCAGACGGAGGTGCTGGCGCTGCAGGGGCTGGATTTAACGGTGGAAACAGGAGAACTGACGGCGATCATCGGTAACAGCGGAAGCGGAAAATCCACCTTCTTAAATATGATCGGCGGTTTAGACCGCCCCAGTGCGGGTTCTTTGCTGGTAGGGGGGAAGAATCTCTTTACCATGACGGAGAAGGAACTGGTACTGTATAAGCGGGATACGGTGGGATTTGTATGGCAGAATAACGGACGAAATCTGCTGCCGTATCTCACGGCCTTTGAAAATATCATGCTTCCCATGTATCTGGCTGATGGCAGACAGAAAAAAGAGCGGGCTTTAGAACTTTTGGAAAAGGTAGGGCTTGCACAGAAAAGGAATAACAGTCTGCACTCTCTTTCCGGCGGTGAACAGCAGCGGGTAGCCATCGCCATTGCCTTGGCCAATTCGCCAAAGCTGCTTTTGGCGGACGAGCCTACCGGAAGTGTGGATTCTAAAACAGCGGATTATATATTTGACATATTTAGGGAGCTGAATGCCGCGGGACAGACGATTCTGATAGTGACTCATGACGTGACTCTTTCCAAGAAGGTAAAGCGCGTGGTAGCCATACGGGACGGTAAGATAAGCAGCGAGAGAATATTAAAGGAACAGTATGAAAATAAGTGGAATGAAGCTGCTATCGACTGGCATAAAGAGGATACACAGGAGGAATATGCTATTGTAGATAAGGCAGGACGGGTGCAGATACCTGCCGAGCTCTTAGAGCAGCTTGCCCTGCAGGATAACAGGGTGCAGTTAAAGTTTCAAGATGGAAAGATCGTGTTGAGTAAACCCGGAGAAAAGGAGTGAAAGCTATGTGGTCGGAACGAGTTGTGGACGGTTATCTTTTTGTAAGTATGGAGGATGTGCAGTTAGCGCAGCAGGAGAAAAAGAAAGTAGAATATTTGGAGAAGTATCTGGATTACCGCAATCCGGAGAGTGTTCTGAAAGTCTACAAAAAGGCGTTGACAGAACGTATTTTTAAAACCCCTGTGGGATATGATTATCTGCATAAGATGCAGAAATACTTATTAGATTGCGACGGCATGACAGAAGAACAGGTGCCCCCGGTGAGTCTGCAAAAAAGCTATAACGTCAATATGCGTCGCAGTTATACCCAGCCAAAACCCCGCGTAGAGAGGCATAAGGAAAAGAAGAAGCCGGAATGGCCGGTCATTTCTCTGATGGCAAATCTGGTTCTGATCATTGCCATCATTGCCATGTTTGCGATCACCTTAAAAAGCGATAATCCCAATATTTTAAATTACGAGCGCGCCATTGTAAACAAGTATGCTTCCTGGGAACAGGAATTATCCGAAAGGGAAAAGGTCGTCAGAGAAAAAGAAAGGGAACTGAACATTATCAATGAGTAAGCTTGGAGGCGCAGATGGACAGATTAAAAATTTTGGTCGTAGATGATGAAAGCAGGATGCGTAAGCTGGTAAAGGATTTTTTGGTGAAAAGTAATTATGAGGTCATTGAAGCAGAGGACGGCGAAAAAGCAGTGGAGCTTTTCTTTGCGCAGAAAGATATACGGCTCATTATTCTGGATGTGATGATGCCCGGAATGGACGGGTGGCAGGTGTGCAGGGAGATTCGTGCTTATTCCAAAGTGCCCATTATCATGCTGACGGCGAAGAGCGATGAGAGGGATGAACTGCAGGGCTTTGAACTGGGAGTGGATGAATATATCGGAAAGCCCTTCAGCCCCAAAATTCTGGTTGCAAGAGTGGAGGCTATTCTGCGCAGAAGCAATCAACTGCAGCCGGAAGAAGTAATTTCTGCAGGCGGTATTGAACTGAATAAATCGGCCCATATGGTAAATATCGAAGGCAGGGATATTGAACTGAGTTATAAGGAATTTGAACTACTGGCATATTTCATGGAGAATAAGGGCATTGCTCTCTCCAGAGACAAAATTTTAAACAGTGTATGGAATTATGATTATTTTGGTGACGCCCGTACCATAGATACCCATGTCAAGAAGCTTCGCAGTAAATTGGGAGATAGGGGAGAACTGATCAAAACCATCTGGGGCATGGGCTATAAATTTGAGGCGGAAGCATAGTATATGAAACATTCCATTAAAAAACAGTTTACTTCTATTTTTATCGGTCTGATGGCAGGTACCCTGTTTGTCTGCTGGCTTATCAACAATACGTTTCTGCCCGGCTACTATGAGAGGAAAAGGGAGAATGCGGTAAAAGAAACCTATCATATGCTGAATGAAGCGGTTGCAACCGGTATACTGGGGACGGAGGAATTTTCCATAGAGCTGGAAAAAATATCCGGCCGCTATAACATTATGGGCGTCATACAGGATATGAACGGTCTGATAGTGGGTTTCGGCAATGATATGTCCATGCTGCAAAGACTGCTGTGGGAGAGGCTGTACGCACCCATGCAGGATACCAGACTTTTGGAGCAGACGGAAAACTTTACCATTCAGCTAATTACGGATCCCAAAACAAAAGCGGAAAATATGGAAATGGTGGGCTGGCTGGATGGAGGACAGGTCTTTTATATGCGGACACCCTTGGAAAATATTAGGGAGAGTGTAGAGATTGCAAATCGATTCTTACTATATGTAGGAATCGGCGGCGTTCTTGTGAGCAGTATTGTGATCTGGATGGTGTCCAAAAAAGTGACGGAACCCATTTTGGAACTGGCGGATATATCCGAGCGCATGACCAGACTGGATTTTGAGGCAAAGTACAGGGGCGGCAGCAAAAATGAAGTAGCGCTGCTTGGCGATAATATCAATAAACTTTCCGCAGCTTTGGAAGAGACCATACGGGAATTGAAAACGGCGGATAACGAGCTGCAGAAGGATTTGGAAAAGAGAAATCGGGCGGATGAAATGCGTAAGGAATTTTTGTCCAATGTATCCCACGAACTGAAGACTCCTCTCGCCCTGATTCAAGGCTATGCGGAAGGCTTGAAGGAAGGAATCAGCGAGGATGAAGAAAGCCGGAATTATTATTGTGACGTCATTGTGGACGAAGCCGGCAAGATGAATAATCTGGTAAAGAGGCTGTTAACTTTAAATGAATTGGAATTTGGAAATGATGTTGTTAATCTGGAGCGCTTTGATCTGGTGGCACTGATCGGCAATTATATTCAATCGGCGCAGATCCTGACCAGACAGCATGGAATTTCCGTGCGTATGGAACAATATGCCCCCATTTTTGTGTGGGCGGATGAATTTAAGGTAGAAGAAGTTTTTATGAATTATTTCTCCAATGCAGTAAATTACTGTGAAGGAGAAAAGATTATTGATATCCGTTTAGAGCAGGCGGAAAGCAAAGTGCGTGTTACCGTATTCAATACCGGAAAGCCGATTCCCCAAGAGAGTATGGAATACATCTGGGAAAAATTCTATAAAGTGGATAAAGCAAGAACCCGGGAATACGGTGGAAGCGGCGTAGGACTGTCCATTGTAAAGGCTATTATGGAGGCCTTTCATCAGGCCTACGGCGTACAGAATTATGAGAACGGGGTTGCTTTTTGGTTTGAACTGGAAACGGTAGGAAAGGAAAAAGCATGAGGGAGGAAGCGGAGTTTACCCAGGCCTTAGAGCGGGTACTGCTAGTGGGCGTGGATACCGGGGAAGAAGAGGATTTTGACGCCGCTATGGAGGAACTGAAAAATCTGGCGGAGGCCTGTCATATGCAGGTGGCCGGCATCATCACCCAGCGCTTGGAAAGTGTGAACAAGGCGTTCTATATAGGTGCGGGAAAGGTGGAAGAGGTTCGCTCATTTGCCGGGGAATGTGAAGCTGAGCTGATTATTTTTGAGGATACCTTAAGTCCTTCCCAACTGCGAAATCTGCAAAAGGAGCTGGGGCTTCCGGTAATGGACAGAACCAACCTGATTCTGGATATTTTTGCAACCAGGGCAAAGTCCAGAGAGGCAAGACTGCAGGTGGAGGCCGCAAGATTAAAGTATCTTCTGCCCAGATTGGTGGGGATGCACGAGGCTTTGAGCAGGCAGGGAGGAACCAGCGGCAGTATGAGCAGCAGGGGCGCCGGAGAGAAAAAGCTGGAACTGGACAGACGGAAGATAGAGCATAGGATCACGGAACTGGACAGGGAACTACAGGAGGTTTTAAAAGAAAGGGAAACCCAGCGGAAACGGAGAAAGAATTCCCGGATTCCCCAAGTGTCCCTGGCGGGCTATACCAATGCGGGCAAATCCACGCTGCTAAATGCCATGGTGGATGCCTATGTGGGGGAAGAAGAGAAAAAGGTTTTAGAAAAGGATATGCTCTTTGCTACACTAGAAACCAGTGTGCGCCGGATTGACACCGGTAGAAAGAAGCCCTTTTATCTGGCGGATACGGTAGGATTTCTCCACAAACTCCCTCACGGGCTTATCAAAGCCTTCCGTTCTACCTTGGAGGAGGTCAGAAATGCGGACTTGATTTTGCATGTGGTGGATTTTTCTGATGCCCATTACAAAAAACATCTGGAAGTAACAGAGAAAACCCTGCAGGAACTGGGGGCGGGAGAGATTCCGGTTATCTATGTCTACAATAAGGCAGAACGCTGTATGGAGGAGCTGCCTAAAGTGAATGCTGACCGTATTTATATGTCAGCGAAGAACGGCATAGGGATAGCTGAATTGGCCGGAATGATCACGGATATGCTGTATGCAAAGAATGAACGGACAGCCTTTCTCATTCCCTATGAGAAGGGCAGTATAGTGTCCTATCTCTGTGAGAATGCAGAGGTGTTTTTGCAAAATTACATTGAAAAAGGAGTGTATTTGGTGGTACACTGTCATAAAAATGACAGAATAAGATTTGCCGAATATATCGTGGAAGAGAACGAGGGTTTTTGATATGGACAACCAAAGAATGGAATTAGAGCAACAGATCGAGTGGTTGATGGCGCAGTCTCAGGATTCTTATTTTTCTGAATATCTTCAGGATTTGCGCAGTAAGTTAAGGCAAAATGCCGTAACTCCGGAATATGTATCGAGGGAAATCGCCCGTACCAGCAGACTGTACAGGCAGCGGATGCAGGCAAGCATGCAGCCACAGTTTCCGCAGGGGGAGCAGTCGGGACAAGCAGCTTATGGAAATAGGCAGCCTATACAGTATGTACAGCCGGCGCAGTATGTACAGCCGGTACAGTATGTGCAGCCGGTCGTTCCCGAAAAGAAACAGAATGTGGAATTTGCTATAGGAGCGGGAGTGCTCGGAATCATAGGTATTCTTTTTGTGTTGATAGCCTTTGTGCTTCTGGGCATCACTTATATGGACGGTTTGGCAAAGGGAATATCCCTGTATGGAATTTGCCTGATCGTGCTGCTGGTATCGGAATTAATCTTAAACAGAAAAATGCCTAAATTTGCGGTGGCTATTACGGCGCTGGGCATCAGCGGGCTGTATCTTTCCACTGTGCTGAACTATCTCTATTTGCAGAATTTTAACAGCTATGTGGCCATGGGGGCAGCAGTAGTCATATCCTTTTTTGCCATATTCCTAAGTCGGAAAAAAGATTCCGGCACCATTAAGATCATCAGTTTTGCCGGCTGTTACATCAGTTTATTTCCTACAGGACAGTCTTTTCTTTACTACGAGAGGCTGGCGGAGCCGTCTGTCAGAGCCACGCACTTTTTGGTAGCGGCGGGTATTATTTTTATAGTCAACCTGATGACGGTATTTTTGCCCGTAAAAAGGCATAAGAGCGCCATACACATGACGCATTTGTTATTAAATACATTCTTTACAATTTTGTTTGCGACAACGGCGCTGTTTCGGCTGGAGAATACCCTGCCGGCGCTGCTCTATATCTTAAGTTCCGTGCTGGCTCAAGGACTGATTTTCTTCTGTATGGAAAGGAAAACGGGAGAAGAAGATAAAGTGGGGACAGCAGGCAATGTTGCTGCTTATGTATCTATGGACGCGGTGCTGCGGCTTACTTTTTGTATAGCCTGCATTTTCGTATCGGATACTTGGAAAATTCATGCGGTAACAGGAGGATTTCTACTCTCGGGGCTGCTTTTATTCTTCCTGTTTAGGAAGAGTACATTAAAGTGGCTGCAATACTGGCTGTTTAGCTTTCAAGTGCTGCTGTTATACGGAACGGCGGTTTTGAATGAGGAATTCTATTTCTGGAGTCTGGGGATGGTACTGGGCGTTTTTGTACTGTCCAAGCTGCTTTTCCGCATAAAGCAGTTAAAGATCAGTGAGCTTGTCATTACCCTGTGGACGGCCTGTATTGCCCTGTATTATTTTTCAGAGTTTCATCCGGTAGCGGCTTTTGCTTTTCTGGGAACCTTTGCCCTGTCTTTGGCGGTACTGTATGAATGGCGTTCTCTCTATGAAGAAATTTTTATTTTTTTGTTAGAAAGCTTTGTGCTGCTGCAGTTTAGGAACGATTTGACTCCCGCCATTATGATCTGCATTTTGTTCCTGGGCATGGTAGGTTTCAATTACATTCCGTATTTCCGGGATAAAAATACCCGGTACTTCAACTATATTAATCTGGGAGTAATGGGCTGTCTTTATCTTGCAGCCGCCTTTTTCAAGAATCACTATTCCTACGGTATTATCCTGCTGCTTGGCATCACTTTCATTCTGTTGATGTTTCAGGAGCGTTTTGGCATGGGCTTTAAAATCAAAAATATTATTTTGATTCTGTTTTCATGCTATATGGTTCTAATATGGGAGCTGCCTATTCCTATAGCAAAGAGCGTTATATTGATGCTTATCGCCATAGGCGCCGTTGTAGCAGGCTTTATTGTGAGGGAAAAGAAACTGCGGATTGTGGGGCTTGTGCTGACATTGACAGTCTGTGGGAAAATGGTCCTGTATGATTTTGCGGCAGCAGCGACATTTGAAAAAATGCTGGTATTCTTAATTGTGGGATTAATTGCTCTGATAATATCAGGAATTTACGTTGCATTGGAAAAGAAAATAGTGTAAGTTATATATATAATATTACATGTATAAGGGATTTATACGGATGGAGATAGGCAGTATATGAAAAAAACAAAAGTATTTGCAGGAATGTGTATAGCAAGTCTGCTCGGCATAACGGGCTGCGGAGCCACTCTGCCGGAGATGACGCAGGCGCAGGAGGACGCTATTGTAGAATATGTAGCCAATATTGTGATGCGCCATACGAATGATTATGACAGCAGGCTGGTGGATTTATCCTTGTATGAAGACAATGGAACGGAACAGGATTCATCAGAAGAAACAGATAAGAAAGAGCAGGGTGGCATGGATCCGGTGGCGGATACTCCTATTGTGAATGCACCGTCAGGGGAGACAGTGGGCAATATAGCACAGGTGTTACTGCCTGAGGGGATGAGTATTCGTTTTACCGGCTATAGAACAGTGGATTCCTATCCGGATGGGGATTCCAGCAATCCTTATTTTGGACTGGATGCATCGGAAGGAAATAAATATCTGGTTATGGGATTTGCTATGAGTAATGATACGGGAACGGAACAGGAAGTAGATATTTTTTCCATGGCCGCCCGTTTTACCGTACTGATCAATGGTACGGAGCGCAGGCCGGCTCTTACCACGATGCTTCTGGATGATCTGGGAACCTATGTGGGCAGCGTGGGAGCGGGAGAAGAGGTGGAGCTTGTGCTCTTGGCGGAGATTGACAGTTCACTGGCAGGGGGGATTTCCGAACTGCGTTTATCTGCATCGGCGGGTGGAAACAGCGTGGTAATGCCCCTAGAATAAATCAAAATGTGCCAGCCCTTTTTGAATGCCATCTTCACTGGCTTTTGCGGTGACAAAGGATGCAATGTCAAAGAGAGAGGACGGAGAAGCATTTCCCATGACAATACTGTTTGGCAGGCAGGTGAGCATGGACAGGTCATTGTTGCTGTCACCGAAAGCATAGGCATCCTCTTTAGGAATGCCATAGTACGACAGTACAGCGTTAATACCGGACGCTTTGGAGTAACCGTAGGGCACGAATTCCCGGAAGGTACCGCCCCTGTCGATACATGTAAAGTATTTGTCACTGACAGTACGAAATTCTGTCAGTTGCCATGGTTCTTCATACCAAATGACAAACTTGTCACAAAAGAAATTGGGGTTGTCCAAATCTTCAGGCATGGGATAGGAGCGGTTTACAAAAGCCTGATATAGTCGGATCGCTTTTGGATGTTTTAAGGAGCGGGACAGATCAAAGGCCACTTCTTTGCGGGATTCAAACAGAATATCCACACGGGTCTTACGTGCCTGCTCAAGCAGCTGCATCGTGATCTCATGGGACTGAGGCACATAAAGAATGTCCCTGCCGTCACAGTAGATGTTGGTACCGCAGCCGCAGATATAACCATCAAATCCGATGTCCCGAAAACGCTGTTCTACATTTTGGAAGCAGCGGCCTGTATTGATAAACATCAGGTTGCCCTTTTCTCTGGCCTTTCGGATGGAAGCAGCGGTACTTGTGGGAATAGAACCGTCAATTTCGGAAGTCAGGGTTCCATCAATATCAAAAAATACAATTTTTCTCATAATTTCTCCGCCTTTGTATTTTGTCCATCATTAGAATAATAGAATGACAAACAGTATTATAAAGTCATATCGGCGGAATGTCAAAACGGAGAATTTGGTTCATTAAAAAATTTTTACATAAAAATGTATTTTTTTAGTGTTCAATTGGCTTTGTCTGTGATATAATGTCGTTAAGCCTAAATTTTACGGCAGACGATTCTCTGAGAGGTGAAAGAATGGATACAAAAATATTATTGGAAAACGGTACCAATGAGTTAGAAGTTCTGGAGTTTTTGCTGGATAATAATTCTTACGGAATCAATGTGGCAAAGATAAAAGAAATTATTAATTACATGCCCGTGACACCCGTACCCAATGCGCATCCCAGCATTGAAGGCATATTTATGCCCCGTGAACAAATGATTACAGCTATTGATTTGAAGAGCTGTCTGCAGCGGGGAACTTCAGAAGCGGGCGGGCTGTTTATTATTACCAATTTTAACAGTCTGGATATAGCTTTTCATGTGGACAGCGTAGTAGGTATCCACCGTATGTCATGGACGGATATTATTACGCCGGATGCAACAGTTTCTTCTGAGAGCGTGGCATCAGGTATTATCAAAGTGGATAATAAGCTGATAGTGATTCTGGATTTTGAGAGTATTGTTTCTAATATCAATCCCGAGACCGGACTTAGAACTGCACAGCTGGATGAGTTGGGAGAGCGTGAGAGATGTGATATTCCTATTTTGATCGCTGAGGATTCTCCGTTATTGAATCGTTTGATTGTAGATGCACTGCATAAATCAGGATATTCTTCTCTGATACATACGGCCAATGGTCAGGAGGCATATGACATCATTGAACATTTCAAGGAAGAAGGAACCTTGAGTGAGCATGTGCAATGTGTGATTACTGACATTGAGATGCCTTTGATGGACGGACACCGTCTGACAAAGCTGATAAAGACGGATGATGCTACGAAACATATACCGGTTGTTATTTTCTCCTCATTGGTGAACGATGAAATGAGGGTGAAAGGCGAACAGTTGGGAGCGGACGCACAGCTTTCCAAACCGGAAATCGGCAGACTGGTAAGTGTACTGGATGAACTTTTGAGAGATAAACAATAATGTGAGTGAAAAGCAGGGAGTTTTCCCTGCTTTTCTAAATAAAACCAGTATGCAGCCAAATGGCGGAAGGGTATGGCCATTTCATGAAAAAGAAAGAATTAGAAGAGATACTGCAAGATGCAGAGATGCTTTTGGTAGGAATTGGCGAGGAATTTGGCAGAGCGGATGAATTGCGTTCAAATGAGGCATATGCTGAAATGTGCCGACAGGCGGCAAATGAAGATGCTCAATGGGCCGTTCCCTATTTCAACAGAAGGTTTCTAAAAAAGGATGAACAGCTGATGGAGGCCTATCGAAAACTGGGAGAGCTTCTGCAGGGTAAAAATTATTTTGTTATTACTACCTGCATGGATGGACTGATAGAAACGGCAGGACTAAGAAACGATAGGGTAACAACTCCGTGCGGCAGTTATAACAGACTGCAATGCGGCAGAGGATGTGCAGGGAGTGTGATACCGACGGATCACGATTTTACGGAGATACTGGAGACTATTATAAAGGGCGGGAAAGAGTGGAATGCCATTGACAGGCCCTGTTGCAGAATCTGTGGAGCACCCATGGAGTACAACACACTGTATGCTGAGCATTATATGGAGGAAGGCTATGAAAAAAGCTGGCATACTTATATGAAATGGCTGCAGAGCACTTTAAACCGCAGGCTCTGTATTCTGGAGTTGGGAGCTGATATGATGTTTGCGGGAGTATTGCGGTTCCGGTTTGAAAAAATGATCTCCCTCAACCAAAAAGCAAAGCTGCTGCGGGTACATGGCCGTCTGCATCAATTACCGGCTGAAATTGCAGAGCGGGGTATGGGAATTTCACAAAATGCGGTAGATTTTATGGCGAAAATGTAAGAATTATGTTACACTGTATTTATTCCGGTCTTAATTATAATAAAAACGAGGTATTGTATGAGTTCTAACGAAGAATATTTGGACAATTTATTAAAATCCATGGGAGAAAAAGATGTTGACTTCTCCGGTGATGAGATGGGCTTATCTGCAGATATTGACGCTATGTATGAAGAACTGGAGCAATCCGGCAGCCTGCAGGAGCAGAACGAATCAGAGATGGAGGATATGTCGGAGTTTTTAAACGCATTCGATTTACCCGGCTCTGAAGACGTGGCAGACATGCCAGGGTTATCCGAAATTTTGGAAGAGACGGAAAAAGTTTCGGAGGAAGCCCTCCAGACCGAGGAGCTGCCGATGGAAGAGCCCCAGACCGAAGAGCCGCCGATGGAGGAGCCTCAGACCGAGGAGCTGCCGATGGAGGAGCCTCAGACCGAGGAGCCGCCGATGGAGGAGCCTCAGACCGAGGAGTTACTGATGGAGGAGCCTCAGACCGAGGAACTGCTGATGGAAGAGCCTCAGACCGAGGAGTTACTGATGGAGGAGCCTCAGACCGAGGAACTGCCGATGGAAGAGCCTCAGACCGAGGAGCCGCCGATGGAGGAGTTCCAGACAGAGGGACTTCAGATCGAGGAATTTCAAAGTATGGGATTTTCGGAAGAGGCTGAGAGTGCGCCTACTGTAGAAAGTACGCAGGAGATGAGTCAGGAAGAGATTGAGAGTATGCTGGCTGCTTTTGAGGCGCAAGAGGCTGCTGCAGCGGATCAGGTTTTTAAGGAAGAGGGTTCTATGGAGGCTATTTCCACGGAAACTATGGATACTGAGGAGGTTATGCCTGAGGAGGATATTTTTGCAGGAACCGATCTGCCTGAAAGTGTGCCCACGGAAACACCTGCCATGGATAAAGAGGAAGAGGATATTCTGGCGCTGTTAGACAGTATACAGGATGATGACGGCGTGAGTGAGATCAATGATCTGTTATCAATGTCCGACAATAATGAAGCGGTGGACGAGAGTATTTTTAAGGAAGAAGCTGAAGCGGCCGCTGCCGCCGCGGAAATTGCCGCCCTCCTTGGGGATGAAGGGGCCCTGAATGAAGAAGAAAGCGGAGAAAAGAAAAATAAAAAGGCAAAGAAAGAAAAAGTAAAGAAGGAAAAGGTTAATAAGGAACAGGAAGGAGAAGAAAAAGCCCATAAAGAGCCTGGCTTTTTCGGCAAACTCTTTTCTAAGCTGACGGAGGAGGATGAAGTAGAACCCATCAGCGAAGAAAATCAGAATATTATGGATGAACTGGCTGCTGAGGATGCTGCCGAAGCCGGTAAAAAGAAGCCAATAAAGAAAGGGTTAATGCCCGGAAAGAAAGACGGCGAGGAAGAAGGCTCCGACAAAAAGGGTAAAAAGGGCAGCAAGAAAGGCGGCAAAAAAGAAAAGCCGAAAAAAGAGCCAAAGCCTAAGAAGGAAAAGCCTAAGAAGGAGCCGGCAGTACCGGAGAAACCCGGTAAAAGGATATCCAAAGCAAGCATGATAGTGGTTCTTTTATTTGCGGGAACCGTATTTGGTATTGTCTTTTTTGCATCCACCTTCCTGTCCGGAATACTGCAGAAACAGCGTGCAAAAGACGCTTTTGCAAATCAGGATTATATGAGCTGTTATGAAGAACTCTACGGACTTAATCTGTCGGAAGAGGAAGAGCAAATGTTCCGTCATGCCAGAACAGTCTTAAAAGTAGAGCGGAGGCTTAACCGGTATGAGAGATATTTGGCGGATTTTGAGGTTGTGGAGGCGCTGGATACTTTGATGCAGGCGCTGGTAGATTATGATGGACTGTATGCAGAGGCACAGAGCTGCGGTGCGGAATCGGAAGTGATTTCTTATTATAATCGGATTTATAGCATTTTGGAACGGGATTACGGTTTGAGCAGGGAAGCGGCGCATGCTATTGCATCCTGTGACAGCAAAGTGGACTACACAAGATATCTGACTGCTTTGGCGGCGGGAGAACAGATTTCCGCGGGCGGAACCGGAGAAGGACTGGCATTGCCCGAAACGCAGATGCAGGATGTGCTGCCTGAGGAGGAAGAATTGCTGCCGCCCACGTTCCTCGATTAAAAGCAGCCGAAGCAAATTCAGGAGAACAGTCATGATCGCAATTATTGACTATGATGCAGGAAATATCAAAAGCGTGGAAAAAGCACTTCAATTCTTGGGTGAAGAAGTGGTAGTGACCCGTAATCCGAAGGAAATCCTGGGAGCAGAAAAGGTGATACTGCCCGGTGTAGGTGCCTTTGGAGACGCTATGAGGAAGCTTGAGCAATATGAACTGGTTCCGGTTATCAAGCAGGCAGTGGAAGAGAAGATTCCCTTTTTGGGCATCTGTCTTGGGCTGCAGCTTTTGTTTGAAAGCAGTGAAGAGAGCCCCGGTGTAGAAGGATTAGGGATTTTAAAAGGAAGCATACGACGGATTCCCGAGGAGGGGCTGAAAGTGCCGCATATCGGCTGGAATTCCCTTCACTTTCCCAATAAAAGCGGGCTTTTTTCAGGTATTGCGGAAGGGACATATGTGTATTTTGTACATTCCTATTATCTGGCAGCAGAAGAAAAAGAAATCGTGAGCGCCACTACGGAGTATGGCGTGACCATCCATGCCGCCGTAGAAAAGGAAAATATATTTGCGTGTCAGTTCCATCCAGAAAAGAGCTCCGATATAGGCCTTCAGATTTTGCAGAATTTTGTTGGGATTGGAAGGGGGAGTCGCTGATGCATACCAAACGTATTATTCCCTGTCTGGATGTCAAGGACGGCAGGGTGGTAAAAGGTGTGAATTTTGTAAACCTGCAGGATGCGGGTGACCCGGTGGAGGTGGCTTCCGCTTACGATAAGGCGGGTGCGGACGAACTGGTTTTTCTGGATATTACAGCTTCCAGCGATAACCGCGCCATCGCTGTGGAAATGGTAAGGAGGGTGGCCGAAAGAGTTTTTATTCCTTTTACGGTAGGCGGCGGTATCCGCAGCGTAGAAGATTTCAGAATGCTGCTTAGGGAAGGTGCGGACAAGGTATCTGTCAATTCCGCAGCTATCATGAATCCCCGGTTGATCGCGGAGGCGGCGGACAAGTTCGGAAGCCAGTGTGTGGTAGTTGCTATTGATGCAAAACGGCGGCCTGAGGGCGGCTTTAACATCTATAAAAACGGCGGTCGTGTGGATATGGGGATCGATGCCGTGGAATGGGCCATAAAAGCCGAGAGTCTGGGAGCAGGGGAGATTCTCCTTACCAGCATGGACTGTGACGGCGCAAAAGGCGGTTACGATATTGAATTGACAAAGGCAGTATCTTCCGCAGTAAAGATTCCGGTCATTGCATCCGGAGGCGCAGGTGCCGAAGAGCATTTTTTTGATGCCCTGACGGAGGGAGGGGCAGAAGCTGCTCTGGCGGCTTCTCTGTTCCATTACAAAGAGCTGGAAATCAAAGCAGTAAAAGAATATTTGCGGGGAAGAGGCGTTTCCGTAAGATTATAAGGGGTAAAAGAAATGGGTATGATCACAGGTGACTGGCTGACGGCCCTAAAGCCGGAGTTTCAGAAGCCCTACTACGCAAAATTATTTTCTTTTGTCAAAAATGAATACAATACCAGGCAGATTTTTCCACCGGCTGATGATATTTTCAATGCTTTTCATTTGACGCCTTTAAAAGAGGTAAAGGTCGTTATTTTAGGGCAGGACCCCTATCACAATGACGGGCAGGCCCATGGGCTTTGTTTTTCCGTCAAACCGGATGTGGAGATACCACCTTCATTGGTGAATATTTATCAGGAACTGCATGAAGATTTAGGCTGCTATATTCCGAATAACGGTTATTTGGTAAAGTGGGCAAAACAGGGCGTACTACTGTTAAATACAGTACTGACTGTGCAGGCCCATGCGGCATTTTCTCATAGAGGAATGGGCTGGGAGCAGTTTACGGACGCGGCAATTCAGGTTCTGAATGAACAGGAACGGCCCATGGTTTTTATTCTCTGGGGAAAACCGGCTCAAATGAAGAAATCCATGCTGAATAATCCGAAGCACTTGATATTGGAGGCCTCACATCCGAGTCCTCTTTCAGCGTATCGCGGGTTTTTCGGAAGCAGGCCTTTCAGTAAGACCAATGATTATTTAGAAAAAAACGGATTAAGTCCTATTGACTGGCAAATTGAGAATGTGTAAAATAGGGTAGCGAAAAAAGACAGCAATGCAAAAGCAGACTAAAAGAGGTATACTGACATGAAGAAAGCATTTGTAACCAAGGAACAAATTGAAGAAATTGTAAAGACCTATCCCACACCCTTTCACATCTATGATGAGAAGGGCATCAGGGAGAATGTGAAAGCATTAAAAGAGGCCTTTGCGTGGAATAGAGGATATAAGGAGTTTTTTGCAGTAAAGGCTACCCCCAATCCCTATTTGATTCAGATACTCAGGGAGTATGGCTGCGGCTGTGACTGTTCTTCCTTGACCGAACTGATGGTAAGTAGCGCCATGGGAGTGACGGGAGAGGATATTATGTTCTCCAGTAACGATACTCCTGCTCATGAATTTGCTTATGCGGAAAAACTGGGTGCCATTATCAATTTAGACGATATTACCCACATTGATTTTTTGGAGAAGACAATCGGATATATTCCCAAGACCATCAGCTGCCGTTTTAATCCAGGCGGATATTTTTCTGTTGCAAACAGTATTATGGACAATCCGGGTGACGCCAAATATGGCTTTACCACGGAGCAGATGTTTGAGGGCTTTCGCATCTTAAAGAATAAGGGTGCAGAGAATTTTGGTATCCATGCATTTTTGGCAAGTAATACCGTATCCAACGAGTATTATCCGGAGTTGGCAAGACAGCTCTTTGAACTGGCTGTAAAGCTGAAAGAGGAAACGGGAGCTAATATTACCTTTATCAATCTTTCCGGCGGTATCGGCATTCCTTACAAGCCGGATGATGTGCCGAATGATATCCGTATTATCGGCGAAGGCGTGCGGAAAGCCTATGAAAAGATTCTGGTGCCTGCGGGAATGGGAGAGGTTGCTATTTATACGGAATTGGGCCGTTATATGATGGGACCCTTCGGACATTTGATCACACAGGCTATTCATGAAAAGCATACGCATAAGGAGTATATCGGTGTGGATGCCTGTGCGGTAAACCTGATGCGTCCCGCAATTTATGGTGCATACCACCATATTACTGTATTGGGTAAGGAGAACGAGCCCTGCGCATACAAATACGATGTGACGGGTTCTCTCTGTGAGAACAACGATAAATTTGCCATTGACAGAATGCTGCCCAAGGTGGAGATTGGCGACTATCTGGCAATCCACGATACAGGTGCACATGGCTTTGCCATGGGGTATAATTACAACGGCAAGTTAAAATCAGCAGAGCTTCTCTTAAAAGAGGACGGCAGCGTACAGATGATCAGAAGAGCGGAAACACCCAAGGACTATTTTGCAACCTTTGACTGTCTGGATATCTATAATAAGCTGGATTTTGAAGCCTAAAAAAATACTTGTCAATAACAGCCGAATGTGATAATATAATATTCGGCTGTGAAATAGGCCGGCGTGTCGGAATGGCAGACGAGGCAGACTCAAAATCTGTTGTGGGCAACCACGTATGGGTTCAAGTCCCATCGCCGGCAGTAGATAAGAATGCGATAAGTATGGCAGGGATGCCGTATTTATCGCATTCTTTGCAATTAAGAAAAAGTCAATTGAATTCGTTTTATTTGTGGGGTATAATACAAATGCGACAAATGTTAGGAAGGACATATTGTATTGAAGATTTTCTTTGAGAAAGAAGCAGCAAAGCATATCAGTAAAATGGATAAACCGACGAAAACTCGTATTCAACAAGCAATTGATAAATTGCCAGCAGGTGATGTAAAGAAACTGCAAGGACTGGTCAATGATTACCGCTTACGTGTCGGTGACTTAAGAGTGTTATTTTCTGTTGAAAACGATATAATAATTATAAAAGACATCTTACCAAGAGGACAGGCATATAAAAGAATCTGAGAGGTGAAAATATGAGCAAAGAAATGTTAAAAGGTTTGATTGATTTGATAGATGATTCGGATACGGAAACAATTTTTCAGGTATTAGTCAGATTTGTACCGGAGGATAAACCTTTGCCGGATGAAGTAGAAGCTATTACGCGGGCCAATCAAAGTATTGCAGAAAATGGTACGGTGGCATATGATGCCATGGATTGGGATTAGAGAAAATATTACACTTTGTTTATACACCCCAAGTCATCGCCGGCAGTAGATAAGAACCGCAATTTTGATGCAATGATATCAAGGTTGCGGTATTTTTTTGGAATGGTCTATGAGAAAGAAGGCATGTGAATGGAATTCAAAAGACTGGAAAAGAACATCACGGATATGCTCCGTGAGGAACAGCTGAAATTAGGATACAGAAGCGAAACCGTCAGATTGTACTATCCCTTGAAATCCTTAAATTTATTTCTGAAAACCAATCTGGATGAGGAGGAGATGTATGCAGCGCTGAGAGCATTCTGTATTGATGTAGAGAAAAGACTGGGAAATGTTGAAATTTCCTATAGAGGAGACAGATTTTGTCTGATGATTCCGCCTGCAGGGGTAGATTATGTACATGCTCTTTATGAAAAACCAGAGGATATGGGAAAAGCGGAGTTCCTTAGTGATTTTATCAGAACCATTGAGAAACATGGCTGTACCTTGAAGGATTTGAAAGAGCAGTTTTACAAATATTCAGGTAAGGTACATGAGGAAATGATTTCTAACGGAGAATTTGATCATCTTTTTTATTTTGAAGATGGCGTCCCTGATGATTACAGATATTGTATAAAAGCGGAAGGGGCACATATGACTTACCATCGATTTACACCGGAAGATTATGCGGAACTATAGAAGTATTCGCTTTATCTGTAAAAAAGTGGTAAACTTAAAAGAATAAAAGAAAAGGAGAATGGGCTTATGACTTATGAAGAGTTGGTTGCTAAAGTAAAAGCGGCATATGCGGATGTCGATGCCGGTGCAATAAAAGAGCATGTGGCATTTCAGTTCAATGTAACCGGCGAGGCGGCCGGGGCATTTTATGTTGAGATTGCGGAAGGAAAAGTAAATGTGGAACCCTACGAGTATCATGACAGGGATATTCTGGTTACCGCGTCAGCGGATACGATCCTGCAGCTGGCAGATGGCAAGTTGGATCCGGTAAAGGCCTATTTTACGGGAAAATTGAAAGCGCAGGGAGATTTGGGGAAAGCCGGATTTTTAAAGGAGCTTTCCGAAAAGCCCAAAAAGAAAGCCGGCAGACCGAAAAAAACAGAAAAATAGAAGGTTCTTAGAAAACCTCAAATGCGAAAAATATGCATTTGAGGTTTTTTATGGTGCAACATTGGAATAGATATGCTACAATAGAAAACATGGAGTATACGCTTTGTAAGTCATAGAAGAAGGATGATATATGGACTGTGGCAAATTTGAAAAAATGATACCGGCATTTTTAAATGATGCTATAGAATATAAGGATCTGAAGCGTTTTTTAAAACATGAAGAAAGCTGTCCCGCATGCAGGGAGGAGCTTACCATACAGGTATTGGTTTCCGAAGGCATGGCGCGGCTGGAGGAGGGCAGCGCCTTTGATCTCCAGAAGGAACTGGACCGCCGAATTGAAGAAGCGCAGAAGCGTATTCGTTTTCACCGCATGCTTTGGTATATTAATATTACCGTGATTACGGCAGCGCTGCTTACTGCAGCAGTGACTTTGATCTTCTTTGCGGGGTGAGGAATTTTATGAGTGAAAAAATTGTATTGATAGACGGACATAGCATTTTAAACAGGGCATTTTACGGCCTTCCAGATTTGACAAATGCCGAAGGACTGCATACCAATGCCGTCTATGGTTTTCTCAATATTATGTTTCGAATTCTGGAGGAAGAAAAGCCTGATTATCTGGCGGTAGCGTTTGACAGACATGAACCTACCTTCAGGCATGAAATGTACGGAGATTATAAAGGGACCCGTAAACCCATGCCCACGGAACTGCGGGAGCAGGTACCTCTCATGAAGGAACTGCTGACTGCCATGGATATTCGTATTTTGGAGCATGCAGGTTGGGAAGCCGACGACATTCTGGGCAGTTTGGCCGGACTCTCCGAGAGAAACGGCATGGAGGTTTCTTTGGTATCCGGGGACAGGGACTTATTACAGATTGCTTCCGAGCATATTAAGATCCGTATTCCCAAAACCAAAATGGGTAAGACGGAAATAGAGGATTATTATGCGAAGGATGTACTTAAGAAATATCAGGTGACACCGGCGCAGTTCATAGAGCTTAAGGCTCTGATGGGGGATGCTTCCGACAATATCCCGGGTGTGCCCAAGGTAGGTGAGAAGACTGCTACAGAGCTGATGGTGACCTATGGTTCCATAGAGGGAATTTATGCACATTTAGAGGAGATTTCCAAGAAGTCCATTCGGGAGAGTCTTAAGGAAAACAGAGAACTGGCAGATTTGAGTAAGGTGCTGGCCACCATCAAGACAGACTGTGAGCTGGATTTTGATTATAACGAGGCCAGAGCGGAGGGATTCTATACCAAAGAAGCTTACGCCCTTTGCAAAAAACTGGGCTTTAAGAATATATTAAGCCGCTTTGATGAAGAAGTGGCTTCGAATTCCGCTTCTTCTGTTTCTGACACGTTTGTCACGATAACGACGAAAGAGGAAGCAGAGCGTATTTTTGTGAAAGCGGCAGAACAAGAGGAAACGGCGTTCTGCCTGTTGGCCGATGGAAAAGGTGCGAATGAGATTGCCGCATTGGCTTTGGCGCTTTCCGAAAAGGAAGTGGTATTTCTTCCTGTATCTGAAACATTGGACGGCGCTTATCTGGCAGAAGAACTGGCGAAGCTGTCGGAAAAAATCAAGCTTTCTACTTGTGATATTAAAAACTGTTATGCCTATCTGGACAAGCAGAACACAGAGCGTTATTTTGATATTTTGATTGCGGCTTATCTGCTGAATCCCCTTAAGAGCGACTACGATGCGGAAGCCATTGCGGTGGAGCATTTACAGCTTATCATGCCCGGAAAAACGGAAGTTTTCGGAAAAGGCAGCTATAAGGCGGGTGTTGCAGCGGAAGCTAAGAGCAGGGACTATGCCTGCTACAGCGCTTATACGGCACTCATGGCCCGGCCGGTACTGGAAGAAAAGTTAAGACAGGCGGATATGTGGAAGTTGATGGTGGAGGTGGAAATGCCCCTCTCCCTTGTGCTCTATGAGATGGAAGAGGTCGGTATGCTGGTCAGACCGGAGGAATTGAAGGCCTATGGAGAAAGGCTCACCGGCAGGATAGAAGAACTGGAAAAACGTATTCACGAAGCGGCTGGTGAGAATTTCAATATCAATTCGCCGAAACAGTTGGGTGAGATTCTTTTTGAAAAAATGAAGTTGCCCGGCGGCAAAAAGACCAAGACGGGTTATTCTACCGCAGCGGACGTGCTGGAGAAGCTGGCGCCGGAGCATTCTATTGTAGCGGATATTTTAGAGTACAGAGGACTGGCCAAGTTAAAATCCACTTATGCGGACGGGCTATTTGCCTGTATTGGGGAGGACGGCAGGATTCATTCCAATTTCAACCAGACCATTACCGCTACGGGACGTATCAGCTCTACCGAACCCAATTTGCAGAATATTCCCATGCGGATGGAACTGGGGAGACAGATCAGAAAGGTATTTATACCGACGGAAGGCTGGCTCTTTACCGACGCGGACTATTCCCAGATAGAACTGAGGGTGTTGGCCCATATGTCGGGGGATGAGCAGTTGATCGAGGCTTACCGCACGGAGCAGGATATACACAGGATTACCGCTTCCAAGGTATTCCACACACCCTTTGAAGAAGTAACGGATTTACAGCGGCGGAATGCCAAAGCCGTGAATTTTGGCATTGTATACGGTATCAGTTCCTTTGGTTTAAGTCAGGACTTAAGCATCACAAAAAAGGAAGCGGCGGAGTATATCGAGCAGTATTTTGCTACCTACCCGGGCATTAAGCGTTTTCTGGATGAAATGGTAGAAAAGGCCAAGGACTGCGGCTATGCGGAGACCATGTTTGGACGCAGAAGACCGATTCCGGAGCTAGCTTCCAATAATTTTATGCAGCGTTCCTTTGGAGAACGGATTGCCATGAATTCTCCCATACAGGGAACTGCAGCGGATATCATTAAGATTGCCATGATAAAGGTAAATAAGGCCTTGAAGGAGAAACAGCTAAAATCCAGACTGGTGCTGCAGGTACATGACGAACTGGTCATTGAAACAGCTCCCGGTGAAGAGGAGCAGGTGAAGGCTATTTTAAAAGAAGGCATGAGCAGTGCGGCAGAGCTCTCCGTCAAGCTTGAAATTGATATGCATACCGGTTCTAATTGGTATGAAGCAAAATAGGAGGATGGGTAATGAGGCTGATTGGGATCACCGGGGGAGTCGGTGCCGGAAAATCAGAAGTACTGCGCTTTATCAGGCAGCATTATTACTGCAAAATCTATTTGGCAGATGAAGTGGCTCATAAGCTCCAAGAGCCGGGAGAAGCCTGTTATGAGAAGCTTACGGCGTTGCTTGGAGAAGAGGTGCTTTCTCCCGACGGCAGTATTGATAGAGGGAAAATGGCAGCCAGAATTTTTCTGGATAAGGATGTACTGTTCAAGGTAAATGCCATTGTGCATCCAGCTGTCAGGGAATATTTGGAAAATGCCGTGAAAGAGACGGCAGAAGACGGAGAAACAGAACTGTTTTTTATTGAGGCGGCCCTGCTGATCGAAAACGGCTATAATGACTTTGTGGATGAAATGTGGTATATTCATGCGGGGGATGAAATCAGAAGAAAGCGGCTGAGAATCAGTCGAGGGTATGATGACAACAGGATTTCCCGCATTATGGAAAGCCAGCTCTCTGAAGATGAGTTTCGTGGGAGCAGCGATTTTATTCTGGATAACAGCGGGGATTTGAGTGAGGTATACAGCCTGATCAAAAAAAGACTGGAGGCATATACGTGGAAGGAATGACACATCACGGAAAAGTAGTATTCGGATTGGATATCGGGACCAGAAGTATCGTAGGTACGGTAGGCTATAAGCGTGGAGAAAGATTTGTAGTAATGGCTCAGCGGGTTAGAGAGCATGAGACCAGAGCCATGCTGGACGGACAGATCCATGACATTAAAAAGGTGGGCAATACTATTTTGGCCGTCAAGAAAGAACTGGAAGAAGATATCGGCACAAAGTTAAAAGAGGTATGTATTGCGGCGGCAGGACGTGTGCTGCGTACCGTGACCACCCATGTGGAGACCGAATATTCGGAAGAGAAAGTTATACTGGAAGAGGATATGTATGAGCTGTCCGCACAGGGAATAGAGCAGGCTTACGGAGAATTTCTGGCTGGCAATGATACGGATATGAAATTCTACTGTGTGGGCTATTCCGTTATCCGCTATTATCTCAATCATTATCCCATAGGAAATCCGGAGGAACATAAGGCACACAGCATGGGAGCGGATATGATCGTTACCTTCCTGCCGGAGGATGTAGTGGACGGCTTGTATAAATCAGTAGAACAGGCCGGTTTGGAAGTGGCCAATCTGACGTTGGAGCCCATTGCCGCTATTCAGGTTGCCATACCGGAAAAATTCAGGATGTTAAATATTGCCCTAGTGGATGTGGGAGCCGGGACCTCCGATATTTCGATTACCAGAGACGGCGCTATAGAAGCTTACGGTATGATTCCCATTGCGGGAGACAGTCTGACAGAGGTGATTGCACAGCACTGCCTGGTGGACTTTAATACGGCGGAGCAGATTAAGCGTCAGGCAGAAAATCAGGAAGAAATTACCTATGACGATGTGATAGGGCTTCCTCAGAAAATCAGCAAGGAAGAACTTTTTGCTCTTTTAAAGCCCGCCATTGCCAATATGACCAAACCTGTGGCAGACTGTATACGGGAGTTAAATGGTGACAAACCTGTCAGTGCGGTTTTCGTGGTAGGCGGAGGCGGCAGAATTCCGGGCTATACGGAAATGCTGGCGGAGGAGTTAGGTATTGTGAAAGAGAGGGTGGCGCTTCGAGGAAAAGAGGTTATGGGAAACATTGATTTTCCCGATGGTATTGAGAAAAGTTCCCTCTTAGTAACGCCCGTGGGTATCTGCCTGAATTTCTATGAGCAGAGTAATAATTTTATTTTTGTGACTTTTAATGAAGCAAGGATCAAAGTATATGACAACGGCAGACTTTCCGTAGTAGATGCAGCCATGCAGGCTGATTTCCCCAATGACGGACTCTTCCCCAAACGCGGTAAGGAGTTAAATTATACGGTGGACGGCAAAGTGCGCATGAAGCGGGGAGAACTGGGAGAAGCCGCAGTCATTACCGTAAACGGAGAACCGGCGGATATTCATACGTCGATCAAGGCCAATGATATTGTGCAGGTAATCCCTTCGACCGAAGGAGAAAAGGCAAAATTGGAAATCCGCGCTCTGCCGGAATTTGAACAGTCTATTAAAGTAAATGTGAACGATAAAAAGGTTGAACTGCCTAAATTTGTCCAAGTCAATGGCGTTCTGCAGTCCGGTTATTACGATATACAGGACGGCGATGCTATTTGTATGCTGGACTATTATACAGTGTCCCAGATTTTAGAGTTTCTGGATATTATATTACCGGAATGGACGCCGATCGCCGTTAACAATATGCCGGCAAAAAGGGATACGCCCGTCTATGAAAACTTTACTATGGTATGGGGAGATGCTGCAAAACGTCTCATACCTGCAGAAGAGGATTGGGAAGCACTGTATGAGGAAGAGGAATTACCGGAAGAGGAACATGAGGATGAAGTAGTTTCCAAAACCGAAGAAAATCCAGATAATCCCGATGAAGGAGAGTCACAACAGACGGAGAGTGCTCCGCAAAATAATGCAGTACCCCGCAATATTACGGTGACGGCAAACGGCAGTCCGGTGGTGCTCTCCGGCAAAGCTTCCTATGTATATGTGGATATTTTTGACTATATAGATTTTGACCTAAAGACTCCAAAGGGGAATATCGTAACCCTCTTAAACGGTGAGACGGCGGAGTATTTAAAAGAGATAAGGGACGGCGACATCATAGAAGTATACTGGCAGAAGTAGCGGTGGAGGTACGACATGAGGCTTTGCAGTATAGCCAGCGGCAGCAGTGGGAACTGTACTTATGTAGGATCGGAGGCAACTCATCTTTTAATTGATGTGGGAATCAGTGGAAAAAGGACGGAGGCAGGCTTACAGGAGCTTGCACTTACCGGAGCGGATATAGACGGTATCCTGATTACTCATGAGCATTCGGATCATATTTCGGGATTGGGCGTTTTTTGCAGGAAATATGAAATTCCGATTTATGCGACGAAAGGTACCATTCAGGCCATTTTACATAGCGGCGGGAAGAATGCGCCGGACGCATCCCTCTTTAGGGAAATTCAGGCGGATAAGAAAATGATCATCAAGGATCTGACGGTTTCACCCATGCGCATCTCTCATGACGCGGCAGAGCCGGTGGCCTATCGGATAGGCTATGAGGGAAAGCGGGTGGCTGTCTGCACGGATTTAGGTATTTATAATGACTATACTGTGGAGTGTTTAAAGGGATTGGATGCGATTCTCTTAGAAGCCAACCACGATGTGAACATGCTGCAGGTAGGACCCTATCCGTACTATTTAAAACAGCGTATTTTAGGGGATAAAGGGCATCTGTCCAATGAGAATTCCGGCAGGCTTTTAAACAGGGTTCTGCATGACGGACTGAAAGCCGTTGTGTTAGGACATCTTTCCAAGGATAATAATCTGCCCCAATTAGCCTACGAGGCGGTGCGGCTGGAAATCACATTAGGTGAGGGTCCATATAAGGCGGAGGATTTTTTCATTCAGGTAGCCAATCGCAGCGAGGTATCACCTGTCATTGAGGTCTGAGTATTGATAGCCCATAAAGCGGGCAGAAAGGAATATACATTATGAAAAAAACGATCATTACCGTAGTAGGGAAGGATACCGTAGGTATTATTGCCAAGGTGTGTACCTATCTGGCAGAAAATCATATCAATATTCTGGATATTTCCCAGACCATCGTGCAGGGTTATTTTAATATGATGATGGTAGTGGATACCGGTAACAGTAACATACAGCACGGTGATATGGCGGACGAATTGGAGAAGTTAGGAGAAGGAATCGGCGTTATCATCAAATGCCAGAAGGAAGAAATATTTGATAAAATGCACAGAATTTAAGAAGCGGCGAGGAAAAACACATGATCAATATATATGAGGTTGTGGAAACCAACAACATGATAGAAAAAGAAAATCTGGATGTCCGCACCATTACTCTGGGCATCAGTCTGTTAGACTGTATTGATTCCAATCTTGGCAGACTGAAGGAAAAAATCTATCACAAAATATATGAAGCAGCTAAAGATCTGGTAAAGACCGGAGAGGAAATTTCCAGAGAGTACGGAATTCCCATCGTCAATAAAAGAATCGCCGTAACACCCATTGCCTTAGTAGGCGGGGCAGCCTGCAGAACACCGGAGGATTTTGCCGGTATTGCGGAAACTCTTGATAAAGTAGCCCATGAGGTAGGTGTCAATTTTATCGGCGGCTATTCCGCACTGGTAAGCAAGGGTATGACGCCTGCGGATGAGCTCTTGATCCGTTCCATTCCTTTGGCGCTTTCTACAACGGAAAGAGTATGCAGCTCTGTCAATTTAGGCTCCACCAGAACCGGAATCAATATGGACGCGGTGCGGTTAATGGGCGAGATGATCAAACAGACAGCAGAATATACAAAGGAACAGGATTCCCTGGGCTGCGCCAAACTGGTGGTCTTTTGCAATGCGCCGGATGACAATCCCTTTATGGCGGGAGCGTTCCATGGTGTGACGGAGGCTGACAAGATCATCAACGTGGGAGTCAGCGGGCCGGGTGTCGTAAAAACTGCGTTAGAGAAGGTGAGAGGGGAAAGTTTTGAAGTGCTCTGTGAAACCATCAAAAAGACGGCCTTCAAGGTTACCCGTGTAGGGCAGTTGGTGGCACAGGAGGCTTCGAAACTCTTAGGCGTTCCTTTTGGAATCGTGGATCTTTCTCTGGCACCCACACCGGCCATCGGAGACAGTGTAGCAGATATTTTATGTGAAATAGGTCTGGAATATGCAGGTGCACCGGGCACTACCGCCGCGCTGGCACTGTTAAACGATCAGGTAAAGAAGGGCGGCGTTATGGCCTCCTCCTATGTGGGCGGTCTGTCCGGAGCTTTTATCCCCGTCAGCGAAGATCAGGGCATGATAGATGCCGTAACGGCAGGGGCACTTACTTTGGAAAAACTGGAGGCTATGACCTGCGTCTGTTCGGTGGGATTGGATATGATCGCGGTTCCGGGAGATACAAAAGCGACCACTATTTCAGGTATCATAGCGGATGAAATGGCTATCGGCATGGTCAATCAGAAAACCACGGCGGTCAGACTGATTCCGGTGATCGGAAAAGGAGTGGGAGAGAGCGTAGAATTCGGCGGTCTGCTGGGACATGCGCCCATCATGCCGGTCAACGGTTTTTCCTGTGATGATTTTGTGAACCGTACCGGAAGAATTCCGGCTCCGATTCACAGCTTTAAAAATTAAAACGGGCTGTTTTAAGGCAGACGAATAATTTGCCGGCGGTACTCATGTTCTGAGGTACGGCCGGTTTTTGGCGCGGCAATTCCCTCGTACAAGTGGGAGGCAAAGACATCCTGAGCAAGCATTTTGCTGCCGAAAGAATCAAGGAGTTTCTCAGCATCTGCCATTTTGGATAGGAGCGGCGTATGGTTTGCAGAGAGGGTGGAAAGCAGTCCTGCGGAAGCAGTTCGAAAGCCCAGTATTCTGGCGTAACAGGCCGTATCAAGAGAGGCTGCTGTCTGTAAAAATTCTTCGGTAATTCCTAACAAAATATGAAAAAGAGCCCGGGAAATACGGGTATAGGTTAAGTCTTTAGATTTTAATATTTTTTCGCAAAACTGGGAAAAGGAGATATACTGTTCCAGCGAATTGCTTATTTTATCGGACAGGGATTCGGATACATCTGCAAAGGCAGTATAACCCTGAGGCTGCAGACTAAGCAGGCGATAAAACAGCATGGAAGAGAAATCATCTGTGGTGACGGGAAATCCCATCTGCAGCTCTCGCTTAAGGATATGCAGGGTATCTTCCGGCAGGAAAGAGGCAAGAGAAGAGAGGGGCGCTCCCTGCTCTATAGCCCGGCGCGCTGCCAGAGCGGAACAAAAGGAACCGTCAGGCAGGAAAGTATCCAAATAACCGGCTCCCTGTCTTAAAAGGGTATAAATCTCCATGGTGCTGTTTCTCATAAGCAGCGCCTTTATATATTCGATACCTAAAATATTATTAGGGGACTGCAGCAATTCCTCAATGGAAACTCCGGCGGTGCTTAATTTCTTCTCCGGGGTATTCTGCATATATTCGCTCAAAGCAAGACTGCGTGCGGCGGGAAAGGACATACCGTCCTTTTGATGCTGCAAAAGCAGTCTTTTATAGTCCTCAGGTTCCTTATACAGGATATCTGCGGCAAGCCTCAGAGAGGAGAGATCCTCGCATTCGCTTCCAAAGCAGAGTGCGTTCACACCTAGAGAATCCAAGAGGGTCACCGCACCCCGGGCAAAGTATTCCGCACTGCCTAAAGAAAAGCAAACGGGCAGCTCCAATACCAGGTCGGCACCGCCTAAGAGGGCCATTTCACAGCGGGCATATTTACTTACCAGGGCAGGAGTGCCTCTCTGGGTAAAATCTCCGCTTAAAACTACTACGGCATAGTCAGCACCGGCAAGTTCTTTGGCCTGCGTGAGCTGGTATTGGTGTCCGTTATGGAAAGGATTGTATTCAGCGATGATACCGACGGTTTTCATGGGTACTCCTTTACGAAATTACGTTTCTGAATTAATGATATCAATGTGAAAAAAATAACATTCTGTGAAAGCGGTTACATTGTGAAAAATATCACGTTTTATTAAAAGTAAAGCGAATAATTTGTATTTGAAATTATACAATTTATCGCATATTTTGCCTTGTGCCGAAAGTGTATATTTAGTATAATATATACAAGGTATTTTGCAAAGAAAAATCTGAAAGGAGAGGGGTTATGTCATACATTGATTTAATTAAGGAAAGGGCAAAGGTGGACAAAAAGACCATCGTACTGCCGGAATCTACTGACAAAAGAACGTTGATTGCCGCGGCCAAAATCGTGGAAGAGGATATTGCCAATATCATTATTGTCGGTGATGAAGAGAAGATCACGGACGGTGCCAGCTGGCTGGAGGTAGATCTGACCGGTGTTCAGATCATCAATCCCAAAACCACGGACAAATTGGATGAATATGTCAATGTTTTATACGAAACGAGGAAGGCTAAGGGCATGACACCCGAAACCGCAAGAGAGATTCTCTTAAATGATTTCCTGACTTTCGGTATTGTTATGGTAAAGAACAACGATGCGGACGGCATGGTGGCAGGCGCCTGTCATTCTACGGCGGACACCCTTCGTCCCGCTCTCCAGATTTTAAAGACTGCACCCGGTGTGAAGTTAGTATCCGCATTCTTCATCATGGATACGGTGATGAAGGATCAGGGTGAAAACGGTACTTTGCTGTTTGCGGACTGTGGTCTGAATCAGGATCCTACCGCTGAGGAGTTGGCTTCTATTGCGGAAACTACTGCCAGAAGTTTTAAATCCCTGGTAGGCCCTAAGCCGGTCATTGCGATGCTTTCCCATTCTACCAAAGGCAGTGCAAAGCATGCACTGGTGGATAAGATGGTGGAAGCGACCCGCATCGCAAAGGAGCAGTATCCTCATTTGGTACTGGACGGTGAACTGCAGGTGGATGCGGCATTGGTGCCTTCCGTTGCGAAATCCAAGTCTCCGGGAAGCCCCGTGGCCGGAAGAGCGAACATATTGATATTCCCCAATCTGGACGCAGGAAATATTGGTTATAAGCTGGTACAGAGACTGGGCGGCGCAGAAGCTTACGGTCCCATGCTGCAGGGCATTGCAAAGCCTGTAAATGACTTATCCCGCGGATGTTCCTGGCAGGATATCGTGGGTGTAGTGGCACTGACAGCCGTACAGGCGCAGTTAGTATAAATCGGCACGAGGTATTAGTACATAATGTATGGACCGGATATTGGCCGGATAAATCGAATCATAAAAATAGTAGAGAGGGTTAGAAGTATGAATATTTTAGTTATCAATTGCGGCAGTTCTTCCCTGAAGTTCCAGCTCATCAATGCAGAATCGGAAAAACTGATCGCTAAAGGACTTTGTGAGAGAATCGGTATTGAAGGCAGTATGCTGACCTATACACCGGACGGCGGAGCCAAGGAGGAAACCGTTACCCCTATGGCAAACCATACAGATGCAATCCGTCTGGTGTTGGACGCACTGACAAATGAGAAAACCGGTGTGGTGAAGAGTCTGGATGAAATCAGCGCAGTAGGACACCGTATCGTACACGGTGGAGAGAAATTTGCAGCATCCACCGTTATCAACGAGGAAGTGATGGCAGCCATTACCGAATGCAACGACTTGGCACCCCTGCACAATCCGGCCAATTTGATCGGTATCAATGCCTGCAAAGAGCTGATGCCGAACACACCTATGGTAGCAGTATTCGATACCGCATTCCATCAGACTATGCCTGAGAAGGCGTATATGTACGGTCTGCCCTATGAATATTATGATAAATATAAAATCAGAAGATACGGTTTCCACGGCACCAGCCATTCCTACGTGAGCAAAAGAGCTGCCGAGGTATTAGGTAAGAAATATGAGGATTTAAAGATTATTGTCTGCCATTTGGGCAACGGCGCCAGCGTATCCGCTGTACAGAACGGTAAATGTGTGGATACCTCCATGGGTCTTACTCCCTTAGAGGGACTGATCATGGGTACCCGTTCCGGTGATATTGACCCGGCTATTATTGAGTTTATTGCACATAAGGAGAATAAATCCATAGATGAGGTAATGGCGGTTTTGAATAAGAAATCCGGCGTACTGGGCCTCTCCGATAATCTCTCTTCCGATTTTAGAGATTTGGAGACAGGATACCGTGAAGGAAATCCCAGAGCCATCAATACCATGGAAACGTTCTCTTACAGAGTGGCTAAGTACATCGGTGCCTACACTGCGGCAATGAATGGTGTGGATGTGATCTGCTTCACTGCCGGGGTAGGAGAGAACAGTGCTTTCGTGCGTACCATGATCTGCAGTCAGTATCTGGGATACTTAGGAATAAAATTGGATGAGGAAGCCAATGCCAAGAGAGGTGAGGAAATAGCAATTTCCACACCGGATAGCAGCACCACCGTCATGGTGATTCCCACCAACGAGGAGCTCGCTATTGCAAGAGAGACTTACAGACTGACGAAATAAGATAAAAGTTTAAAAACAAAAATACCGGCCCGGGCTTAAATTAAGCGTGGAGCCGGTATTTTAGTTCTCTTATTGTAGAAATTTTATAATAGCCAAGATAAGGCCGATCAGGCAGTAAAGTTCTACCAGAGCGCTTATGATAGTGGTCAAGATACCCACGATAGGAATATGACTGATCACTCCTATAATAATGCCTGCTATCACTGCAACAGCAAAGTAGATAATAACGGTGATGACAAGACTTACCACATTGCCTTTTTCTACTTTATTATTGATCGGAAAAAAAGGTTTGATGCTGTCCATTTCAAAATCCTCCTTTGTATGAAATCAATATCTGAATATCATTATATGTTATTTGCAGTAAAAAGGCAATAAATATTGAGGTGGCTGGAAATAGCCGGGGAGATGTAGTATAGTAGGTAGCAGATAAAAGGAGACATATTAAAAGACCATGAAAAGATTGGAATGTATGAAATGGCGGGAAGCAGGAATGATATTTGGCATTTGTGAAGATAATTTACCGGAAGCAAATTGGTTAAATGACGCAATTGTCACCTGGGCGAAAGAAAAAAATCATCCCGTAATTGTAAAAAAATATGAAGATGCAGAGCGGTTTTGGTTTGACTATGAGCAAGGGAAGTTTGCAGCACTTTTTCTGGATATAAAAATGCCGGGAGAAAACGGAGTAGATTTGGCAAAAGGATTACGCAGAAAAGGAGACCGTGTACCTGTCGTTTTTGTGACCGGAGAAGAAGAGTATCTGGCGGATGGTTATGAAGTGGAGGCGGTGCACTACTTAATTAAGCCGGTGGCATCACAGAAACTTCGGGACTGTCTGGAGCGAATCTGGCAGAGACTCGATTATGAACCTCGGTATGTACTGTTGCAGACGGATAAGGGAAGCATAAAAATACGACAGCAGGACATATATAAAATAGAAGTTTTTGGACACCAGTTATACTATGATACAGCAGAGGGAAATTTTTCGGTAAATTCTTCCTTGAAAACAGCAGAAAAAGAATTGCAGAATAGCTGGTTTGTCTGCTGTTACAGAGGCATTTTGGTGAATTTGTGGCATGTGGAGTCAATCGTGGGAAGCAGCTTAACACTAGTTGATAATGAACATGGATACAGGCAGGATGTGCCTGTGAGCAGGCGGTTGTCGGGAGCAGTAAATCAGGCGTTTATAGATTTCTATCGCAATCGTAAATAGTACAGAAACGAGGAAAACCATGGACAAGATACTGGCAGTAGTTTTAGTATTGATCATAGTAATGGGTTATGTGGCGGTGGTAAAATGGATTTTACCGCGGCTCATTTTAAAGGAATTGGAGCAATATGCAAATACGTTGACAGATCGTCAGTTTGAAGAAATTCGACACATATATCAGGAAATGCGTGGGTGGAGGCATGATTACCGAAATCACATGCAGACTTTGTTAGGTTATGTGGAAAATAAGGAATGGGATGCCTGCAAAAAGTATATTACCCAGTTGAACGAGGACCTAAGCGATGTTGATCACGTGATAAAAACAGGTAATATCATGGCAGATGCTGTGGTCAACAGCAAAGTTTCTCTGGCACGGGCAAAGGAAATACCCATGGATATCACCGTGCAGATTCCGGAGGAAATGCCGATATCGGATGTGGAATTCAGCGTGTTATTTGGTAATTTGATGGATAATGCCATAGAAGCGTGTGAGAAGCTGCCCAACAAAGAAGAACGTTTCTTAAGAGTGTATATTGGAATGTTTCGCAAGCAGTTTTATATCTCCGTTACAAATTCTACAGGAGAAAAAGTACGCAGGAACACTTACGTGTCCCTGAAAGGAGAAGGACACGGATTTGGGTTGTATCGTATGGATAAGATTGTGAAAAAGAGGGGCGGCTACTTGAACCGCAAAAATGAACCCGGTGTATTTGCAACAGAGATCATGTTACCCTTTGCCGGCTGAAGCTTTCCGCTTATGTCTTGATAATAACCGGTTATGAAAATATTTACAAATTAAAACGGATTTTTGATATCCTCTAAAAGCATGATGCAGAATGCGGCAGCAATCTGTAATTGTATTTAGAGGATTTTTGCTTTAAAGTTCAGAAAGGAGCGACGGACGGATGAAAGAAAAAACCGATAACGCAGGGGCTGGTACTCTAGCCGGATTTAAGGCGTATTCAGCCTATATTTGGAAAGAGAATAAGAAGAGCTACCTCCTTTCCTTTTTATTTTTTCCGGCCTTCATTGCAGCCAATTATGTGCAGATCTATCTGCCAAAACTTGCGGTAAAAGAACTGGAGGAAGGGCAGACGATACTTCATCTGGGGATTTCTGTTCTGGGGGTTATTGTGCTGCTCATGGTCAGTGTAACACTCAGAGAACGGATTCTGGCACGGATACGTATCGCAAACAGAAAATTAGTACAAAAAATGTCAAATGATTATGCGGAAAAAATGCTGTATGTGGACTATGGGTATTTGGAAGATCCCGAATTTTTAACGCTGCGGAATAAGGCGAAGGAAAGCCTGTTTGGAGGGAGTATTGGGGATGGTAATACCGGGCAGGCGAGATTGCATATATTCTTGGAAACCTGTAACAATACCATAGCCGTAGCGGGTAATTTATTGTTATATGGCTGGTACTTGTTTTGTCTGCAGCCGTGGCTTGTACCGGTTTTGATCATAACCAATTCCGCAATGTTTTTAGTGAATCAGACGCAGAAAAAATACGAAAATCGCTATTCGAAAGAACTTTCTGACGTTTGGCAGAAGTTGGATTATGCCAGCCGTAAGGCAGGAGATTTTGCTATGGCCAAGGATATCCGGCTGTATGGAATGCAGGACTGGTTATATGGAATGATAAATAAATACAGCAGGGAAAGAATGGGTTACAAGGCAAAGGATATGAGGATCGGAATGGCGGATTCCGCCATATTTGCCTTGATATCCGGCTGCTTTTACGCTTGTTTTTATGGCTGCGTTCTGCATGCTTTATGGAATGGAAGTATGAAAATTTCCGATGTGGTATTTTATGCGGGAATGGGGCCGGCGCTGTATCATATGACGGACTGGGATTTAATACACAATGTGCAGATGCTGATCCGTACTTCTTTAGCATTCAACCGGTTTGAAAGTTTTATAAATTATGGGGAAAATACCGGGAAAAAAGATGTGGCCCTCCAAAGAAAAGCTCCTATGCTGGAATTAGAAAATGTCTCTTTTGCATATCCGGGAGCGAAAAAAGCCGTTTTGGAAGATTTTAATCTGCGCATCATGCCGGGAGAAAAACTGGCGGTTGTGGGAGTGAACGGCGCAGGAAAAACTACATTGATGAAGCTGATATGCGGATTACTGCACCCTACAAAGGGGCAAATTTTATTGGATGGGAAAGATATGGCGGAAATGGACGCAGAAGACAGATACGCCCATTTTTCCTGCGCATTTCAGGAAATTCAGTTTTTACCGTTGTCCATCCGGGACAATATCGCCTGTGACCCCGTTTCCGCAGTGGATGAAAGGATATGGGAATGTCTGAAGCAGGCGGGAATGGAAGAGGCGGTAAGGAACCTTCCCAAAGGGTTGGACTCTAAATTAGAAAAGAGCATCCATGAGGATGCCGTGGATTTTTCCGGAGGGCAAAAACAGAAACTTATTCTGGCAAAGGCTCTGTACCGTGAAGCGGGGGTTCTCATCTTGGATGAACCTACCGCTGCATTGGATGCATTGGCAGAAAATGAAATCTATGAAAAATATGCCCGGTTTGCTGATGGAAAGACTTCTTTTTTCGTGTCACACCGTCTGTCCAGTACCCGGTTTTGTGACAGGATCATTTTAATTGACGGCGGCAGGCTGGCAGAGCAGGGGACACATGACGAACTCATGCAGCAGGACGGATTATATGCTAAAATGTTCCGTCTGCAGAGTCACTATTACAAATAGTGAATGGAGGCATTATGAAAGAAGAAAGATTATCGTTTGCGGAAGTGATACGTATTAACAGAAAAGGTCTGAAGCTGATATATTCCCTGATTCCATGGAATCGTTTCTGGGATATTATGATGGCAGTCAGCAACCTTTTATTTTCATATTGGAATTACTTTTTTATCAGTCGTCTGGTGGATCATATTTCTGTGGGGGCGGCCGGAGAAACCCTGCTGTATGATGTGATCTTTCTGGTTGGCGGGCAGATTTTTGTCCACATTACTGAGCGGTATATCATGTATTACTACATGTATTGCGGTTCTAATGTATGGGAACTTGCCAATGCCCGTTTAAACTGTAAGATCATGGAAATGGACTATGAATATACAGAATCTGAAAATATATACAATCGGAAACGGGATATTGACACAATTGCAAGGTATGGCGGCGCAGGCCTTAACAGATTGTACTGGAATGTAGCGCATGCAATGAGGATAACACTGCAGATCTGCGTGGCATTAGGATATACGCTGTATCTCATTTATCAGGGGAGGAAAGCCTTTGCCGGCAGAGGGGGAGAATACATTCTGTTTTTCGTTGTGTTTGTAGGACTGCTTGCAGGTCTGGTGGTATTGACAATATATGTAGGAAAAAAGTCAAATAAAGCCAGACTCTATTTGGATGAGCAGATGGTACCGTATAACCGTCAGTATATATTCTATACGGAAGAATATATCAATCGGGAAGAGTGCGGTAAAAACATCCGTATATTTCATCAACAAAATCTATTGTCAAAACATATCAATGAATTGTTTAACAATATGTATCGTTTGGTTGACAGAAGTCTGGATGTGAATGAAAAGGAGAGTACCGTTACTGGTGTGACAGAAGTACTCATATCGGGATTGATCTATTTCATGCTGGGTATTCTCGTATTACGAAATGCCATCACCATTGGTAATGTATGCTTATACGCAGGGTGCATCAGTATGTTTCTGCAGCATTTCCGGGATGCCATTAAAGTATTGACCCTTCTGTATGATAATACGAAATATGTGAAGACATACTTTGATTTTTTAGAGATTCCCAATCGTAAATATGAAGGAACCCTCCCGATAGAAAAACGTACCGATGACAAGTACACCATTGAATTTTGTGACGTGACATTTCGGTATCCGGGAAGTGATGTGGATGTGCTGAAGCACTTTTCTATTCGTTTCCGTATTGGGGAACGCCTTGCCCTAGTGGGAAAAAACAGTTCCGGAAAAACTACATTTATCAAGCTGCTGTGCCGGCTGTATGACCCCACGGAGGGCGTAATACTGCTCAATGGAATAGATATCCGAAAGTATGATTATAAAGAATATCTCTCATTGTTCAGTGTAGTATTCCAGGATTTTAAGATTCCAGCATTTGCATTAGGAGAAAATGTGGCGGCATCCATGGACTATGATGAGGAGAAAGTAAAAGTCTCACTTGAAAAGGTAGGTCTGTCCTATTTGTGGGATAGGATGCCAAATAAATTGGAAACACCGCTGTATAAAGATTTTGACGATAAAGGAGTGGATATTTCCGGTGGTGAGGCGCAAAAGATCGCCATAGCCAGAGCCCTGTATCATGATACTCCTTTTGTAATACTGGATGAGCCGACAGCGGCCTTAGATCCTCTGGCAGAGTATGAAATCTATTCCCGTTTTGATGAACTGGTAGGAACGAAAACAGCGGTGTATATTTCCCATCGACTCTCCAGCTGCCAGTTTTGTGATGATATTCTCGTGATTGATGGGGGACAGGCGGTTCAGCGGGGAAACCATGAAGAGTTGTTAAGTGACAAGGAAGGGCTGTATTACCTGTTGTGGAATACCCAGGCGCAGCATTATAAAGAGGAGGAGTATAATTCAATATCACCTTGTAACAGCTGAGATCATTTGCTAGAATAAATTGTACAATCAAAATTTAGAACCTTTACATTTGTGCTGTTATTAGGATATACCGGAATTGACAGGGGTATCTATTATGAAATCGGTTTATAATCTTATGATGATGGACAAAGATCCTTCGTATAATAATCGTATTGAAGAATTTAATATAGGATTCTTTTCCAGCTATGACAAAGCTGAAAAAACTGCAAGGAGATATTTGACTGAGGTAGAGGGATTCAAAGATTATAATATTGTCTATAAGATTACAGAAAAGAGTATAATTGGCAGTAATGACGGTTTATCAACAGATATATTTATTATTTGTGGTTGGAATGAAAACGATGAGTTTGACGCAACTGACGTGATTGAAAGTAATTGCTATGTGAATAAAAACGATGCAGAACAAAAATTAAATGAGTTAATAGAAAGTTACTGTCGAAAGGAATGGTGCATTGATAAATATATAATTGATGAATGCAAATGGCAGGAAGGCTTTGTAAGAGTGTATTGTTAAGAATATATTCAGAAATACTTTTGTAAAAAGGGAGATTATTTATGAAAAAAGTGGTGGTCCTTATTGGTCCTAACGGGATTTAATCTATAGCAACAGCTGGTTGCTTGGCTTTCTGAAACAGTGATGATATAGTATCTACGGAGGTGATAGTTTATATGGAAACAAAGAATATTATATTTGAACTGCGAACCAAAAACGGATTATCCCAAGATGAACTCGCAGAAAAAATCTATGTTACCCGTCAAGCTGTATCTCGCTGGGAAACTGGTGAAACCGTACCAAATACAGAAACTCTAAAACTGCTGTCACAACTGTTTGATGTTTCTATCAATACGCTTCTTGGTTTTCCAAGGCAGCTGATTTGCCAATGCTGTGGCATGCCGCTTGACGATTCTTCTATCAGTAAAGAGACTGATGGTACATTCAATGAAGAATACTGTAAATGGTGCTATACGGATGGGAAATTCGTTTATACAAGTCTGGAGGAATTGATAAATTTTCTTGTTGAACATATGTCAAATGAAAACTGGCCTCCGGAGCAAGCGCGAGCGTACTTTGAAACACAGTTGCCAAAGCTTAAATACTGGAACCAAACAAAGTAATTACCGCCGAAAAGGAGAAAATATATGGAAATTATAAAAGAGGAAGAGAAGAATCTTCCTCTTATTGTAGATATGAAAATGAAAATGTTCCAAGAGGTCGGATCAGCTGCTTTGTTACAAGATAATGTGGAGGAATTAATTCAACACACATACGCGTCATTATACCGTGAGGATAAATGTTGTCATTTCATTGCTTATGATGAGGACGGACAGGAAGTTGCGTGTGGGGGTGCAGTCATTAAGGAAGATGTTCCGTTTAGCTTTTTCAAAACTCCATGCTATGGTTATGTGATTGATGTGTATTGTGTACCGGAAAAAAGAAGAAATGGATATGCCTCAAAAATTATGGAAGCCATACTAAATTGGTTTGAAGAAAAAGGTGTGCATAATATTAAGATGAAGCCTTCCGGAGCGGGTCGAATGATGTACGAAAAAATGGGTTTTCATGATTCCGGCGAAATGGAAAAATGGATTTAGATTGATCTTCTAATAATTATAAGGAGCGGATTTTAACCATGCGAACGGAACAGGAAATGTATGACTTGATAATCAATACGGCGAAAGAGGACGAGCGTATACGGGCAGTTTATATGAACGGCTCACGAACCAACATAAACGCCCCTAAGGATATATTTCAGGATTACGATATCGTTTATGCCGTCACCGAAACCAAGCCCTTCTATGAAGATAAATCATGGATTGACCGTTTCGGAGAGCGGCTTTATATGCAGTGTCCGGACGAGTGTGATAAGTCTATGGGAATGGAAGTGGATTTCGACAAATGCTACGGCTGGCTTATACAGTTTGCGGACGGGAATCGTCTTGACCTACACGTTGAACCTCTGGATAAACTGGATATTCTGGACGACAAGCTTTGTAAGATACTGCTTGACAAGGACGGGATACTGCCGACAATTCCTGAAGCCACGGATATGGATTATCATGTAAAAAAGCCCTCGGAAGCAGAATATCTTGCTGCATGCAACGAATTCTGGTGGTGTCTGAACAACGTAGCAAAGGGCTTGTGGAGGAATGAACTTCCATATGTTCACGATATGATTGGCGGAATAGTAAGACCACAGCTTGTGAAGATTATATCCTGGAAAGTCGGAATTGAGACGGATTTTTCCGTAAGTGTCGGTAAATCAGCAAAATATATGCATAAGTGGCTGGAACCTGTAGTCTGGCAACGATTTCTGCAAACCTATGGCGGAACAGATGTGGAGCAGGTATGGGATACCGTGATGATCATGTGCGATCTTTTTGATGAGATTGCCCCCGAAGTTGGAGAAAAACTTGGATTCCGCTATGACTTCACCGAGGCGAGAAATGCAAGATATTACCTTGAACAAGTAAGAAAGCTTCCTAAGGATGCTACAGATATTTTTTGAATAATTTAATTTCCGGTTCACATTAAGATTGTGGAGGCAAATATATGAATCATAGAGAATTACCGGAACGATTAGAAAGACAAGTAATTTATGAAAGTGACTTTGTTTGCTTATATGCTGATAAGGTGAGACTGTCAAATGGCTATATCATAGATAAATATCATCAAATACATTATCCGCATGAAGCAATCAGCATTGTCGTATTCAATGAAAAGGATGAGGTTCTGCTGATTCAATCCAAGCGATATACGGTCATGCGCTTAGAATGGGAAATTCCCGCAGGCCGCATAGAAGCCGGGGAATCAAAAGAGGATGCTGCACGCCGGGAATGCATGGAAGAAACAGGGTGTACAGTAAAAGATTTAAAATTTTTATGCACGCATAATCCAGCTAACGGAATGTCGGATTCCGTATGCCATGTGTTTGCAGCAAAAGTTGATACAGAATCTATGGATTTTGACGAAAATGAGGTAAAAACGAAAAAGTGGGTTTCAAAAGATACCGTATTAGAGATGCTGAAAAATAACGAAACAAAAGATGGAGTTTCTATCTTGGCGTTGTTGTTTGCATTTGAGTTTTATAAGTAAGGAGTGTGGATCATTGAACGCAAAAATAGATATTACAAATGTCATTTTAAAAACAGAGAGACTGACGTATAGATGAAAAGAAAACCTTTGCCGTTGAATACAACGGCAAGGTTATCGGTTCGTTGGGCATTGAAGAATATGATGAAGAAAAACTGCCTGAATATCAAGAGTAATTGGAGCGCTAATCCATAGGAAATAAACCGTCTTCACGGAGTTCGTAAACCATATTGCATACTTCGGACAAGTATTTTCTGTCATGGGAGACACTGATGATCGCACCGCCAAAATCCGCGAGAGCCGCTCTGACAACAGGGGATGAGAGAGGGCTGAAATTCCGGGTGGGTTCATCTAGCAGGAGTACATTTGCCTTGCGTAATACCATATCTAGAAAGAGGATTTTAGCTTTTTGACCGCCGCTTAGATTGCCGATTTTACCGATCATTTCTTCATGGGTGAATTTCATGCCGCCCATATAGGTTCTGGCTTTGGTTATATCATCTTTGGTGTAATTGTCCGCAAGATGTTCAATAGGCGTTTTATTAAAATCAAGTATTTCTGCGTGATTTTGCGGCATATAAGCAGCAATGATGTCTTGCCGGGGTTTTAATTCCTCCCAGAGCAGCGCAAGCAGTGTGGACTTACCGGCACCATTCTTACCGGTTATGCCGACGTGGGCATTTCCGGCAATATAAAGTTTTAGATTGCGGGATAAAACCCGTTCTTGGATGCATAGATGCTCAAGTGAAAAATCCAGCACCGTTTTACCTGATGGCAGGTGGATGGTCTCATCAAATTTTGCCAGAATAGCTTCCTCTTCCTGGGGGAAATCTAAAAAGTTTTCTTTTTCCCGTTCAAAACGTTTACCCATGGATATGACCGAGTGCATTTTCTTTTTCAGCAGCCGCCCACCACTGGCGTCTTTAATCGCACTTTGCTCATGATCAACACGATTGTATATCTGCCGCCATTTCTCCATTTGCTTATTATAGTCGTCCCGTTGCTTTTTCGCTACCTGCTCCTGATGTGCGAAACTGTTTTTTCGATAGGATAGATATTCACGGTAGGAACAGCGGACAACAGATATGCGGCACTTGGTCTTACGTACAATTTGTTCCATATGCACAATGACATTTGCTGTATTCTCAATGAGAGTCTCATCATGAGAAATGTATAGAATCGGAAGTCTGCTTTCCGTGATAAATGATTCAAGCCATTGTAATGTCGAAATATCCAGATCATTGGTAGGTTCATCAAGAAGCAGGATATCCGGCTCTTCCATGAGTAATCTTGCAAGCTGCACTTTGACTTTTTCCCCACCGGAAAGAGTAGAAAGCTTTTGTTCCGATAGGATAAAATCAATAGTCAATCCCAGCTTGGACAAAACATCAGTGTGCATATAATACTCAGTGGATGAAAAGTATTCTGCAAGAGAGAGGGCACAATCTTTTTCTTCCATGAATTGAGGCAGATAGGCCATTTTGCATTTTGTAATCACATCTCCGGAATAACTGCAATATTCTTCAACAAGGCTTGGCTGATAAATAAATTTTAACAGTGTAGATTTTCCGTTGCCTTCCTCGCCGATCAGCACCGCCTTGTCGCCGCTCTTTAGTGTAAAAGAAAAATCTTCCGTAATATTCCTTCCGTCTTTTTTAAGATATAAACTAATATTTTTTAATTCTAACATATGATACCTCCGCACATAAAAATAGTTCCATTTCGATAACGAATCACGATACATCGAAAATGGAACCAATTATTGCATAAATAGAGATATCCTATAAAAATCATAAAGGATATAAAAATAGTGCAACAAATGATAAACCGTTACGATACGGCAAGTAATCCAAATTTCAACAGCAAAATGAGTCTGCAATGCGGTAAACACTGTAACAGACAATGTGATTCGCTATCTTGTAAATTTGAATTACTTATTAATCATTGCAGCACCTCTTCTGAATTATTATTGATATTATTTTTACATAAGTCAATAGAATTGTCAAGCGCGGTTATAGATAATGAACTTGCTCATTGAAAAATCCTTCGGTATAATAGTGTAGAGAGGTGATCATGAAAGTGAAAGTAGAATTGTTTTCGGACAAGTATGCGGTCCGCATACTTACCAATGAGGATATAGAGGAGATATATGAACTACTCAGTAAAAATGTCTTATATTATGAATATTGCCCTCCGTTTGTGACGCAGCGGGGAATATTGGATGATATGAGCGTACTGCCGCCTGATAAGACAATAGATGATAAGTATTATGTAGGATTCTATAAAAATGAGAAACTGATTGCAGTCATGGATTTGATAGATGATTATCCTGAAAAAGGTATTGCATATATAGGATTCTTTATGACAGATGTTTCTATGCAAAATAAGGGATTGGGAACTGAGATTATCCGTGATTTATGTAAATATCTTGCCGCTGAAGAATATCAGTCTGTTCGTTTAGCTTGGGTAAAAGGGAATCCCCAAGCGGAGCATTTTTGGTTGAAAAACAAATTTACACCGATTATGGAAACAGAAAGTAACGTTGCTGATAAGGTAATATTAGCTGAAAAGTTGTTGAGGTAATGGTAGAACATAGAGTACAAAGAAGAGAAGCGCAAATATATGGAAACATATCAAGAATTTTTGGATAGGATTCATTCATTTGAGAAAGAAGATATTTATTACGGAAGTGATTGTTTTTCCGGTAATTCTAAAATTGCTGAAAAGGTCAATAGGGACAATTCCTTCAAAGATTTTTATGGTGATACGATAGTCTTTAATTTGGATGATATTACGAAAGTAAGTCTGGCAAAGCTGGTCGAACAGCTATACCAATTGGTACCGGAATGTTTTTGCAAAAAGTTGTCTTCAAGTACATTACATATGACTCTTCATGACCTTAGTAATGCATCTGCTCTACAGGATGTGGCCTCTGATTTTTGTCAGAATGAACTTAAAATTTTAAAAAAAACAAAGGAAATAGATAGTAATAAAAGGATAAAAATGAAAAGCACATATATTTTTAATATGTGTGATATTAGTTTGGTTTTAGGGTTGTATCCTATCAATGAGCAAGAATATAATGCATTAATGAATTTATATTATATGTTTGATGATGTAAAGAAATTAAATTATCCGTTCACACCCCACATTACATTAGCATATTACAATAGAAATGGTTTTGATATAGTATCTGCCAGAAAATTGGAGAGCATTGTTTCCAAATTTAATAAAAATCAGATGGAAATTGAATTAGACGTGAACAATCTATTTTACCAGAGATTTACTAATATGAATGATTATACTAATATCCTTTGTTTAGGCAATAATTGACTTTTATCACTTAATCTGTTATAGTCACATATATAAACTAGAGAGAAAAGGAGCATGGTACATCTCATGTGTAATCGTATTCGTAAATAAGCACAGTATACCGAATTTGTATTTTACGGTATAACTGTGCCTTTTTTGCGTCTACAAATTGCAAGTGAGGTGTATTTCTATGTTCAAAAATCAAAATAAGCATGCTTTGCCCTATTCCGTTTCTCAGAATTTTTTAACTAGCCGAAGGCTGATTGAAAGACTTATCATAAAAGCAGGAATATCCGCACAGGATACGGTTCTGGAAATCGGTGCGGGGAAAGGGCATATCACAAAGGTACTGTCGGATTCCTGTAAAACGGTGATTGCGTATGAAATCGACCGAAAACTGTATGAGAGTTTGAAACCACAGATTGCTGCAAATGTCCGACTGTATTATGGGGATTTTCTAAAATGTGCGCTTCCGAAATCACCGTACAAGGTATTTGCCAATATTCCTTTCTCTAAGACTACAGAGATTTTGGAAAAACTGACTAACGCCAATCCTCTGCCGGAAGCGATGTGGCTGGTGATGGAGAATGGAGCTGCAAAGCGCTTTTGCGGAGTGCCAAGGGACAATCTGCATTCCCTGTTGCTTAAGCCGTTTTTTGAGACCAAAATCATATATCATTTCAGACGTGAGGATTTTCACCCAGCGCCGAATGTGGATGTGGTATTATTGGAACTGCAGCGGAAGGGCACGCCGGACATACAGCCGGAGCAGAAAGCCGATTTTAGAGCCTTCCTGTCACACTCTTTACGATACGGACTGTTTGGCTCTCGGGCCTTACTTACGAAAAAGCAGATTTCCATGGCACTGAGGATGGCGAAATTGCCGCCGATTGAGCGATCTGGTGAAACATTATATGTGCAATGGCTTTGTTTATTTCGATGTTGGCTGATATACGGAAAGAGAGGATAGAATTTATGAGGAGTGAAGAAATGAAGCAAGGTAGAATTATTTTCCTAAATGGCGTTACCAGCGCAGGTAAAACATCTATTGTAGAAGCACTGCAAGAGAGAGAAGATATATTCTTTTATGTGGTTGCCAATGATCTGTTTCAGGAAATGGTTGGAGAAAAGTATCTTCGAGAAAACTATTGGAAATATCTCAGTGATGTCATTATCATGATGTATCATACGGCAAAGTTATTTTCTGAACATGGAAAGAATGTGATTATTGATGGGATTTTAGTAGAACGTCCGGAAATTGCTCCGCATTATGAGCAATTAGTCGAGATTTTAAAATCCTGTCCTTTAGACATTGTGGAAGTCTATTGCCCTTTGGAAATTTGTAAGAAGCGCAATATAGAACGCGGAGACAGATATGAAACACAATCGGAGGAACAAAGCGTACTTATGGCAAAGAATATTGAATATAGCATGAAAGTGGATACAAGTATCTATAGTCCGACAGAGTGTGCAGATGCAATTGTGAAGGAACTTTTTGCATAAGGAAAAGTGTGTAGAATCAGAATTTGGAGGGATTCCATGTTAGAAAAAATGGGAGATTTTTTTGATAACCGTCTGGAAGGATATGAGGAGCATCAGCTAACCTGTATTGAAGGTGCGCAGGAGTTTTATCCCTTTACCGCAGACTCTCTTCCCTTAGGAGAGGATGTAAATATTTTGGATTTGGGATGCGGCACAGGTTTGGAGCTGGATTACTATTTTAAATTAAATCCTCGGGCTAAAGTGACAGGTATAGATTTGGCACCGGGAATGCTTGCGGCGTTAAAAGAAAAGTTTTCGGATAAAGATATTACATTGATACAGGGTTCTTATTTTGATATACCATTTTCGCAAAATGATTATGACGCGGCTGTATCTGTAGAATCCCTGCATCATTTTACCCGGGAACAAAAAAGGAACCTATATCGTAAACTATATAGAGCGTTAAAAGAAGATGGTTTCTTTATTTTGACGGACTATTTTGCACTATCCGAAGAGGAAGAAATATTTTACAGGCAGGAACTGCTTCGACTGAAAAAGCAACAGGGTATTGCGGATGATGAGTTTTATCATTACGATACGCCATTGACGGTGGAACACGAAATACAGGCATTGAAAGAAGCAGGATTTCTATCTGTTGAAATTTTAGGCCGTTGGGAAAACACATATACGTTACGGGTTAAAAAACAGAAGTCTAAAAAAGAATAAAGAAAGTCAAAATTTCTTGACAGATGAAAAAATCGGAGTTACTATATAAAAAATTAAATAAGTGGTTTGAAACCGATGATGTGGAGATAAAAACGGTACGTGCACTTACAGAGAGTCCTGTAGGCTGAGAGCAGGACAGAACGCAGGCTGTTAAATGGACCACGGAGGGCATGGTGAACAGGTTCCTAAGTAGCCGTGACGTTGGGCATACGTTAGTTGCCGGGGATATGTTGGTATCCTGAAAGTGCATCCGTAAAATACGGGTGAAGCAAGGTGGCACCACGGGTAGTGTAGATACTCGTCCTTGATAGATAGCAATATCTGTCAAGGGCGTTTTTTTATGTCGTACAGTATGCTGCTTATACAAATAGACAGTATTTCGGACAGGTATTGTGAATGAATTTGATGGTAGAAAAGGAGAGCATATGGCAGAGAAAAACAATATACAGATATATCCTGCAAAAGAAGAAGTAGAAGCATTGGCTGCTTCGGGTAGGTACGGTGTGATTCCGGTATACACACAGATGTATGCGGATATGGCTACGCCCGTAGAAGTGGTCAAAAAACTGAAAAAGGTCAGTGAGCATGTCTTTTTGCTGGAAAGTGCGGAGGATAATAAACGCTGGGGAAGATATACTTTTATCGGGTATGAACCCAAGCTGGAAATTGTATGTAGGGACGGTAAGGTGCAGATTACCAGAGACGGCAGTAAAAAGATTTCCTATGAAAATCCCAGAGCGTGTATCCGCCAGTTGATAGAGGAGTATAAGAGTCCGCAGCTTGAGGAACTTCCTTCCTTCAGCGGTGGTCTGGTAGGTTATTTTTCCTATGATTTTATCAAGTACAGCGAACCTTCTCTGGATTTGGACGCAAGGGATACTGAGCAATTCCAGGATGTGAATCTGATGCTGTTTGATAAATTGGTCTGCTTTGATAACTATCAGCAGAAGATATTTTTAATTCAGAATCTGCGCACCGAGGAGATAGCATGGGACTATGAGCATGCTTGTGAGCAAGCATATCAGCAGGCGAAAGAAACGCTGGCGGATTTAAAGAATCTGATCATAAACGGAGAAAAGGCAGAAGATAAGCCTTTCTATTTAAAGTCTGAATTCAAACCCTTGTTCTCGGAAGATGAGTATTGCCATATGGTGGAACGGGCCAAGGAATACATCAGGGAAGGAGATATCTTTCAGGTGGTACTTTCCAATCGTATGGAGGCTGAGATGGAGGGCAGCCTGCTGGATGTCTACAGGGTGCTCAGAACTCAAAATCCATCACCCTATATGTTCTATTTCTCCGGCGAGGATGGAGAGATTGCAGGTGCAAGTCCTGAAACGTTAGTAAAGTTAGAGGGAGAGAAACTCTATACCTTCCCTCTGGCAGGCACCAGAAAAAGGGGAGCGGACAGAGAAGAGGATGAGCGGCTGGAAGCGGAGCTTTTAAAAGATGAAAAGGAATTGGCAGAGCACAATATGCTGGTGGATCTGGGACGGAACGATTTAGGCAAGATCAGTGAGATCGGTTCGGTACAGGTGGAAAAATATATGAGTATTCACCGCTATTCCCATGTAATGCATATAGGTTCCACAGTGTCCGGTACCATAAGGAAAGATAAGGATGCTTTGGATGCGGTAGATGCGGTCCTGCCTGCGGGAACACTCTCCGGTGCACCCAAGATCAGAGCTTGCCAGATCATCAATGAACTGGAAAACAATAAGCGCGGTATTTACGGCGGAGCCATCGGTTATCTTTCCTTTACGGGCGGTATGGATACCTGCATCGCCATCCGACTGGCTTTCTCCAAAAACGGGAAGGTCTATGTGAGAGCCGGTGCAGGCATTGTGGCGGACAGCGTACCCCTCAATGAATACCGGGAATGTCTGCAGAAAGCCGCAGCGGTAGTCAAAGCGGCAGATTGTGCCAAAGGAGGGATTTAAATGGTATTGCTGATAGATAATTACGATAGCTTTTCTTATAATGTGTATCAGTTGATAGGCAGCATCAATCCGGACATCAAAGTGATACGAAACGATGAATTGACGGTGGAGGAAATAGAAGAGCTGGCTCCGGAAGCCATTATTCTCTCTCCCGGGCCGGGCAGGCCGGAGGATGCGGGCGTCTGTGAAGAGGTTGTAAGACAGTTGGGGAGCAAAATCAAGATATTGGGTATCTGTCTGGGGCATCAGGCCATCTGTGAGGTATACGGCGCCAAGATTACCTATGCCGCACAGCTGATGCACGGTAAACAGTCGGAAGTATTTCCTACAAAGGACAGCCGCCTGTTTAAAGGACTGGGAGATTCTTTTACGGCGGCCCGCTATCATTCCTTAGCGGCCGGGAAGGATACCATGCCGGAATGCCTGCGGGTAACTGCTGCTACAGCGGACGGTGAGATTATGGCGGTGGAACATAAGGAATATCCGGTAATTGGTGTTCAGTTTCATCCTGAGTCCGTGTTGACACCGGAGGGAAGAACCATAATAGAAAATTTTATGAAGCTTTAGAATAAATAAGTGGAGGAGTATATCATGATCAGAGAGGCAATTATCAAATTATCCAACAAGGAAGATATCGGCTATGAGGCCGCAAAGGCCGTTATGAATGAAATTATGAGCGGAGAGGCTACCGATGTGCAGAAGGCGGCTTATTTAAGTCTCCTTGCAGCGAAGGGAGAAACAATTGAGGACATTACGGGCTCTGCAGAGGAAATGCGTAACCACGCTACCAAGCTTCCCCATGACGGGGATGTGTTGGAAATCGTAGGAACCGGTGGGGACGGCTCCAATTCTTTCAATATTTCCACAACCGCATCTTTAGTGATTGCCGCTGCAGGCGTACCGGTAGCAAAGCATGGCAATAGGGGCGCAAGTTCCAAATCCGGTGCGGCGGACGTATTGGAGGCGCTGGGCGTAAATATTTCTATTTCTCCTGAAAAGAGTGCAGAAATTCTAAAGAAAATAGGTATCTGCTTTATGTTTGCCCAGAGCTATCACGGGGCTATGAAATATGTGGGACCTATCAGAAAGGAACTGGGCATTCGTACAGTCTTTAATATTTTAGGACCTCTGACTAATCCGGCAGAGGCGACCCTGCAGGTAATGGGCGTTTATGAGGAGGATCTGGTGGAGCCTTTGGCGAAAGTGCTTCATAATCTTGGCATCAAACGCGGTATGGTCGTGTTCGGACAGGATAAGCTGGATGAGATTTCTTTAAGCGCACCTACTACCGTGTGTGAAATTAAGGATGGCAAGTTAAATTCCTATGTCATTACACCGGAGCAGTTCGGTTTGACCAGATGTAAAAAAGAGGATCTGGTGGGCGGCACTCCCGAAGAGAATGCGGCGATTACAAAGAGTATCTTTAGCGGCAAGAAAGGGCCTCAGAGAGATGCGGTAGTGCTCAATGCTGGAGCCGCACTCTATATTGCCGGAAAAGCTGATACCATGGAAGGCGGTGTTCGTCTGGCAGAGCAGATCATCGACGAAGGACTGGCAGAGAAGAAACTGGAGGAATTTGTTCGCTTATCCAATGAAGAATAAAAGGCGAAAGGCAGAGACTGCATATGAATATTTTAGAGGAAATTGCAGAGAAAACAAAAAGCAGAGTGGAGGATGCTAAAAGCCGTCGGCCCTTGTCGACGCTGCGGGAGTTGGCGAAGAAAGCGGGAGCGGATACGGGCTTTCCTTTTGAAAAAGCGTTGGCAAAAGAGGGACTGGGCTTTATCTGTGAGGTAAAAAAGGCATCCCCCTCCAAGGGCGTGATTGCAGAGGAGTTTCCTTATCTGGAAATTGCAAAACAGTATGAAGCAGCAGGGGCGTCGGCTCTGTCTATACTGACTGAGCCCTATTATTTTAAGGGCAGCAATGACTACTTGCGGGAAATTCGTCAGGCAGTATCTTTACCCATTCTTCGCAAGGATTTTACTGTGGATGAATACATGATCTATGAAGCAAAGGTACTGGGAGCAGATGCGGTATTATTAATCTGTGCTATTTTATCGGATGAACAGCTGGCTGCTTACGGAAAGCTGGCGAAAAGTCTGGGACTGAGTGCCTTAGTGGAAGCTCATGATGAGGAAGAGGTGCAAAGAGCTATTGCCTGCGGAGCTACCATTATCGGTGTAAACAACCGCAATTTAAAAGATTTTACCGTGGACATTCACAATTCCGTCAGACTACGTACACTGGTACCGAAAGAGATTCTGTTCGTATCCGAAAGCGGTATTAAAACCAAAGATGATACGGCAAAGTTAAAGGAAAACGGAACTGATGCGGTGTTAATTGGGGAAACCCTGATGCGCAGCGGCAATATTGCAGAAACATTGAAAGAGTTAAGGAACTAGGTATGCAGATTAAAATTTGCGGATTATTCCGTCCGGTGGATGCAGACTATGTAAATGAGGCCATGCCGGACTATGCAGGACTGGTATTTTGGGAGAAGAGCAGACGCAAAGTAAACAGAGAGCAGGCGGCGGATTTACGGAAAAGTCTGCATCCGGATATCCGAACGGTGGGCGTTTTTGTGGATGAGGAGCCGGATTATATTATTGAATTGTTAAAGGCGGATATTCTGGATATTGCGCAGCTCCACGGACAGGAAACGGAAGAACAGGTATGCTATATCAAGGAGCGTTCCGGCAAGCCGGTCTGGAAAGCCGTGGAGGTAAAAAGTGCAGACGATATTGAAAAATGGAATACTTCCGCTGCGGACTGCCTGCTCTTTGACGGCGGCAAGGGCGGTGGTAATCCCTTTGCATGGGAGCTGCTTCAGTGCGCAAAACGGCCTTTCTTTTTAGCGGGTGGATTGGATTTGGGCAGAATTCAGATGGCTGCAGAGCTGCCCGGACTGCTGGGTATCGACATCAGCAGTGGTGTGGAGACGGACGGTTATAAGGATAGGGAAAAGATACTACAGATTGTGCGTCAGGTCAGGAATATGACAGAAAAAGGGATATAGTTGAAATATAGATGAAAAAGAAAGGATAGAGGAAGATGAGCAGAGGCAGATACGGTGAATTCGGAGGGCAATATATTCCGGAAACCTTGATGAACGAATTGATTCATTTGGAAGAGAGTTATGAATTCTATAAGAAGGATCCGGAATTTAATAAAGAGCTGGATACCCTGTTTAAAGAGTATGCGGGCAGACCCTCTCTGTTGTATTATGCGGAAAAGATGACAAAGGATTTAGGCGGCGCCAAAATCTATTTAAAACGTGAGGATTTAAATCACACAGGTTCTCATAAGATCAACAATGTATTAGGCCAGGCGCTGTTAGCTAAAAAAATGGGAAAGACTCGACTGATTGCGGAAACCGGAGCGGGACAACACGGTGTTGCAACTGCTACGGCTGCGGCTTTGTTTGGCATGGAATGTGAGATTTTCATGGGAGAGGAGGATACCATCCGTCAGGCTCTCAATGTATACCGTATGGAGCTTTTAGGGGCAAAAGTGCATCCTGTAAAGAGCGGTACAAAAACCTTAAAAGATGCGGTCAACGAAGCCATGCGGGAGTGGGCGAGCAGAGTGGATGATACCTTGTATGTACTGGGTTCTGTGATGGGACCTCATCCCTTCCCCATGATCGTGCGGGATTTCCAGAGTGTTATTTCCAAAGAAGCCAGAGAGCAGATACTTAAATTAGAAGGTAAACTACCTACTGCGGTAGTAGCCTGTGTAGGCGGCGGCAGCAACGCCATGGGTTCCTTCTATCATTTTATTCCCGATGAGGGAGTCAGGCTGATTGGCTGCGAGGCAGCCGGCAAGGGAGTGGACACGGCACTTACGGCGGCTACCATCGCCACCGGCAGTGTGGGTGTATTCCACGGTATGAAATCCTATTTCTGCCAGGATGAATTCGGACAGATCGCACCGGTTTATTCTATTTCCGCCGGATTGGATTATCCCGGCATAGGACCGGAGCACGCATATCTGCACGATATCGGCAGAGCGCAGTACGTGCCCGTTACCGATGATGAGGCTGTGGAAGCTTTTGAGTATCTGGCCCGTACTGAAGGTATTATCTGTGCCATTGAGAGCGCCCATGCATTAGCGCATGTGCGTAAGATCGCAGGAGATATGAACTCCTCCGACATCATCATTGTAACGATTTCCGGAAGAGGAGATAAGGATGTGGCGGCAATAGCAAGATACAGGGGGTTAGATATCCATGAATAAGATAAAACAGGCATTTTCAAACGGTAAGGCATTTATAGCATTTTTAACGGCAGGGGATCCGGATGCGGAGAGCACCGTGAAATATATTTTGGAGATGGAAAAGGCAGGGGCGGACCTGATTGAAATCGGCATCCCTTTTTCGGACCCTACCGCAGAAGGCGTGGTCATACAGGAGGCTAGTCTCAGGGCTCTGCAGGGGGGCATGACCACGGAGGGCGTATTTGGCATTGTGGAGGAAGTCAGAAAGCAATCCAATGTACCCTTGGCGTTGATGACCTATTTAAATCCCGTCTATCATTATGGGTATGATAAATTCTTTTCAAGATGCAGCAGTCTGGGTGTGGACGGTATCATTGTACCGGACCTGCCTTATGAGGAAAAAAGGGAAGCAGAGGAAGTGGCTGCAAAATATGATGTAAAAGTCATTTCCCTGATCGCACCCACTTCCAGCGAGCGGATTCAGATGATTGCCAAGGAAGCGGAAGGTTTTATTTACGTGGTATCTTCCATGGGCGTTACCGGTGTAAGAAAGGAGATCAGTACCGATATTGACAGTATTGTCAGGTCCATCAGAGAGGTGACGGATATCCCCTGTGCCATCGGTTTTGGTATCAGTACGCCCGAACAGGCGAAAAAGATGGCCGGTTCCGCGGACGGCGTTATTGTGGGAAGCGCCATCGTAAAGATTATTGAGAAACATGGCGCCAATGCGGAAAGGGAAGTTTACGAATACGTAAAGAGCATGAAGGATGCCTGCAGGCAGGCGCAGTAGGATAGCACACGGCAAGGCGGTTTGTAAATCATGCTAAATCGATACATTAAAAAATCTGAAATAGATAGTTGACAAAATATTCCGGTATGGGTATAATGAATCAGTGTGTAAAAACGAAGGCATAGTTTATGTTTTCGTTAGGAGCGGATATGTTACTGAATTTAACTGATGTACTTACGTCCGAGGGTAAGAGCCGCATAGAGGAAGTCGATATTGAAATGACGACTTTTGAAAGCAGGATGGGTAGTTTCCCCATTACGGAGAAGACACCGCTGCATTTGGAGATGGAAAGTGCAGGCTCAGGCAGTGCCCGAATCAAGGGACATGCCGTGATTACCCAGCAAATGAATTGCGACAGATGCTTAAAAGAAGTACCGGTTGAAATCATTCTGGATTTTGAACGGGAAGTATTTTCACCGGAGATGATGAATGAAGATATTCTGGATGAGAGTGACATTGGCGTCATGGACGGTTATCAGCTAGACATTGAAGTTCTGGTATACAACGAGCTTTTGATGAACCAGCCTGAGAAGGTGCTTTGCAAGCCGGATTGCAAAGGGATTTGCAAAAAGTGCGGAAAGGACCTGAATGAAGGGGAGTGCGGATGCGATACTTTTGTTCCCGACCCTCGCATGGCAGTATTAAAAGATATTTTTAACGCGAATAAGGAGGTGTAAGCATGGGTGCAATTTGTCCCAAGAACAAATCTTCTAAGGGTAGAAGAGATAAGAGAAGAGCAAACTGGAAAATGACTGCTCCTACTTTGGTAAAATGCAGCAAGTGCGGTGCATTGATGGTGCCTCACAGAGTCTGCAAGGCTTGTGGTTCTTATAATAAAAAAGAGATTATCGCACAGGACTAATTTCTTAGGAACGAAACCAAAACCGCTCTGGTGTATTAGAGCGGTTTTTTTACACATTTTTTTATAAAATAAGCTGCCACTGATGCAGACAGGAGGTATAAAACATGGTACAGGATGTGACTTTGGGAAAAACAGGAATTACGGTAAATAAGAACGGCTTTGGCGCATTGCCCGTACAGCGGGTGGAAAAACCTGCAGCCGCAGCGCTGATGCGGCGGGCGTATGAAAGGGGGATCAATTTCTTCGATACGGCCAGAAGTTATACGGACAGTGAGGAAAAGTTAGGAGAAGCTCTAAAGGGTATTTCCAGGGAGAATTTCTATATTGCGACCAAGACGCCTGCACAGACCGGCGAGGATTTTTGGAAGGATTTGGAAACTTCCTTAGAAAAATTGCAGATGGACTACATAGATATTTATCAGTTTCATAATCCTTCTTTTTGTCCCAAACCGGGCGATGGCACGGGACTCTATGAGGCGATGTTAGAGGCAAAAGAGCAGGGTAAGATCCGCTTTATCGGCATTACCAACCATCGGATATCCGTTGCGATGGAGGCCATAGAATCAGGTCTTTATGATACGCTGCAGTTTCCTTTCAGTTACTTATCCTCGGATAATGATAAAGAGGTCATGGAAGCCTGCACAAAGGCAGGTATGGGCTTTATTGCCATGAAAGCTATGTCGGGCGGACTCATTAGAAGCGGCAGGGTTTCCTTTGCCTTTATGGCGCAGTTTCCGCAGGTGCTTCCTATCTGGGGCATTCAGCGGGAAGCCGAATTGGATGAATTTTTAGGCTGCATGGAGAATCCTCCGGAAATGACGGAGGAAATCCTGAAGGAGATAGAACAGGATAAAAAGGAACTGGCCGGAGAGTTCTGCCGGGGCTGTGGCTATTGCCAGCCCTGTCCGGTGGGAATAGAGATTTTTATGTGCGCGCGTATGTCGCTTTTGCTGCGCCGTGCCGTAACTGAGGAATACTTTAAGCCGTACTGGCAGGAGCGTATGACCAAGATTGAGGAATGTCTGCACTGCGGCAAATGTAAATCCAAATGTCCTTACGGATTAGATACGCCTGCCCTGCTGCAAAGAAATTATCAAGATTACAGAGAAGTACTGGAAGGAAAAATACTGTAAAATGCGTCTAAAGGGAATAACCGGAAGCACTTTGAAAATGATTGCGATATTGTCCATGCTGATAGATCACACGGGAGCGGTATTGTTGGAAAGGATGCTGATTCAGCGCGGATGGTATCATGCCATGTGGCAGGGTGAGGAAGCGCTTACGCAATTTTACCAAAGTAATCTGGGACTTTACGCTTTATACTTTGTGATGCGCCAGATCATCGGCAGACTGGCATTTCCCATTTTTTGTTTTTTATTGGTGGAGGGCTTTTTACACACCCGCAGTGTCCTTAAATATGCCTGCAGACTTGGTATCTTTGCAGTGATATCGGAAGTTCCCTTTGATCTGGCTTTTTACGGAACTCCATTTTTTTGGGGATATCAAAATATATTTTTTACACTTTTGATCGGGTTATTGGTCATGATTGCGTTTCGGTGCATCGCAGAGAAACTGCAGACGCGTTTTGTTTTAAAACTTCCCCTGTATGTGCTTGCGCTGGCCGCGGGATTGGTGGCGGCTGATTTGCTGTGTACGGATTACGGCGCCAGAGGAGTCCTCAGCATTATGGCCATCTACATCTTCCGCAAGGTAAAGTGGCAGCAGATTCTGGCGGGCTGTGTGACTTTTCTTTGGGAAATTACGGCTCCGCTCGCCTTTATTCCAATTGCTTTTTATAACGGAAAAAGAGGAATCAAGATCAAATATTTCTTTTACGCCTTTTATCCGGTACATTTGTTTCTTCTATATTTGATAGCTTATTTCTGCGGACTGATATAAAAAGGATTTTTTGACTTGATTTTTGTAGGTTCGTTTAGTATAGTAAGAAAGGATATTCCCATACGAAAGGAAACAGCAGAATGTCAGAGGTAGTAAAAGTAGCGGTAGATGCCATGGGTGGAGATAACGCCCCGGTGGCGATTGTACAGGGTGCCATTGACGCTGTGAATGAAGAAGAGCGTGTCAAGGTATTTCTGGTAGGCCGCAGGGAGATCATAGAAGAGGAGCTGAAAAAGTACACCTATGATACCTCCCGGGTAGAAATCGTGCATGCGGAAGAAGTCATTGAAACGGCGGAAGCGCCGGTGATGGCAATTCGTAAAAAGAAGGATTCTTCCATTGTTAAATCCATGAATATGGTGAAAGAGGGTACCTGTGATGCCTTGGTATCGGCAGGCTCCACCGGTGCGGTACTGGTAGGCGGACAAGTGATAGTAGGCCGTATCAAGGGAGTGGAAAGACCGCCGCTTGCACCTTTGATTCCAACGGAAAACGGCGTGGCTCTGTTAGTGGACTGCGGAGCCAATGTGGATGCCAGACCCTCACATCTGGTACAATTCGCCAAGATGGGTTCCGTCTATATGGAAAGTGTTATGGGAGTGAAAAATCCCAAGGTCGGCATTGTGAATAACGGCGCCGAGGAGGAAAAGGGAAATGCTCTAGTAAAAGAAACCTTTCCGCTGTTAAAGAACTGTCCCGAGATCAATTTTATCGGAAGTGTGGAGGCCAGAGATATTCCGGCAGGCGTGGCGGACGTGATCGTATGTGAAGCTTTTGTGGGAAATGTCATTTTAAAGATGTACGAGGGCGTGGGCGCTTCCCTGATAAAAAAGGTAAAGGACGGGATGATGAGCAGCCTGCGCAGCAAAATAGGCGCTGTATTGGTAAAGCCCGCTTTAAAAAAGACTTTAAAAGCCTTTGATTTAGATCAGTACGGCGGTGCACCCATGTTGGGATTAAACGGTCTGGTCGTAAAGAGCCATGGAAGTTCCAACGCAGTAGAAATCAAAAATTCTGTTCTGCAATGTGTCACCTTTATGGAACAGAAGATTAATGATAAAATAAAAGAAAAAATCACATTAGAAGATTAAGAAAGAAGGATTTTGATTATGGAATTTGAAAAGCTGAAAAAAGTGATTGCTGAGGTTTTAAATGTGGATCCGGAGGAAATCACCATGGAAACCACATTTATGGATGATCTGGGAGCAGATTCTCTGGATGTATTCCAGATTATCATGGGAATCGAAGAAGAATTTGACATCGAAATACCTGCGGAAAAGGCAGAGAAGATTTCTACCGTGGAAGAAGCGGTAGAAATGATCAAAGCTGCGGTAAACGGCTAATAATATGATTTTTTAAAGTATTCCTGAGTGCCGCTTGGAAATGGGATTACCATGGACAATATGCTGCATCAGGAATACTTTGTTTATGAAAGGGAATTCATGGGAAAGCAATATACGCTGGAGGAACTGGAAAACCGGATGGGGTATCATTTTCATGATAAGCGACTTCTAAAGCAGGCGGTTACGCACAGTTCTTTTACAAACGAACAGAAGATCAATCGTCAGGATCACTATGAGAGGCTGGAATTTCTGGGTGATGCGGTATTGGAACTGGTCGCCAGTGATTTCGTGTTCAGAGGAGAACCGGAAATGCAGGAAGGACAGCTCACCAAGAAGCGTGCCTCTTTAGTCTGTGAGCAGGCTTTGGCTATGTGTGCCGCAGAACTGGGAATCGGTGACTTTATCCGGCTGGGTAAAGGTGAAGAGGCCATGGGAGGCCGCAAGAGGAGTTCCATTGTTTCCGATGTTATGGAATCTCTGATTGGTGCAATCTATTTGGATGGCGGCATGAAATCGGCTAATCTCTTTATTTATCGCTTTGTCCTGACAGATGATCAGGAGAGACGGCATATATTCAGTGACAGCAAAAACAATCTGCAGGAGTATGTGCAGAAGCATAAGATGGATTTTCGATATGAGATCGTGGGAGAGTCGGGACCGGAGCATGATAAAATTTTTTATGTAGAAGTGCTCGTAAATGACAAACCCATGGGAAAAGGACAGGGAAGAACGAAGAAGATTGCTGAACAGCAGGCCGCCGGTGCAGCATTACTTAACTTGAAAAAGCTGGAAGAAGAAGGGAAGGACGAATGTATTTAAAAAGCATTGAGGTATATGGATTTAAATCCTTTGCAAATAAAATCACCTTTCAGTTTCATAACGGTATTACCGGCATTGTAGGCCCTAACGGCAGCGGAAAGAGCAATGTTGCCGACGCGGTGCGCTGGGTATTGGGCGAGCAGAGGATTAAGCAGCTGCGCGGTGCGTCCATGCAGGATGTCATTTTTTCAGGGACGGAAACCAGAAAGCCATTAAGCTATGCTTATGTGGCCATTACACTGGATAATGCGGACCATCAGCTGGCGATTGATTATGATGAAGTGACGGTGGCCAGAAGAATATACCGTTCCGGAGAAAGTGAATATCTAATCAACGGTTCCGCCTGCAGACTGAAGGATGTCAATGAGCTTTTCTATGACACGGGTATCGGTAAAGAGGGTTATTCCATTATCGGTCAGGGGCAGATCGACAAGATATTGAGCGGTAAACCGGAGGAACGCCGAGAGCTTTTTGATGAAGCTGCCGGCATTGTTAAATTTAAGCGCAGAAAGTATGCCGCACAGAAAAAGCTGGAGGATGAGAAGAATAATCTGGTACGCGTCAGCGATATTCTGGCAGAGTTGGAAAAGCAGGTTGGACCTTTGGAGAAACAGTCCGAGGTAGCCAGAATTTACTTGAAGAAAAAAGAAGAATTAAAGACCCTGGATGTGAATATGTTCCTGTTGGAGCATAACCGCTTAAAGGAGCAGTTAAATACGGTAGAGAGTAAGTATGAGATTGCTTCCGGGGATTTAAATACCATGGGAAGCCGCTTTGAAAGTATCAAAGAGGAATACGAACGGATTCAGACAGAAGTAGAAGAGTTAGAGGCGGCTATTGAACAGGCCCGTATCAATCTGACCGATACCAGTGTGCTTCGCGGAAAACTGGAAGGTGAGATCAATGTCTTAAAGGAGCAGATCCGTTCAGCGAATGATAATGAACAGCATTTACAGAACAGGATCAAGGCGGTACAGGCCGGAATTGACGAGAAGAATGTAGATAAGGATAATATTCTGCAGGAGAAAGCGGAAATCGATGAGCAGGTAACCGCATTGGTCGTTCAGCGGGATGAAGCGAGAAATCTTTTAGAGCTGATTCAGAACCGCATTCAGGAACTGAATGATAAAATCGAAAGCGGTAAGAATACCATTATCGGCGAACTGAATCAGCGGGCCACTATTAAATCCAAGATGGGCCGCTATGATACCATGTTGGAGCAGATTGCCATCCGCAAGGCGGAGTTAAATTCCCGGCTTCTGCGTGCAAAATCCGATGAGGAAACCCATGAAGAAACTATCCGCCAGTTAAACAGCCGGTTTGAAGCGGTAACGGCGGAACTTTCCGAAATGAACGGAAAGGCCGGAGACATGGATAAGCAGCTCATTGGAATCAGGGAAGAACTGGTGAAAAAGGATGATGCCTTGAGGGCTGCACAGGAGCAGTATCATCAGGAGAAGTCCAAGCTGGAGGCACTGTCCAACCTGACAGAACGCTATGAAGGCTACGGCGGCAGCGTGAAGAAGGTCATGGAGCAGAAGGAGAAAGAAAAAGGAATCATCGGTGTCGTGGCGGATATCATCAAGGTGGAGAAAAAATATGAAACCGCCATTGAAACCGCATTGGGCGGCAATATCCAGAATATTGTAACGGATGATGAAGAAACCGCAAAGCGGATGATCGGGTTTTTAAAGGAAAACAAATTCGGACGCGCGACCTTTTTGCCCCTTACCAGTATCCAGAATCCTCAGGAGTTTAAAAATCCGGAAGCCTTAAAAGAAAAAGGCGTTATCGGTATGGCAGATGAATTGGTCGAACTGGACAAGAAGTATAAGAATGTGGCCAAGGCCATGTTAGGAAGAATCGTAGTTGTTGACAATGTGGACAATGCGGTAAAGATTGCCAGAAAGTTTGACTATGGAATCAGAATGGTAACCGTTGAGGGCGAGCTGTTAGTACCGGGCGGCGCCATCAGCGGCGGCGCTTTTAAGAATAACAGTAATCTCTTAGGCAGACGGCGTGAAATAGAAGAGCTTGAGAAAAATGCGGACAAGCTCTTAAAGACCACGGAACGCCTGAATGAAGAGATTGAGGATTTAAAGAATACGCGTAATGGACTGCGCATGGAATTAGAGAGCCTCAAGGCGGATATTCAGAGAAAATTCATTGAACAGAATACCGCAAGGCTCAATGTGGAAACGGCCAGAGAGCGAATGGAGGAAGCGGAAGAAGGCTCCCGCTCCCTTAAGAACGAAGAGAAAGAAATTGAAAAGCAGATTTTAGACATTAAGAGCAGCAAAGAGGAAATTTTAAAAGAACTTTCTGCTTCCGAAGAACTAGAGAAAAACGTGGAGGAGCAGATTCTGCTTTTCCAAAAGGAATTAGAGGAGCAGAGGAGCGAAGAAACCGACAAAGCGGCATTGGTATCGGAATGGGATGTCAAGGTAGAAAAAATGCTTCAGACGCAAGGTTTCCACCAACAGAATGTGGATCGTATCCTCGGGGAAATTGACAGGCTCTTAGAAGAGAAAAAAGAAATTGAAGAGGGACTTTTAGAGAACGTCCGAAGTAAGGAAGAAAAGCAGAAGAATATCGAAGAAATCCAAAAGACGATCGTTGCTTCCCATACTTCCCAGAGTCAGTCGCAAAAAGAACTGACGGAGAATATGGAAAAGAAGGAGACGTTAAGTGCCAAGCAGAAGAATTTCTTTAAGGAAAGAGAAGCACTGGCGGAGCAGATGACGGCTCTGGACAAGGAAGTATACAGGCTGAATACCCAGAAGGAGCGGTTGGAGGAGTCCATGGAAGCCCAGATCAATTATATGTGGGATGAGTATGAGATTACCTTATCCGACGCTGCGGCTATCCGTGACGAAGAGATGAACGATCTGGCTGCGATGAAGAAGGAGATCGCTTCCATAAAAGAGCAGATTAAAAAGCTGGGGGATGTGAATGTCAACGCCATTGAGGATTATAAGAACCTGATGGAGCGTTATACTTTCTTAAAGAACCAGCACGATGATCTGGTAGAGGCTGAAAAGACCTTAGAGGGTATTATTGAAGAGCTGGATACAGCCATGCGTAAACAGTTCAATGAAAAATTTGGAGAGATCACCAAAGAGTTTGACAAAGTATTTAAGGAATTGTTCGGCGGCGGTAAGGGCAGTCTGGAACTGATGGAGGATGAGGATATTCTGGAAGCGGGCATCCGTATTATTGCCCAGCCCCCCGGAAAGAAACTGCAGAACATGATGCAGCTTTCAGGTGGAGAAAAAGCACTGACAGCCATTGCGTTGTTGTTTGCCATTCAGAATCTAAAGCCTTCGCCTTTCTGTCTGTTGGACGAGATTGAGGCGGCGTTGGATGAATCCAACGTGGGACGTTTCGCAAGATATTTACATAAGCTGACAAAAAATACCCAGTTTATCGTTATCACGCACAGAAGGGGCACCATGGAAAAGGCGGACAGGCTATACGGTATTACCATGCAGGAGAAGGGCGTTTCCGCGCTTGTCAGTGTCAATCTGATTGATAAGGATCTGGAAGACTGATAGGAGCATATCTATGAGTGAAGAAAAGAAGGGCTTTTTTGCCAGGCTAAAGAGCGGTTTAAAAAAGACCAGAGACAATATCGTAAGCGGTATAGATTCTGTCTTTAACGGTTTTTCCTCCATTGACGAAGAGTTCTATGAGGAACTGGAGGAGATCCTCATCATGGGCGATATCGGCGTGAATGCCACGGAGGAAATCTTAGAGAGACTGAAAGAAGAAGTAAAGCGCCAGCACATCAAGGAACCGTCCGAATGCAAACAGCTCTTGATTAACAGTATCAAGGAGCAGATGCAGGTGGGAGAAACCGCATATGAATTTGAAAAAGAACAGTCCATTATCATGGTGATCGGCGTAAACGGCGTGGGAAAAACCACCACCGTAGGTAAACTGGCAGCAGTTTTAAAAGGACAGGGCAGAAAGGTGCTGATCGCCGCGGCGGATACTTTTCGTGCCGCTGCCGGCGGACAGTTAAAAGAATGGGCGGAGCGGGCCGGAGTGGATATGATCGGCGGAACTGAGGGTGCTGATCCGGCCAGCGTTGTATTTGACGCGGTATCCGCGGCGAAAGCCAGAAGAGCGGATATCCTGCTCATCGATACGGCTGGACGTCTGCACAATAAGAAAAACTTAATGGAAGAATTAAAGAAGATGAACCGCATCATCGATAGAGAATTTCCCGATGCGCACAGGGAGAATCTGATCGTGCTGGACGGTACGACAGGGCAGAATGCCCTGGTACAGGCAAGGGAATTCGGAGAGGCGGCAAGTTTGACAGGCATTGTGCTGACAAAGATGGACGGTACGGCAAAGGGCGGTATTGCAGTGGCAATTCAGTCCGAACTCCATGTACCTGTAAAATATATCGGTGTAGGAGAGACTTTGGAGGATTTACAGAAATTTGATTCTGATGAATTTGTAAATGCGCTCTTTGATGTGGCGGAAGATTCAGTAGAAGTGTCAGAAGAAGATACGGACATTTGAAAGTGAGGTTGTTACCATGGAAGATAAGATGTTGACATTGGAGAAGTTTGAAGAAGCCTCCGAAATAGTAAAGAAGGTGACGCTGAAGACCAAGTTGGTATACAGCGATTTCTTAAGCGCCCAGACAGGCAATAAGGTTTATTTAAAACCTGAAAATATGCAGTTTACGGGAGCTTATAAGGTGAGAGGCGCTTATTATGCCATGAGTACGCTTACAGAGGAGCAGAGAGCAAAAGGTGTAATCACTTCTTCCGCAGGCAATCATGCCCAGGGCGTGGCTTATGCAGCGCAGAGTTATGGCGTGAAGGCAACGATCGTAATGCCTGGTACGACACCCCTTATGAAAGTCAATCGTACCAAGAGTTACGGTGCGGAGGTAGTTCTTTACGGGGATGTTTATGACGAAGCCTATGCAAAAGCCTGTGAACTGGCGGAAGAAAAGGGCTATACATTTATCCATCCGTTCAATGATCTGACGGTGGCAACCGGGCAGGGCACTATTGCCATGGAAATTTTTAAAGAGCTGCCTTTGGTGGACTGTATTCTTGTACCCATTGGCGGTGGCGGACTGGCGACGGGTGTATCTGCTCTGGCAAAGCTTTTGAATCCTAAGATTCAGGTGATCGGTGTAGAGCCGGCAGGTGCAAACTGTATGCAGGAATCCTTAAAGGCCGGGAAAGTGGTGACACTGGAAAATGTCAATACCATTGCGGACGGTACCGCTGTGAAGACGCCGGGAGATAAGCTGCTTCCCTACATAAAGCAGAATCTGGACGATATTATCACTGTAGCAGATGAGGAGCTGGTGGTAGCGTTTTTGGATATGGTGGAGAATCATAAAATGGTGGTGGAGAACTCGGGGCTTCTGACTGTAGCGGCTTTAAAGCATCTGCAGTTAAAGGACAAGAAGATAGTCTCCATCCTAAGCGGCGGTAATATGGATATCATCACCATGTCTTCCGTAGTACAGCAGGGATTGATCTTCAGGGATCGTATTTTTACCGTTTCCGTGCTTTTGCCGGATAAACCGGGACAGCTCTGTAAGGTAGCGGATATTGTTGCAAAATTGAATGGTAATGTGATTAAACTGGAGCATAATCAGTTTGTATCCACAAACCGAAATGCGGCAGTGGAGCTTCAGATTACCATGGAAGCTTTCGGTACAGAGCATAAAAATGAGATTATGAAAGCTTTGGAAAGCGGAGGCTATCGCCCCAAACTAATCCGCACCATTTTATAATTTACCAAAATCCGCATATGCTATGTATGCGGATTTTGTCTACGGGAAGTAAGACTTCGGATAGGGATCGTAAGTCGGTTTGCATGAGGAGGGAGAGGTTATGCAGAAAGAAAAAGTAAATATCAGAAAAGTAATTAAGAATTATGTTTTGATGACCGCAGCCTGTTTTTGCTATGCGGTAGCGATCAGTTTGTTTTTAACCCCCAATGAGCTTTCTACGGGAGGTGTTACCGGTATTGCCATTATACTCAGTCGCGTGACTTCTCTAAATACCGGTCTGCTCTTTTTGCTTTTGAACATTCCGATCCTGTGCGTAGGCGCATGGAAATTCGGTATCAAATTTATTATATCCACCGGCTATTGCACTCTGTTAATTTCTTTCTTTACAGACGCACTAACAGGTATACAGGCACTGACCACAGATCCGCTTTTGGCTGCACTGACGGGAGCGGTTCTGATTGCCGTAGGATTGGGAGGTGTTTTTCATGCAGGCTCCACCACCGGCGGAATGGATATTGTTGTAAAACTGCTGCGATTAAAGTTTCCCTACATGAAAACGGGCGCGCTCTTTTTGGTAGCGGATGTTACGGTGGTGGCTTTTTCGGCATTGGTTTTTCGGGATGTGGAAAAGGCTCTCTATGCCGGGATAACGGTTTTTGTTACTTCCTTTACGCTGGATTTGGTGCTCTATGGAAGGGACGGTGCGAAGCTGATTTATATTATCAGTGATAAGGCAGAACATATAGCAGACAGACTTTTAAAAGAATTGGATATCGGTGTGACCTATATCAGGGGACAGGGAGCTTACAGCGGACGGGATAAGAAGGTTATACTCTGCGTGATGAGAAAGCAGTTAGCTCCTAAAGCGGAGCAGATTATCAGGGAAGAGGACACGGAAGCATTTCTGATCATCACCAGCGCAACGGAAATCTACGGAGAGGGCTATAAAAGCTTTTTTGAAGAAAAACTTTGAAAAACGTAGTTCCGTGATGCCAATAAAAAGGTGTCAAGAAAAAATACTTGACAGGCGCATGGATTTCGTGTATGCTACCTATTGTGTCGGCAACAGAGGTTGAAGAGAGGCTTTCTTCAGGATGGAAAAGATTGTTGAACTAGGTCTTTTATATGATTTTTACGGGGAACTGCTGACGGAGCACCAGCGCAGGATTTATGAGGACGCGGTATTTCAGGATATGTCCTTAGCAGAGATTGCCGAAGAGGCGGGGATCAGCAGACAGGGCGTACATGATCTGCTGAGGCGCTGTGACAAGCTGCTGCTTGGCTATGAATCCAAACTGCATCTGGCAGAACGTTTTATGGAAGCCAAGAAGACCGTAAAAGAGATTCTGCGGCTGGCGGAGGAGGCCTCCGAAAGCGGCGGGGGCGGACAGACAGAGCAGCTAAAGGAGATACAGAAACTGAGTAACAGGCTGTTGGAAGAGCTTTAAATGACTTGAGTGATTTTTCCTGTAAGGAGTGCATATGGCATTTGAGAGTTTAACGGATAAACTACAGAGAGTATTTAAAAACTTAAGAAGCAAAGGCCGTTTAACCGAGGAAGATGTCAAGAGTGCACTGAAAGAAGTTAAAATGGCGCTTTTGGAAGCGGACGTAAGCTTCCGGGTGGTCAAGCAGTTTATCAAGTCCGTGGAAGAGCGGGCGGTGGGAACCGATGTGTTAAACGGTTTGAATCCTGCCCAGATGGTCATCAAGATAGTAAATGAAGAAATGATTGCCTTAATGGGCTCCGAAACCACGGAGATTCAAATGCAGCCCGGAAAGGCAATTACCGTCATTATGATGGCGGGTCTGCAAGGTGCCGGTAAAACGACTACCACTGCAAAGATTGCGGGTAAGCTGAAACTGAAGGGTAAAAGGCCCCTGTTGGTAGCCTGTGATATTTATCGTCCCGCTGCAATCGAACAGCTGCAGATAAACGGTGCAAAGCAGGAAGTGGAGGTCTTCTCCATGGGAGCCGGGCACAAGCCTGCGGACATTGCGGCTGCAGCCTTGGAGCATGCGTCAAAAAAGGACTGCAACGTGGTGATTCTGGATACCGCCGGACGGCTGCATATCGATGAGGATATGATGGCGGAACTGCAGGAGATCAAAACCAGAATTGCGGTTCATCAAACCCTGTTAGTGGTGGACGCTATGACCGGTCAGGACGCGGTAAATGTGGCCAAAGAGTTTGACGAGAAGGTGGGCGTTGACGGCGTGGTACTCTCCAAGATGGACGGCGATACCAGAGGTGGTGCGGCGCTTTCCGTAAAGGCCGTGACCGGCAAGCCGATTCTCTATGTTGGTATGGGAGAAAAGCTTTCCGATTTGGAGCAGTTCTATCCGGACCGTATGGCAAGCCGGATTTTAGGCATGGGTGATGTCCTGTCTTTGATCGACAAAGTACAGGCTAACATAGATATCGATGCGGACAAAGAAAAAGAAATGGCTGCCCGCATGAAGAAGGGGAAATTCGATTTTGAAGATTACCTGGAGAGTATGAAGCAGATGAGAAATATGGGCGGGCTTTCCGCTATTCTGGGGATGCTGCCCGGCATGGGAAGCAAGCTGGGAGATATTGAGTCCATGGTGGACGAAAAGCAGTTAGCTCACATGGAAGCGATCGTACTGTCCATGACCCCGAAGGAAAGACAGAATCCCAAACTTTTAAATCCCCAGCGCAAGTTTAGGATTGCAAAGGGCGCGGGGGTGGATGTGGCGGAGGTAAACCGCTTTGTGAAGCAGTTTGAGCAGAGCCAGAAGATGATGAAGCAGTTTAGCGGCGGTAAGCACAAAGGCTTCGGTTTCCCCGGTATGGGGGGCAGGGGAAGATTTCCCTTTTAAATGAGTCAGATATGGAATTTTCAAAAGAAAAGCTCCTTATCCTAAATATAATGATTTGCCCGTTTACAGGGCAGAAAGAGAGGAAAAAATGGCAGTTAAAATCAGATTAAGAAGAATGGGACAGAAGAAGGCTCCTTTTTATAGAATCGTGGTAGCTGATTCCCGTTCTCCCAGAGATGGAAAGTGCATCGAAGAAATTGGTACTTACGACCCCAGCACGGATCCCAGCACCTTTAAGATTGACGAGGAACTGGCAAAGAAATGGCTGGCTAACGGTGCGCAGCCTACGGAAGTTGTAGGTAAGCTTTTCAAGGCAGCCGGCATTGAGAAATAGTGATCAGGTTTCTTATAACGGTATGCCCGGAGGTGGATTATGAAGGAATTAGTTGAAGTTATTGCAAAAGCGCTTGTGGACAATCCGGATGAAGTGGTGGTAACAGAAAAGACAGAGGGAAGAAATGTCACTGTTGAGCTTCATGTTGCGCCTTCCGATATGGGTAAAGTGATCGGAAAACAGGGAAGAATTGCAAAAGCAATCCGTTCCGTTGTAAAGGCGGCATCATCCAAAGACAATAAGAGAGTGGATGTGGAAATCATCTGATGAGGCGGGGACGTTCCTTTGAGCGTCCCTGTTTTACATCATGGAAAGGGAAGAGATATGGAAGATATTTTAAAGGTAGGTATTATCACCTCTCCCCACGGAATCAAGGGGGAAGTGAAGGTATACCCCACAACGGACGATCCCAAACGTTTTAAGCGTTTAAAGCAAGTGCTGTTGGATACGGGCAGAGAAAAGCATGTGATGGAAATAGAAGGTGTGAAGTTCTTTAAAAACATGGTGATCGTGAAATTTAAAGGACTGGATACACCGGAGGATGCGCAAAAGTATAGGCAGAAAGAGCTGTATGTGGAGCGGAAGGACGCTGTAAGGCTGCAAAAGGACGAATATTTTATTGCGGATCTGATCGGGCTGCGGGTGGAAGATGAGGAAGGGAAGCGTGTGGGTGTGCTGACCGACGTGATTACCACGGGTGCCAATGACGTCTATGCAGTATCCTTCACAGAGGACAGCGCTTACGGTCCTGCGGGAGGGGAAGTACTGCTTCCCGCTATTAAGCAGTGTGTCCTGCAGATTTCCATAGAAGAAGAGAAAATGGTAGTGCATGTAATGGAGGGGCTGTTGCAGTCATGAATTTCCACATATTGACCCTGTTTCCCGGGATGGTGGAGAGTGGTCTGTCGGAAAGCATCCTCGGACGGGCAAGAGAAAAGGGAAATATCTCGGTGGAAACAGTGAATATACGGGATTTTTCAGAGGATAAGCACAAAAAGGTGGACGATTATCCCTATGGAGGCGGTGCCGGACTGCTGATGCAGGCACAGCCGGTTTATGATGCCCATAAATCTGTGCTGGATAAGATTGGTGACAGAAGTGTCAGAACTATTTATCTGACGCCCCAGGGCAGAACTTTCAGTCAGGAAATGGCTGAGGAACTGGCACGGGAGGAGGATTTGATCTTCCTGTGCGGGCACTATGAGGGAATTGATGAGAGGGTGTTAGAAGAGATTGTGACGGACTATGTATCATTGGGGGATTTTGTGCTGACAGGAGGGGAACTTCCGGCGATGGTCATGATCGATGCGATTTCCCGACTGGTACCCGGGGTGCTGCATAATGATATATCTGCCTCAGAGGAATCTTTTTCCGGTTATCTGCTTGAGTATCCGCAGTATTCCAGACCGGAAGTCTGGCATGATAAGCCGGTGCCCGAGGCGCTTTTGTGCGGTGACCACAAAAAAATACGGCAGTGGAGACTTGAGCAGTCCATAGCAAGGACGAAGGAAAGACGGCCGGATATGTACCTCCGGTATGAACGCATAGTGGAGTGCAGGGAGAGACTGTTAAGAGATAAGCTGCACCATATTGATATGCTGGAGCTGCTTCATCGGGGCAGGGGCGAGCTGCTTTTTGATGATGCAGATGGCACACTGCTTAAGGATAAGGATAACGGTTCTTATCTGCTTACTGCGAAAAGCAGGGAAGCCGGGGAAAAAATTTTGGATACGGTCTTTGGCATGTCGGATAAGGAGACAGAGAAAGCTGATGCAGGTATCTGCTTTATTACCCATCAGGAGTTTATGAATGTGGCGGTATGCCGGTATTTTGGATTGAGGCATGCGAGGGGCTTCTATCCTTATACTTATACAAGGCAGGAAGCGATTTCCAAAAGAAAGACAGAGGATGATTTGGAACTTGAAGAGATAGAATTTATTAACCGCATACTGAAAGAAGGAGGGATTCCTTTTTTGTATGTGGCAGAAGAGGATACCGCATCCATGGAGCGTCAGGAGAGGCTGGGGCTGTATCGGTCAAAGGATAAAATCTGGTGTCTGGAATAGGCATTTTAAAAATAATTCTTGCAATTATGCAGGTAATATGGTAAAGTATGAATGTTGTGAAAATCAGATGGTCCTCTGTTACGAAAGGTATTACGAACATCCAATAGAAAAGGAGTTAAAAATGAACGAAATTATTAAGAGCATTGAAGCAGAACAGTTAAAGGAAAGTGTAGACCAGTTTAACGTAGGCGATACGGTTAAGGTCTATGGTAAGATCAAGGAAGGAAATCGTGAAAGAATTCAGGTTTTTGAAGGTGTTGTTGTAAAAAGACAGGGCGGAAGCAACCGTGAGACCTTCACTGTCAGAAAGACCTCTAACGGTATCGGCGTAGAGAAGACCTGGCCGTTACATTCTCCCAACGTAGAGAAGATAGAAGTAGTAAGAAGAGGTAAGGTAAGACGTGCTAAGTTGAACTACTTAAAGGGCCGCGTCGGTAAGAAAGCTAAGGTAAAAGAAATCGTTAAATAGAAAAGCATGGGACACCTTTTCGGAGTATTCTGAAAAGGTGTACTTTTTTTGTGAAAAAACATGGCGCATGAACCGAGATGGTAGTATAATAAAATGGATATAGGTGCTTCATACATCTATTGAAAAGGGATGAGAATGGGAAGACGTAAGGGTTTAAGCTTTTACAAAAAAAAGAAAAAGTTAAACGCCGCCTTGGTCCGGGAGATCGCTTCCTGGATATTTGGTATGTTGGTTGTGGTTTTTATTGCATTTGTGACGGTCTATGCCGTAGGGATGTCCGTCAGCATGGTGGGAGTCTCCATGGAACCGGATATCGCTAACGGACAGAAGGTGCTGATCAATCGGTATGCCTATCTGTTAGTAAAACCGGAGGTTGGCGATGTGGTAGCATTCCTGCCTAATGGCAACCAGAATTCCCACTACTATATCAAAAGGGTAGTAGCAGGACCCGGAGATACGGTGCAGATAAAGGAAGGCAGACTCTATGTCAATGAGTTACAGGTGACAGATGTCTACGATAAAATGGCGGAGGCGGGTATTGCGGAGAATCCCATTGTTTTGGGAACGGATGAATACTTCGTGCTGGGAGATAATAGAAATAATTCCGAAGACAGCCGGTCAGCCAATATCGGACCGGTAAAAGCAAGAGATATTGTAGGAGAGGTCTGGTTTCGCTTAGGAAATGATGAGACTAGTATGGGCTTTGTAAAATAGCAAAGGAAGGAAAGGGAGATGAATTACCAGTGGTATCCCGGTCATATGACGAAAGCCCGCCGTATGATGCAGGAAGATATAAAACTGATAGATTTGATCATAGAGTTGGTGGATGCGAGAATTCCTCTCTCCAGCAGAAATCCGGATATAGATGAACTGGGAAAGAATAAGGCACGTATTCTATTGTTAAACAAAGCGGATCTGGCGGATACCGCGGGCAACCGCGCTTGGACGGAGTACTTTCGGGATAAGGGCCTTTATGTGTTGGAAATAAACGCCCGGACAGGAGCCGGCATCAAGGCAATTCATGGACTGGTGCAGGAGGCCTGTAAGGAAAAGATCGAGAGAGACAGAAAGAGGGGGATCGTGAACCGGCCGGTACGCGCCATGGTAGTGGGAATTCCCAATGTAGGAAAATCCACTTTTATCAATTCCTTTGCAGGGAAAGCCTGTACCAAAACAGGGAATAAGCCGGGCGTCACAAAAGGAAAGCAGTGGATACGCCTGAACAAAACGCTGGAACTTCTGGACACTCCCGGTATTCTCTGGCCTAAATTTGAGGAACAGGTTGTGGGAATGCGGCTTGCCTTTATCGGCTCCATGAACGATGAAATCATTATTGTACGGGAAATGGCGCTGGAATTGCTGCAAACCCTTTTAAAAAGTTATCCCGATAATCTGCGGGAAAGATACGGGGTGACGCTGCCGGATGTGATAGACGGGCGGGCGGCAGGTGACGTACTTGCGGAGATTGCAGCAGTCAGAAAATGTTTCTTAAAAGGAGAGGAACTGGATTACGATAGGGCGGCATCCCTGTTTATCGAGGACTTCAGAAGCGGCAGATTGGGAAGAATCACTCTGGAATTTCCCCTGTAGAATAGAAAAGTAGAATGGAGACAGAGCAGAATGAAAGAAAAGAATGTTTTAAAAGAGATATTAAGTACCAGTATTTATTTGCTGATCGTAGTGTTGGCAACTTATCTGGTCATTGTTTTTGTAGGACAGCGTGCAGTCGTAAGAGGCGCTTCCATGGAGCCCACACTCTATGGCAAAGATTTAAACGACCCCAGCGTAGTGGGTGATAATTTAATCGTGGATAAGATTACTTATCGTTTTAGTGAGCCGAAGCGTTTTGATATCATTGTTTTCAATTTTCAGTATAACAGCAATGAGGATTTGATAAAGCGCATCATCGGACTGCCCGGAGAAACGGTACAGATAGATACGGAGGGTAATATTTATATTAACGGAGAACGTCTGGAGGAGGGCTATGGCAAGGAAGTCATGCTAGATCCCGGAAGAGCCATTGAGCCGATCACGCTGGGGGAGGATGAGTATTTTGTATTGGGAGATAATCGAAACAACAGCACGGACAGCCGTACTGCCAGCGTAGGAAATGTGCATAAGAGCCTGATCATCGGCCGGGCGTGGCTGCGTATCTGGCCTTTCAGCCGGTTCGGTATCTTAAAGCACCAGTAAATAATCCAAGTATCCATCGGGATAAGTGAAAAGAGGAGCAGAATGGAAAACAGTATTTCCGCCATTCGGGCAGTTTTTGGAAAAGCCTCCATAGAAGAACTGCCCGGACTTATGGCAGAATATAAAGAAGACGAAAGAAGCGGCGTACAGGCGCTGCTTGCCTCTGCGGCAAAAAAACTGGAGGCGCTTAAAAAAGAAAAAGAACGTACGGAGCGGATGAAGCAATATGAATATCAATATGCCCAGTCCGCTTTTATCTGTGGAATCGATGAAGTGGGACGAGGGCCGTTAGCAGGACCGGTTGTGGCCGGAGCGGTGATTTTGCCAAAGGATTGTGATATATTGTATCTAAATGATTCCAAGCAACTCTCCGAAAAAAAAAGAGAGGAGCTCTATGATGTAATTATGGAAAAAGCTGTGGCTGTGGCTGTCGGCTATGCCGCACCGGAACGTATTGATGAGATCAATATCCTGCAGGCCACCTATGAGGCCATGCGGGAGGCTATTTCGGGTCTGGCCGTGCAGCCGGATCTTTTGTTAAATGATGCGGTGACGATTCCGGGTGTGGACATAAGACAGGTTCCCATTATCAAAGGAGATGCCAAGAGTATTTCCATAGCGGCGGCCAGCATTATTGCAAAGGTGACAAGGGATAGGCTGATGGCGGAGTATGATACGGTGTTTCCCCGGTATGGGTTCGCCGCAAACAAGGGCTATGGTTCAGAAGCCCATATTGCCGCATTAAAGCAGTATGGTCCTTGTCCTATTCACAGAAGGAGCTTTATCGGGCATTTTGTAAAGATATAGGAGGAATCCATGAAGCTTTCCGATATTTTTTCTCCATCTCCCCGACAGGTAAAAGGGGAGAGAAGCACTACCGTTCGTCGTGACGGAGGGTCCAGCGAGAATCTAAACAGACAGATAAAATCCCTGACACCCGGTAAAGTACTGCAGGGGGAAGTCATTGAGAAAAATGGCGGGGAAGTCAAGGTTAAGCTGAGCGATGATACGATACTGACTGCACGCTTGGATCAGGATGTCAACGTTGAGGCAGGCAAGCTGCTTACTTTCGAGGTACGCAACAATGGCCGCCTTCTTTCTTTGAGCCCGCTTTTTACCAATACAGCCAATTCGGATACGGTTTTTAAGGCGCTGCAGATGGCAGGACTGCCCATCAATGAAACCACGGTTGCTATGACGGATGCTATGATGCAGCAAGGCATGAGCATAGACAGCAAATCCCTGCAGGCCATGTTTAAAGAGGTAATGGCATTTCCACAGACGGATCCGGCCAATATCGTGACGCTGCATCAGCTGGGCCTGGCCCTTAATGAAGGGAATATTGCCCAGTTGGAGAATTATCAAAATCTACAATATCAGTTAATGCAGGGCATGACGGATATACTGGCCGAATTGCCGGCCGCATTTGCGGAGGTTTTATCCGCAAACGGAGAAATGAGCGCTGCAGAAATGTATCAGGCGCTGTTAAATCTTTTTTTGCAGGAAGGTATAAGCTCCGGCGAGGAAGCGGGCGTTTTACAGGCAGAAGAGGCAGCGGGACAGAACGGAGAAGTGGAGTCTCTGCCTTTGGATGGAGAAGCAGCCGCTTTGACACAGGAAGCCCAGACAGAAGGGGCAGCGGCTGAAATTGAGAGCGGAATGGAACCCCTGATTTCACAAGTGGAAGAAGGGGTGGTACCTGCAGAGAGTAAGCTGCCCTTAAGCAGTACGGAAAGAGATGCATTGGCAAAATTATTATCCACCTTACCGGAGAAAGCGATACCGGACAAGGAGAATTTCCTGACCAGCATCAAGCAGGGAACGGTGGATACGAAGGAAGTGCTGGAACTTTTGGCGCGTACGCAGCCTCAGACGGAGGAAGCGGGCAAAGCTCTCAGCGAGATTTTTAAGAGTCCCGAGTTTCAGAAGCTTTTCCAGAATCAGGTTTTGGAGCAGTGGTCTTTGAAACCGGAGGAGCTTATGCAGGAAAAGAAGGTAGAGGAACTGTATGATAAGCTGCATCGCCAACTGGACAATATGAAGGAAATCTTGCAAAATAGCGGTGCCGGACAGACTGCTGCGGCTAAAAGTGCAGGAAATCTCAGTCAAAATTTAGATTTTATTAATCAAATGAACCATTTGTACACCTATGTGCAGTTACCTCTTAAAATGGCAGGGAGACAGACAAACGGGGATTTGTATGTCTATACCAATAAACGTTCTCTGGCCAGGAAGGACGGAAATGTCAGCGCTCTGCTGCATCTGGATATGGAGAATCTGGGGCCTGTGGATGTATATATTGCCATGCAGCAGACAAAGGTCACCACCCGCTTTACGGTACGGGATGATGAGATGCTGGACTTTTTAAACGACAATATGCATATTCTGAATGAACGTCTGGAAAAGAAGGGATATTCCATGCGTTGTGAAATGACCGTCAGGGAAGAGGCGGACAATGCAAGTCCCATAGAGCATATTTTGAATACGGATAAGAACAATACGGTACTGGCACAGTATGGCTTTGACGTGCGCACTTGATAACGGAGGAAAGGAGCCGATATGGAAGAGAAACAGAATAAAGTAAAACAGGCCATTGCTTTGGAATATGATCCGGATGACGCGGCCCCTAAAGTCATAGCCAGCGGCCGGGGTGCTCTGGCAGAGCGTATTATTGAAAAAGCAAAGGAATCGGATGTTCCCATACACAGAGATGATAAATTAGCGGATACGCTGTCCCGCTTGGAGATTGGGGATATGATTCCGCCCGAGCTCTACGAAGTAGTAGCGGAAATTCTGGTATTTGTGGATTCCATGGATAAGATCAGAGCTAAGATGCATAAATAGATATTAAAAGTGTAAATAGCATACTGCAGTGATAACATAGGGAGTTTTCCCATGGAGTTTACTGCAGTATGCTATTTTTCTGTCTTTTTTTAATTAAGAAAATTCTAAGAAATATTTAAATGCCTCCTAAATATTCTCTGCTATAGTGAAAACGAATGAACGAAGAAAGTATTGAGGAACGGAGATTTACATGAAAAGAGTACTGGTTATTTTTGGAGGCTGCTCCACAGAATATGAAGTTTCTCTGACTTCTGCCTCGGCAGTGCTGGCGGTGATAGATAGAAGCCGCTATGAAGTTCTGCATCTGGGCATTACGAGAGAAGGAGGGGTTTATTATTATGAGGGTGGGGAAGATAAAATCGCAAATAATACCTGGCAGGAAGAGTACTGTTATCCGGCCACCATTTCCATGAGCAGAGGAACCCCTACACTTTGGGTGGAAAGGGAAGGACGCCTTGAAAAGATATGCTTTGACATCGCATTCCCCATTCTCCATGGAAAATGCGGCGAAGACGGTACCCTGCAGGGACTCTGCGAAATGGCGGGTATTCCTCTGGCCGGCTGCGATATGGAGAGCTCCGTGATCGGTATGGATAAGGTATTGGCACATACACTGGTTTCTCTGGCTGGTATCAGAGTACCCAAAAGCATAGCTATAAGCAGTATGGCAGACTTTGCAGAAAAGCAAGCTGAGATAGAGAAGCTGGGATTTCCGCTTTTTGTAAAACCGGTGCGGGCAGGATCTTCTTTTGGTATCAGCCGGGTTTTGAAATGGGAGGATATGGAAGATGCGGTGAAAGAAGCCTTTTTACATGATAAAAAGGTAGTAATAGAGGAGAGCATAAGCGGCTTTGAGGTAGGTTGCGCGGTGATGGGAAATGAGGAGCTTACTTTAGGGAGAGTGGATGAAATTGAACTTTCGCAGGGATTTTTTGACTATGAAGAAAAATATACTTTAAAGACCTCCTCCATTCATATGCCGGCACGGATCAGTGAAGAAGAGGAACAGCGGATAAAAGAGACTGCGGCAAAAATCTATCGCACTTTAGGGTGCAGAGGCTTTACCAGAGTGGATATGTTCTTTACGAAAGAGAAGGAAATTGTGTTCAACGAGATCAATACCATTCCCGGCTTTACTTCCCACAGCCGTTTTCCAAACATGATGAAGGGAGTCGGAATGGAGTTTGGAGAAGTGGTGGATCAAGTTTTGGAGTTGGCGGTAGATACCCGCTAAAATCGGTAAATGAAACAGAGTGGAGGGGATTTATTTGCAGCAGGGGGAAAGACTAAAGGGGCTGGATGATTTTAAATGGATAGCAGCGGCGTTGGTAGTGGCGATTCATACTTCGCCTTTAGAAAGCATAAATGAGACGGCGGATTTTTTGCTTACCAGGGTATTAGCCAGACTGGCAGTACCTTTTTTCTTGATGGTGACCGGTTATTTTGTACTGTATGGTGCATATGCAGCGGGAAATGCAGCCAAGATCAAACGTTGTTTATTGAAATTGCTGTGTCTGTATCTGGCAACCACATTACTTTATCTGCCAGTCAAATTATATCAGTTTTTGGGAGAATGGGCACTTTATAGAAACATCGCGCCAAAAGATATAATACTGCAGGCAGGAAGAGCAGTTTTCTTTGACGGAACCTATTACCATCTCTGGTATCTGCCGGCCGTGGTATTGGGACTGATTCTGGTTTGGGGGAGCTTATCAATACTGGGAAGGACGGGGACTTTTCTTTGTGTCTGGCTGCTCTATCTGATTGGACTTTTGGGGGATAGCTACTATGGAGTGACCGCTCAAATCCCATTTCTGAGCTCCCTGTATGAGGTCATATTTAAAATTTCTTCCCATACCAGAAACGGATTGTTTTATGCGCCCCTCTTTTTATTATTGGGCTATGAAGTCGCAATCCGAACGCGTTTACAAACAGGCCTAGTTGGTCAGCCAGATGAAAACGGGCATATAAGAAAAGAATCTGCCCTGTTCTTTTTCGGTACCCTGCTTTTGATGTGTGGGGAAGGGCTGGGGTTACATATACTCAGATGGCAGCGCCATGACAGCATGTATCTGCTCCTGCCTTTTTGTATGCAGGGCTTGTTTACTCTGTTGCTTTCCTATCAGGGAAAGGAGAGTAAACCAAGAGGTTTCTATACAAAGGCACAGTGGAAAGCTTTTTATGAAAAAGGCCCCATGCTTTTATACTGTCTGCATCCTGCCGTCATATTAATATTGAGAGGGTTTGTAAAAGTGACCAAGTTTCGTTTTATGCTCACGATCAGTCCTCTTTACTATTTGATCGTACTGGGAGGCAGTTTGTGTCTGGTATATATTTGCATCCGGATAAGGGGAGGGTATGAATCAGTCAGTGAAAGAAAAAAGCATCCGTAAATGGGAGCGGGAAAATAAAATAGAAAATATGGAAAAACCGGGAAGGGCTTGGCTGGAAATTTCCCTGCAGAGGCTGCGGGAAAATTACAGGGCATTATTATCAAAAATGCCTTCCGGCTGTGACTGCATGGCTGTAATTAAAGCAGATGCCTATGGTCATGGAGCCGTAAAAGTAGCAGAGGTCTTGGAAGAGGAACGCTGCGGGCATTTTGCGGTAGCTACACTGGAAGAAGGCATTGTCCTGCGGGCTGCAGGTATCGGCGGAGAAATTCTGGTGTTGGGATACACCATGCCCAGAGATGCCTTTTTATTAAAGCGCTATGGGCTGCTGCAGACGATAGTGGACGAGTCCCACGCGGCTGCGTTAGCAGGTACGGGATGTTTCCTTCGCACGCATTTGGCAGTGGATACCGGTATGAACAGGCTGGGAATTTCCTGTGACGATATAGATGGCATAGAGCGTGTCTTAAAAAAGCCCGGACTGCGGGTGGAAGGGCTGTATTCCCATATGAGTGCAGCAGACAGTGACCGGGAAGAAGACAGGCAGTTTACCTTAAAGCAGATCGGGGATTTTATGAGCTTAAAAGAAAAGCTGGGAGAAAGAGGTTTTTTTCCTGCTTACCATATGCAGAGCAGTTACGGTCTCTTGTTTTATCCTATGGAAGGTATGTCCTATGCACGCCCGGGAATCGCACTTTACGGCTGTGCCAGCAATTCTCCTAAGGAGAAATTTGGACTGTCCTTAAGACCGGTACTGAGTTTAAAATGTCGGATTGCCTGTATTCGTACAGTGGAGGCAGGAGGATATGTATCTTACGGCAGAACCTGGCAGGCCGGGAAAAAGTGCAGATTAGCGGTCATAGCCATCGGCTATGCGGATGGGCTTCCCCGAAGTCTGCAGCAGGGATATGCGCTGGTAAAAGGAAAAAAGGCACCCATTGTCGGCCGTATCTGTATGGATCAAACCATATTGGATGTAACGGGAATTCAGGTGGAGGAAGGGGATATTGCGACCTTGATCGGAAGGGACGGAGAGGAAGAAATACAGGCCGTATCCTTAGCGGAACGGGCCGGCAGCATTACCAACGAACTGCTCAGCAGATTGGGAGGAAGACTCACCAGGATTTATGTAGATTAAACAGATATATTTAATCTATTCCACCGGGAAGAATTGTTGACTGATGATGGGGATGGAAGTATACTGAAACAAACAAGAGCAGTGTAGTGGGAGGATCTATTTTTGCCCGGATTAAACAACAGAAAAACAGGCACAGAACAGGAAGAGCGGGCCGCAGAATATTTAGAAAGCCGTGGATTTCGGATTGTGGAACGCAATTTCCGCTGTGCACAGGGTGAGATTGATATGATTGGTTATGACGGAGAATATTTGGTATTTGTAGAGGTAAAATATCGCAGTAGCAGCCGTTATGACACTCCTCTTGCGGCAGTGGGAAGTGCAAAGATGAAAAAGATCTGCCGGGTGGCCGATTTTTACCGCTATCAGGCGGGGATTCCACAGGAGGTTCCCGTGCGCTATGATGTAGTCGGTATCCTGCGGGAAGAAATAACATGGATACCCAATGCGTTTCCCCATATTTACAGGCGGGGGTAAAAGAAAGGCAGGAGAAATGGAATTTGTACGGAAGGGCATGCGTCCCGTATTAGAGGAAAAGGAGCAGAACGGGCTGGTGTATCTGACCTTTCCCGCTCTCACCAAAACAGGTATTGTATCCCATCTTTTTTCCACCCGTATGGGAGGCGTCAGTAAAGGGATTTTTTCAACTCTGAATCTGAGCTTTACCAGAGGGGATGAAAAAGAGGCGGTCATAGAAAACTACAGACGGGTTGCCGCAGTTTTAGGGTGTGAACTAAAGGATTTTGTCTGTTCGGACCAGACCCATACCGTCAATATCAGAAAGGTGACGAAGGCGGACTGCGGAAAAGGTGTAATCCATCCTAAGGATTATCAGGATGTGGACGGACTGATCACGGATGAGCCGGGAATTGTACTGGCTACTTTTTATGCCGACTGTGTTCCCCTGTATTTTGTGGATACAAAGAGGAGCGTGATCGGATTGGCCCATTCCGGCTGGCGCGGAACGGTGGGCAGGATCGGTGAGAAAATGTTACGGTTGATGCAGGAAGAATACGGCTGCCATTTAGAGGATATTCTGGCGGCTGTCGGACCGTCCATCTGCCGGGACTGCTATGAAGTATCGGAGGACGTAGCAGAGATATTTAAGAAAGAATTCGGGGAAACAGTATTGAGCGCAGGCAGAGCACCCGGTAAATATCAACTGGATTTATGGAAGGCCAATGAACTGGTACTAGGACAGGCAGGGCTTTCTTTGGGACAGATTACGGTGACGGATATTTGTACTTGCTGTAATCCTGCGCTTTTATTTTCTCATAGAGCCAGTGAGGGGAAAAGAGGAAATCTGGGGGCATTTTTAATGTTAAAGCCTTAAAGTATTAGGGACAATGTAATAGGTAAATACTACAAAATACGCATCAAATGGGGAGAATGTGAGGAAGTATGGCAAATATACTGGTTTGCGACGACGATAAGGAAATCGTGGAAGCGATTGAAATTTATTTGAAGAATGAGGGATATACCATTTTTAAAGCTTATAACGGGGAAGAAGCAATTGAAATTCTTCAAAAAGAGGAAATTCATCTTTTGATCATGGACGTTATGATGCCAAAGCTGGATGGGATTCATGCTACCGTAAAAATCCGGGAATACAGCAGCATCCCGATTATTATCCTGTCCGCAAAATCAGAAGATACGGATAAAATACTGGGACTGAATATCGGAGCGGATGACTATATCACAAAACCTTTTAATCCTCTGGAACTGGTAGCCAGAGTAAAATCCAATCTGCGCCGTTATACCAAGTTAGGCAGTATGCCCCAGGAAAGTAATGCCGTTTACCGCATCGGAGGACTTTGTATCAATGATGATACCAAGGAAGTGACCGTGGATGAGGAACCGGTACGGCTGACTCCTATTGAGTACAGCATTCTACTTCTTTTGGTGAAAAATCCGGGCAGAGTCTTTTCCATAGACCAAATCTATGAGAATATCTGGAATGAAGAGGCCATCGGCGCCGACAATACGGTGGCAGTGCATATCCGGCATATTCGGGAAAAAATAGAGATCAATCCGAAGGAGCCAAGATATGTGAAGGTAGTCTGGGGCGTGGGCTACAAGGTGGACAAGCAGTAAGAGGAGACGGGCATTGAGAACGAGAAAGGGACTGACAAGAGGAAAAAGCATTCTATATTACAGCCTGCAGCAGTTTAGCATATGGCTGGCGGGAACCGCTGTGGCTTGTCTGGTGATGTATTCTTTTATCAGCATAAAGGTGGATAACGCAAACATTCCGACTGGCAGGATTAATTATGACTGGAGCCTTTTTGGGGAGGAAGCGGCTTTTGATGAAACGGAAGCATTTGATTACATGCTGTGGAATGCCCTGCGGGATATCATCCGTTATAATGTGGCAAAAAGCCAGTTGGAGACGGACGGAGCTTTTGACGGGGGCAAAGTCATTGATATCAAAGCCTTTGTCAACAGAAGATACGGAGAAAAACCGGAAGAAATCGTTGTGACAGAGAACGGAAAATATCAGCCGGAAGCAGCCCAGTATTATTTACGGGATTTATTAAAGTGGAATAAGTACGGTTTGAGCTATGAAGTATGGGATATGGCAGAAATGGATTTTGTATTTTACTTCGGTTCTTCGCTTTATAATACGGTGGACGGTTATCTGAATCTAGAGCAGGAGAGTATTCTGCATGACTATCTGGGAGATAGTGCGACGCTGCTCCTATACGGGAGGGATACCGATGCGGATACTACTCAATTTACAATAATGAACGAGGCAAAAGTTGGGGAAGATGCAGAAGTTTTGGGAGAAACTGACCTATCGGAATCAGTGGTGTTAGTCCATGTTGCAGGTGAGAATAAAGTGCATGAGGCACTGGCAAATATTCTATTGACGAATAATCCGGTAGCGGATGTGTATGTAGATAATGAAGGCAATATCCGGGTTGTGGTAAATATGCTGACAGAACGCTACCGGACTGTAAACAATCATAATCTGGCGGACTGTGTCGCAAGCTGGTCAGAATATGTAACTTACTGTGACTGGGTAGAACAGGCAGTACGGGATCTCTCATATAATTATAACGAATATTTAGGCTTTGAGGAGCGCTATAGTGCGGAAAATACCAATATTGCATATAGCTTTGAAATGTCCATGATGGGAGAAAGCGTGCGGGTAAGCAATCTTTCTTCTGACAATTGGGATGGTCTGGACGAATACTATAGAGAGCAATATGGCAGGTATATGATCTACAGACCGGAAAATATGATCTATGAATCCAATATGGGATCGGATATATTCAATGAGCAGGTGATCTTCGAAGCGTTTTCCAGGTATGAGTATGCTTATCCGGAAACGGCGCGTATCTGGCTGGGGGTGGATACCTCCTATCCTCTGAATGATTTTCTCTCCCGGGCAGACGAGGCCTATTCCATGCTTCATCCCTATGCGTATCTGCTGTTGGCGGCAGGCGCAGTCGGACTCTTGCTGTGGTTTGTTTTGTTTTTATTCTTAAGTGTGAAAACAGGATGGCGGGCAGCAGGGCAAAACAGAGCCGATATTTCCGGGACGGAGGAGCGGGAAGCGGTACTTGTTTTAAACTGGTTTGACGATATCCCTACGGAAATAGCGGCGGGACTTGGAGCTGCATCGGCGTTTTTCTTGGTTGAGTTTGGATTATGGTTTTTGTGGGAGTATTTCCGGGGGGACAATTTGGATATTGTCTGTGCCCACAGATTCAGGACCGCCTGCATGGCAGGGGGATTCGTCCTTTTGTGCAGTCTGTTATTCTGTCTGTTCTGGTACAGCCTGTTACGCAGAATAAAGGCCCATACGATATGGAAGAACAGTTTGGTTAAGATGCTGTGGCAGAAACTGATCAAAAGGCCCGCAATGGCATTAAAAAAACTTTTGCTGAAGCTGTATGACAATAGCGGCGTCTTTTTCAGAAACCTATTTATCATAGGTGGAATTATGGCGTTAAATCTGATACTGGGATTTTGGTTCTGCAATGCATGGTGGCATAGGAATCTCAGTCAGCTGATTTCCGTGTCCTTCATTGTATGTCTTATGGATGCGGGCATCCTCTGCATCTGGTTTTATCATCACATAAAGCGTAAGAAGATCATAGAGGGAATCGTAAAGATCAGGGAGGGCGAACTGGGATATCAGGTACCGACGGAAGATATGCACGGAGAAAACAAACAGTTGGCTGAGGCCGTCAACAGTATCGGTGCAGGTATTAAGGAAGCCGTAGAAACCTCCATGAAGGACGAGCGTCTGAAAGCGGATCTGATTACCAATGTTTCCCATGACATCAAGACGCCCCTGACCTCCATCATCAACTATGTGGATCTCTTAAAACGGGAAAAAATCGATGAGGAGCCTATAAAGGGATATATCGAAGTGTTAGAGAATAAATCTCAGCGGCTAAAGCAGTTGACGGATGATCTGTTAGAGGCGTCCAAAATTTCTTCCGGAAATATCATACTGGTATGGGAAACCATTGATTTGACAGAATTATTGAAGCAGGCACTAGGAGAGTTCTCCGAAAAATTTGAGGAAAAGAACCTGACGGTGATGGAGAGCTTTTCCGGGACAGAGGTCTGTATTGAGGCGGACAGCAGAAGAATTTGGCGCGTGATAGAAAACCTGTTTAACAATGTCTGTAAATATGCATTGCCCGGAACCAGAGTCTATCTGGATATGGAAGTACAGCAGCAGGGAGTCACGCTGTCCATTAAAAATATTTCCGCCCAGCCCTTAAATATTCCGGCCGAAGAACTGACGGAGCGCTTTATCAGAGGCGACGTATCCCGAAGCACCGAAGGCAGCGGATTGGGATTGTCCATTGCCAAGAATCTGACAGAACTGCAAAACGGCAAATTCAATATTTATCTGGATGGGGATTTGTTTAAGGTGTCCTTGCATTTTCCCATGAAGGAGAATATGCCGGAATAAATTGCAAAAAGAAACAGGGGACCATCACAGACACGAAACAATATGTTTGTGATGATGCCCCTGTTTTTTAGGTTCCATATATCAGTCAAAAGGCATACGCTTGTTATAGGACTCCAGAATACTGTGTATCTTTTCCGTAGTAACAAGGGTATTTCCTAACGATACGTCATGGTTCATAAAATCTATGATGGAAGCGGTGAATTTACTCATATCGGCTTCCACAAAATAAGGCTTTTGACGAATCTCGGGTGGCAGATAAGTCAGATTGGTAGTAATAACCTTATCAAAATAACATTTCTCATAGGCTTCATCAAAGGCCTTTAAACCGTTTGTAAAGAGTCCGAAGGTGCAGCAGAGGAAAACCCGTCTGGCATGCATGGCTTTTAACTGTCTGGAAGTATCTAACATACTTTCACCGGAAGAAATCATATCATCAATGATGATGACATCCTTATCCTCTATATTGTCTCCTAAAAATTCATGGGCTACAATAGGATTCTTGCCATTCACCATAACGGAGTAGTCACGGCGTTTGTAGAACATACCGGTATCCACGCCCAGTACGGTGGCAAAGTAAATTGCTCTGTCCAATGCGCCCTCATCCGGACTGATCACTATAAGATGATCTTTGTCCACCAACAGATCATCCTCCGCAGTAAGCAGCGCCTTGATAAACTGATAGGGCGGTGTAAAATTGTCAAACCCGTTTAACGGAGCAGCATTCTGCACTCGGGGATCATGAGCATCAAAAGTTACAAAATTGCTGACACCCATGGCGCTCAATTCTTCCAAAGCATAGGCGCAGTCCAAAGATTCCCTGCCGTTTCGCTTGTGCTGTCTGCCTTCATATAAGAAGGGCATGATGACATTGATACGGTGCGCTTTGCCGTTACAGGCAGAAATCACGCGTTTCAAATCCTGATAATGGTCATCGGGGGACATATGGTTGACATATCCGCCTACATTGTAAGTGAGGCTGTGGTTACAGACATCGGTTATGATAAAGAGATCCTTGCCGCGAATAGATTCATGGAACACGGCTTTTCCTTCTCCGCTGCCAAAGCGGGGACATTCAAAATTGGTCAGATAGCTGTCTTCAATATAGCCGTGAAAAGCAGGATCGTTTTTTACTTTATTGTTAACGCTCCTGCGAAAGCCTACCAGATAGTCGTTGACCCTGTGGGCCAGTTTTTCTGCAGAGGGCATGGCAACAATCTTTAAAGGGGCCACAGGCATGGCATTTTCCAGTTCGTGTAAATCGGGCATAGTTTCCTCCTAAAGTACAAGCGTTTCTATGAATATTTTATAACATTATGCTAGTGACACGTCAAGAAATTTCTAGTAGAATAGGGATAGGCGTTAAGAAGGAGCGGCAGGATGAAGAAGCAGAAGGGACATATGATCAGCCGAGTGGAATCGGGGAGTATTGCGGAGGAACTGGGGCTGGAATGCGGCGATAAGATAGTGGCTGTAAACGGCAATGAAATAGAGGATGTTTTCGATTATCAGTTTTTTTCGCAGGAAACCTATATTGAGGTACTTGTGGAAACCAAGGATGGGGAAGAGTGCCTGCTGCAAATCGAGAAAGATTTGGATGAGGACTTAGGGATTGAATTTGAAAACGGTCTGATGGATGAGTATCGCCACTGCAGTAATCACTGTATTTTTTGTTTTATCGACCAGATGCCACCGGGAATGCGGGAAACTCTGTATTTCAAGGATGATGATTCCCGACTTTCTTTTTTGCAGGGGAACTATGTGACGCTCACCAATATGTCAGACCATGATATTGACAGGATCATCCGATATCATCTGGGGCCGATCAATATTTCCTTTCAGACCATGAATCCGGACTTGCGCTGTAAAATGTTAAACAACCGTTTTGCCGGAGAGGCCTTAAAAAAAGTGGACAGGCTCTATGCGGCAGGGATTCCCATGAACGGCCAGATCGTGCTGTGTAAGGGTATTAATGACGGTGAAGAGTTAGAATACAGTATCAAGCGGCTGACGGAGTATCTGCCCTGTCTGGAGAGCGTTTCGGTGGTGCCGGTAGGGATTTCTAAATACAGAGAGGGGCTCTATCCCTTAGAGCCTTTTAGCAAGGCAGATGCGGAAGCGGTGCTGGATAGGATAGAGGGATGGCAGAAAAAGCTCTATGGGGAGCATGGCCTCCATTTTATACATGCCAGTGATGAATGGTATATACTGGCGGAGAGAGAACTGCCGGAAGAAGAACGCTATGACGGTTATCTGCAGTTAGAAAACGGTGTGGGCATGCTGCGGCTCCTCTTAGATGAATTTGAAGATGCAATGGCTTCTACACTGGAAAAAAACACTGCATTTACCGAGGCAGAAGACATGAAAAAATCTCTGACAGACGACGGGCGGCCGAAAGAAAAACCGGCAGTGACGGTTTCATTGGCGACAGGCAGGCTGGCCTATCCGTATATCCGTCGGATGGCGGATACCATGGAAAAGAAATTTCCGGGACTTACCATTTTGGTATATGAGATACGGAATGATTTCTTCGGAGAAAGTATCACGGTATCAGGGTTGTTAACGGGACAGGATATTGTCGCACAGCTTGCGGGTAAGGAACTGGGGAGCAGGCTCTTTCTGCCCCAGAATGTGCTTAGAAGCGGAGAGGATGTTTTTCTGGACGATATGTGCCTTGCTCAGATCGAGGGGGCTTTACAAGTAAAGGTAGATATTGTAAAATCAAGTGGTTATGATTTCGTGGAAAGTATTTTGCGCGTAGCCCGGGAGGTAAATTGATGGCAGCTGGAAAGTCAAAGCCGATTGTAGCTGTAGTAGGAAGGCCGAATGTAGGAAAATCCACTCTGTTCAATGCGCTTGCAGGAGAAAAAATCTCCATCGTAAAGGATACGCCCGGTATTACCAGAGACAGAATCTATGCGGATGTGAGTTGGTTAGACCGGAAGTTTACATTGATCGATACCGGCGGTATTGAGCCGGACAGCAAGGATATTATCTTATCGCAGATGCGGGAACAGGCCCAGTTAGCTATGGATACCGCAGATGTGATCCTTTTTATGGTGGATGTCAGGCAGGGAATGGTGGATGCGGATGCGAAAGTTGCGGATATGCTGCGGCGTTCGCATAAACCCGTCGTGCTGGCGGTCAATAAAGTGGACAGCTTTGAAAAATACGGCAATGATGTCTATGAGTTCTATAATCTGGGCATCGGAGAACCCTATGCCATATCTTCCATCAACAAATTGGGACTGGGGGAACTGTTGGATCAGGTGATTTCTTATTTCCCGGATGGAAACAAAGAAGAGGAAGAGGATGACAGAATCCGGGTGGCTATCGTGGGTAAGCCCAATGTGGGGAAATCCTCTATTATCAATAAGCTCTTAGGAGAGAATAGGCTCATTGTTTCGGATATTGCTGGAACCACCAGAGACGCGGTGGATACGGATGTTACCTATAACGGCAGGGAATATGTATTCATCGATACGGCGGGCCTTCGCCGCAAGAATAAGGTGAAAGAGGATTTGGAGCACTACATGATCCTTCGTACCGTAGGTGCGGTAGAACGGGCGGATGTAGTGGTCATGGTGATCGATGCTTCCGAGGGTGTTACAGAACAGGATGCAAAGATTGCGGGCATTGCACACGACAGGGGAAAAGCAGTGATCATTGCCGTCAATAAATGGGATGCGGTAGAAAAGGACGACAAGACCATTTATCGTTTCACGGAAAGTGTTCGAAATACATTGTCCTTCATGCAGTATGCGGAAATACTTTTTATTTCCGCCAAGACAGGGCAGCGTTTACCTAAATTATATGAAACCATTGATATGGTCAGTGAAAATCATGCCATGAGGGTGCAGACAGGTGTACTCAACGAGATCATGGCGGAAGCGGTAGCCATGCAGCAGCCGCCTTCAGACAAAGGCAGACGGTTAAAGCTTTACTACATTACACAGGCATCTGTTAAGCCGCCCACCTTTGTGATTTTTGTCAATGATAAAGATTTAATGCATTTTTCCTATACAAGATATATCGAGAACCAGATTCGGGAAACCTTTGGCTTCAAAGGCACACCCCTGCGGTTTATCATCAGGGAGAGAAAGGAAAAGGATAAATGATATTTGAGAGGATCATCTGTCTTGTGATCGGATATGTTTTCGGTCTGTTCCAGACAGCATATTTTTACGGAAAAGCCCATGGCATAGATATCAGAGAGCATGGCAGCGGCAATTCCGGCACCACCAATGCCCTTCGGGTATTGGGAACAAAGGCCGGATTGATCGTGCTCGCGGGAGACTGCTTAAAATGTATTTTTGCGGTATTGCTCACCCGTCTTTTATTTACCACGAGCCATCCGGAAAATATCTATCTGCTGGCTCTTTATACGGCTGCAGGTGTCATTTTGGGACATAACTATCCCTTTTATATGCATTTTAAGGGCGGAAAGGGAATTGCAGCTACAGCGGGATTGGTGCTGTCTTTTCATCCATACTTTATTCCTATGGGAGTCATCGTATTCTTCAGTACCTTCTTTTTAACCCACTATGTATCCCTGGGGTCCTTACTGGTATATGCGGGATTTATGATTGAAATGGTAATCTGCGGGGAGCTGGGAGTTTTTACGGGAATGGGCAGGACGCAGCTCATCGAGTTATATATTTTGACGGCTCTTTTGACAATACTTGCTTATTATAAGCACAGTGCGAATATTGTGCGGCTAGTGAAAGGGGAAGAACGAAAGACCTATCTCACTAAGAAAAATAAAGTGGAGGTATAAGGGGATTATGGCAAAAGTAGGAATTATCGGAGCAGGAAGCTGGGGAATTGCGCTGGCGGTACTCTTACATAAGAACGGACATGAGATTACTGTATGGTCCAAAATTGAACAGGAAATTGCGATGCTAAAAGCAGAGCATGAGCATAAGGACAAACTGCCCGGTGTCAAGCTGCCGGAAGATATGGTATTTACCACCGATTTACAGGAGGCAGTAAGCGGCAGGAATCTGCTGGTGCTGGCGGTACCTTCTGCATTTACCCGCAATACCGCAAAGCTGCTTAAGTCGGTAGTAGAACAGGATCAGATTATCGTGAATGTGGCAAAAGGTATTGAGGAAAATACGCTGATGACCCTTTCCCAGATCATTGAAGAGGAAGTACCCCAGGCGGTAGTAGCGGTACTTTCCGGACCTTCCCATGCGGAGGAAGTGGGCAGGGGAATTCCTACCACCATTGTTGTGGGAGCAAGAAAGAAAGCGACAGCGGAATATCTGCAGAATATTTTCATGAACGATGTATTCCGTGTCTATACCAGTTCTGATGTGCTGGGTATTGAATTGGGCGGTTCACTTAAAAATGTGGTGGCTCTGGCTGCCGGCATGGCGGACGGACTGGGTTACGGTGACAATACCAAGGCAGCACTGATCACCAGAGGCATTACGGAGATCGCCAGAGTGGGTGTAGCCATGGGTGCCAGATTTGAAACCTTCTGCGGACTGACCGGTATCGGCGATCTGATCGTAACCTGCGCTTCCATGCATTCCCGCAACCGCAGGGCCGGCATTCTGATCGGACAGGGCAAGAGCATGGAAGAGGCCATGGATGAGGTCAAGATGGTCGTGGAGGGTGTATATTCCGCCAAGGCGGCTATGGGACTGGCTGAGAAATATCAGGTGCAGCTTCCCATTATCGAGCAGGTGAATCAGATATTATTTGATGGCAAATCCGCAGATGAGGCTGTGAAAGATTTGATGCTGCGGGATAAGAAGATAGAGATTTCCGATGCCCAGTGGGAGGAATAAATATGATAGAAATCAAAGTAGTAAGCGGAGAAATAAAAATCAGCGGCACTTTTGATTTTGGTTATATGGGTGTTTACAAAGATGATCAAATCAGTATCTATAGCAATTTAGAGGAAATTAAAACCTGGGATATCGTTACCTCCAGATTGGATACAGCAAGTTGCTCGGATGATGAAATAGCCGACTGTTTAACAGCCTATTACAATGAATTTGAAAAACGTGTACAGCAGAATAGAAAGCAGGTAAACGATAATTTTTTATTAAATATTATGGAAGATATGGAAGCTTGCGGATGTCCTTTCTGGGAAATTAATGAGATCACTGTGAAAGAGGCATTGCCGTCAGATCCTGACGAAGAAGTATATCAACCCCATTGGGATAGGATGACAGAATTAGAAAAAGAATATGATGAAACACCCAATGACGGAACAATGGAAAAGACCGATATTGAAATGACATTGAAGCTGCTTTTTCCTATGCTTAATTTGGATAAGCTGGTTGAAAATATTGTTCCGGAATCTTTAGGATTAAGCGATGGCCGTGTTTCTTTCCAATGTTCGGATAACTTTGAAGAACAAATATTATGTAGTGCGTATGATGACCTGGATGAGCAGCTTACCTTTACGGATTGGCATAATTTTTAAATTGAGATTGAGAGACGGCGATTGAAACAATTATATGCGGGTGATGCACAGCCCTTAAATGAGCGAGTTAAACATAGGTAACAGGGACAGTTTCTTGTCCCTGTTACCTACTTTTCAGAATCAAGATTTCCGAGGTGCTTTGAAATGTATTTTCATGCTTCTTCTACCAAGGGGATTGAAAAACTAAGTCCCCACATTTCCAATCATGATATTCCGCTGATCTATTTTTCCAAAAAGAGAGAAAATGTATTGGTATATCTGAGTAATGCGGTTGAAAAGTACTGTAAAGAAACCGGATTTTTATATTCCGGCAAATGGCATAAATGGGGTCCCTATGGTTTTAATGCGGATGGTACGCAGCGCATAGAAGAATATTATCCCAATGCGCTTTTTGATACCTACAAGGGAGTGTCCGGATATATCTATGTGGTTGAAAATATTACAGATTCGGGCTTCCCGTTGCAGATACCTGATGCTGCAGCATCAAGGGAGCCTGTTTACGTATCGGGATATGAATATATTCCTGATGCATACGAGGCCATTCTTACAGCAGAAAAAGAAGGGCTTATTACAATTCTGCGTTATGAGAACCATAGTAAAGCACAGTTAGATTGGATTGAGCAGACTATAAAAAAGGAATATGAAATGGCGGTAGATCATCCTGAATACCGCCATTTTATAGAGGGTAAGTTTCATATTAACGGATGATATCAGAAGAGTGATTCGGACACTAAATCGACATCAGGGGAGATAATATGTATATAGAGACTGAGAGAATGATTGTCAGGAACTTCCATATGGGTGATGTAAGTGATTTACATGAGATTTTAGGTGATGCTGAAACCATGAAAAACCTTGAGCCGGCATATGGTTTTGAACAAACACAGAAATTCATGGAAGAATTTTGTATTGTTAAAAAGGGTGCGTTGGCTGCAGTTCTAAAAGACAGCAAAAAAGTGATTGGATACATTCTCTTTAAACCCTGGGAAGAATCCGTTTACGAAATGGGATGGATATTTAATAAAAACTATTGGCGTCAAGGCTATGCGTATGAAGCTTGTTCCCAATTAATTGCATATGCATTCCATGAAATGGATGTTCATAAGGTGGTTGCTGAAACAATAGATTGTCAGAAATCTGTCCCTCTAATGGAAAAACTGGGTATGAAACTCGAGGATATCCAAAAGAATCAGGCAAAGGATAATTTGGGGAATTGGGCGGACCTCTATCTGTATGGCATGGAGCATGATAATAATTTCTTAAATATTAATTTGAGAGGAAGGACTTAAGCATGGCGGTTTCAAATATGAAAGCTGCTTTTCAGTGTGTTATGGAACTATATAAACGGTGGGAAAGAATTATAATTTTGTAGTTAAGTATTTAATAAGAAAAGTATTGACATAGAATAGTACTATATAGTACTATTCTATGTAGGAGGAAAATGATGATTGAGACAAGAGGAGGATTTTTAATTTCGCAGATCAAGCAGATTCAAGGGCGTGTCTTTGGCAAATTGCTCACTGAGGCCGGAATTGACGAATTCAACGGCGCTCAAGGGCATATTCTCTATGTTTTATGGCAGGAGGATGATTTGCCCATTGTGGAACTGGCCAGGAGAACGGGACTGGCAAAGACAACATTGACCAGTATGCTTGATCGCATGGAGAATCTGGGGCATGTGACAAGATGTTATGACCCGAAGGATCGCCGGCAAATTCGCATCCGTCTTACGGACAATGCACGTAGGTTGGAAAGTAAATACAACGAAGTCTCCGATGAAATGAGCCGCTTGTTTTATAATGGTTTTACTGATGAGGAGATTTTGAGACTGGATGCAGGACTTGAGAAAATATTGAAGAACCTTGAAGAGGAGGAAAGGAAAATATGACACTGAATGAAATTGATAACTTAATAAAAGAATCTGGGTTTGCCAGTATAGGTTTTTTAGACAAGGACGGAAGTCCCAGTATAAGAAGAGTATTTAGTACTTGGCATAAAGGGTTGGGAGGACATTTAATTTCAACAAATACATCCTCTATGCATGTACAGTCATTATTAAAAGATAATAAGGCATGCCTGTACTTTGATAATTGCCAGACGTTCGAGGGCGTGTGCTTTACCGGAACAGTTATTGTGCACTTTGATCACGAATATAAAGCTATGTTATGGAATGAAGGCGATGAGAAATATTATCCGAACGGAGTAGATGATGAAGATTACTGTGTGATTGAATTTCAGGCAGATCATGGTCGCTACTACAGATATGATGGTATCGGAGATATATCTGCGGATGAACTGGCAGAATATGATAAAGGGTCTAAATTTGTAAATTATATTAAAAAATAAGGGTGTTATGGAGGGAATGGGATGCTTCTTAGCAGCTATATTTATATACCGGTTGGTGACTTAGAAGAAGCAGCTGGCTGGTATGAGAAGAATCTTGAATTTAAAGTAATATATAAAGATGATTTATATTTTGATATGAGAACAGATAATGGAGTTAAGATAATGTTAATTCCAAGGGAAAAAAATATTACTTCTCAAATGCAATATTCAACGGGGGAACAACCGGCTTATGGATTCTGTGTTGATGATTTCGATGTGATTAAAGAAAAATTAGAGATGAATAATGTGAAAATAGGAGAAGTATTTGATTATTTTGGACGTTCATTTTCTTTTTTTGATTTAGATGGAAATAAAATAGAGATTTGGGAAGATTATGAGTATAATGTCAGGCGTTAATTTATCAAAATCCCAATTTGCGGCAGAAATGTAAAAGCATTTACTGTTGTAAAGGATAGTTATGGGCACAATTCCGAAATAGTCTAATATGGACATCTAAAAAACGGATATGCACAAGAAATCTGTGCGTATCTGTTTTTCTTTTTCAGGTGATTATATTAACAGCTTCATAGAATGTTCTGACAGTGTTGCCAACACTTGTTTTGTAATTGACTTAGCTCCATACTGTATGGTGAAATATGAAAAGGACGTTATCTTTAAATTTTAAAAAATACCCAATATGGTTACCATTTTCTGCACTTTATATATGAAAGCTCATAAAGGTGGTGATAACATGCCGATGATAACCGAATATATTGACAGGATATACAAGTTTGCCCTCACTCAGACTTTTTCCGAAGACGAGGCGGAGGAACTATCGCAGGAAATTTTGTTAGAAGTGCTGTCATCTGTCCAAAATCTTCGGGACGAAAGCAAATTTGAACCATGGCTGTGGCGGCTCGCCAAAAATGTTGCGTCGGGGTTTAGCAGAAAAATGGGCAAGCAGCGCGCGATGTTTGTCTATGACGTTCCCGAAAGTGCAGTGGAGGATACTGCATTTACCGAAACGGAGGAAGAGTTGTATTCTCGGCTGCGCGAAAAAGTCTCTATGCTGTCTAAGATATATCGTGAAATAATTATCTGCTATTATTACGATGGGCTTTCAGTAAAACAGATCGCCGAGCGTATGAATATTCCCGAAGGAACTGTCACATGGCGGCTTTCGGAGGCTCGGCAAAAACTTAAAAAGGAGTGTGCAGATATGAACGAAACAGCATTAAAACCCATTAAGATGACGTTCAGCGTATACGGCTCTGGAGATTATAACGGAAGCTCAAGACCTTTTCCGTTTACTTTTATCAGCGACGCTCTTTCGCAAAATATTCTCTGGTACTGCTATGGAAAGCCACATAACATCGAGGAATTGTCTAAGCTCTGCGGAGTTCCTGCCTACTATGTGGAGGAGAGGATAGAAAATCTCCTTGACCGCTGTGCAGTTACGGAAACTGTCAAAGGAAAATATCAGACAGATTTTATAATCTTTACGGACAAATACGGCAAATACTGCGAAGAAAACGCAAAAGCAGCGCTAATGCCCATTATGGAAGGACTTTTATCGGCGCTGAAATGCTTTTTTGATGAGACGGATAAAATCGGTTATTATGCAGCGGAAAAATCTCCAGACGAACTTCATTACCTTTGCTTAGCTCTGGCGTTTGATTATCTTTCCAGAAAATACAGCGATATTGATTACCCGAAAATCCCTGTAAATTACGACGGAAATAAGTGGAGATACCTTGCATTTATGGAAAGCGGAAAATACAGCCGTATAAGTACAGGACATCAGATCAATGCAAATTCAGACACGATCGGCGGCTACAGGCATGAGGTGTTTAATCCGCATGGATTTGGGTTTAGGAATATGATGTACGATTATCAGATCAACATGTGCAGTGATATTCTGAACGGTAGAAACATTAGCGATGAAAAAATCGCAGCGGAGGTTATAGAAAAAGGATTCGTTATCCGCCGTGAAAGCGGAGCGTTATTCGTGACTGTCCCTGCTTTTACGAGAGAGCAGAAAGAGAGACTGAACGAGTCGGCGGAGAATAATTTCGGGCATCTCATGGACGATTATACAAATGCCGTGAAAAGCTTTGTTGCAGGCTATAAAGAGTTGTTTCCGAAGCATTTGGAGGACGACGCTCAGCGTCAGTGTGCCGGATTTTTCTTTGGTTTTTATGATACACTTGCTCAGCATTGTACTGAAAGCGGCATTCTTGTAAAGCCGCAGAAAGATTGGATTTGCGATGTTCTTGTACAGACCGAATGAATACGATTTTTATCTATTTAGTTAAAAAGAAGAACCTGCATCAATTCTGTCGGATGCAGGTTCTTTTTTTTGTTTCGTTTTACAAATATCATCAACTGATAGCCGCCACAATTTCTCCGGCCATTTTCGGTCTGTTCATGGTGTAGAGATGGATACCGTCCACACCGTTTGCCTTTAAGTCCAGAATCTGGCGGATAGCATAGTCGATACCGGCCTTGCGCATTTCCTCCGGCTTATCGCCGTAGGTGGCAATCAGATCGGAAAAGGCCTTCGGGATAGAAGAGCCGGAGAGGGAAATAGTAGTACCTAAGGAAGAAGCGGAGATGACGGGCATAATCCCTGCACAAATAGGGATGGTAATACCTTTTCTTTCCGCCCGATCCTTGAAATCGTAGAAGTAATCATTGTCCATGAATAGCTGGGTAATAAAGAAATCTGCACCCGCCTCCTGTTTTTTCTTCAAATTCAAAACATCGGTTTCCTTACTGAAACATTCAAAATGCTTTTCAGGATAGCAGGCACCTGCACAGCTTATAGAGGTTTGTTCCTTGATAAAGGCTATCAAATCAGAAGCATGGGCAAAGTCACGGGATTCAAACTGCTCATCCGTCATATCCCGGGGACGGTCACCGCGCAAAGCCAGTACCTGAGTGATATTACTTTTCTCAAAGCCCTCCAGTACGGAGAGAATATCCTCTTTTTTGTTTCCCACACAGGTCAGATGGGCAAGCGCTTCCACGCCCAGATCGTTTTGCAGAAAAGATGCGATTTCCAATGTGCGTTTAGACTTACTGCCGCCGGCGCCGTAGGTGACGCTGATAAAATCGGGGTGCAGACCGCATAAAGCGCGCAGGATATCAAAAACAGAGTCAAAATCATCGTCCTTTTTGGGCGGATAAACTTCAAATGAAAGGGTAGGACGTCCATTCCCAAATAAATCTTTTATCATAGCGTATTCTCCATAATTTCCTTGATTTTAAAACAAGAATATCGTAACATGATAGTAAATAATTTTCAACAAAAAGTGATGGGGAAAGGGAGAGTGTATGGACGAGCAGAAGACAGGCTTTCAGGGAAGCAGCGAATATGTGGCAAGCGAGGAGCTGATGGCCAGCGTCAATGTGGCGATTGCTTTAAAGAAGCCGCTGTTGATAAAGGGAGAGCCCGGTACCGGCAAGACGATGTTAGCGGAAGCGGTAGCCAAATCTCTGGGAAAGAAGCTGATTATCTGGAATATTAAATCCACCACCAAGGCTCAGGAGGGTCTTTACGTATACGATACCATTCAGCGGCTTTATGACGGTCAGTTCGGAGAAGCGGGCGTGGATGATATTTCCCGCTATATCAAGCTGGGCAAGCTGGGTGAGGCCTTTGACAGCGACGAGCAGGTGGTCCTTTTGATCGATGAAATAGATAAGGCAGATTTAGAGTTCCCCAACGACCTATTGTGGGAATTGGATCAGATGGAATTCTATATCCATGAGACCAAGCGTACCGTAAAAGCAAAACACAGGCCTATTGTGATCATTACCTCCAATGCAGAGAAAGAGTTGCCGGATGCGTTCTTGCGCCGCTGTATTTTCCACTATATTGATTTCCCGGATGAGGAACTGATGGAAGAAATCGTGAAAGTACATCATCCCAATGTGGAGGAAGCGCTTTTAAAGAGTGCCATGGAGGTATTCTATAGTATCCGCACTCTGCGGGATATTCGTAAAAAACCCAGCACTTCAGAGCTGATAGACTGGATCAATGCGCTGCAGATAGGCGGCATTTCCGCAGACAAGATCAAAAGCGCACTGCCTTTCATCGGTGTGGTGGTAAAGAAGGATGAAGATTTGGAAACTGTAAGGCATAATGCCAATTCGCTGTAAGGAGCGGGAACATGTTTACGAAGTTTTTTCATACTTTGCGGGAGAAGGGACTGCATGTCACTTTAGGAGAGTTTTTGACACTGCAGGAAGCTTTGGAAAAGGATTTATGTGGGAGCAGCTTAACACAGTTTTATTATATCGCCCGCATGATCTTAGTGAAAAGCGAAACGGATTTTGATAAATTTGACATGGCCTTTGAAGAGTGCTTTAAAGCCGGTAAATTTGAAAAGGAGATTACTTCCCAGATGCTGCGCTGGCTGGATAAATCCGACTTACAGCAGTTGGCGGACGACGAGGCCAGAGCCCAGCTAAACGAGCTGGAGGACTTACAGGTCCATATGGACAAGGAAGAGATAGAACAGAAGTTCAAAGAACGCCTTAGAGATCAGGATTCCGAACACAACGGCGGCAGCTTCTGGATAGGCAGCATGGGAAAGACTTCCTTTGGAAGCAGCGGCGGCAATGTGGGCGGCTTACGAGTGGGCGGCAAAACCGGTCATCAGTCGGCATTTGCTGTTATTGGTGAGCGAAAGTATCGGGATTTTCGTGATGACAGGGTATTGGACAACAGGCAGTTTCAACTGGCTTTCAGAAAGCTGCGCCAGTTTTCTGCCAGATTAGATATTCCAGAAACGGAGCTGGATATCAACGGAACGGTGGACAAAACCTGCAACAACGGCGGATGTCTGCAGATTGTCATGCAGAAACCCCGAAAAAATGCGGTCAAGCTGTTGCTGTTAATGGATTCGGGCGGAACCATGATTCCGTTTAGTTCCCTGTTGAATGATTTGTTTCAGGCTGTGCATAAGTCCAACCACTATAAGGATGTTAAGACCTATTATTTTCACAACTGTATCTACAGTAAGCTCTATAAGACACCGGAATGTGAAAACGGCGATTGGATAGATACGGACTGGATGTTTAAAAATTTAGACAGTGATTACAAGGTGATCATTGTGGGAGATGCGGCCATGGCACCTGAGGAATTGTATTCTGATACAGGCAATTACAGAGGTCCAAATGGCGGTATTTCAGGTTGGGATTGGCTGCAGTTAGTCAAGAAGCACTATAAGAAGGTAGTTTGGCTCAATCCTAAGATGGCGCCTGGACATGCACCTTGGAGGGAAGCAGAAACCGCCATCAAGGAACTGTTTCCCATGTATAAGCTGACCGTGGACGGATTAAATCAAGCCATGGTAAAACTGATGGTGAACCGATGAGACGGAGAAGATGCGGAGCGTAATGCTCCGCGTTTTAATTATAATAAACATAATAATTTAAAATTAATATTTTTATAAGTGTAATAAACATGACATACAGTTGACGTGGTTTATATAGTATTATAAGAATTGTGAAAGGAGAAATCATGAAAATAGACAGACAGATTGGAATTTTGTCAGTGCTGTTACAAAAAGAAACGGTTACCGCACCTTATTTGGCGGAAAAGTTTGATGTTTCCCGCCGAACCATAAACAGAGATATCGAAGATTTGTGTAAAGCGGGAATTCCGATTGTAACAAAACAGGGAGTGAATGGCGGTATTTCCATTATTGAGAACTATAAACTTGATAAGACACTATTTACACAGGGAGAAATGCAGGATATCCTGGCAGGACTGCGTAGTCTGGATAGTGTGAATGGAACAAATCGTTATGGACAATTGATGGAAAAGCTGTCAGTTGGTTCATCTGATTTTATGGTAGGTAACCAGTCGGTATTGATTGATTTATCTTCTTGGTATAAGGATTCACTTGCGCCTAAAATCGAATTGATACGCACATCTATTGACAAATGTAGATATCTGGAATTCATCTATTATTCTCCTAAAGGAGAGTCTGTTCGTTGCATTGAGCCATTTTATCTGATTTTTCGGTGGTCAAGCTGGTATGTATGGGGATGGTGTGTAAAACGCAAAGACTTTCGATTATTCAAATTGAACCGAATGGATCAGGTGAGAATAGCGGAGCAGGAGTTCCTCCGAAGGCAGGTGCCAATGCCGAATTTAAGCGATGAGAGAATATTTCCCGGTGGAATAAAGGTCAAGGCATTATTTGATCAGGACTGTAAATGGAGATTGGTAGAGGAATTTGGGACGGAAAGTTTTAGAGTGCAGCAGGATGGAAAGCTTTTATTTCAAGCAGATTACACAGATAAGGATAATTTGATCACGTGGCTGCTCTCTTTCAGGGAAAAGGTAGAATTACTGGAACCGGAAGAAATACGGGAGGAGATTAAGGTGAGCATCGAATGTATGAAAAAGAGATATGAGGGTGAAATTTAGTCTGCGAAATATCAAAAAGGAGAACTGATTTATGAGGTACACATGGATTGACGAATATTTACTTAGTAAGGAAGGAGTGACAAAAGATCTTCAGAAGGATTGGAATTGGATTCGTTATCAAATAGGTGGGAAAATGTTTGCAGCAGTCTGTTTGGGTGAAAATGATGAGCCATATTATATTACACTGAAACTTGAACCCTTAGAGGGCGATTTCCTGCGGCAACAGTACGAGGATATCATTCCTGGATATTATATGAATAAAACCCATTGGAATTCAATAAACCCAGATGGTGAAGTGCCTGATGATTTATTGATGGATTTACTGGATAAATCGTATCAACTTGTGCTTGGGGGATTTAGTAAAAAGAAACAGCGGGAAATATTAGAGGTAGCCGGGCCGGTAAATATAATAAGCTGTTGTGGGACAGATTGCTCCAAGTGCGGGTGCTTCGGAAATATGTGCGAGGGATGCAATGCAAGTCTTGGAAAAGTATTTCATGCACCGGCGGGGCAGGCGTGTCCAATATATGAATGCTCGATAAATCAAAAAGGTATGAAAGGGTGTGGAAAGTGTGAGCATGTACCTTGTGAGATATGGAGAAAAACAAAAGACCCTGCTTTTACAGAGGAAGAATTTGAACGTAATATACAGGAGCGAGTAAACAGATTAAAGAAGGGATGAAAAAGATGACATTTGATTTTAAAAAACAGTACAAAGAATTTTATATGCCGAAGAATAAACCGGAAATTGTAAAAATTCCTCCTATGAATTATGTTGCAGTTCGAGGAAAGGGAAATCCTAATGTAGTGGGTGGGGATTATCAGCAGGCAATAAGCATTTTATATGCAGTTGCTTATACATTGAAAATGAGTTATAAGACAGATTATAAAATTGAAGGATTTTTTGAATATGTAGTACCGCCGCTTGAAGGCTTTTGGTGGCAGGATAACATTAAAGGGATTGATTATACCAACAAGGATGCATTTAATTGGATTTCTGTTATTCGTTTGCCTGATTTTATATCCGAAAGAGATTTTGCTTGGGCGGTACAAACAGCAACCAAGAAGAAAAAGATAGATTGTTCATCAGCAGAGTTTTTAACGATTGATGAGGGACTTTGCGTCCAGATTATGCATCTGGGTTCATTTGATTCGGAACCTAAAACAGTAGCTTTGCTGGAGAATTATTTGAAGGAGCAGGGATTTGTGAATGATTTAAACGAACAGCGTTTACACCATGAGATTTATATGTCAGATGCAAGAAAGGTTGCTCCTGAAAAATGGAAAACTGTTATCAGGCATCCAATCAAGGAAGTATAAGAGACTAACTATTAATAGTTCTGGTATGGCTTGAAATTTATAAGAAAGAAGGGGTTCCTATGAGATTTAATGGAATATGTATTATAACTGATAATTATGAGGAAATGGTAAATTTCTATAAAAGTTTATTACGAGTTGATGTAAAGGATGAAGGCGTTATCGTTATTTTTAAAACAAAAGGAGGAAACTTTTCGATTTGTAATACAAGTGTGGTGAGTTCCATGGCACCAGGCTGTATGAAAGGTGCTGGAAACGGAAGTTATACCGTTGAGTTTGAAGTAGAAAATGTAGACCAGACATATGAGACAATAAAAGAGCTAGGAGTTACTGTAGTAAAAGAATTGTCTACCCAGACATGGGGAAGAAGATCAGTTTGGATTCGAGACCCACAGGGAAATATTATTAATTTATTTCATAAAGTAAAAAAGAACGGCAGAAAAACAACAATCCACAGTATCTAAACAGTATAGCATATAGTCCTTGGAGAGGGACTATAAACACTACTACTTTATAATACAAGGAGAAAAATAGATATGCAGATTGTACCAACACTTAATTTTGGAGGCACTTGTCGAGAAGCTATTCAAATGTATCAAAGAGCATTCGATGGGGAAATAACTTGGTTAATAACTTATCAAGATGCCAATGACCCGGCGTATATGCCGCTTCTTAATGAAGAACAAAAAGAATATATTTATCATGCGGAACTAATGCTGGGTAACCAAAGAATAATTATGAGCGACCATGTGGATATTGAATTTCAAACGTGCTACTCAAATTTTCTCACTATTATGTATGATACAAAAGAAGAAGTACAAAGAGCATATGAAATCATGAAAGAAGGAAGTAAGACAATATATCCAATGGAAGCCACGCCATACAGTTCTTGCCGTGTGGTTTTTGTGGATAAATTTGGAATCCGCTGGGGAATCATGACCGAGCAGACTGAGCGATAAAACTCCGGTTTTGTGTATCATGTTGCAGAAAAGAAGCTGTTGGAGAAATTGCAGGAGTCAGAGGATACGGTCAAAGATGAAAATAGTTGGATGTCCTTAAAAGAACTGAAAGCTATAGTCGGAGAGTAAATAGGTGAAGTTACGAATCAATCCTTTAGTGGCAGTTGATCTGAAAGTAATGAAAGATTTTATCGCCGAGGATAATGAAGATAAAGCGCTAGAAACTGTGCAGGAGATTTACCATCAATTTGAGAATATCTAGCAGTTTCCATACCTTGAACTGATTTGTCAAAGCGGGTGAGTTTCAAGACGGATTATAAATATGTGGTATGGAATGATTATGTTATACTATAAGGTTTATAAAGAGGCAGTTGAGATTTACCGAATAATCGATCGGTATCAAGATATAACAAGGATTTTTTAATAAATGATGCAATAGGAGTATGTAAGATTGTGATAATTGTATATTGTTGACAAAGTTCTTCAGATGAAATAGAATGATGAAAAAGTGAAATTAGAAACTCACGCGAAGGGAAAACGGTATATGTATAAATATAAAGCTGCCAGATATATGTTTCGTGCTTTAAACCTGATAATATATGCTGCTGTTGCATCTTTTTCGGTCATAGTGATTCTCAATGATTTATATATATCGGATATAATGGATTCCATTTTTCATAATTATACGATGGGTTCAGAGCGTTCTATATACCTTGCAATCTTTTTACTTTCCAATGTGCTAATTATCATGCTGTTTAAATTAGTGAGCAAAAAGAACACGGAGGCTTTGTTGTACTATATATGTGATTTTATCATAAGACTCACGTTTTCTGTTCCGTTAGCATTTGTGGTTTTCTATTTTCTTTTATACCGGTTTTGGAGAGAAATATGTATAACATCTGTTTCGCAGGTTATTGAATTCATTCTTTTATTTGCTGTATTTGATTATTTAATGAAACTGCAGATTAAATATCAGTTGGGGGTTAATTATTTTAAAATACATGATAAGTTTTAACGGTAAAGAGCGTTTTTATCATAATATGCAGTGAAGGAGTGTAGCCAGTGCCTAAAGTAAAAACATGTTTTCTAATAGATTTTGAAAGCGTACACGATAGAGGTTTATCTGGTTCTAATAAATTGGAAAGTCATGACGAAATCCATATTTTTTATACTGAAAATGCATCTAAGGTAAATATGAAAATGCTTGGTGGAATCAAGCCTTTTTTTCATGAAGTTCCTGCTGGAAATCAGTCCTTAGATAAGCACCTTGTTGCCTATCTTGGTTTCATGGTGGGTAAAAATGCCAGTGATCAATGCAGATATGTGATTATCAGCAAGGACAAAGGTTATGAGCATATTATTTCTTTCCTTAAAAAGGAGTGTTCTTCTAAAATTGTGCGAAAAGAAAGCATTGATGATAGTTTGCTTAAGAACTCCGTTTCAAAATCCAATGAAAAAAAGCTGTCAGAAAAAACAGTAAAAAATGGAACAAAAGCTAATTCCAAACAAAAACAACAGATTAATAAGGTTATAATTGGGGTACTCCTAGCTAATAACTATCAAGAGCCATACGTTGGCAAAATTGCTTCCATTTTTGTAAAGTATTGTAAAGATGTCAATAAATTAGATAATGAACTTAAAGGCATGTTTCCTGACTATTATGAAACAGAGTTATATTCAATTGTACATGATACAATAAAAAAGTTGACTCGCCGAAAAGAATATAAATGATGGTGCATAATGGCACAATGGTTAATAATGTAATTACAATCAATGGAGCAATATATCCATATAAATATATATTATTAGTTTTTCGTTGACAACCAATCAAACAATTTGTATAATGAGAAATCATAATAAAGAAAGCGATGAAGAGAAGAAGTACCATTGTTTACAGGCTGACAGAGAGTTGCCGGTTGGTGAGAGGCGCAAGAAGGACTTTGGGAAATACATCTCGGAGCTGCAAACCCAAATGTGTGCAATCTTTTTATTAAAAAGATGTGTACAGAGTAGGCTTTGCCGGAGGCACCGATATCTGCCGGGGTATTGTTGGATACCTGCCAAGCCGCAGGGCGTGAGTCATGCGGGAATAAAGGTGGTAACACGGGGTTAACTCGTCCTTTGCTTAAGGACGGGTTTTTTTAATGCTAAAATGAAAAAGGAGAGAGAAAGATGACAGTATTTGAAGAATTAAAAGCAAGGGGGCTGTTGGCACAGCTCACCGATGAAGAAGAAATTAAAGAGTTAATTAACAACGGTAAGGCCACTTTTTACATTGGATTTGACCCTACTGCGGACAGTCTGCATGTGGGACATTTTATGGCTTTATGCCTGATGAAGCGCCTGCAGATGGCTGGTAACCGTCCTATTGCCCTGATCGGAGGCGGTACCGGTATGATCGGAGATCCTTCCGGCAGGAGTGACCTTCGTACCATGATGACTACGGAAATGATCGACCATAACTGCGAGTGCTTCAAGAAGCAGATGAGCCGCTTTATCGAGTTTGGAGAAGGAAAAGCCATGATGGTGAATAATGCGGATTGGCTTCGTGACCTGAATTACATTGATTTTATCCGGGACATTGGGGTGCATTTCTCCGTAAACCGTATGTTGACCGCAGAGTGTTACAAGCAGCGTATGGAAAAGGGTTTAAGCTTCCTTGAGTTTAACTACATGATCATGCAGAGCTACGACTTTCTGTGCTTATACGAGAAATATGGCTGCAATATGCAGTTTGGAGGAGATGACCAGTGGAGCAACATGTTGGGCGGTACCGAATTGATCCGCAGAAAGTTAGGCAAGGATGCTTATGCCATGACCATTACATTGCTCTTGAATTCCGAGGGCAAGAAGATGGGTAAAACACAAAAAGGAGCGGTATGGCTGGATCCTAATAAGACTTCTCCTTTTGAATTTTATCAGTACTGGAGAAATGTGGCTGATGCGGATGTATTGAAATGTCTGCGGATGTTGACTTTCCTGCCTATCGAGCAGATTGAGGAAATGGATAACTGGGAAGGCAGCCAGTTAAATACAGCCAAAGAAATTCTGGCTTATGAACTGACAAATTTAGTACATGGTGAGGAAGAGGCAAAAAGAGCACAGGAGAGCGCCAGAGCCCTCTTTTCCGGCGGCAGTGCGGCAGATATGCCTACTGCAGAACTGACGGAGGAAGATTTTACAGATGGCAGCCTGGATATTATGGGAGTTTTGGTAAAGGCCGGTCTGACGGCTTCCCGTTCCGAAGCCAGACGTGCAGTAGAACAGGGCGGCATTACCGTTGCGGATGAGAAAGTGACGGATATTAAGACCGCTTATGTGCCGGAACAGTTTGCAGGAGAAGGCCTGATTATCAGACGGGGCAAAAAGAACTTTAAAAGGGTCGTAATGAAGTAGAAGTTACTGAAGAGGATTTTTAGGAGGTACGCGCTAGATGGATATCGAACTCATACTCGGATTGATATTTTGGGGCGTTATGGGCGGCTTTATTATCGTTGCACTGATCATTGCAATGGTGGAAAAAAGGCGGAATCGGTCGGATAACAGGCGCTGCAAGGCTTGCCGGGGGAATGAGGTACCTGTACATAGCTCGCTTTATCTGCTTCCGGTCCGGTTTAATTACAAGCATGATGAAAGCGCTGCATGGTATGCCCGGAACGGACAATATATTCAGAATGTGGAACAGATTCCGACCGGCGTCAGAGCCTTTCGGCTGACGGTGTACCGCTGTGCCGGCTGTGGCAAACAGGAGGTTCTGCTTGTAGACTTTTTGAGGGTGAGGAACGAAGAAAGCGTACAGAGCGTCCATATCTTTCCCTATGAGGAATTTCAGGGACTTTTACAGGGAGGGCAGTATGGAAGGGTTTAAGCCGGGAGAGGAATGCGCAAAATGCTGCGGCAGATGCTGTAAGGAAAGAGGCTGTTCTCTGGCTCCGGAAGATATGCTGCGGGCACTGGCTGTCAGAAATAAAGAGATTGAGATTACGGATACAAAGCTTACAAATGCGGATACAGAACTGAGAGATACAAATAAAAAATCCGTATTGTCTGATGCGTTGTTCCATATGCTTCAAAATGATGAGCATTATGCTGTTGACTGCATAAGTCAATCTGGGCGTCCATTTTACTATCTGCGGATGCGGCATAAATGCTACACCTTTATTGGCGTGGAAGCCATGGGAGAATGTATGGCCTTAACCCCGTCCGGCTGTAGTTTATCCGAAGAAGAAAGGCCAAAAGGCGGGCGGTTTTTAAAGAGTTCCCCCGATGGCAACTGTACACAGCATTATACGAAAGAGGAGATGCTTGCGGATTGGGAACCTTACCAAAGTCTGCTTTCTGAAATCTGGGAGGAGTTTTACGGAAAGTTTATGGAAGACGGCACCTTTGATGCCTGTGACGAAGCATATTTTGCCTGGATGAGGCAAGCAAATATACAAAATCAGTCATAAATCATTACCCCTTTTCATACACTGAACTAAGTATGGAAGGGGTAATTTTATGGACACTAACAGCTTTAAAGAATATGATTTATACAAAGACATACAAGTAAGGTGCAACGGAGAAATCTACATAGGAGTAGTCGGACCTGTGCGTACCGGCAAATCCACTTTTATTAAACGGTTCATGGATGTGTGTGTGCTGCCCTTCATGGAGGATGAGCATGAAAAAGAACGGGCTAGGGATGAACTGCCGCAGAGTGCAGGCGGAAAGACCATTACCACCACGGAGCCTAAATTTATTCCTAAAGAAGCTGCAAAAGTTCTTTTAGGGGGCGATATTGAGGCCAAAGTAAGGTTGATAGACTGCGTTGGATACATGGTAGAGGGTGCAGCGGGACATATGGAAGGCGATGCAGAGAGAATGGTAAAAACTCCCTGGTCTGAGAATGAAATCCCCTTTACTCAGGCAGCCGGTATCGGTACGGATAAGGTGATCGGAGATCATTCTACCATAGGTCTTGTTATTATTACGGACGGCAGTTTCGGAGAGCTTCCGAGAAGCAGCTATCTGGAAGCGGAAACAAAAACCATTACCGCTTTAAAGAAAATGCAGAAACCGTTTTTGGTACTGTTAAATTCCGAAAGACCCCATGCGGAAGAAACGAAAGCCCTTGCAGCAGAGCTTGAAGAAAAGTATCAGGTGGCCGTTATGCCGGTCAACTGTGAGCAGCTGAAAAAAGAAGATATTCATGCCATTATGGAGCAGATACTCTATGAATTCCCCATCACCCGTATGGAATTTTATATGCCGAAATGGGTGGAGATGCTGGCTGCGGATAACCGCATGAAAGTGGATATGGTATCTGCGGTAAAAAGTTTGATGAAAGAAATCAGCACGGTGAAAGAACTACGGATGCGGCAGATTGACGGGCAGCTTCCTTTAGACAGCGAATATATGAAACGCTGCAGGATTGACAAGGTGGATCTGGCTGACGGCAGCATTAGGCTACAGATAGATGTGGACAATACTTATTATTACGAAATGCTGAGTGAAATGGTGGGAGATGAAATCACCGGAGAATATCAGTTGATTTCCAAACTGAAAGAACTCTCCGCCATGAAACAGGAATATTCTAAAGTATTAGAGGCTGTTCGGGCCGTGCGCTACAAAGGCTATGGCGTGGTAACGCCGGAGCGGGCCGAAATCAGCTTAGAGAAGCCGGAACTGATACGCCATGGTAATAAATTCGGAGTTAAGATCAAAGCGGAAAGCCCTTCCATCCATATGATCAAGGCAAATATTGAAACGGAAATTGCACCTATTGTGGGTACGGAAGAACAGGCTAAGGATTTGATAAAATACATAGAAGAAGCCGGAGAGAGCGGAGAAGGCATCTGGGAAACCAATATCTTTGGCAAGACCATAGAGCAGTTAGTCAGTGACGGCATCGGCAACAAGATTTCCATGATCGGAGATGAAAGCCAGATAAAACTGCAGGATACCATGCAGAAGATCGTAAACGATATGAACGGCGGTCTGGTGTGCATTATTATCTAGGTAAAATCGGGGAGCGGCATTTCCTTATAGGGAGGCTGCTTCCTTTTTTGCGGAAATTTACGAAAAGAGAAGCGCAGAAAGGAAAAATATGGTATACTAGAAACGAGTAAAGGACAGTGTAATAATGCAAGTAGACAAAATACCTGCTTACAAGCAATTTTGCTGATGAATTGGTGTTTCTATGGCGGATATAAAACAATCAATAAAGATAAGAACCCTGTTTATCTTCATGCTTCTGCTATGTATGGTGTGGCTTGGCTGCGGCAGGGAAGATACCGGTGATGAGATATACACTTTTCCGGGTACTATAGCGGACAGGCCCGTGGTGAATGGTGAAAAGGTAAAAGAGGGAACGCAGGCGCAGACAATAGAGTTACTGCGTAAAGCAATAGAAGGCTTTGATTTTGGAGAAACACAGCCGAATATAAAACTCACCGAGGAAGAGGAACGGGCATATTTAGAGGGGTATCTGAAAATACTGCGAAGCGAGATTCCGATTAAAGAGTATTGGAACGATAGAGAAGTGTATTATAAAGAGTTATATCGAGCGGGAGTCCCTTATTGGGAGTATTTGGAGGCAAGGGATAAAACCGAGTATCCCTACGGTCTGTATTATTATGACTGGGACGGGGACGGCGCTCCGGAGCTGGGAATGTATGCAGGCTGGCTCTACATCATAAAATATGAACCGGGAGATACGGCAGGAAGAATTCTATGGGAGTTTGGTGATGAATGGCGCTGGCCATCCGATTATTTGGGAGGATTCATAGGAGCAGGGGTCTGGTTCCATGATGTGAGTGAGAGAAGGATCATAGATTATTATGAGAGGCCTGATGCGGAAGGAAGATGGGGAACGCGATTGTCTTTTACACAAGTGATGGAACCCGAAGGACCTTATTATACCGTATATGTGAAAGATCTGCCCATAGATGCCGGAAAGGCTGTTAGAGTAAAACTGTGGTCCGAATGGCATAAAATAAGGGTGGGAGAAAAGGATTTTAAAGAATTATCACAAGCTTTTTATACTGCCGCGGAATATTCCTTAAAGCCGTTTAGTTTAGAAGAATTGTTTGGAAATATCCTGATAGAGACAGATCCCTTATTGGAAACTTGGAATGGAAGCAGGGAATACGATTATCTGGAATTTTATGATAATCCGGACCTGCCCTATGCCGATGATAAAACCTATGAGGCAATTAAGGCTGCTTATGAGAGAGTGGATTTTACCGCGGAATATGAAACCGGCGATCTCTCACTTTATGAAGAATACAAGGAAAAATACTGGGAACTTCTTCAAAGTGATACAAGTCTTACCAATAGGGAGACAGGTGAGGAAATTCCCATTGCGGAAATTATGACGAATGACCGCTTATCGGCGAGTAACGGCAGGGAAGTGACCTATGCGCTTTTTGATGCGGACGGGGATATGCTGCCGGAGCTGGCTGTTTATAAACAGGCCGATGCATGGTATGTGATAGATTATGATGCAAAAACACAGGACTACAGTCTGTGGTTTTCCGAATATACTTACCATTATTTTATGATCGGTACCCGGAAAGTCATGTGGACGGGAGATTGGAATTATGAGTTTTATCAGCTGGATGAAAACGGTGATATAGAATTGATGACTCATTTTTCGTTTCGGGGTATCAGAGAGAATGTCATGGTCTGTCTGGTGGGGATGCCGGACTATTCAGATGATTCTAAGGAAGATGTGATCACCGAAGAAATGAAGCAGTTTGGATTTTATGTACGTGTCGCAGATCGCTGGTATTTCAGGGTCACGGAGAGTCAATTTGCTGAATTGATGGAACCTTATTGGGAAGCTTACGAAGAGCAAAGCTGGGATGCGTGGGACGCTATCAGCCTGCCATACAATGAGTTTTTTGCAGAGTTTATCAATTGAGGAAAGGATGTGGAGTTTATGGACAAGGTATATGAAAAGGTATTGCGTTGTTATGATGGCGTAAGGCAGAAAGTGAGATTTGTACCTAAAGTTGCGTTAGTATTAGGGTCGGGACTGGGGGATTTTGCGGATCATATTCAAGTAGAGGATGAACTTTCCTATGGTGAGATAGAGGGCTTCCCCGTATCCACGGTGCCCGGGCATGCCGGAAAGCTGATTTTCGGTTATCTGGGAGAAGTACCCATCGTCTGTATGAAAGGGCGGGTGCATTTCTATGAGGGGTATGACATTACAGATGTGGTGCTGCCCGTACGACTGATGAAGCTTTTGGGAGCGGAAATCTTATTTTTGACCAATGCTTCCGGCGGTGTAAACGCATCCTTTGCTGCAGGGGATTTAATGCTGATCACGGATCAGATATCCTGCTTTGTGAAAAATCCTTTGATAGGACCGAATATAGAAGGGTTGGGAACCCGTTTTCCCGATATGACGAATATTTACGACAAAGAACTTTCCGCACTGTTAAAAAGCACCGCAAAGGAACAGGGAATCGATTTAAAAGAGGGCGTATATTTACAACTGACAGGACCGTCATTTGAATCTCCGGCGGAGATTCGGATGGCCCGCATGCTGGGAGCGGACGCGGTGGGCATGAGCACCGCAGTGGAGGCCATTGCCGCAAGGCATGCAGGTATGCGGGTATGCGGCGTATCCTGTGTGTGTAATTTGGCGGCAGGTATGACGGAAAATCCTTTAAGCCATGAAGAGGTTCAGGAAGCGGCCAATAAGACAGCACCCTTGTTTACGGGACTGTTAAAAGAGAGCATTAAAAAGTTCTAATCCGGAGTTTGAACTAGCTATAATGTGAAACATAAACAAGCATATATGCAAAAAGGAGGGAGATGTATGGAGGCTTTTAGAAGTACTTTGATAAAAGCGGCATTAGAGGCGAGAGCAAATGCTTATGCGCCCTATTCGGGCTATCGGGTGGGAGCGGCGCTGCTTACCGAGAACGAAGAAGTCTATACGGGATGTAATATTGAGAATGCTTCCTATGGGGCGACCAACTGTGCCGAAAGAACCGCATTCTTTAAAGCGCTCAGCGAAGGCAAACGACGTTTTAAGGCCATTGCCATTGCTGGAGGAAAAGAAGGATCTCCCGAGGATTATGCATTTCCCTGTGGTATATGCAGACAAGTGATGCAGGAGTTTTGCAAAGAGGATTTTGTGATATTGGTGACCAAAACAGAACAGGACTATCAGGAATACAGACTAAAGGATATGCTTCCCCACGGATTCGGAGGTGACAAGCTGCAATGAAAATTCGATTATACAATGCAAGAATACTGACCATGGAGGAAGATCGTCCCATCTTTTTAGGAGAGATTTGGGTAGAAGATGACAGAATCGTCTATGTGGGTGAGAAGAAAGAACCGGAGGATAGAAAAAAAGCACATTCCTTTGATAAGGAAATAGACTGTGAAGAAAATCTGCTCATGCCCGGTTTTAAAAATGCGCATACTCATTCCGGCATGACTTTCCTGCGTTCTTACGCAGACGATCTGCCCCTGCAGAAGTGGCTTACAGACAAAGTTTTTCCCATGGAGAAAAAGCTGACGGGAGAAGATATCTATCATTTTGCAAAGCTGGCAATTTTAGAGTATTTAAGCAGCGGCATTACGGCAGTTTTTGACATGTATCTGATGCCGGAGATTATGGCTCATGCTGCCATAGATATGGGAATGCGCTGCGTCCTTACGAGCGGTCTGAACAATTTTACCTCTTCAATAGGAGTGGTGACGGAAGAATATGAAAAATGGAATCATTTTTCTCCTTTGATTACCTATCAGTTGGGGTTTCATGCAGAATATACCTGTTCTAAAAATCTGCTGGTACAAATGGCATCTTTGGCTCACAAATTCCGTGCGCCCGTATATGCGCATATCAGCGAAACGGCTGCGGAGGTGACAAACTGTAAGAAGAAATACGGTATGACGCCGCCTATGTTTTTAGATTGTCTTGGCATGTTTGAATATGGAGGAGGCGGTTTTCACTGCGTACACATGCGGCCGGAAGACTTTGACGTTTTTCATAAGCGGAGCCTGTATGTCATCACAAACCCTGCTTCCAATGTAAAACTGGCCAGCGGCATGGCGCCTATTTCCCAGTTTTTAGAAAAGGGAATTACCGTAGCGATCGGTACGGACGGAGCTGCAAGCAACAACAGTCTGGATATGTTCAAAGAGATGTTTTTGACCACGGGGCTTGCCAAACTGCGGGAAAAGAATGCCTCAGCGGTGGAAGCCGAAAAAGTTTTGCGGATGGCAACCGTAAACGGAGCCGCAGCCATGCGTCTTACCGATGCAGATGTATTGGCAGAGGGAAAACTGGCGGATATGATCTTGATAGATTTACAGAAGCCCAATATGCGGCCCATTCACAATATCGAGAAGAATCTTGTCTACAGCGGCAGTAAGCAGAATGTCAAGTTCACCATGGTAGGCGGAAGGATTCTCTATCAGGATGGAAACTATTATGTTGGTGAGGAGCCTATGCATATTTACAGAGAGGTGGAAAGAAGCTTAGCCCGCATCATGCAGTAAGGGGAAAGGCTGATAGAATGATTATGATAATACGATTTTAATTTGGAGGCTGAAAGTGGAATATATCGTATTTGGCATAGTGGTTTTAGCGCTGGTGCTGCTCATATTTGGAAAAGGACTTTATGATGAGCACCGGGATTATAAAAGGTTTTTAAATCGTCTTAGAAACCATTATGGAGAACCGGAAAAAAAGGAATACAGGGCTGAGCAGTACGCTTCTATAGCCAGTTATTTTACCCATCACCCAAAAGAAGATCAGGTGGATGATATTACATGGAATGATTTGAATATGGATGAGATCTTTCAAGGGATGGACGATACTTTTTCCTCAGCAGGACAGGAAGTATTATATCATGTACTGCGTACACCCCGTTTTTTGGAAGCGGAATTAGAACATTTCGAAGAGTTGGTGCAGTATTTTACGGAACATACGGAAGAAAGGGTAAAAGTACAGCTTTTATTGAAACGTCTGGGCTTTACGGGACGGTTTTCCCTCTATGAATATCTGGAGCACCTGGATATTTTGGGAAGCAGAAGCAATGTGAAACACTATATTAGCAATTTGTTGTATATTCCCTTCTTTATATGCTGCTTTTTTTATCCTTCTCTGGGGGTGAGCGGACTCATTCTCTGCATGCTGTATAATATTTTTGGCTACTTTAAGGATAAGAATGAGATCGATCCCTATATCACCAGCTTTGCCTATGTGATGCGGTTAGTGGATATATCGGGAAAAATGGCGGCGGCACTGCCCCGGGAAATGGAAGAAGAGGCAGAGACACTGCGTAAGCACAGAAAACAGCTGGGGAAATTTAAAAGGGGCTCTTTTTGGTTGATGTCCTCCGGCAGAATGTCCGGCTCCGGCAATCCGTTAGATATTTTTCTGGATTATGCCAGAATGATCTTTCATCTGGATTTGATCAAATTCAATACCATGCTGGAGCAGGTGCGTTTCCATACAGAAGATGTGGATTTTCTATTCTATACCATAGGCTATTTGGAGACAGCTATTGTGACAGGAGCCTACCGAAAATCCCTTTCTGAAGGATACTGTATTCCGGTTCTTTCAAAGTCGCGGGAACATACATATCTTTCCGCAAAGGAGATTTACCATCCTTTGATTGCCAATCCCGTTAAGAATTCCATTACGGCAAAACGAGGGGTATTGTTGACCGGCTCCAATGCTTCGGGTAAGTCCACTTTTTTAAAGACGGTGGCCATCAATGCCATTTTTGCCCAGACCATTCATACGGCGCTTGCGGATTCTTATGAGGGAAACTATTTTCATATCTGTACTTCCATGGCCCTGCGGGACGATCTGGTAGGGGGAGAGAGCTATTATATTGTGGAAATACGTTCTTTAAAGAGGATTCTGAATCATGCGGCAGAGGACAAGCCTGTTCTTTGCTTTGTAGACGAGGTACTCAGAGGAACCAATACGGTGGAGAGAATTGCTGCTTCCACCGAAATCTTAAAGAGTTTGACGGCAGGGAATGTGCTGTGCTTTGCTGCTACCCATGATGTAGAATTGACGGGCCTTCTTGAGGCGGAATATGACAATTATCATTTCGAAGAAGAAATTGTTGAAGGAGACGTACGTTTCCAATACCGCTTGCTGTCGGGAAAAGCGACTACCCGTAACGCTATCAAGTTATTAGGTGTCATGGGGTATGAGGAAAAGATCATTTCCAATGCGGAAGAGCGGGCGGAACACTTTTTAAAGACAGGACAATGGCACTAAAATCAAATGAAGGGGAAGGATGAGATGAATGTAACTTTATATACGGACGGTGCGGCCAGAGGCAACCCGGAAGGGCCGGGCGGTTACGGAGCCTTGCTGCAGTATGTGGACGGAAAAGGAACCCTGCATGAAAGGGAATTCAGCGCTGGGTATAAAAAGACCACCAATAACCGCATGGAACTGATGGCGGTGATTGTAGGGCTGGAGGCGCTTACAAAACCCTGTAAGGTCCGGGTGGTATCCGATTCCAAATATGTGACGGACGCTTTCAACCAGCATTGGATGGACGGGTGGTTAAAGAATAACTGGAAGACCAGTACCAAGAAACCGGTGAAGAACGTGGAACTGTGGCAGCGCCTTTTAAAAGCCATGCAGCCTCATGAGGTAGAGTTTGCGTGGGTAAAGGGGCATGACGGACATCCGGAAAACGAAAGATGTGACGGGCTGGCAACTGCCGCGGCAGACGGAGAGATATTGCTTGACGATGATGGCGGCGCACTGGTATAATAAGACATCATAGATATGGTTTTTTCAAACAAAAAGCTGTCAGTCTATCATCCATGACAGCGGAAAAGAGGGAATATGATTGCATTTATTAATACGTTTTTAAGTTATCTGTTGTTGTTTGTGATTATGGCCTCGATTGCGGGTGTGGGAATTTTTGCGGGAACTACATTGAGCAAGCGCAAAAACATTAAAGCAGCACAGGAGAATGGTCCTGAGGAAGAATAACAAAAGTGCCGTTTTTACGGCACTTTTTGATATATATCAATAATTTGAGGAGGGAATCATGCGCTTTGATGTAATACTTTGGGACGCAGATAATACGCTGCTTAATTTTGACTATTCCCAGCGTTTTGCCATCTCTAAGAGCCTTGAGGAAATCGGTGTAACGCCTACGGAAGAGATGATAAAGACCTACAGCGATATAAACGAAAACTGGTGGAAGCGTTTAGAGAGAGGAGAAGTAACGAAACCCCAGCTGTTAACAGGGCGTTTTATAGATTTATTTGCGGCGTATGAATTGGTCTGTGAAGACATGCCCGGTTTTTGCAAACGGTATCAGGAGTATTTAGGAAGTATTTACAGGTACATAGACAACTCTTTGGAAATCTGTAAAAGTCTTGTGGGAAAGTGCAGGCAGTTTGTGGTGACGAACGGTGTGACTGCTACCCAGTTGGGGAAATTGCAAGCAGCAGGTTTTCATAAAGTGATGGAGGATATCTTTATTTCCGAGCAGTTGGGTGTACCCAAGCCTCAGAAAGCTTTTTTTGACCGGGTATTGGAGAAGATGCAGGAGGTGCCTCTTGATCGGATTTTGATCGTGGGAGATTCCCTGACCAGCGATATGCGGGGCGGCAATCTGGCAGGGATTGCTACCTGTTGGTACAATCCGGGAGATTTACCAAATACGACTGAAGTAAAAACCGATTTCATCATACGGAACCTGAAAGAGGTTCCGGGGATTGTGGAGGGATAAATGGCTAAGTCGGTGAATCAAAAGCTGAAGCTGTTCTATATTTTGCAGATGCTCATGGAGAATACGGATGAGGAGCATGTGTTAAGCACGCAGGAAATTATTGAAAAACTGGCTGCAAACGACATTAAGGCGGAGCGAAAAACCATCTATGACGATATGGCCTGCCTGCAGGATTTCGGATATGACATTATTCAAAAAAAAGGCAAGGTGGGAAGCGGCTATTATCTTGCTGGCAGAGATTTTGAACTGGCAGAGTTAAAGCTCTTGGTGGATGCTGTTCAGGCTTCCCGTTTTATGACTGCTAAAAAATCCAGAGAATTGATTAAAAAATTGGAAAAACTGGCAAGCAAACATCAGGCAGGGCAGCTGCAGCGCCAGGTCTATGTATCGGGACGGGTAAAAACAGAAAATGAAAGAATTTATTATAATGTGGACACCCTGTATAAGGCCATCAGTGAAAATGTGAAAATCAGTTTTACCTATCTGGAATGGAGTCTTTCTAAAGAATTAAAACCGAGAAAAGCCGGTGAAAAATATTTGGTAAGTCCCTGGGCCTTAATCTGGGATGATGAAAACTATTATCTGGCTGCCTATGATGAAGAGGCGGATATGCTTAAGCATTATAGAGTGGATAAAATGGGCGGTGTGACGCTGACCAAAAAAGAAAGAGCCGGCAGGGAACAGTTTGAAAAGGTGGGACTGGCAGAGTATACCAAACGTACCTTCGGCATGTACGGAGGCGAAGAGGAAATAGTTACCCTTGAGTTTTCGGACAGACTGATAGGCGTTGTCATGGACAGGTTCGGCAGGGATACTGAAATCCGGCGCACGAAGGAGGGCCGTTTTACCGTGAGGATCAAAGCGGCAGTCAGCGGTCAGTTCTTTGGCTGGCTGACGGGACTTGGGAAGGATGTCAAAATTCTGGCGCCAGACCATGTGAAAACGGAATATCTTACCCGGCTTCAGGAAATCTTGAAAGAGCAAAAGGATGTATAACAGAAAAGAGGATTGCATTATGCAGGCGTCAAAGAGAATGAAAGAGTTTGGAGGCAGTGGAAATGAGCGGTATTCTGAAGATGGAAAAATAATACAAAAAGGCTCATGGATTTTTGTTACTTTTTTAGGCAGGCTTCCGTTGACATTTTGAGCACTATTTCATATACTGGATATGGACTACAAAATATAGAAGTTTATAACGGGTAGAAATACTATATATAGTGACTGCGCGTATGACAGAAACCGCAGATACTTTTGAGGAGGAGCAGAATGAGCATTACAGTGGAACAGCCGGGAACGGATACCGTGGATTACAGCGCGGAATACCAAACAAAGAAGCCGGTAAAGGTTATTAAGAAAGACGGAAGCAAAGAATCCTTTAACGTGCAAAAAGTTGTGAATGCGGTAGGGAAGAGCGCATACCGTGCCCTGACAAAGTTCAGCGACGAAGAGAAGCGACACATATGTCAGCGTGTAGTGGATAAGGTGGATGAGCTGGATCAGGAGGAAATTCCCATTCAGATCATGCACAATATTGTGGAGAGCGCATTGGAGGAGGTAAAGCCCATAGTGGCAAAGAGCTATCGGGATTACCGTAACTATAAGCAGGACTTTGTGCGCATGTTGGACGATGTCTATAAGAAGAGTCAGTCCATTATGTATATCGGGGACAAGGAGAACGCCAATACGGATTCCGCATTGGTATCTACCAAGAGAAGCCTGATCTTCAATCAGTTAAATAAGGAATTGTATCAGAAGTTCTTTATGACAACGGAGGAAATTCAGGCCTGCCGCGACGGTTATCTCTATGTGCACGATATGTCCGCCCGCAGGGATACGATGAACTGCTGTCTGTTCGATGTGGAGAATGTGCTTTCCGGCGGTTTCGAAATGGGTAATATCTGGTATAACGAGCCCAAGACGCTGGATGTGGCTTTCGATGTGATCGGAGATATTGTGTTAAGCGCTGCCAGCCAGCAGTATGGCGGTTTTACGGTGCCCAGTGTGGACAATATTCTGGAACCCTATGCGGAGAAGTCCTATCAAAAATATGTGGACAAGTATATGAGTCTAGGCATAGCCAAAGAAAAGGCGGAAGAAGTGGCTTATGCCGATGTGGAAAGAGAGTTTGAGCAGGGCTTCCAAGGCTGGGAATATAAATTCAATACCGTTGCCAGCAGCCGGGGTGACTATCCCTTCATTACCGTGACTGCAGGTACGGGAACAGGGCGTTTTGCAAAACTGGCCACCATTTCCATGCTCAATGTCAGAAAGCAGGGACAGGGCAAGAAAGAGTGTAAGAAGCCTGTGTTGTTCCCTAAAATTGTATTTCTGTATGATGAAAATCTGCATGGTCCCGGAAAGCCTTTAGAGGATGTGTTTGAGGCAGGTATTGCATGTTCCGCCAAGACCATGTACCCGGATTGGCTGAGTCTTACAGGTAAGGGTTATGTAGCAAGTATTTATAAACAGTACGGAAAAATCATATCTCCCATGGGCTGCCGCGCCTTTTTATCTCCCTGGTATGAAAGAGGGGGCATGCATCCGGCGGATGATCAGGATACCCCGGTCTTTGTAGGACGCTTCAATATTGGTGCGGTGTCCTTGCATCTGCCCATGATACTGGCGAAAGCCAGACAGGAGAGCAGGGATTTCTATGAGGTATTAGACTATTATCTGGAACTCATCAGACAGCTGCACATCAGGACTTATGCTTACTTAGGAGAGATGCGGGCTTCCACCAATCCGCTGGCTTACTGCGAGGGTGGTTTTTTGGGAGGTAACTTAAACTTAAGCGATAAAATTAAACCTTTGTTAAAATCCGCTACGGCCAGCTTCGGCATTACTGCCTTGAATGAACTGCAGCAGCTCTACAACGGGAAATCCTTGGTGGAGGACGGGCAGTTTGCCTTGGAAGTGATGGAACATATCAATGCCAAGATCAATGAGTTTAAAGAGGCGGACGGCAATCTTTATGCCATCTACGGAACCCCTGCGGAGAGCCTGTGCGGCCTGCAGATAAAGCAGTTTAGGAGAAAATACGGCATTGTAGAAGGTGTGTCTGACAGAGAATATGTAAGCAATTCCTTCCACTGCCATGTGACGGAAGATATTACGCCCATTCAAAAGCAGGACCTGGAGGAACGTTTCTGGAATCTGAGCAACGGCGGTAAGATACAGTATGTTAAATATCCCATCGATTACAATATTGAGGCCATTAAAACGCTGGTAAGAAGAGCCATGGATATGGGCTTTTATGAAGGTGTCAACCTTTCTTTAGCCTATTGCGACGACTGTGGGCATCAGGAGTTGGAAATGGATGTTTGCCCGAAATGCGGCAGCCGTAACTTAACCAAGATTGACAGAATGAACGGTTATCTGTCCTATTCCAGAGTGCATGGAGATACCAGATTGAATGAAGCCAAAATGGCGGAAATTGCTGAAAGGAAAAGCATGTAATGAGATATCATAATATTACCAAGGATGATATGCGTAACGGTGATGGGCTGCGGGTGGTACTTTGGCTGGCCGGCTGCTCCCATTGTTGTGAGGGATGTCATAATCCTGTTACATGGGATCCTGACGGCGGGCTTTTGTTTGACGAGGCAGCGAGAGAAGAGCTCTTTGAGCAGCTTCATAAATCCTATATTTCCGGTATCACCTTTTCCGGCGGGGACCCGCTGCATCCGTCTAACCGCTTTGAAGTGCGGGCACTTATGGCGCAGATCAAAGAGAAATATCCGGATAAGACTATTTGGCTCTATACCGGAGATTCTTGGGAAGATATTTATTCTTATCCATTGATGCAGTATGTGGATGTGGTGGTAGACGGTGAATTTCATAGAGACGAGATGGATGCCAAGCTGCTGTGGAAGGGCAGCAAGAACCAGAGAGTGATAGATGTGAAAAAAACATTGGCAGGGCAGGAGAAGCAGATTCCCGTTCTGCATTGTGGGGACTATAGCGGATAAGGAGCGAGTATGCAAAAGGTAGCACAGTTTTTTAAGGTCAGTGAGCAAAATTTTCTTGATGCCATGAAGGAGGATTTTCCCGAATATACGGAAGCGGATATCAGGGATATGTATGAGTCCTTAACTTTGCCGAGGAGAGCTACCAAGGGGAGTGCGGGCTATGATTTTTATGCACCCTTTGCTTTTTCTCTGCCGCCGGGAAGCACCATTAAAATACCGACAGGTATCCGGGTTAAAATCAATGAAGAGTGGGTGTTAAAGTTGTATCCCAGAAGCGGTCTGGGATTTAAGTACAGACTGCAGATGAACAATACGGTAGGCATCATTGACAGTGATTATTATTATTCGGACAATGAAGGGCATATATTTGCGAAAATAACCAATGATTCCAACGAGGGAAAAACATTGGAAATCGGTGCGGGAACAGGATTCATGCAAGGCATTTTTGTAGAATACGGCATTACGGTGGACGATGATGCAGACGGAATCCGTAACGGCGGTTTTGGAAGTACAACCAAATAGGAAAATGCATAAAGAACTCTTTTTTCGGAATACTACCATAGTAAATCTGGAAAAGGAGTTTTTTTATGGATAATGCGGAAAGAATCGACAAGGAAAAAAGCAGCGGCAAAATGAGCAGTACTCTCAAAGAAAACATGGCCTATCTGAGTGAACGTCTGGCTGTGGACGTGAATTTCGATCTGGTCTACCGAATTATCAGAATCGGTGAGAGGGATGCCTGCATGTACTTCATAGACGGCTTCTGTAAGGATGAGTTGATGCAGAAAATGCTTCAGTATTTTATGAGTATCACCAAGAAGGATATGCCTGAGGATGCCCATGAAATGAGCAAGCGCCATATTCCCTATGTGGAAGTGGATTTAAAAGATTCCTGGGATGATATCCTTTATGGTTTGTTATCCGGTGTATTTGTGCTATTTGTTGATGGTTATACCGAGGCCATCATGATCGATTCCAGAACCTATCCGGCCAGAGACGTGCAGGAGCCGGACAAGGATAAGGTACTCAGAGGTTCCAAGGACGGTTTTGTGGAAACTCTGATTTTTAACACGGCTCTTATCCGCAGGAGAATTCGCAGCACGGAATTAAGGATTGAGCTGATGTGCGCGGGAAAGAACTCCAAGACCGATATCGCCATCTGCTATATGGATTCCCGGGTGGATCATAAGTTTTTGGCCCAGATCAAAAATCGTATCAAAAATATCAAGGTGGATGCCCTGACCATGAATCAGGAAAGTCTGGCGGAATGTTTGTATGAAAGAAAATGGTACAATCCCTTTCCCAAGTTTAAGTATTCGGAGCGGCCCGATACGGCAGCCGCGCAGATATTGGAAGGAAACATCATTATTCTGGTGGACAACTCCCCATCGGCTATGATGATGCCTACCTCTATTTTTGATGTGATCGAGGAGGCGGACGATTATTATTTTCCGCCCATTACGGGAACTTATCTGCGGCTTTCCCGCTTTTTGATCACATTGCTTACCTATTTTCTGACGCCCACATTTTTGCTTTTAATGATCCATCAGGAGTATATTCCGGAGGCCTTTAGGTTCATTGTGTTAAAAGATCCTGAAAATATTCCCCTTATCTGGCAGTTTCTCATATTGGAACTGGCCATAGACGGTCTGCGTCTGGCGGCGGTAAATACGCCCAATATGTTAAGCACGCCCCTGTCCGTCATGGCGGCTCTGGTATTGGGAGAATTTGCGGTAAACAGCGGCTGGTTCAATGCTGAGGTGATGCTCTATATGGCCTTTGTAGCCATAGCAAATTATACGCAATCCAACTATGAACTGAGCTATGCTTTGAAGTTTATGAGAATACTGACATTAATACTGACATGGTTCTTTGGACTGTGGGGTTATATTGGCGGCATAGTAATCTGTCTGCTAATGGTAGCGACCAATAAGACGGTATCCAAACAGAGTTATATTTATCCGCTGATTCCGTTTAGTGCAAAGAAGCTGGGAGCCAGACTTTTTAGACTGCGTTTACCGGATGCGAAGAAGTAGGGAAGCGCAAGTAAGTCATTTTAGTTGCAATACAGAGTAAGTCATGATATAGTAAAGAAAAATAAAATAATAGGGGTTTTATTGTCATATAAAGAATGTTCTGCTTTAACTGTAATGGTACTGTTTATGTCTGTTATCTTAACGGTATTTGCAGCGGATGCTATACATTCTTCTGCAGAAATAAGTGAAGATTTAGGTATTTTATTATTGAATTGGGTTAGGGGGCAATCAATGAAGCGGATATTAAAAGAAATCGGTTGTGTTTTGACGATTTGTTTGCTGACTGCAGCATGCGGAAATACGTCTTCTGCTCAAAATCCAGATGACTCAAGGAATGATTTGGCTTCTTCGGACACTGTTCCGGAGGAGCCTGTTCTTGTTTTGCACAGCGATTTTATTACGCAGCCAGGCAACGTGGAAAAGACTTGGGAAAAGGATTATGACAGTTCGGAATGGGCGGATGGCACGCTGATAACCATTTATGTAGGTTTTCCAAAGGATGACAGCAATCATATACAAATGATCGAAGAAGAAGCAAATCACTATTTGCATGAGTTGGGAAAAGAGTATTATCTGCATTTTGTAACGCCGACTATGCAGGAATTTATTGCAGGTCATGAAAGTGATGCGGACATCATAAAAAACAGGGAGGACAATACTTTTGTTGATATATACATGACTCTGGATTACAAGGCTGCTGTGGAGCAGGGTGAGGTATTAAGTATGACGGAGTATCTGCAAAGTCCTGAGGGGGAGGCACTTTATCAGTCTTTTGACGAGATGGTATGGGAGCAGCTGCGGGATAATGAAGGGGATATCTACGGGATACCAAGCAATCCGATAGCTGCAAAAAGACTGGTATATGTATATTTTCCTCAGTTGGCGGAGTTGTTTTCCATAAATATGCAGGATTTCACAGGAGATTTTGGAGAGCTGGAATCTCGATTTCCCGAAATGCTTGAACAGAAAGTGATTCCGATGCTGTTGTCTCCCGAGAACTGTTTACTGTTGTCTAACTTCGGGGTAGAAACCTATGGAGATATTTTTGCGGTTCGGCATGATGGGGAAAACAGGGAAGCAGTGAATTTATTTGACAACGATGAGATTATGGGCTTTTATGAGCAGCTGGGAAGCTGGAGGGATGCGGGCTACATAACTTATTCGGGAGAATTACTGCGTAGACTTGGCTTGTCAGAGGTAGAAATACGAGAGGAAAGAGAAAAGCATCCATACGAGTATATTTTTTGGGGGGTATATGAGACAGAGCAATCATCCTTTGGGTATTTTTTTTATACCCCTAAAGAAACCATAACCGCTGCTTTTTATGTGCCGTTGGTACAGTCGTATATTACTGAGAATGTAAATGATAATATTATGGTGATTAATGTAGAAACAGAATCACCAGAGGCCTGTAAGGAACTTGTAACGCTGCTAAAAACAGATGATACCTTAAAGCGGCTGTTGTATTCCGGTATTGAAAATTATCATTATATGTGGCAGGACGGTAAAATCGTCTACGAAACAGCGGGGCTGGCGGTAGGTTTAGGCTATGAGTATAACAGGAGTTTTTTGAGTAGAGAAGAAAAAGAGAGGTTTACCGGAGAATTTGATGATATGAATCACGGAGTAAGCTATGCTCTTTCTTACTATAGCCCCTGTGATTTTACCGGCACGGACTTAGAGGATAAATATCAGGCATGCCAAAAGCTTTTTGAAGAGAACTGGCTGGTATTTCTGGGATATTACGGTGCGGAGACAAAAGAACGCTTAAAAGAGCTGGAAAATCAGTTAGTAGAGGCAGGGTATCTGGAGTTGATAGAGAGTATCAATGCAAATTTGTAGAAGATAAATATAAGGCGAAAGATATTTGAGTACTGATAAAAGGAGTATAGTGTATGAGAAGAGTGATAGGCGGTGTGACACTGGCCCTTATCCTGCTGTTTGCAGGCTGTGGCAAACAGTCGGAAGTGACGGGGGAAACAACGGAGTTATTTTCTAGTTTTATGATTTCACAGTCCGGCGCTCTGCGGTTTGACGGCTATGGTTATCTGCACTTTTACAGTAAAGAAACGGACAGTTGGTTATATCTCTGCAATAGGCCGAGCTGTCTGCACCGCGACAGCTCCTGCGGCGCCTACTGGGGAGAAGGTTATGCGCATGCATTCTATTATGACAATAGTCTCTATGTCCTGCAGATTGCAAGTGAAGCATGGGACGGTCGTCTGTTTCGCGCGAATCGCTACGGGGAGGAAAGGCAGGAAATTGGCAGGACAGAAAGCTTTCCGGCACCGGCTTATACGATGCAGATTGTAGGCAGCAATCTGTATTACATCGGTGAAATCTGGAGTGACGATCAGAATGAGGAAACGAGAGTGCTATGTAGAGTAAGCTTAAAGGACGGAAGTTATGATAGTCTTCCGCAGCCGGATACGGGGTATTCGGTAGAGTCATTTCAAGAATATGCGGTCACAGATGAGTATTTGTATTATATGTACATAGTCAGTGATATTGATATCAATGATTTTATAGATTGGGATACAGGTGAATTTACTGATGAGTCTTGGAAGGAGATTGTCTATGCCACACAGCTTTATCGGATGGATCGCAAAACAGAAGTATTTGAACTGGTATTTGAGAGAAAAACGGTAGGGGCGGTTCCTCACATGGTAGAAATTCTCAAAAACCGGGATGAACAGTTCTTGCTTGTACTGGATAATCAAGTGGTGGAGTATGATTCGAATACAGGGGAAACGACCCTTCTTCTGGACATGGAGGCAGTTGCTGCGGAGGGATGGTCTAATATGAGGCCGGTGGGGGATCTGTGGGTTGTTAACATGAGCCATAGTCAGTTCATTCTTCTTGAGGATTGGAAGGAAATCGACCGTTTTGAAGGTTCCGCGGAAGCATATTACCAGGTGTTAGGCATGTCCGATGAGGTAGTTTACTTTGTAGGAAACAATGGACTGAGCTATATGGACTATGAGGATATGCTGAATGGTGATTATGTGATTCATGATGTTAATGGATATTGGTAAGAGTAGGCTATTTTGATATGACAAATCACGGAGGTGGCTGTTTGAGACTTGCAAGACGGGAATTTCATAGGGTCTTCAGTAGAAGATGGATGCTTCTATGGTTCTTTCTGCTCTTGGGGCTGGGACTTTGGGTCAGCGCTATCCGGACGAATCAGCAGTTTCAGAAATTGGGTGTTAGTCTGGAGAGTTACATAAAAACAGCCGGGCTATATGAAGGAATGCCGCTTGAACAGGCTGTAGAGCAGCTGGAGATGCAGTATGAGGAGACAATGCAGTTGTTCTCTGTGAGCATGGGATATCAACAAGGTTTTTTTTCGGAAGAGGAGACGGTACAGTTTCTTAAGGATATAGGATACGCAGAGACGGATTTGGAAGCCTTAGATGTCGGAGAGATTAGCACTGAGCGTATTACTATGGGCTTGGTACTTAGGGAAATGGTCATAGTATCAGAATATGATAGCCGGCTGAAAGAATTGCAGCAGGGAAGTTCCGGACTCTCAGGGATTACTTTGTTTGAGGGGGATCCTTATGTAGCGAGAGTTAGGGAAAAGGCGAAGAGAGATTATAGCAGCCTCTCAGTTAGTGTGGATAGCTGGCACCATAATACTGCCGTACGGATATTTTTTAAGAATCGCGTGATGGATGGTTTCGGCTTTCTGTTCTTACTGACGGTTGTGCTGCTTATGTATACCGATGAGAGAGAAAAGGGTTATACCATGCTGATCAGCACCACAGCAAGAGGCAGGGAAAAGTTCTGGTTTGGTAAGTCTATAGTCCTGTTTGGCACCACGGTGTTTGTGACAATGATTTATGAGAGCGCACTACTATTGTATTATGTGACGCAGACAGGAGATGTTTCATGGGGACTTCCTGTTCAGTTTATGGTGGAATTTGGTTCTTGTCCGCAAAATCTCATGATTTGGCAAGCAGTGCTGTTAAGCGTGTTGCTTAAAATTATACTTTCATATATGCTCTTACTGACTATCTCTGCGATAGCCTGTTTGGTGAAAAAAAATATATATTTATTGAGCGGAACGGCAGTGGTATGCATGTTGGCGGCGCTATGGATTCAAAAAAGCGGTGTTAATTCACGGGCAGGATGGCTTACTTGCCTAAATCCACTTTTATTTTCCGACGGGGCAGAGCTGTTGTTAGGCTATCAGTCTTTCTCGTTTTTTGGTTATCCACTGGACAGAGTATGGATAGTAGCCACGACATCAATGCTAATGCTCGTACTGGCAAATGTTACCGGAAGTCGTCTCTATGGAAAGGCCATTAGGACTGTGCTATGGCGGTTCCCTGTATGTAGGATCGGACAAGCACGTAAAGCGTTAGAGGAAAAATTGCGCATAAGGAAAGCACCGATGTTTGTGTTGGAATTAAAAAAACTATTGTTGTCGGGAAAACTGTTTTTTCCCTTGTTGGGAATTGCTCTTTTCGGTATGGTATATTATCTTTCCTTACCGGAGATTAGTCTTTCTCCTCAGGCACACTATTATCAGGAGTACATGTGGCAGCTGAACGGGCCTTTAACGGATGAGAAGGAGAAGTTTTTGGAGCAGGAAAGAGTTTTCTTTTTGAACTTGGAGGAACTGCAGATATTACTTCAAGAACAGGACGATCCCGTGCTGCGTAACTACATTGAAAGTATGCTGATTAAGAAAGCTGCTTTTGAACAGGTGGAAGAGCAGTATTACCGGATTGTGGATCGGGATTCGGACGGTGTTTTTTTATATGAGACCGGATATCTGTATCTTTTAGGAGTAAACCATGATAGGCAAAGCGACATAGGGATTCTGGTGATAACGATTATTCTGTCCATATTTATTCCCTGCTTTTGCTGGGTTGAATATAGGAGGGGAGCGGCAGAACTTGTGAGGACTACGGCTTACGGGCGCAGTCGGTTGAGGGCAATGCAGTATGGGGTATATTTATTTCTGGCGACGTTGATGGTATCCTGCATTTACGGCGGGGACACAATGCGCTTTCTGCGACAGTTTGGTTTTTACGGTTTAAATGAGGGGTTGGATAATCTGGAGGTGTTCAGTCAGGCTCTGCCGGACTGGAGTTTGGGAACTGTGTTATTTTTCATATGGTTTCTGCGGTTTGTGGGAGTCGCATTTGCGGTACTCATTGTTGTTTCGGTAATGCATACTTGTAAGGACTATCTGAAGACGGTTCTAACCTGTAGTATCGTAATTGCATTGCCCTGTTTTTTATATTTGCTTGGCTTTTCTTTTCTTAAAGGGTATTTTTTAAATTCACTGTTATGGGGGAATGAGATACTGCTTTTATGGAGAGATGGGAATGTGGTAACACTATTTGTTATTTTGCTTCAGGGAAGTAGTTGTCTTTTTGTATGCGGTGCTATGATGAAGAAGGAGGCAAAGCGGCGATGAAGCTGGAAGTAAAATCGGTATCCTTTGGCTATGGAAATACAAATGTGATAGAAGATTTGAATTTGGAATTAACACCGGGAGTGTACGGTCTTTTAGGACCAAACGGTGCAGGGAAGAGTACGTTGATTTCATTGTTGGTGAACAACCGGCTGCCGGGAAGCGGTGAGATTCTTTGGGACGATGAAAAAATTGCAGAACTGGGAGAGGCTTACCGTCTGCTGATTGGCTATAAGCCTCAGCAGCAGACAATCTATCCGGAATTTAGAGTGGATGAATTTATGTACTATATGGCGGAGTTAAAAAGATTGCCAAAAGGAGAGCAGGATGGACAGATTAAGGAGTTACTGCAATATTTAAATTTAATGGAGCATCGCAGAAAACGAATGCGTGCTCTTTCAGGCGGCATGCTGCAACGTGCCTTGTTTGCCCAAGCGCTGTTAGGAAACCCCTCCCTGTTAATTTTGGATGAACCCACGGCAGGACTGGATCCACTAGAACGAATCAATATGAGGAAGTTGATCAGGGAGACAGCGGGTGAGCGGATTGTACTCCTTGCTACACATGTTATTGAAGACATTGGCTCCATTGCAAAAGAAATCCTGTTTATGAACCAGGGAAAAATCTTGTTAAAAGGGAATATGGAGACCTTGCGGGAGTATTACGAGGCAGGAAAGCTTGAAGGGCGGATGAATGGTGTGGAGATGCAGGATGAGGTAATGGTATTGGAAAATCTGTTTTATGATTTGTTTCATCGCTAATTTCAAACATTGCAAAATTTCGCCTTTAATGCTACAATATTATGGTAATATCTGGATTGGAGGCGTTAAGAAATGGCTGATTTTAAGATTGTAACGGATTCTACGGCTGATTTACCAGCCGATTATTTAAAAGAACACGATGTAGCCTGTATGAACATGAGTTATATGCTGGATGGGGAAACCTACAGCGGAGATACGGGCAGGGAACTGCCCTGGAAGGATTTTTACAGAATGATGCGGGAAGAGGGGAAGATGCCTTCCACTTCTCAGATCAATCCGGAAGAGATCCGAGGACATTTTGAAGAGTATATCAAAGATGGCTATAAGGAAATTTTGTATCTGGCTTTTTCCTCCGGCTTAAGCGGTACCTGCAGCAGCGGAAGAATAGCAGCGGAAGATGTTATGGAAGAACATCCTGAGGTAAAGATAATTGTTGTAGATTCCCTGTGTGCTTCTATGGGGGAAGGACTATTTGTACATCGTGCGCTGGAACTGAAAAAGGCAGGAAAGAGTATGCAGGAAACGGCAGATTGGCTGAATGCCAATATTCAGAATTTTGTGCATGTCTTTACCGTGGACGATCTCAATCATCTTCACAGGGGCGGCAGAGTTTCCAAGACGACGGCAGTGATCGGCACGCTGGCAGGTATTAAGCCCATTCTACATGTGGATAAAGAGGGACATCTGATCGCTATCGATAAGGTGCGCGGCAGAAAGAAATCCCTGTTAAAGCTGGTGGACTATATGGAGACCCATATGGGCTCCAGAAAAGAAGATAACGATATTGTTTTCATCAGCCATGGGGATGCTTTAGAGGATGCAGAGTTTGTTGCAGAACAGATAAAAGAGCGGTTTGGCATTGATAAGTTTTTGATCAGTCATATCGGTCCGACGGTGGGTACACATTCCGGACCGGGTACCATCGCCCTGTTTTTTATGGGAGAAGAAAGATAGACCGGACGAAACATATTTGCATAAACAATTACGGCACATTCCATAATTTCGGAATGTGCCGCTTTTTTACCAGCTTCTGATGAACTTATCAATATAATTATCCAGACAGTGTTCGATTACCCGAATGGCCTCTTCCCTGTTTCCCTGTTCGTTGACATCGGTAGTTTTATTTTCCAATGCTTTGTAAATGGAAAAGAAATGCTCCATTTCCTGCACCACATGAGCGGGCAGTTCGGAGATATCGTGATAGTTGTTATATGTAGGGTCGTTAAAGGGAACCGCAATGATTTTTTCATCCTTTTTGCCACTGTCTAACATGGAGATAACGCCGATAGGATAGGCCCTGACTAATGTTAACGGTGATACCGGTTCCGAGCAGAGCAACAGTACATCCAAGGGATCTCCATCATCACCGTAGGTTCTGGGAATAAAGCCGTAATTGGCGGGGTAGTGAGTAGAGGTATACAGGATACGGTCCAAAATAATGAAGCCGGTTTCCTTATCCAGTTCATATTTATTCTTGCTGCCTTTTGGGATTTCAATCACACAGATGAAATCCGTAGGAGTAACCCTTTTCACATTTATATTGTGCCAGATACTTGCGTTCATATTGTTCATATCATGCCTCCATGCTGCCGTAGAAACGGTATTTCTTTATAAAAATCCTAAAGTAATTATAGCATTTTCATACGGGTTGTAAATATGAAAATTGAGAATGAGAGAAGAATGTGGAATAAAGTTGTGGAGAATAAATATTTATGTTGAACATTGTCTGAATAAAGGCTATAATGAGGAACACAAATTAAGAATATGTTTTGTATATGAAAAATGAGAGAATACCATGAAAAAATCACCCGAACTCATAATCGGAACTGCAGCGAGTGCAATGATACTGGTGATAGCTATTATTGCCATGATCATAGCGTCCGTAAGAGGAAGAACCAATGATTATAACAAACACATGGAACTGGCGCAGCATTTTCTTGGCGAATTACAGTACGAGAAAGCCATTGTGGAATATGAAGCGGCAATCGCAATAGTGCCGAACAATGAGGAGATATATCTGTCGCTGGCAAAAGTTTACATAGAATCAGGGAATTATGAAGCTGCGGTTGCAATCTTAGAGAGGGGTGTAGAGAAAGCAGGTCTGGAGGTAGTAACTGTTTATCCGGATAATGAAAAAGAAGATGATGAGGTAGTACAGAGTGAAAATAAGCCGGATGACTCTGTTAGGATAACGGGAAGGGAGAATGCGGATAAACAAGTACAAGGGGGAATCAATGGATCGAGAAAAGAAATATATTATAGGGATGATGGGAGTTATAGTATTTATGAATATGATACCAATGGAGATCGCGTAAAGTCTACTCATTATTTAGAAGACGGAACGATTGTCGAATATTGGGTATATGAATATGACGGTAACGGAAATCTTGTACAGGAAACCTATTATTTGGCAGACGGATCGATTGTTGGCTATTGGATATATGAATATGATGACAATGGATATAGGGTACAAATGACCTATTATAATCCGGATGAAACGATTGGTTATTATAGTATATATGAATATGATGAGAATGGAAACAGAGTAAAAGTAATCGGGTATAATGCGGATGGAACGATGATCAGCATAGATGAATATGATGAAAACGGAAACAGAGTAAAAACAACTTGGTATAATGCAGATGGAACGATAGATAATTATCATGTATATGATAATGATACCCCCGGAGAAGAGTAATACTTCCGGGGGTTATTCCTGCAATAGCATTAACTTTTCTTACATCTGCGATCTGTGGCAGTTCTCACTCATCGCTTTCAGATAGGGCAGCTCCGCCTTCAAATCCAAACAAATGCTTCGATGCCAGAAAAATTCGCCCACAAATAAAATCTTATGGATAAGATCCTCAAATACCAGCGCCCGCAGCAAACGCTTCCAGGAATAAATCTTTTTGCAGGCATGGATATGTTCTAACTGCAGCTGATAGGGGCTGATTTTCTTCGGGTAGTGAACAACACAGCCATTGTATTTTGACCAGTTCTCATGGAGAAGTCTGTCTCGATTCCGCTCATAGACCGGAGTACCCGGAACAAAATACATGGACTGGATCACCACTCCTTTGATGCCGTTTTCAATGACAAAATCCGCCAACCGGTCGCCAATGCCTTTTCGGTCTTGATCGCCGCCCATGATAAATAAGCCGCGAACACTGATTCCGTGGTGCTGTATGTTCTTGATGGCACGGCGGATTTCTTCAATGGTACTCCTTTTATGGAAGGTTTCAAATTCAGAGTCGTCGATAAACTCAATCCCAATCGCCAGTTCAAAGAATCCTGCCTTTTTCAGAAGCGTCAGCATTTCATCATCAAAGCCAACCTCGTATCTGGCCTGCACAATAAATCGGGTATGGATTCCACTGTCTATGATACCCTGCAGCACCGCCATAGCCCATTCCCGGTCTGCAAAGAAATTGTCATCCGTCAGCCAGACGGCGCGCAGCAATCTGGGAAGCGGCCCTGAGTTGAAGAAATCAAGTGAATACCGGATATCATTTATTACGTCCTCCACCGATCTGGTACGGACACGCCGTCCATAAAGCCGTACCAGCGCGCAGTAATCACAGTTGTGAGGACAGCCTCTGGAGGCATGGACCTGTGGCCAGATCGTATTGTAATGAACCCGATCTTTAAACTGATAGACAAGGCTTCTGTCTGCAATCCCGTCGATATTCTCGGGCGGCTGCCGTTTTCCGGTGGTCTTTGCTTCTCCGTTTTCCAAATAAGCCAGGCCGGGAACAGCCGTCGGATTCCCTGCTTCCAGCGCATGGAGCAGTTCTAAAATGCTTTCGTCCCCTTCGCCCAGCATCACATAGTCACAATAGCGCACTGCCTCTTTATAATTCATGGTAGCATGAAGTCCGCCCATGACCACAATAGCATTTGTGTGCTTCTTAAAATATTGGGCAATCCGATATCCTCGATTCGCATTAAAAGTAAATATACCGATGAAAATGACATCTGCATCCAGAACATCCGATTTGACAATTTTAGAAATTGCCTCACTATACATATAGGTGTCCGAATATTCCTTCTTTACAATGGTAGCTAATGTGTTTAAGCCTACGGATGGCGTCCGAATATATCTGTCATATACCAGATGATTCAAAATCGTATTCTTATATGGGCGCTCACCCGGCTCTATAAATCTTATTTTATGAATTTTCACGTTAATGCCTCCAAAATCAAAAGATAGAAGATGAGGTTACAACGCAGCTTTGATTTTTTGGATCATTTCGGTGTAGTCCGCTTCGTCAAGCAAGGTCTTGCCGGGGTTCATCTGGAATACACCGCCCCATTCAAATTCGTCTTTATACTTGGGAACCAGATGGAAATGCAGGTGACAGCCGCCGTCACCGTAGGCGCCATAGTTCACTTTATCGGGATGGAACGCTGTATGGATTGCGCGGGCAGCCCGTGCCACATCGGCGAAGAAAGCGTTGCGATCATCATCACTGATATCCACCAATTCACTGACATGATCTTTGTAAGCCACAATGCAGCGGCCGGGATGGCTCTGTTCTTTGAACAGGATTAACGAGCTGACGCTTAAATCGCAGATGAAAATGCCGAACTTATCCAGTACATCCCCACGCATGCAGTAACCGCAGTTTTGATCTTTCATTCGTTCATACCTCCTCATTTTTCGTGCTTTGATTATAGCATGTGTAGGTGCATTCCGCAAGAATTCGGCATCAAAATCGGTTGCATGGATGATAGTGAAGGATTATAATGTAAAAGATGCATTTTTGGAAGAAGAAAGGAAGTGTAGTAATGCTGAAAACACTTGGAGCTCATATAAAGGAGTTTAAACTGCCTTCGCTGTTGACACCGTTGTTCATGATCTTAGAGGTCATCATGGAAATGATCATTCCGCTGCTCATGGCATCCATCATTGATGACGGTGTGACTCCGGGGAATATGAATCATATTCTGATGATCGGAGGCGTGATGGTACTGACGGCGTTATTCAGCCTGACCTTTGGCATCTGCGGAGGCGTTTTCGGAGCAAAAGCATCCACAGGCTTTGCAAGAAACCTGCGGAGGGCTATGTATGAAAACATACAGACCTTTAGCTTTTCCAATATTGATAAATTCAGTACATCAGGTCTTGTAACCAGACTGACGACCGATGTGACCAACATCCAGAATGCCTATCAGATGATGCTGCGTATGTGCATGAGAGCGCCTTTTTCCCTGATCATTGCCATGTTCATGTCTTTTAGGATCAGTCCCAGACTTGCCAGTATATATCTTGTGGCGGTGCTGATTCTGGCCTGCATACTGGCTCTCATCGTATCCCAGGCCATGAAGCATTTTACCCAGGCATTCCCCAAGTATGACGATCTGAATGAGAGCGTTCAGGAGAATGTGTCAGCCATCCGCGTTGTGAAGGCCTATGTGCGAGAGGAGCATGAAAACGAGAAGTTTAAAAAGGCCAGCGGGAACATATACAAGATCTTCTGTAAGGCTGAAGGCATTGTGGCTTGGAACAGTCCTGTTATGAGTTTGACTGTCTACACCTGTATTATTCTGATCAGCTGGATCGGGGCCCATATGATCGTGGAGCAGTCCACCATGGTGGATGGCTTTTCTATTGGTCAGCTCACCAGTTTATTGACCTACTGTATGAATATCTTAATGAATCTGATGATGCTGTCCATGATCTTCGTCATGATGACCATGTCTGCAGCCAGCGCAAGGCGTATCTGTGAGGTGCTAAAAGAAAAGCCGGATCTTGACAATCCCGAAGATCCTGTCTTTGAGGTTGCGGACGGCAGCATCCGTTTTGAAAATGTTTCTTTCAGCTATAAGAAGGACGCTGATTCCGCAGTACTAAAAAACATTAATCTGGATATCAGATCCGGTGAGACCATCGGCATTATCGGCGGCACCGGAAGCGCCAAGTCCAGTCTGGTAAACCTGATTTCAAGGCTTTATGATGTAACGGAAGGAAATTTACAAGTGGGCGGCTTGGATGTGCGTCAGTATGACATGGAAGCGTTACGAAATCAGGTGGCGGTAGTGCTCCAGAACAATGTGCTATTCTCCGGAACCATCTTGGAAAATCTGCGCTGGGGCGACAAGGAAGCCTCCGAAGAGGAGTGCAGGAGGGCCTGTGAGCTTGCCTGTGCCAGTGAATTTATAGAAAAAATGCCTGAGGGCTATAACACCTATATCGAACAGGGCGGTACCAACGTCTCCGGCGGCCAGAAGCAGAGACTCTGTATCGCCAGAGCCCTGTTAAAGAAGCCGAAGATTTTGATTCTGGATGATTCTACCAGCGCGGTAGACACGGCTACGGACGCAAAGATCAGAAAAGCCTTTGCGGAGGAGATCCCGAATACGACAAAGCTGATCATTGCGCAGAGAATTTCCAGCGTGGAGCATGCAGACCGGATCATCGTCATGCACGAGGGTGAGATTGATGGCTTCGGCACGCATGAGGAACTGCTTGCAACGAATGAGATTTACAGAGATGTTTATGAATCTCAGACCGGCGGAAGCGGGGACTTTGACGAGAAAGGAGGCGAGTGACATGGCGGAAGAGAGAGCACAGGCATCGGGAACGGCGCAGGCATCGGGAACGGCGCCTAAAGAAAATAAAGGTTTTGGACCCGGCGCAAGAATGAGAGGACCCAGACCAAAGATTGAGAATCCCGGTAAAATACTGAAAAGAATCATAGGATATACCCTGAAGGACTATGGGATTCATTGGGTGTTGGTGATCATCTGTATCTTTGCAAACGTGTTTGCCGGTCTTCAGGGGACTCTTTTCATGCGGACTCTGATCGACTCCTATATCCTACCGCTTTTGGGCAACCAGAATCCGGACTTTTCGCCCCTTGCAGCGGCTATTACCAGAGTAGCGGGATTTTACGGCATCGGTGTGTTGGCTGCATTTGTCCAGTCCAGGCTGATGATCTATGTGACGCAGGGTACCATGCGGAACCTGAGGGACGATATGTTTGAGAAAATGGAGAAGCTTCCCATCAAGTATTTTGATACCCATGCCCACGGTGATATCATGTCTATGTACACGAACGATATTGACACTATGCGGCAGCTGATCAGCCAGAGTATTCCTCAGTTGGTCAACAGTGTGGTAACGGTAGTGAGCGTACTGATATCCATGTTCGTGTTGGATGTGCCTTTGACGTTGATTACATTGTTTATGGTGGCAGTGGTAATGGTGGTTGCCAGAAAGATCGGCGGTTTGAGCAGTCGGTTCTTCCTGGCACAACAGAGATCATTGGGAGCATTAAACGGATGTGTGGAGGAGACCATGACCGGCCAGAAGGTGGTGAAGGTATTCTGTCACGAGGAGGAGAGTCTTGCCCAGTTTAACGAACTGAACGATCAGCTCTATGAGAGCGCTTATTCAGCCAACAAGTTTGCCAATCTTATGGGACCTATAAATGCCCAGCTGGGCAACTTAAACTACGTGGTCTGCGCAGTCAGTGGAGGTATTCTGGCTATCACTGGAGTATCAGGTCTGTCTCTGGGAACTCTGGCCAGCTTCTTAAACCTGAACAGATCCTTCAGCATGCCTATCAATCAGATCACCATGCAGGTGAACAGTATCATCATGGCGCTGGCAGGAGGCGACCGGATTTTCAGACTCATGGATGAAACTCCGGAGGTTGACGAAGGATATGTAGAGCTGGTACACGCGGTGAAACAGCCTGACGGTACCTTGACGGAGAGCAAAGAGAGGACCGGTCTCTGGGCATGGAAACATTATCATAAGGCCACCGATACCACTACCTACACGGAACTGAAAGGCGATGTGGTATTTGATCATGTGGATTTCGGCTATACCGATGAGAAGATGATTCTCCATGACATTGAGCTGTACGCAAAACCCGGTCAGAAGATTGCCTTTGTAGGTGCTACTGGTGCCGGTAAGACTACGATCACCAATCTGATCAACCGTTTCTATGATATTCAGGATGGCAAGATCCGCTATGATGCCATCAATGTAAACAAGATAAAGAAGGCTGACTTACGCCGCTCCCTTGGCATTGTGCTGCAGGATACCCATCTGTTTACGGGAACGGTCATGGAAAATATCCGTTACGGAAAGCTGGATGCCACGGATGAAGAGGTGATAAGGGCAGCAAAACTGGCGAATGCCGATGGCTTTATCAGACGTCTGCCAGAAGGGTATCACACGATGCTGCATGGTGACGGCGCTAATTTAAGCCAAGGACAGAGACAGCTTCTTGCCATTGCCAGAGCAGCCATTGCGGATCCTCCCGTGCTGATTCTGGATGAGGCTACCAGTTCCATCGACACCAGAACGGAGAAGCTGGTGCAGCAGGGCATGGATGCGCTGATGAAGGGACGTACCAACTTTGTGATCGCGCACAGGCTTTCTACCGTAAAGAACAGCGACTGCATCATGGTGTTGGAGCAGGGCCGCATCATTGAGCGCGGTACCCACGACCAGTTGTTAGAGCAGAAGGGAAAGTATTACCAGTTGTATACGGGAAACGCAGTAACGACATAAATTTTTTGCTTATTAAAACACAGGATTTTACAGGGAGCTAACGTATATCTGATATGCGTTAGCTTCCTTTTTATTTTAATAGCTGCATATCGGACATTATTTGAAATAATTAACCCTTGTTTTGCAACTTTTTATACCATTTTAAAAGATTTCGTATTAAAAAAAGGGGGTTTCGTATAATTTGGGTATTTCACCAACAAAATTTGGCGATATAAATTACAGAAATATTTAAAAACTCACAAGATAGAGGGAAGTGATCTGAATTGATAGATATAGCGATATGTGATGATGAAAAAGTCATAAGGAAACGGATAACAGATTTAATAAATAAGCAGGGAGCAGACTGCCACATAGATAATTTTGGGGCGGGGAATGAGCTGCTTGCAGCAGGGAAACATTTTGACATGATTTTCCTTGATATACAAATGGAGGGTAGAAACGGCATAGAAACCGCAAGGGTGATAAGGGAATATGACACAGAAGTCGTTATTGTCTTTGTTACGGCTATGAAAGAGTATGTGTTTGAAGCCTTTGACGTGGCGGCGTTCCACTACCTATTAAAGCCGATTGATGAAAAGAAATTTGCGGAAGTCTTTGAAAATGCAGTAAAAGAAATACAGGAGCAGCAAAGGACGCAGGAAGCCGAAGCCCCTACACTTTTAATAAAAGCAAAGAACCGCAGCCATATGTTGAAGCAAAGTGAGATCATCTTCATTGAGAACAGGGCTAACAAGGTTGAGATACACACCGCAAAAGAAGTGATAGAAACCTATTATACCATGTCAAAGTTAGAGGGTGAGCTTGTGAGCAGCTTCTACCGCTGCCACAGGGGGTATCTTGTGAATATGGAGCATATCAGAGAGTACAGTAGTGACATGATAGATATGGATAATGGGGAGCGGGTATATCTTGCAAAGGATAAATACCCGGAGTTTGTAAAGGAATATATGCGGTATCTTGGGGACGGAGGTACGGCTGATGTATGATGTTATAAGTCTGGTCTTTGAAATATATTATGCTGCTTTTTGCGGATATTGCCTGCAATATTTTTATGGGAGTTTTTTAGAGTATAAAAGACGGGAAAGACGCTGGAACGGCTTATGTGTGGCGGTTTCCTATACGGTATTAAGGCTATGCGTCAATCTGGTATTGCCGTCTGATTACGGTGATATTAGGACAATAGGAAATCTGATTTTGACCTTTAGTATTCTGACTGTCATATCACTTTTGTTTTATAAAGCAGTAAAAGCGATTACAGGTTATCTTGTCATTACTTTCATGGCGGTTGTACAGATTAGTTTTTTTATTGCATACAACATTTATGCAATGGGAACAGGGCTAAATAAGTTCTGGTTTTGGTGCATGAAAAAGGGTTATATTGCAGATGAAAATGTACTTGTAATAATCGTATGGATAACATTAATAGGATTACAATTGTTAATGTTTGTTATCTTTTCAATTCTATGTTATCGTTCCTTGAAAAAGATTATACAGAGTTTCCGTGAAAAGGAGTATCCCATTCAGAGGATGGAACTTTTGTTTATCCTTGCACCAAGCATGGCGGGATATTTGATATGTGTTTTACTGCGGGTTATCGTGATTACAATAGAAAACGGTATGCCGGAATTGATATACGAAAAATACCCGGTGCTGTTTTTTCTTGTCCCAGCAATCTTGATACTGTGTCTTTTGACAATCATATATGGTGTAAAGCTGTTTCAAGATATGATTTACCTAAATAGGGAAAGAAACAGCAGGGCAATTTTAGAAAAGCAGGTAAGTAGTATGCAGGAACAGATGGCAGAAATGGAGCATATCCATTCCGGCATACGGAGCATGAAGCACGATATGAAGAACACGCTTACTGTTATTATACAGCTTGCAGATAAAAACGGAAATGCGGAAAATACGGAACTACACGCCTATCTGTCTGAATTAAACCAGACTTTTGACAGATTGGAAATTCGCTTTAAAACAGGGAATACAGTGGTTGATACGCTGCTTGGCATGAAGTATCACGATATTATGCGTACCATACCAGATTTACAGCTAAGTGCGGATAAGCTGCTTTTTCCCGAAAATTTGATGATACAAAGCTATGATATAAGCGTTATTCTGGGAAATGCACTGGATAACGCAATCGAAGCCTGTAAAAAGCAAAAGGCAGCAGAACAGGGATCAGAAACCTTTATCCGTCTGTATTCCTTTTCAAAAAGAAAAATGCTGTTTATAAGGGTGGAGAACAGTTTTGACGGGGAGGTGATACGCAGGCAGGGAGCAGAATTTCCGGCAACAACTAAGCCGGACAAAAAGGTGCATGGAATTGGGCTGACTAACATCAAAAACACCGCTGAAAAGTATCATGGCGGGGTAGACTGGACAGTCAAAAACAAGGTATTTACCTTGACGGTAATGTTAAAAAATGAAAGGAGTACACAAAATGAGTATCAGTAATGTAAACGGCATATTCGCAGCATATCAGTATGCGAATAGGACACAAAAAACAGCGACAGGGCAAACCAGCTTTACGGAACAGTTAAAGAATACAGCGGAAAGCAACGGGGCAACAAGGTCAGATGAATATACGGAGTACCTAAAGTCAAGATATGGTGCTAATGTGATGGTGAAGGACGTTGGAAAAGACCAGCGAAGTATTGATAATTTCGGAGCAAGCATAGCTGGATATAACAATGTGGTAATTGCACCGAATATTTTGGAGCAAATGGCGAATGATCCGGAAAAAGCTGCTTATTATGAAAGCAAAATTCAAGCAGCACTTAATGATTTTCCGAGACATCAGGCAGAGTTATCAGCAGCAGGATTTGAAATTCATTCTTATGCTGTAGGCATTGGTTCGGATGGTACAGTATATAAATATGTTACTGGCGATTTAAAGCCAGAGGTAAGAGCAAAGATAGAAGCGAAGATGAAAGCAGAGGACGAGGAAAAAAGAGCCAGACGGGAGAAATATAAGGAACTTAGTGAGGAAGCAGCAGAAAAGCGCAGGGAGCTTTTAGCGATACAGAACCAAAAACAGGCTATGGCGGAAGCCCTACGTAACAGTATGCTTAGTGCAGAAACCAATTTCTACATAACAAATCCGTCACAGGTGGTTGCTCCTGCTGTTACGGCTTATGAGAATGCAATCAGCACATTTAGCAACAGTGTTATAGATAGCATTTAGGGATATGATAATCTGAATGGATATTTGGATTAAATACAGTAACTAAAGGTGCTTGGACTCAAAACGAGAGAGCTTGCAAGGCTTTGACTGACAGAGAAGCCTTATGATGTAAAGGAGAATAATTGTGAGTATTGGAAATGTAACAAGTTCCTTATTCGCAGCATATCAGTATGCGGATAAGGCACAGAAAACGGCGGCAGGGCAAACCAACTTTACGGAGCAGTTAAAAAACACCGCAGGCGGGGCAAGAGTAGATGCATACTTAGATTATCTGAAATCAAAGTACGGAAATGTATCTATTCAGAGTGTTGGAAAAGACCAGACAAGCCTTGATAGGGTAGGAAAAAGTATGAGCGGTAATGATGTGATTATTGCTCCAAATATTTTGGAAGAAATGGCAAATGACCCGGAAAAGGCGGCTTATTATGAACAAAAGATAGATCATTATTTTGACGATATAGTTCCGAAAGGAATAAGTTTGTTTGCGGCACAGGGACTGGTCTTTGAACCAGCGGGAGTAGTTGTCCACGAGGACGGTACAGTAACATATATTGCTGGTTGTAGCGATTCCCCAGAGCGTGTTGCTCAAGTCCAAGCAGAACGAAAGGCTAAGAGTGAAAAAAGAGCAGAACAACGAAGAGAGCAGTTAGAACGCAGCCAAGAAGTAGCAGAACAGCAGAAACAGATAATGGAAAGCTACTTGCTAAGACAGACTATGACAGAAGCCATATATAAGAGCATGTTTGATGCGGAAGCGAATTATCACTTTATAGGACAGTCACAGGAGATTCCTTTTGCTATTACGGCTTATGAAAGTGCGATTAGCACATTTAGCAACAGTGTTATGGGAAATTTATAGGAGGAAGTATAATGGACTTTGGAATAACAAGTAAATTAAGTGAGTATTATCTGGCTAATCTTTATCAGAAAAGCAAGGCTGCAGGGACAGCTAACGTAACCAACTTTTTAAGTGCTATATCTGCAAAGGCGGCAGAGAGTACAAAGGGAATAACCTTTGAGGAAATGTGGAAATCAAGATATCCAGGTGCGTATTATCATGTAATGGACGCTTTCGGCATTAACGAGGGAATATGGGGGAGAAATGATTTTCCATATGAAAAATTCTTTGAGGATAATGTGGACGAAAGTGTATTGGATTGGAAACCGAATGGAGCGGAACCGGCAGATGATGATAGGAGTGTTGTAGCAAGGAGAAATTCGACTTTGGGGAAAAAGGCTGTTGTTGTACCGCCGGAATTGGAAGAAAAAATGAAAAATGATCCAAAGTTAGCTGAAAGTGTTATGGCAACCGTTGAAAAGTTTATTTCTGAACAGGACGCTTCTGTTCCCGGTGTAAGAAAATCATTTTTAATTGCGCTTGATAAGGACGGAAATATTGCACATTACAGAATTATTGGAGAAGGGCAGATTACACATTCAACATCAGGAAGTGTAGAACAAGAAAAAAGAGACAAGAAACGCAAAGAATGGGAGCAGATTGCTGAAGAAAACGCAATCAAGCGCAAGTTGCAACAGCAGGAGGCAGATAAAAGATATTATCAGAGCAGTATTGTAAAAGAAGCTGTTTCCGCTACCTATGAAGCAAATAGTTTCTTTGCAAAATAAAAGTTTAAAATTGGAGGATATGAAAATGAATGTAGGTGGAGTAAATACAAATTATCCAATAGGATATGAAGCAAGAAGAACACAGAGGGCAACATCTGGAACGAGTTTTGCAAGCGCTATGGGGAAAACGGCGAATGTGAACAGCGGACATGGTTTTACACTGCACTGGTTTGACAATGAAGAGGGCGATAAGGCGATAGGAGCATGCGGTTTAAATGGCGGTTCCGCAACTGTATATAAGCCTGTCGATTTTGACCCGGAAAACCCTGTTTATAAAGTGAAAGTATGGGACGCTGCGGGGAATGTGACAGAGGAACGCATGGTAGATGTTTCAAAGGTTGACCCTCAAAATAGTGATTTTATTGATATGCTTGCCTACTCCGGTCACTTGGCGGACAGTGGAGAGTGCCCCGGAGCTTTTAGCGCATTTATAGAATCATCTGCTAATCCTCATGGTTCGGGGAGCGTATATGACAGCTATTTGGACAAAATGGACTGGAAAAGCATTGCTAAATATTATATGCAATTACAATATGATCTGGGAAATATAAGCGGTTATATGTCTTATAAAAAGTTCTGGGACTTCTTGGAGCAGTAACATAAAATGCTTGGACTTGAAAAAGGGAGCAAAGCGATAACGCTTGGCGGTTCCGACTGACAGAGGAACCGCCATAAAGAATAATTCGGAGGAATTAGAAAATGGCTATCAATGGAATATCAGCAGGTTATTTGGCTGGATATGGGTACAATACAAAAACCACAAATACAACAAATACAAGGGGCTCCAGCTTTACAGAGCGTATGGGAGAAAATGTTGTCACAGGCACAAATAATCGAACCTTGGGAAATCAAAGTTATAATAGAACGGTAAACCAAACTACGCCTATGGACGCATATTTTGCAACAGCAGTACAAGGGTGTAATGAGATACCGTCACTGGAAGATATACTGCCTATGGAAACAGAGAGGTATTTGATACGCGATGCAAGTGACATAGAGGGAGTGCCAGCCTATGCTATTTACGATAAGGAATTAGGCAAATATGCTTATATCAGAGAAGATCAACTGGCAATACAGAGGGACGCTGCTTCCGGTTTTGCTTTTGTGATTGATATGAACCAGCCGCTTTGCAACAATGTGCGTGTGACAGATGAACTGAGAGGACTTTTGAACGATTTGGCAGAAAAAAGAAATATTGAGCTGCCGGAAGTGCCTTTGCAGGGAGGGCTTACCGTCAACCGTGATCCGAAAACAGGCTTGAATTTTCTTACCATTGAGGGAAACGAAGCAAAAGGCATTTCTGTCATTATAACATCGCAGGAGAATATTGATACGCTTGAAAGTTTAGCTGATGAATTTATGCAATATAGTGCTATTGTCAGAGACAGGGAAATAGCGGGGCTATGGGCTTTGCTTGAAATCTCCGGTAATTTAAAAAGAGGAAGTGAAGGGTTTACTTACTTAACGCCTGATGGAATTTCTTATACTCCCTATAATGGCGATAATCGTGCCGCTTGGTATATTCGGTATCCTTCACCGTTTGATTATAGCAAGGCTAGGGAATTTCTTGCAAAGGGTAGTAATTTATCAGATGCTTATACTTGGCTTGGAGTATTTCCCAAAGCAGAGGTTATATGGCCTGATGTAGAGCCGTGGAATCAGTATAATAAGAATGAATCAGGACACGGCTTTCAATATATGGGGCGGTAATGTACCTAGATATTATAGAAATTTATGGAATAATTATGTGGAATGCGCTGATGGGTTCCTGTACATGTTCGATAATTAGAGCCATGCAAAAAATAAGAAAGAAATTATACTTAAATAATATAAATTATCTGTTTATTGAATGGCTATATGTTCAATAAGTTAAAATCGGATAACATATCCCAAAAGAAGGGGGTGTTATCCGATTTCTTTTGTGTTTTAGGGAGCATTTTTAAATCTATTCACGCTATCAAACCGACTATTCACGCTGTTGTGGTCATCATAATTTTTCTCATTTCCGATATAACTAACGAGCAGAAAGAGGTGGAACATGATAAACATTGCAATTTGTGATGATGAGCCAAATATAAGAGCCTATCTTTCTTCCCTTGTGAAAAAACAGAATACGGAGTGTGAAATCACAGAGTATGCGTCCGCTGATGCATATCTGTCTGCGGATAAGGATCATGACTTGTTATTTCTGGATATAGAAATGAAAAATAGTACGTCCGGCAAAGGAGATTCGGCCAAAAACGGTATGTGGCTTGCAAGGGAAATAAGGAGCAGGGACAAAGGGAAACAGCCGGTAATTGTTTTTGTTACCGGATATAAAGAATATGTCTTTGATGCTTTTGACGTGGACGCATTTCAATTTCTGTTAAAGCCTATTGATACACAGAAGTTTACAAATGTTTTCCAGAGGGCGGCAAAGAAGATATTAGCGGAGCAGGAGCTGCAGTGGGACATGTCCCGTAAGAAAAATCTTGTTATCCAATATAACAATACCAGCAAAGCTATTCCGTTTAGCCATATTTATTATGTGGAGAGCCGGAACCACAAGGCGGTCATTCACGCTAAAGAGGGTGAATTTGAATACTATGCCAAAATGGAAGATTTGGCAATGGAGCTATCGGGGCAGTTTTACCGTATTCACAGGGGCTATTTGATCAACCTGGCCTATGTGGACGAATATAACAAGCAAGAAGTTATGCTTATAAATGGGGATAAGCTGCTGATCTCAAAATACAAGTATGATAATTTTGTGAGGGCATACTTAGACTATATGGCGGAGGATAGTCTATGAGTGAAGCGGAATTTATAGTATTTGAAAATATAAGCGTAGTGTTGGAAACCCTTGTTTATGCAGGTAGCTTAGCCTATTTTTTCTATCCCTTTATGACGGAAAAAAAGGAGCCTCGTAGAAGCAAGCAAAAGAAAATATTTATTGTGTTTGCGACTTATTCTTTGATTTATTTTGCAGATATGATCTTTCATATGCGAAACTGGTTATGTATGACATTAGTGCTTGTCATTTTAGCGGCGGCTACTAAATATTTGGATATGGACAAAAAAGGCTATTTTTTATTAATGATTTTTTTTGTTTGTATCAAATGTATAGGCCGACTAATGGCAGAAAGTTTATACTATGTTTTAATCAAAAAATGGGTGTGGGAAAAAACAAGAATAGAGATTATTTATCGGAATAATGCCATTGTTTATAGTATCTACATGATGACTGTATGGATTATTTTCATTTTTATGATTTACTTTTTGAAAAAAAGAATTTCCGTCAGTAAATTAGAGCTGCAAATAAGAGAAATTTGTCATCTGGGGCTAATACCTGTTATTGGTGTGCTTTTTGTAAGTGTAATCTACAGATTTTTTTCCCTTGGATGGGAGAACGGATTTTTTCATATTTACGAAAAGTATCCCCTATTGTTAGGGGTAATCCCATCCATTGCAATATTATTCTATGTGGGCATCTTAATTACAATTTTATCCTATCAAAAAATGATAGCGCTGCAAGAAGAAAAGAAGAAATATTTTGTAGAAGAACAGCAGCTTCACGCTTTGCAGGAGCGTACTCGGGAAGTAGAGCAATTCTATAAAGGCATTCGCCAGATGAAACATGAAATGAGAAATCATTTGACAAATATCAAGGGGCTTGCTGAAAGTGGCAAATATGAGGAATTGGAGAAGTATATAGCACAAATGGACGGGGAGCTGAGTGCTTATGAACTAACTGTCAAGACCGGCAATGCTGTTACAGATGTGATTGTGGGCGATAAGAAAAATGCAGCAGGTATGCTGGGAATAGATTTTCAAACAGAATTTATTTATCCACAGTCTAATAAATACAATGCCTATGATGTTGGAATTATTTTAAATAATCTTCTAACAAACGCCCTGGAAGCCTGCGAAAAAATCGATGAAAAGGAGGAAAGGTATATTATATTATCCGGCAGACAGAAAAGAAAGTTTTTTCTGATTGAGGTGAAAAATTCCTTTCAGGGAGAAATAGAATTTGACACAAACACAGAGCTTCCGGTTTCTACGAAACAGATTGATATTTCTTTGCATGGATTGGGATTGTCAAATGTAAAGAGGGAAGTAGAAAAGTATATGGGAGATATGAAAATTAAAGTAAGAAAGAATGAGTTTAGCGTTACAGTTTTGTTACAGGAAAGGAGCAATGAGAATGGAAATAAGTACAATATATGGCAATAACTATTCTGCCTACACACGGAGTGCAAAGACAGCAGAAACAGAAGCTGCTGAAAAGACTTCTAAAATGTCGGAAGCGGAAGAAATGGCAGCTTTTAAAAAAGAGTTTTATGCAGATTTAGAAAGAATAACAAATCATAGAACGGTATATAGCTGGGCTGTAAACATCTCGGAAAAGGCATTTGAAAATATGAAAGCCGATCCGGAGTATAGGGCAAAAATATTATCCTTAATCCAGCGTGATGTGGGGGATTCTTATGCTCCACGCAATTGCTCTGTACTAATCACGGTAGGAGCTACAAGCAAGGATTACAGAGCTGATTCATGGCCCGATTGTAACGATTCAGAATATCATGTACGTTCCCGGAACAGCTTTTATAAAAGAGACAGCAAAAAGAAAGACAGAACAGAAGAAATTAACGAGCGTTATCTGGAAAAGCGAGCGCAGGCTAAAAAGTTACAGAAAAAGATTATGGAAGAAGACACAGAAAAGAAGGAATTAGAACATAGCCGTTTGATGAAAGTATGGTATGGTGAAAGCCGTATGACACAGGCTTCCGCTGCTTATGAAGCGGGTACCATAATAGAATCAGAGGAAAACAATTTTCAAAGCTAGTTTTTAATGGCGGTTACAGGAAAGGAGAAATCATAATGAGCATGGTAAACACAAATTATGGGGCAGGAGCAGTCAACACCTACACAAAGAATTATGCAGCGAAGAAAACGGCGGAAACAAGCTTTGCAGAAAAAGCTGCGGAGAAAGCAGCCGTTTCCACAGAGGATATGACGCTGGAAGAATACAAGGTGTATTTCCAGCAGAAAATGGATAGCTTATACACACACCCGTCACAAAGGAATTATAATCCTGTTATTGATATAACCGATGCTGCTTATGAAAGAATGAAAAATGATCCTGAGTATGAACAGAAAGTTTTAAATAGTTTTGCGGTAAATAAAGCTGTAAATTTTGGCAACTACATACCTGTGTTTTCATATATGCACATTGATGATACATGGGAAAAAAGCTATGGGTACACACAGGGAATGAAAGAAAATACCCCAACTTCCGAAAAATCGTCCAAAGGTCTGGGCGAATGGTGGGAAGAACGCCATGAGAGGTTTGAGGAATTGTTGGAAGAACAAGTCAAGGCAGTGCAGAAAAGGGAGCAGTTGCAGAAAGAATTAGCACAGCAGGCATACTTGAATAAGCAGTTAGCAAGCTTGCAGAAAATGCAGAGCTTTTCTGCGGAAAAGACGCAGAGCGTGAACGGCACGAGTGAAAGTCGTATGACACAGGCTTCCGCAGCCTATGAAGCAACCATCAAATTAATGTGATATAATGAGCGCAAATGAGCCGGAGCAGGCGGAGCCTGTTCATGACGAGCGGCGAATGCCGATCACAGGCTCTGCCTGTGATATAATAATTATTTTTAATATATCCAAATACAAAGAAGCGGATAGCATACTCAAAAGAGGCGTGTTATCCGCTATCTTTTGCTCCTTTACTTTACTTATGCGATTTTATATAATGAATGATAGAAATGTCATTCGCAGATAACACCCGGCAGATTGTACCGGCTGTTATACAAGATTTTGAGGAGAGTGTGGATATGAAATACAGACTTGATCGATACGATAATCAGATTTCACAGCTGGGTTATGGCTGTATGAGATTTACAAAAAAGGGAAATGTCATTGACTACGAAAAGGCCGAGAAGGAAGTACTTCTTGCTATTGACAAAGGTGTCAATTATTTTGATACCGCTTATATGTACCCCGGCAGCGAGGAATGCTTAGGTCGAATTCTGGATGAAAACAAGTGCCGTGATAAGGTCTTTATTGCGACGAAGCTTCCGCAGTATATCATACGTTCCTCTGCGGCAATTGACAAAACCTTTAACGAGGAGCTGTCCCGTCTTCGCACAGATCATATTGATTATTATCTGATGCATATGTTTACCGATCTTGCGGAATGGGAGCATCTTAAAGGACTGGGTATTGAAAACTGGATTGAACGTCAGAAAGCAGAAGGCCGCATTCGTAATATCGGTTTTTCCTACCATGGCGATACGGAAATGTTTCTGAATATTCTGGATGCCTATGATTGGGATTTCTGTCAGATTCAGTATAATTATCTGGATGAGCATAGTCAGGCAGGAAAGAGAGGGCTTAAAGCAGCGGCAGAGAAAGGAATTCCGGTGATTATTATGGAGCCTCTTCGTGGCGGGAAACTGGTAGAACTGCCGGATAAAGCCAAACAAGTGCTTGCTTCTGACAGCAAGGGATATACACCCGCCGAACTGGGACTGCGCTGGCTGTGGAATCAGCCGGAAGTCAGCTGCGTGCTTTCCGGTATGAATTCCGAGGATATGGTGAATGAAAACATACGTATTGCATCAGAGGCTGAGCCGGGTCATTTCACAAAAGAAGATTTTGATATTGTTGAACAAATCAAGCAGATTATTCGTGAGAAGGAAAAAGTAGGCTGCACAGGCTGCAGATATTGTATGCCCTGTCCAAAGGGAGTGGATATTCCGGGCAATTTCTATTATTACAATCTTATGTATATGGAGAAAAAGTCCTCAGCCCGCTTTGAGTTTGCTCAAAACATGGGATTGCGCAAGGAATCCGGTTTTGCATCACAGTGTATAGGCTGCGGTAAGTGTGAAAAACATTGCCCGCAGCATATCAATATTCGTGAAAAACTAAAGGAAGCCGATCACGCCCTAAGGCCACTGCCCTATAAGATCGGCATCAATACCGCACGCAAAATAATAATTCGATAATGAAAGGGCAGGACTGACAGCCAATCAGTTCTGCCCTGTTTGTTTGCCTGTCTAATCGAATAAACATAAGAAACCGATATATATCGTGAAGTATAATGATAACAAGCCGCTTGGACCTTTCTGGAGAGCGGCGCGGTCCCGACTGACAGAGGGACTGCAGAAAGGAGGTTTTATGTCGTTTGACGCCGTACAGGCGGGGTATGCCGGTGAAGCCTACCGATATACCCAGACCAAAACACAGACACAGGTTGTCCGTGGCAGCAGCTTCGACCGTGTGGGGAAGTACATGAAGGAGCAAAATACCAGTCAGGTGATCGGACAAGCCGGTGTATTCTTTGGGGAAGAGGGGAAGCGCTATGAAATGCAGGCCCGGTACGCCCCAAATTCCACCACGGATAATCCCATTGTTCGGGTGAGTATTAAGGTGGGAAATGAGTGGGTTTCCCATGATGTGAAGGTGTTTGAGGTGGATCCACGCAATGCCTCACAGATGGAGATATTTGCCCTGATGAGCTATGCTGACGATCAGGGGATTTCCCGAACGGGCAGTATGGGATCCTACAAACAGCTGCAGATGTATGCGGATAATGCACAGCAGAATGGCTACTGGGAGGGAAATGGAAGCCTTGAAGATTTTGTGGGAAACAAGCAGAATTGGATGGGAATAATGGAGCAGATGTATAACGATTACGCTGATTCCGGAATTTACAGCCAGTTTGTGAACTGCTGCAATGTGCATACCACCTTACAGTGGTTTCAACTGCGCACGGTGGATTTTTCCCAGCTTAAGATGGTAGATATGTCGGATAAGGTAAGTTACTCTTATTCTTTTCCAAGTCTGCCTGACGGAGTATTTAAGGCTTTTTTAGAAACAGTGGCTGATGCAGAGAACAGCGGGATGTCCACAGAGATGAGCAGCCGGCTCTTAAACCATTTGTTGGGACGGATACAAATGATGCAGAAAGAAACCGGCGGCGAGTGTACGCTTGAGATGGTGATCAAGATGGTCAAGGATGCCTTGGAAGGGTTGGATTATTCCTTGACACCGGAGCTTAAACAGTCCAAGGAGTTAAAGCAGGAGCTGGATATGATGAGGTTTTTTTATCAGTCCTGTCTAGATAAACTGGAGAGCCTTAAGGACGGCAGTGTGGAAGAAGTGGAGCAGGAGGAGCTTGAAACGGAGGAAGAGGAATTTGATGCATGGGAATCCTTTGTGAAAATGCTGGAGGCAATCTATCACAGTATGCTCCGGGGAGAAGAGCCTTCTTATCAGATCGGTGCGCAATCTTTTACGGAAAAGGAATGGGAAAGATTTCTGGTGAAATTTGACGCTCTGGAAGAAAAAATCCGGGAATTGGTGAAGGAGCGGATAGAAAAGCAGAAGGAAAAAGAGAAACAGGAGGATGGGAAACTCTCGGAGGAAATGCTTGAACTTTTGTTTGAGGACCGGGATAAGAAGGATGAATAAAAGAAAGGCATAACTGTTTATAGACCATCGGTTCTGTATAAAACAGAACCGGTGGTTTTTTATCACAGTCCATTCCCCTACATATACGGAAACAGATATATCACCCGATTGGGCGTGGCTAAATCTGCGGAGTAATAGCATAGCTTGACAACCTCCACACCGGTTTCGCCGTAGCGTCCCAATTTCCATTCCTGCAAGATGAGCCGGTCCTGTTTGTTGTAAAGCTCGTCGGTGATGATGCCGTCCGTGCGGACAGAGATTTCTACTACATTTCCAAAGAGGGTATCTTCCGCAGAGGTGGTTTCCGTAACACGGAAGCGGGGCAGGGTCAGATGACAGATCATCACCAAAATTGACACTGCTGTTACTACTGAAGGCACAATGAAGAACAGGATCTTGCGCCTGTGGGGGATGGCAGTCTCCTGTGTATCCGGGGTGGCATGGATATCTACAGTTTCCGGTATCGAAGCGGTCTCCATCAGTTCCTCCACAGAAACGCCAAACAGATTCGCAATCTTACACACTGTTTCAATATCAGGATAGTTTTGTCCGTTCTCCCATTTACTGACTGCGGAAGTAGTCACATACAACTTTTCCGCCAGCTCCTGCTGTGTGATATGGCGCTCTTTGCGTAGACACTTGAGTGCCTGTCCAAACTCTTTCTTATCCATATGTTCAGTCCTCTGTAAAAGATTTTCGCACTTTCCATTAGTCTTTACTAATCAAAAATGCCTAAAATACGCAATTGTTCCAAATACTCAATATTCATTTTAGCATGTTTGGGCTATAATCACAATCAGATGAACGTGCACGGATATCAAAAAGTGAAAAAGCGAAAGGAGAGCTGACCATGAGAATAGCCATACGCAGGCGGAGAATCCAACAGAACAGGATACTGCTTTTACTGTTGCTCATGATACCTATATGTCTGAGCGGCTGCGGGAAGATGGAGGAAAATATTGAGACGGAAAACATGGCCGAAAGTGAATTTATAATGGCTGACACAGATGTCATATATGACGTGGAGGTGGAAACAAGTATTCTGGATGTACCGGATCATTGTCTGGGCGTGCAGTATGACGGTGAGAGGGCTGTGGCTTTTTACAGCATGTATGACGAAAGCGCTTATGCATACGACGGTAATCTGTATGAGTACGATATTTTTAATGACAGCTTTCAAATCCTGCTGAAAGAGCTTCCCCAGGAACTGATAAACGGCAATATGATCTGGTACAGAACCACCGGTGGACACTATTATGTTTATAATAAACAGTCTTTCTACTGTCTGGATGAGGACGGAGAAGAGTTGTGCTGGCAGCATATAGAAGGAGAGCTTGTCCAGATTGCTGAGACAAGGGGGCAGGATATCGTGATGCTGTTCTATGACTCCGGCCACTATCTTTATCATCTGGGATTGTTTTATCTGGAGGAGAAAAAACTGGAGGATAAGGGGCAGCTGACGGAAGTGGATGCCATCTACCATATCGCACCCGGTTATAAAGAGGATGTGCTGATCTTAAATTCCAGGGACGGTATCTATGATATAAATCTGGATACCATGCAAAGGACCTATTATCTGAAATGGGATACCATATCCTACAACCCAACACAAGGTAAGATTATGGACTATCGTCAGACAGGAAACGGAGAATGTGAACTTTTAACCTATTCTTATGATAAGGATAGGTATTACCGGGACTTACTGGCTGTAAAGTCGTTTGATGAGGAGGGGAGGTCCATTATCACCTACCGCACCGGCTATGCCACGGATTCCATGAAAAACATGGTGGTTGCGTTTAATCAGAGCCAATCAGAATACTATGTGGTGCTGGAGAGCAGTCAGCTTGGCAGCGCAATGGACGATGGGCAGAAAAATGCCATAGAGATTGCCGCCGGCCGCGGCCCGGATCTGATTGATGACAGCGCTCTTAACAACATCTATGACCTTATCCGTCAGGGCGCTCTGGAAGATTTAAGTCCCTATATTGCAGACAGCAAAATTAATACGGAGGATTATTTTCCGGCGGCTTTCGCAAGGCTAAGTGTGGACGGAGGCACATATGGGATTTGTTATGAGCAGGGTGTGCGAATGACTTATATGGACAAGAAGATGTTTACGGATACGGAGGATATGGATATATCCACACTGCTTTACTGTCTGGAGACTTATGAAAAGGATAAGGTGGTATTCAACAATCAGTATATCTATATACCTTTAAAAATTCTCAATTATTATCTGGAATTGTCCGATGATCTGTACGGTATGATCGACTGGGAAAACCATACCTGCGATTTTGACAATCCCCTATGGTACCGGATGCTGGAAACCGCAAATCGCTATGGCTTTAGAAATGGTCGTAACAATTATGAAGATGTGGCGTACCTCGGCTTTTTTACAGACTTTCCATCCTATATGGAAGGCGATAACGATGCGCGGAATGATCACATGATTCCCGTCGGACACCCGGTGGAGGATACCATGTCTCCCGTACTTCATCTCACTGCAATCGGTATTAATTCTCAGTCTCCCAATAAAGAAGGTGCATGGGCTTTTCTGGAATTTTGTTTAAGTCAGACCGCACAGGATCAAACTTCCTATTTCCCCGTAAAGAGGGATGTTTTTGAACGCAGGGCTAAAAAAGCGTTGGAAAATCTGGCTATGGCGGATCGGCCTATTACGCAGGCGCAGATAGATGAACTGACGAATCTGTTGGAGAATGGCAGAGCTGATTCCATCCGAAATCTCCACCCGCTGGCCATCATTGTAGAGGAATGTGATTCCTACTTTAACGGGGATAAATCTGCGGAAGAGGTCACGAGGATCATTGAGAACCGGGTTGGTCTGTATCTGCAGGAAATGGATTGATAATCGAACACATTTTCTGTTATAATATCCTCAGAGCCAATTGAGTATTGCCCGAACATGGCGGCAATACTTTAAAAAAGGAGAATCCGTATGACAGAAGAGCGCCAATATATTGCCATAGATTTAAAATCCTTTTATGCATCCGTGGAATGCGTGGAGCGGAAGCTGGACCCGCTGACCACAAATCTGGTAGTAGATTAGATTGAAGAATGCTGGGTATGCAATTTCCGGTATTCATGGGGCGACATATGGTAGTGTTCTTGAAAAATCTTATAAAAATGTGTTCTATTTGAGAAATTCAGGGAAGTTACAATTTCAGAAATTGATAAATTGCTGCAGGTCAAAAGTTCTGCAGCTTTTTTCATGCAAAAAGTCATACCGTAATCATAGATTGATAATCCGGTATATTTTTTTACAATATTATTTAAATAAACTCCAGAATAGTGCAGTGTATCGGACAGTTCTTGTCGCGTAATTCTTCCGTTCGTTCTATACATATTTTCGGTAATCATATCGTATATTTTATTTTCTGAATCCGTTCCAATCTGTACAGGTGTAGTCATGTAATTCTCTGTTGAATTAAGTAAATGAAACAGTCTGCAAAACAGATTCATGATGACAGAAGACGAGCCAATGCTCGGGGTGAGTAACTCTTTTGTCAGCAGTTCAAAAATATGATGAACACTTGAGGCAGTCTGGGAATTTTGTTCAACCGGTATGAAGTCAATATATTTTTTTGCTGTATTTCCACTATCCTGTAAATTTGATAAGAGAAATTCTTCTAAAAGAGAAGTGGAATGTTCTTTCTCAATGTTGAAGAAGTTAAAGAAGAGATTTCTGTATAACTCATGCATAAAAGAATCGGAGAGTTGCAAAAAAACAGCGCGAAAGTCTGTATAGTATTCTTCTGTATGCTGGACCTTTTTATTTAGGAGACAACAGCTTCCGGTGGTATACAAATGCCGCCTGTTTTCAATGTTCTGATAGACTTCTCCTTCAAGGACAAGGAGCAATTCGTAATAATCGTGGTGGTGCATGGAATTTGTCAAATATGGCTGGACATCTTCTTTGCGCTGAGAAAAATAAACAGAGAAGTCCGGCGATAGGATGGTTGTGAGATAAAAATTCTCGTTATCTTTGGGGTGAACTGTCAGGAAATAAAGTTGGAAAGGAATCTTTAATTGATAGAAGGAAGGGATAAATCCCTCTTTTGCATCTATAATCAGATGATCTCTCAAAGAATCTATATCTGCTGTCTCTAAGCTATAAATCTGTTGCATTTCTAGTCCTCTCTTTATAATCTATTATGTATTTGATACAAAAGCTATAAATTTACAAATATATATGTCATTTTTATTTTATATTGTATCAATTATAATATTATTTGTAAAGAAACTATTAAAACCAAAAAGGAGAGGGTAAAAATGAGCGGTAGAGATAAGAACAAAGCAGCAAATCCGGATCATGTGCCATTTGGGAAACTGTTAGCATGGCAGATGCGTCCTATTTCCCTTGGAGCAGTAACAATTATTACCATGTATCTGTCCTTATATTGCACGGATACACTGGGAATGCCGGCAGCATTGGTCGGAACTTTATTGATGGCAAGTAAGATATTTGACGGTGTGACAGATATTTTTGCCGGGTGGCTGATTGACAACACAAAAACAAAATGGGGTAAGGCAAGACCATATGAGCTGAGTATCATAGGCGTATGGGTTTGCATGTTTGCACTGTTTGCAACTTCCGACACATGGAGTATGACAGCAAAGTCTGCATGGCTCTTTATCATGTATACATTGATATTTTCTGTGTTCCAAACTTTGTTAAATGCGGCAGAGACACCCTACATTATCAGGGCATTTAAAACACCGCTGGCAGTTACGAAGGTGTCTGCATATGGTGGAATTATCGTAACACTGGGATCAATGGTAATTTCTGTATCTTTCCCGATTCTGGTTGGAACGATGGGAAATAGTACAGCAGGATGGAGAAAGCTTATTGCGATGTATGCAATCCCCCTTGTGTGTCTCGGATTGCTCCGATTCCTGTTTGTAAAAGAGGAAAATGATGTTGTCGAAGATAATAAAGACGACAGAGTCAAAATCAAAGATATTTTACAGGTTATTACAAGTAATAAGTATGTATGGCTGATGGGACTTGCATGTATGGTGCCGCAGCTTGCGACAAGTCTGTCTGCCGGTACATATTATTTCACATGGATTGTTGGAGATATTGGCAAGTACTCGGCCATCCAGATGGTAAGCATGCTGTCACTGATTTTGATCATTTTATTCCCTACACTGATGAAAAAGTTTTCGGCAATGCAGTTGATTGGGGCGTCAGCAGTTATTGCGATTGCAGGATATGTACTCTGCTTCTTCTCCGGAGCAAACATGTTGCTGATTGCAGTTGGATTTTTCCTTAGCAGTATGATTACTTTGCCGACCTCGTATATGAAGGCACCAATCATTATGCAGATATCGGATTACAATGAATATAACGGGAAGCCGAGAATGGAAGCTACTATGGCTGCGGTTGCAAACTTCTTAAATAAGATCGGAAGTGCTTTTGGCTCTTTTCTTCTTGGCATTATGCTGACCATGGGCGGATATGACGGCAACTTGGATGTTCAGCCGGATGGCGCGATCATGATGATAAGACTTCTTTTCAGCTTTGTACCGGCAGCCATTATGGTTGTTGTGATAATCTGTACGATTGCTTTCCGTCCGTTGGATAAGTTTTCGAGAGAAAAAGAAATGCAGAGCGAGGCATAGTATTTTCTGCAGAATAAGGTGCGTATTGACGCACCTTATTCTATATAGGCAGTCAGAGGTGATCAGATGAAGAAAGTTGATTTCAGTCAGAATTGGTTATTTTACAAAGAGGGATCAGAAAAAAGACAGGTTCATGTTCCCCATGATGCAATGCAGTATGAACAGAGAGTATCAGACAATCCAAGTGGAGCTGCAGGAGCTTTCTTTACCGGGGGCAGATATTACTATGAAAAGAAAATAGAAAATGTCTCGGCGCTTATCAATAAGCATGCAGAGATAGTTTTTGAAGGTGTATATAAAGACGCAAATGTGTATCTGAACGGAGAACTGTTGGCATCCCATGCCTACGGCTATACTCCCTTTTCGGTGGTGCTTGACGGCAAGCTGGATGAGACGAAGGATAACACCGTCATGGTTGAGGTTGACAATAGTGAGATGCCGAACAGCCGCTGGTATACTGGGAGCGGAATATACAGACCAGTCTCTTTGTACATTTCAGAAAAAGAGCACATTGCCCTGCATGGTGTCAGAATCAAAACATTGTCAGTTCATCCGCCCAAAATAATGGTCTCAGTGGAGCATAACGGGGATGAAGTGGAAATTGCAATCAAAGATGAGAAAGATATATTGGCTGTTTCAACTGAAAACTATGGAGAAATAGACCTTCCATCTGCAAAGCTATGGGATGAGGAACATCCATATTTATATACTTGCCATGTGAAAATAAAGAAGGACGGAAACGTTGTAGATGAAGCTGTTGAAAGGTTTGGAATCCGGATTATAAGTTGGGATACAAAGGGATTTTATATCAACGGCAAAAGCATACTTTTAAGAGGAGCCTGCGTTCATCATGACAACGGGATCCTTGGAGCCCGCAGCTATGAGGTGTCGGAGGAACGGAGGGTACGCATTTTGAAGGAGGCCGGATATAACGCCATTCGTTCCTCTCATAATCCTGCGTCGGAAGCAATGCTTCGTGCGTGTGACAAGTATGGAGTCTATGTAATGGATGAGACATGGGATGTGTGGTATAAAGCTAAAAATGCGTATGATTACAGCAAGGATTTTCTCGAAAATTATCAGGATGATATCCATGCTATGATTGACAGGGATTACAATCATCCCTCAGTGGTTATGTACTCCATTTCAAATGAGGTGTCAGAACCGGCACAGCCAAAAGGCTTAGACTTGGCAAAGAAGATGATAGAAATATTTCATAAGGAGGATGATACGAGGCCTGTAACCGGTGGAATGAACCTTATGATTATGAGTCGGAGCGCAGACGGAAATGACATCTATCAGGAGGGCGGGGGACGTAGTGAAAAAAATGATAAAAAGGCTGCCGGGATGAACAGTCTAATGTTCAATGTCATGACATCGATGATCGGCAGCGGCATGAATAAGGCTGCCAACAGTAAAAAGGCAGATCGTATCACCAGCCCTGTTTTGGACACGCTCGATATTGCGGGTTATAATTACGCAGCCGGGAGGTATCCGAAGGAAGGTAAAATACATCCGAACCGTATTATTTTTGGTAGTGAGACATTTCCGGGTGATATTGCAAAAAACTGGAAGATGGTAAAAGAATATCCTTATTTGATTGGTGATTTTATGTGGACCGGATGGGATTATTTGGGCGAAGCCGGATCGGGTGCATGGGCATATACCGAAGATGCAAAAGGATTTGAAAAACCGTATCCATGGCTCCTTGCGGATATGGGGGCGATAGATATTCTTGGGAATCCAACCGGGGAACTGTACCTTGCACAAGCTGCATGGGAGCAATTAGAATCGCCGATAATTGCAGTACGGCCTGTAAATCATCCGGGTGCAAAGCTCTTGAAATCTGCATGGAGGGCAAGTAATGGATATCATAGCTGGGCATGGAACAGTTGTGAGGGAAATACGGCAGTGGTTGAGGTTTATGGCAATGGGGAATGGGTGCAGTTGTTTTTGAATAGAAAGTCTATCGGAAAAAAACGGTTAAAAGATGGAAGAGCGATTTTTAAGACAAAGTACGTCCCTGGGACTATTCAAGCAAATATGTATGATAAATCAGGGAAATTGATAGGAACGGATAAACTCTGCTCTGCCGACAGTAATCTACAATTAAAACTGATACCGGAGGCGGAGAATCCACCGGTCGGACAGCCAATCTATATAGACTTATGCATATGTGATAAAGAAGGTACTGTTGAGAGAAACAAAGATAAAAAAGTAAAGATAAAGGTAGAGGGTGGAAGTCTTCTGGCGTTTGGAAGTGCAAATCCCAGAACGGAGGAAAGTTATATTTCCGGTGAGTTTACTACCTATTACGGCAAGGCTCAGGCAGTCGTCCTCAAGGAAACCACAGGTGAAATAAAGGTCACGGCCATGTGTCCGGATATGAAATCAGAATCAATATGTATATTGGTTAAGTAGTAAATCAGGGAAAAGTATGTGTAAAAAGGAAGGAGAAAGATATGACAGATAGTAAATTCTTAATAGGAGCGGCAACAGCAGCCCATCAGGTAGAGGGCAATAACATTCACAGTGACAATTGGGTGATGGAAAATCTGGAGCATTCTACATTTGTAGAGCGTTCGGGCGATGCCGTAGATCACTACAACAAATATGAAGAGGATATTAAGATGTTGGCAACAGCCGGGTGCAATGCTTACCGTTTTTCCATTGAATGGGCAAGGATTGAGCCTAAAGAAGGTTTCTATGACGAAAAGGAGTTGGAGCATTACAGAGCTGTATTAGACTGCTGTGAAGAGAATCATATTACTCCGATTGTGACTTTGCATCATTTTTCGAGCCCGGCATGGCTGATCGGAAAAGGTGGATGGGGTGTCTCCTACGTGGAAGATGCCTTTGCAAGATACGTAGAGTATGTTGTTTCTAAGATTAACAGAAAAATTCCTTACATCTGTACTATCAATGAAGCAAATATGGGTTTCCAGCTGCAGAAGGTGATTGAGGATATGATGAAATCCATGCAGAAAGAGGGAAATGTTCAGGTCGGTGTGAATATGGATATGTCTGCAATCATGATTGGCTTGGAAGAACAGGCAGCTGCATTTGGCTGTGATAAGAAGCATATCAATACGTTCCTTGCTGCAAGAAGCCAAGAACAGGAGAAATTTGTGATGAGGGCACACCAGAAAGCGTATCAGGCAATTAAGAATATCTACCCCGATACGAAGGTTGGACTTACTTTATCACTGTTTGATTATCAGCCGGTGGAAGGTGGTGAGGTAGAAGCTGAGAGACTCTGGGAAGAAGATTTTGGGTTCTATCTTCCATTTATAAAGGATGATGATTTCTTGGGAGTACAAAATTACTCACGCAAGATTGTTGCTGCATCGGGGGCCAAGGAACCTGCAGATGGTGCACCGCTGACACAGATGGGATATGAGGATTATCCAGCATCTATTGGACATGTGCTTCGGAAAGTTGCATCGGAGTTTCAAGGAGAGCTTATGGTGACTGAAAACGGAATTGCGACAAGCGATGACAAACGACGCTGTGAGTTTATTAAGGAAGCATATGAGGGTGTGCAAAGCTGTGTAAGAGACGGTTTGCCGGTCATTGGGTATTGCCATTGGAGTCTGCTTGACAACTTTGAGTGGCAGGCAGGTTTTGGGAAAACATTTGGCCTGATTGCGGTTGACCGCACAACACAGGAACGGACACCGAAGGAAAGCTTGAAAGTATTAGGTTCATTGCCGAGATAGGGAGGAAAATTATGCTGGTCACATTAAAGGAAATTCTTGCAATTGCAGAGGAAAGAAGCATTGCCGTCGGATCGTTTAATACACCTAACTTGGAAAGCCTTATCGCAGTGGTCGCTGCAGCAGAAGAACTGAATGTGCCCGTGATTATTCAGTTTGCACAGTGTCATGAGCCTTGGATACCATTGTCTGTCATTGGACCGATTATGGTAGAACATGCAAAGAAGGCGGCTGTACCAGTATGTGTGCATTTAGACCACGGTGAGACGTTAGAATATCTGCAGCAGGCGCTGGAAATAGGATTTACTGGTATTATGTATGATGGCTCTGTTCTGCCCTATGAAGAGAATCTGGAGAATACGAAGAAAGCGGTTGCTATGGCAGAAAAATATGAGGCAGGAGTAGAGGCAGAGCTTGGGTCTATGGGCAGGCGTGAATCTGGCGCTGGAGATGGAAGCGGAGAAGAGGATGATACAAAGATTTATACGAATCCGAATCTGGCGAAGCAGTTTGTTGATGATACAGGGATAGATGCGTTGGCGTGTTCTTTTGGGACTACACATGGAATCTATTTGACAGAACCCAAGCTTGACTTTGATGTTGTAAAAGAGGTACGTAGTCAGTGTGAAAATATTCCTGTTGTGATGCATGGCGGTTCTGGAGTAAGTAAAGACGACTTCCGCGCAAGTATCCGGGCTGGTGTGCGAAAAGTTAATTACTTTACATATATGGATAAAAGTGGCGGAAATGGTGCATCAGAGTATATCAATGCTTTGCAGAAGAATGAACCGATTTTTTTCTCATCCATTATCATGGAAGCCGAAAAACAGATGAAAGAAAATGCGAAAGAAGCAATGAAAATTTTTGCACTGATGGATGAAGTGTGATGAAGAAGAATAGAAAGGTGAGGGTAAGATTATGGCTGAAAAAATGACATTTGCTCTGGCATTTTGCAACAGGGGATTTATGCCGGGTGAATTGATTTATGGTGCAAGGGAAGACATGGTTAAGGCTGTTACGGATGCAGGATACGACTATATCGCAATGGACGCCAAACTGACACGCTACGGTGGCATTGAGACAAGGGATGAAGGACTGCTCTATGCAAAATGGTTAAAGGAGCATGAGGGAGAATATGATGGCGTAATTTTCTCCATGCCGATTTTTGCAGACGAGAATGGAGCAATCACGGCACTTCAGGATGCCGGGGTTCCGATTTTAATGCAGGCATATCCGGACGAAATAGGGAAGATGGATTTTGCACACAGACGAGATGCTTTCTGTGGAAAATTTTCCGTGACCGATGTCTTTACACAATATCAGGTGCCTTTTACGGTGTTAAAGCCGCATGTAGTTCACCCGCTTTCTGAGAAATTTAAGGAAAACTTAAGAGATTTTGCCGCAATCTGCCGTGTGGTTAATGGCATGAAACGGTGCAATATCGGATGCATCGGAGCGAGGACAACTGCATTTAAAACGGTAAGATTTGATGAGATAGCCATGCAGAAGTATGGCATCAATGTAGAATCATTTGACTTATCCGAGCTTGTATTCAAAGTGGGAAAACTTTCGGATGAGGATGAGGCTGTCAAAGTGAAAAAGGCTGCACTGGAGGCATACTCAGATTTTAGCAGTGTATCAGAGGAAAAGAAGAATACATTGTCAAAGATTTCCGTAGTGATCGATGAGTATATTCAGACATATCACTTGGATGCAATCGCACTGAGATGTTGGAATGAGATGGAAGAAATCCTTCGAGTTTGTCCGTGTGTACTGTTGTCAGAGCTGAACGATCGCGGTATCACAGCATCCTGTGAGATAGATATGTGCTCTGCCATCACGATGCGTGCAATGGCGTTAGCGAGTGAGACTCCGACCACGGTACTGGATTGGAACAACAATTACGGGGATGACGAAAATAAAGTGATTTTGTTCCATTGTGGACCGGTTGCGACTTCCCTTATGACAGATAAGGGAAAGGTTACAAGCCATAAAATGTTTGACAAAACTGATCCGGGAAGCGGATGCGGAACTTGCGAGGGAAGATTGAAATCGGGAGACATTACGATTTCTAACTGCCAGACAAAGGATGGAAAAATAATTGTGTATGCATCTGAAGCAAGATTTACAGATGATCCAATCGAGGACAGTTATTTCGGTTGTGCTGCAGTATGCGAGATTCCTGAAATGCAGGATAAAATGATACGTCTGGCCCGTGGCGGATTTAAACATCACACATCTGTCGGGGTGGGGCATATGAAGGAAGTGCTGAAAGAAGCCTTCACGACATACCTCGGATATGAGTGGGTAGATATCGACAATTAGGAGTGTCAAAATGAAGATTGCAGGATTGGATATTGGAACAACTGGTTGTAAATGTACAGTCTTTGATGAAAACGGGCTTATGCTTGGGAAAGCATATAGGGATTATCCCATAAAACGTGGAGTGAGCGGACATGAAGTAGATGTATCTGCAATTATGGACGGTGTATATGTATGTCTGGCAGAAGTGGCGAAAGAATATCCGGATATTGCGGGAATTGGTGTCACTAGCTTTGGAGAAACATTCGTGATGACAGATATGTCTGGGGAACCGCTTTATCCGGCCATGTTATATACAGATCCAAGAGGGAAAGCGGAATGTCAGAAACTTGTGGCTGCTTTGGGAGAAAAAAATATTGCGAACATCACGGGGCTTCGTCCGCATGAGATGTATAGTATTCCCAAAATTATGTGGATAAAGGAATATGAAGCATCAGTATATGAGAAAGCATCCTATATTTTTCTGATGGAGGACTATGTGGTGTACCATCTTACTGGCAGACGTCAGATTGATTACTCGCTTGCAACAAGAACAATGGCTTTTGACATCAGAAATCTCGGATGGAGTAAAACAGTTTTTGATGCAGCAGGAATCGATATCTCAAAAATGTCCGCACCGGTGCAGACCGGTACAGATGCCGGAAAGATTACAGATGCTACTGCAGCACGGACGGGACTTTCCAGAGAAACGCACATTATATCGGTCAGCCATGATCAGGTAGCGGCAGCTGTGGGCGCGGGTGCGTTCGACTCTTCGGTGGCAGTGGATGGAGCAGGTACGGTAGAGTGCATCACACCGATTTTTGATGGAATTCCTGACATTGATATTATGTACCGCGGATATTTCTCTATCGTACCCTATGTGATTCCGGGAAAATATGTTGCCTATGCCTTTTCCTATACAGGAGGCGCATTGATGCAGTGGTGTGCGGAGACTCTTGCCAAGAGTGAGCAGCAATTGGCAGAGGCAGAAGGCATATCGGTCAATGAATATCTGGAGCGGGAGTATCATTACATAGCAGCATCTGAGAAGACATCAGTACAATCGCCAAGCGGTTTGTTAGTGCTTCCGCATTTTGCCGGTGCAGCAACTCCGTATATGGATACAGGGTCAAAGGGAGTGATACTTGGACTGACAACAGACACTTCAGTAGCGGAGATATATCGCGGCTGTATGGAAGGTGTCGTATATGAGATGTGTTTGAATGTGAAAGCCTTGGAAGGTTCAGGAACATGCTTTAACAAACTACATGCGACCGGAGGCGGTGCCCATTCTAAAGAATGGATGCAGATGAAAGCAGATATGCTAGGACTACCCATCACAGCCCTAAGAACGGTAGATGCAGGTACTGTGGGATGTGCCATGCTGACAGGCATTGCAATCGGAGTATTTTCCGATTTAGAGGATGCAGCTTCTCACATGGTAGAGGAAACCGATACCTATGAGCCACGTTGGGAGATACACGAAAAGTATATGGAAATATATAAAAGATATGAAAAACTTTATGAGGCAGTCCGCCCTCTTGTGTAAAAAAGCAGATTAGAAAGGAGCGTGGCAAAAAGAATGAATCCATATATCGGACACAGCACACAGGTATCCGGTGTGGAAGAACATCGTCTTGTAGGCGGGAAAGGCGATGGGATGCGCCTGTATCTTGTGAATAATGGAAAAGGGATGGAACTTACTTTTTTACCGGACCGCAATGGTGATATTTCGAGGCTTCGCTGTAATGGGATTAACTTAAGCTATATGTCACCCTGCGGGTATGTAGCACCCGCATATTATGACTCAATAGGCTCAAATTGGTTGTCATCTTTTACCGCAGGTTTTTTAACAACATGTGGGTTACAGGCGGTAGGAAGCCCGTGTAGGGATGAAGGAGAGGAACTTCCCCTTCATGGATCAATAGCGAATACTCCCTGTGAAAGAAGTTATTTTGAAGAGGATGAGGAAGAAATCCGTTTACACTTCTTGATAAAAGATGAAGTAATATTCGGACGGAAACTGATGCTTCATCGTGTGGTCAATGTGTCAAAGACGGAAAATAAGTTCACGATCACAGATGAGATAGAAAATACAGGGGATCGGGTGGAACCAGTAGAAATCTTATACCATATGAACATGGGCTATCCGCTTCTTGATGAAGACAGCATTGTTACCATTCCGGCACAGGAAGTTTTGCCCAGAGATGACCATGCGGCGGAAGATATAGAGAACTGGATTCATATGGAAAAGCCACAGAAAGGCTATCAGGAAAGATGCTATTATCACAAATTTGCAGATGAAAAAGGATTTGCAGGTATTTTCCAGCCTAAACTTGATGTGGGATTGGAAATCAGTTTTAATGCAAAGGAATTAGACGGATTTGTTGAATGGAAGATGATGGGAATCAGGGATTATGTGCTTGGGCTTGAATGTGGAAACTGCTACCCCGATGGCAGGGACGTTATGCGAAGGACAGGAATGCTGAAATTTCTGGAACCGGGAATGCGGAAGACTTACCGTGTGACAGTGGAAATAAAAGCAGGCATGAAATAATCGGATTTCAGGAGAAAATAAAGGAGGGAAACTATGTTTACGGAACAATCAATCTTTTCAGAATTACTACAAAAAGAGGAAGTGACTTTATTCTTACAGAAGATGGCTCCGAATATGCTTGAGCCACAGGCAAGAGATTATATTGCAGGGCTTAGTCTTGAACAGATAAAGGGTATTATGCCACAGGAGCAGCATGCTGTACTGGATGCTTTGATTGATGTTGCTAACGGAAAAGAACCTTCTGTTAAGCTGACAGATCCACATACAGTACCCGCAACAATCAAGGTAGGTGTGTTGTCAGAAGGATATAATATTGATGATATTGACGGGGCGGTATATATGCTGGATCATGATTTTTCCGGTTGTATCGTCATGCAGTTTAGTAAAAAAATGCGCGGGGATCAGACAGGAACCGTTACATATCTGGGAGAAAAAAGAAATTATGTCTTGAAAAATATTCGTGCCGCCGGTGACGCACAGATGCTGGGCGTTTTTGTACGGGACATCTGCACGGAGTATGACCATGAATATACACTTCATTTTGAAGGATTTGTGGATGAGGACGGTTTGGTGATTGAACCGACAGATGTCAGCTTTAAAACAGATGCAAGGGAAGCATACAATCCGAATTATATGGATAATGAGAAAATTGCATTGCAGGCAGCACAGGAGGGTATTGTCCTTTTGGAAAATAATGGCGCACTCCCGTTGCAGGGAAAGAAAATATTTGTTTCCGGCGGTGAAAATTTCCGTATAACAGCGGTAGGCGCAGGGAAAATCAATCCCCGCTATGTGATAGGGCTTCAAAGTGCTATTGGGGAAAGTGAGTTGGAAGTATCTAAGGATGCGGACACTGCACTAGTTGTAATCAGCCGTCCCTCGGGGGAGAACTATGACAACAATGCCTGCAAAGGGGAATTTTATCTGAGTGATGAGGAAGAGCAGAACATCATTTCTCTGAAAAAGAAATATAAGACATTGATCGCAGTGGTCAACAGTGGCTATCCCATGGATGTCCGCTGGGCTAAGACATATGATGTTGATGCGCTGCTATGGTGTGGCTTTTCGGGTATGTTCGGAGGAAGGGCATTGGTGGATGTCCTGACCGGAAAGGTAAATCCATCGGGGAAATTACCTGATACATGGAGTAATGACTATTGGGATATTCCTGCCGCAAAGAATTTTTACCAGCCTGAAACACCGGAGCAGGCACTTGATGCAGACCATGATGTATGGGTGGACACGTGTTATGAAGAAGACATTTATGTGGGGTATCGTTATTTTGAAACATTTAACAAAGCAGTAGCATACCCGTTTGGGTTTGGTTTGTCCTACACGAGCTTTAATGTCAGCGGAAAATTACGGACTGATAATATTTCGGATGAAGAAATTGTAATTACAGCAGAAGTAGAAAATACTGGCAGCATGGCAGGAAAAGAAGTGATACAGATTTATGCAACGATACCGGATGGTGTACTGGAACAGCCGGCAAAGAGATTGATTGCGTTTAGTAAGACAGCACTGCTTCAGCCGGGCGAGCAGACCGAGGTAGTGCTATCTATACCCAAGAGACATCTGGCATCTTACGACGAGGACTGTGCTTCATGGGTTATGGAAAAAGGGAAATATCTGTTTTATGTGGGAACATCGGTTAAGGAGATACAACCAGCAGGAGAATTGGTACTGGCACAAACAGATGTGATTAAGAAAACGGTAAACAGAGTCTGCCCTAATATTAAATTTGAAAGATTGTCCAAAAACAGTGACTTTTTCCCACAGGGTGTTCATTCCGGCATAAAGGAAAATGTCCATGAATTATCACCTAAAAGTACACGTATGCATATAGAGGAATGCAATGTACCGGATGTGGCAGAAGCAGATGGATGGTCAGTTGAGGAGATGGCAAGGTTATCTGTATGCGCATCCGCAGGGTGGGGAATGCACCAAAAAGGTGAGGCAGGCAAAATATTCAGGATAGAAGGAAAGAATTTACCATATTATGCCTGCGCTGACGGCAACAGCGGAGTAAATGTAAACCGGAAAAATATTGGAATGCCCGGCAGCAACATGGTTTGTGCAAGTTGGAATACAGACCTTGCCTATGAGATTGGAAAGACAATTGCCAAGGAAGCAAAGGAGAATGATATCCAGATGATTCTTGCTCCGGCAATGAATATTCATAGGAATCCTCTCTGTGGCAGACATCCTGAATATTTTAGCGAAGATCCGTTATTGGCAGGAATGATGGCGGGAAACCAGTGTAAGGGATTAGAAGACGAAGGAATTTCTGCCAGTGTAAAGCATGTGGCATGTAACAACAGTGAATCGAGCCGCAAGAGGAATCAGAGTATTGTTTCAGAAAGAGCATTGCGGGAGATTTACCTGAAAGCATTTGAAGTTGCACTTGAAATCCATAAGCCGGATTCTATTATGACAGGTTATAATGCGTTGAATGGTGTTTTTACAGCGGAGGACGAAGAATTGATTCAAGGCATATTCAGGGAAGAATTTGGGTTTGACGGATTCGTGATGACAGACTGGAACAGCTATGACACAGCGGACATTCCGGCAGCAGTACAGGCTGGAAATTGCTGGATGACACCGGGGTCTGAGGACAATACCTATGTGGATAAAATTGTGGAAGGTGTAAACACAGGATTAATTGAAAAGAAGAGATTACGGAACAACGTAAAGTATATGCTGAACGTGATTCGTAAGCGGACGGAAAATATCGGTATCTAAAGAAAAAATGTCAGAAATACGCAGAAAACAATTAGTTGAATCATTGTAAGTGAAAGCCCCGGAGTACTCTCCGGGGCCATTTCATACCATATTACGTTTTGCTTTTCCTTATGAAGTGCAGTTGTAGTTAAAACTGGGATTGAAAGAGTAGAAGTTCTTTTATTATAAAATGAAAATCATTGTTATTGATTTAAAATAGAGGATACAAATCATTCTTCTGCATAGTGACAGTTTATAGCATTAAAAGATAATGAGGATATTCTTTTGTTACTGCGCTAGAAAGTACAGTATACCATTTTTCTATCTCTCAAAACATATAAACATAAAAAATAGGTGATAATCGAACACATTTTCTGTTATAATATCCTCAGAGCCAATTGAGTATTGCCCGAACATGGCGGCAATACTTTAAAAAAGGAGAATCCATATGACAGAAGAGCGCCAATATATTGCCATAGATTTAAAATCCTTTTATGCATCCGTGGAATGCGTGGAGCGGAAGCTGGACCCTCTGACCACAAATCTGGTAGTAGCGGACGTCAGCAGGACGGAAAAGACGATCTGTCTGGCAGTATCCCCATCCCTGAAGGCGTACGGCATATCGGGGAGGGCCCGGCTTTTTGAAGTGGTACAAAGAGTAAAAGAAGTCAACAGAGAGCGAAAGAGCAAAGCCCCGGGCAGACAATTCAGCGGATCTTCTTACGATGCAGCGGAGCTTGTCTGTCATCCGGAACTGGAACTGGACTATATTGCAGCGACGCCCCGGATGGCGTTTTATTTGGAATACAGCACCAGAATATACAACATCTATCTGAAATATATAGCTCCGGAAGATATCCATGTATACTCCATTGACGAGGTATTTATGGATGTGACACATTATCTGCAGACGTACCGGATGAGCGCCCGTGAACTGGCATCCAAGATAATTCGGGAGATTCTTGCATCAACTGGAATAACAGCCACTGCCGGTATCGGCACAAATCTCTATCTTTGCAAGGTGGCTATGGATATTGTAGCAAAGCATGTGCCTGCGGATGAAAACGGTGTCCGCATAGCGCAGCTTGACGAAATGAGTTACAGGAGATATTTGTGGAATCACAGGCCCCTGACTGATTTTTGGAGAGTAGGAGGCGGCTATCAGCGGAAACTGGAGGAGAACGGACTCTATACCATGGGGGATATTGCCAGATGTTCCCTTGGCGGACCGAGAGAATACCATAATGAGGAGTTATTGTACCGCTTGTTTGGAATCAATGCGGAACTGCTCATCGATCATGCCTGGGGATGGGAGCCGGTGACCATGGACCTGATCAAAGCATACAAGCCGGAAACAAACTGTTTGAGCTCCGGTCAGGTCTTGCAATGTCCGTATGATTTTGAGAAAGGAAAGTTGATCGTCCGGGAAATGACGGATCTGCTTGTGCTGGACTTAGTTGACAAGAAGCTGGTAACGGACCAGATGGTACTTACCATCGGTTATGATATAGAAAATCTTGCAGATAAGGAAATGCGGAAAGACTATAAGGGAGAGGTCACGGTGGACCATTACGGCCGGATGGTTCCCAAACATGCCCATGGAACTGCTAATCTAAACTGTCAGACCTCGTCCACGAAACGGATCATGGATGCAGTGACGGAACTGTATGAGAGTATCGTAGATCCTAAACTTTTAATCCGCAGGGTTACTGTCGTGGCCAATCATCTGGTGGAGGAAGCAGCTGTAAAAGAGGCTCCGGCCTTTGAACAGCTTAACTTGTTCACGGATTATGCGGCGCTGGAAAAGCAGCACGAAGAGGAAAATGCCAGAATGGAAAAGGAGCGGAAACTGCAGGAGGCCATGTTGTCAGTGAAGAAGAAATACGGAAAGAACGCCATGTTGAAAGGAATGAATCTGGAAGAGGGTGCGATGACCATAGAACGCAACAATCAGATTGGAGGTCATAAGGCATGAATGATGCACATAAATATGATGATATCATCAACCTTCCCCATCATGTGTCCGCAAGTCATCCGCAGATGTCACTACTTGACCGTGCAGCGCAGTTTTCGCCCTTTGCGGCCCTGACCGGACATGATGCCGCAATAAAGGAAACGCAGCGGCTTACGGAGGAATGGGTGGACCTGGACGAAGACAGAAAAAAGCTTCTGGATGAAAAGCTGCAGATGATACGGGAAAGCCTTTTTAGCGGAAGGGACGGGCATAGTTTACCGGAGATTATTTTCACTTATTTCAAACCGGACGAGAAGAAGAGGGGAGGCGCTTATCTTGCCGCTCAGGGGAAGGTGAGAAAAATAGATGAATACAGCCATCAGGTAATTCTGGAGGACGGAACGGCCTTGGCGATTGAACACATCGTAGGCATAGAGGGAGAGCTGTTTAGGGGTTATGAAGATTTAGTGTAGTTTTTTATGTAAGATCCCTTTGTGGCGGATATCCGAAATATTTCACGTACGCCCTGTAAAATGCAGAATAATCCCCGAAGCCGCAGATTTCACTTGCGTTCTGAGCGGAACATCCGCTGCGGATTTTTTCTCTTGCTGCATTAAGCCGTTTTATTGTAATGTACTCCCAAGGAGCCGCTCCCGTAGCCTGTTTGAAAATTCTGCTAAACTGTGAGGCGCTGAGAAAAAAATGATTGGCCAAAATGGGAACGGAAAGGTCGTCAAACAAGAGAGTGTTCACATAGGACACCATTTTTTCAGATATGCTTTGAGGAGGCAAATATTCCGAAGAGCCACGATTTAAAAATGCTTTGTCTATCATATTTAATAGTTGAAAAAGTCGAGTTAAAATGTTTAGCTTTTTTTCGTAATCGTCAACTCCATCACACATTTCAGCAAAAATCTTTCGCATATCTTTCTCTTCAAATTCTGCCGGCAGATATAGATTTCCGCGTCCGGAAGGCCTGTCGAAAAAGGCTTGTACAAGCCGTCTCTGCGGGTCAATATTATCAATGATCGATACTGAAAAATTTATAGCATAGCGTTCATATTTCTCGCTGCCTAATATTTTGACTCTGTGAGATTCAGAAGGACGCATTATTAAAATGCTTCCGGGTATTAATTGATAATTGGCACCTTCGACGAGATACTCTGCTTTACCGGAAACAAAGTAATAAATTTCGCATCGGTCATGGACGTGCATAACAAAATTTCTGTCATCCGGAGCTTCGTCAACAGCATATCGCATATATAAATCCTCAGAGTTAAATTCCTGTAAAAAATCCATCATCTTTTCCTCCATCCGGCATATCTGTTTTACTTTTATCATATCATGCGTGAATATGCAATATATAATGCCTAAATCAGCAATGGAAATGCAAATTATTTTGATATAACTTGATATTAACAGATAAATTTAGGAGGGAATTGCTATGAAATTTAGGCTGGCAGCATTTGCTGACGAGGCGGGGAGCAGTATTGCGGAACAGATTTCAGCAATGAAGGAAAATGATGTTGAATACCTTGAAATAAGAGGCATGAACGGTGAAAACATTGCAGATCTTACAAATTACAAAGCTCGTGACATTCGCAGACAGCTTGAGGATTCGGGCATATCCGTATGGTCCCTTGGTTCGCCTTACGGAAAAATCGGGATAAACGAAGATTTTTCGCCCCATCTTGATAAATTCAAGCACGGACTGGAACTTGCTGATATCTTAGGTGCAAAGCATATCCGTCTGTTCAGCTTTTACATTCCGCAGGGGGAGGCAGAAAAATATAAGGACGAAGTAATGTCACGGCTTGATAAATTTGTTTCTGCCGCAAAGGGAAGCGGAATCACTCTCTGCCATGAAAATGAAAAAGATATATACGGTGACATTGCCTTTCGATGTGAGGAAATTCACATGGAGTTTCCTGAACTGAAAGCTGTGTTTGATCCGGCAAACTTTATTCAGTGCGGACAGGATACAAAAGCGGCATGGAAATTGCTGAGTCCGTATGTGGAATATATGCACATCAAGGATGCGAGGTCTGACGGTACGGTAGTTCCTGCAGGAAAGGGCGAAGGAAATATAGCGTTTCTCCTTTCTCAATATGGGGGAGAAATCCTGACAGTAGAGCCACATTTAGCTGTCTTTGAAGGATTTCATAATCTGGAAGCAGGGGAAAAAACAAACATGGAAGAGTATTGCTATCCCTCGTCCAGAGCTGCTTTTGATGCTGCAGTAGATGCACTGAAGGATTTGATTAAATAAAAAAGGAGAACTGCTATGGAAAAGATCAGACTTGGAATAATCGGTATGGGAAATATGGGAAACGGTCATTTGCAGAGTATTATTGACGGGCAGTGTCCCCAAATAGAAGTTACCGCTGTCTCGGACATAAATCCTAAAAAGCTTGAAAATGTGAAAAAGAAACTTCCCTCGGCGGTATGCTTTGACGATACAATCAAAATGCTGGATAGTGGTCTGATTGATGCGGCGCTGATTGCCGTTCCGCATTATGACCATCCCCTATATGCCGTTGAATGCTTTAATCGGGGGATTCATGTAATGACGGAAAAGCCTGCCGGAGTTTACATAAGACAGGTGCGTGAAATGAACGAGGCGGTAGAAAAATCAAATGCTAAGTTCGGAATCATGTTTAATCAGCGTGCCAATCCGTTGTTTGCAAAGGCAAGAGAGATTGTGCAGAGCGGAAAGCTCGGTCAGCCCAAGCGTCTTGTATGGATCATTACGAACTGGTACCGCACACAGGCGTACTATGATTCAGGGAGCTGGCGCGCTACATGGAACGGCGAGGGCGGCGGAGTGCTGTTAAATCAGGCTCCCCACAATCTCGACCTATGGCAGTGGATTTTTGGTATGCCGAAAAGAGTACGCGCCTTCTGTCATGTGGGAAAATACCACAACATTGACGTTGAGGACGACGTTACAATTTATGGCGAATACGAAAATGGCGCAACGTCCGTATTCATTTCAACTACGGGAGAAGCGCCCGGTACTAACCGACTGGAAATTTCGGGAGATTTAGGCAAGTTGGTTCTGGAGGACGGAAAACTGAAATGGTGGAAGCTTAACGAATCCGAACGTGAATTTTGTTTTACCTCAAAAGAGGGATTTTATGTTCCCGAAACGACTTATGAGGAATTCACGGCGGAGGAACCTGACGGGCATCCGATTCTGTTAAATAATTTTGCAGATTCCATATTGAATGGCGCAAAGCTGATTGCAGATGGCCGTGAAGGGATAAACTCTCTTTCGATTTCCAATGCGGCTTATCTATCCTCCTGGACGGATGACTGGGTTCTAATTCCTGCAGACGAGGCTCTTTTTGAAGATTATCTTCTGAAGCTTTGCCGAAAGGAAAAAAGCAAGGTGCAGGATGTGGACAGCAATGAGTCTCTTGAAGCTTTGAAAGAACGCTGGAAAGTAAGGTGGTAACAAGAGAAAGCTGTCAAATTCCGAATTGGAGGAGAAATATGAAACTGTCATTTCGTTGGTACGGAGAGGATGATAAAGTAACATTAGAGAATATTCGTCAGATTCCGGGTATGCATTCTATCGTGACCGCGGTGTACGATGTACCGGTGGGAGAATTGTGGAGCGAGGAGAGCATTGCAAAGCTAAAAAAGCAGGTTGAAGATGCAGGACTTCATTTTGAAGTCATTGAAAGTATTCCGGTTCATGAGGACATCAAACTCGGCAAGCCGAGCCGTGACCGCTATATTGAGAATTATTGTGAAAATATTCGTCGTGTTGCAAAAGCCGGCGTAAAATGTATTTGCTATAACTTTATGCCGGTATTCGACTGGACAAGAACGCAATTAGATCACAAGTTGGATGATGGTTCAACTGCACTGGTATATTACAAGGAGCAGGTAGACAGTGTAAATCCGCTGGAGAGTGACAGTGACTTAACCCTTCCCGGATGGGATGCGAGCTATACAAGGGAAGAACTGAAAAATGTCGTTGCAAAATACAATGCGATGTCGGAGGAACAGCTATGGGATAATCTGAAATACTTTTTAGAACGTATTATACCGGTAGCAGTAGATTGTGACGTTAATATGGCGATTCATGAGGATGATCCATGTTGGAGTATCTTCGGACTGCCGCGCATTATCACGTGTGAGGAAAATCTGGATCGGTTTTTAAAACTTGTGGATGATCGGCATAATGGCATTACGCTCTGTACGGGGTCACTGGGGTGCTCTGCAAAAAACGATGTGGTGCGGATGGCGGCAAAGTATACAGCGATGGGAAGAGTCCACTTTGCGCACCTGCGCAATGTAGAAGTGCTCGAAAACGGCTTTGAGGAACGCGCACATCTCTCGGCATGCGGTTCACTTGATATGTATGAAATTGTGAAAGCCCTCCATGAAAACGGATTTGATGGATATGTGAGACCGGATCACGGGAGAATGATCTGGGGCGAAACAGGAAGAGCAGGCTATGGACTTTATGACCGTGCGCTTGGTGCAGCCTACATAAATGGCCTATTTGAGGCAGTGGAGAAGGCATCGCGTTAAAATGAGTATGAGATAATAAATGATAGGAGATTAGGAGAATGAAATTACCGCTGCAGATTGATTTAAAGGACAAGGTTGTAGTAGTGACAGGTGCAGGCGGCGTAATCTGCTCTGTACTTGCAGAAGCAATGGCAATGACGGGGGCAAAGGTTGCCCTCTTAGACTTAAACGAAGAGTCAGCTAAGAAAAATGCGGATGCCATTGCAGAAAAAGGTTATATTGCAAAAGGCTATTGCTGCGACGTACTTAAAAAGGACAGTGTGAAAGCGGCAAGGGACCAGATTGCCAAAGATTTTGGAACCTGTGATATATTAATCAACGGTGCGGGTGGAAATAATCCGATGGCAACCACTGACGACGAGTATTTTCTGCCGGAGGATTTAGGCCGGATGAAGACATTCTTTGATCTGGATATGGACGGTGTCTCTTTCGTATTTCATTTAAATTTTATGGGGACTCTGATTCCGGCGCAGGTATTTGCGCTTGATATGGTAAATAAAAAAGGTGCAAGTATCATTAATATTTCTTCAATGAATGCGTATACACCGCTAACAAAAATTCCGGCATATTCCGGCGCAAAGGCTGCAGTCTCAAATTTCACCGAATGGCTTGCCGTACATTTTTCTAAGGTAGGTATCCGTTGCAATGCAATAGCACCGGGCTTTTTTTCCACTAAACAAAACGCAAAGCTTTTGTTCAATGATGACGGCACTCCAACGGCAAGAACCGGCAAGATATTAAACAATACGCCGATGGGACGTTTTGGAAACGTGGAAGAGCTGATCGGATCGGTACTGTTTTTGGCGTGCGAAGAGGCAAGCGGCTTTGTGAACGGTGCATGTATTCCGATTGACGGTGCGTTTGCGGCATATGCGGGAGTTTAAGTTCCGGTTAATTGAGCCGGAAGAATATTTGATCTTAATTGTTATATCCTGTGTTTGTCTCCCCATTCACACATTCCGTCAAGAATTGGAATCAGGGATTTTCCTCGTTCTGTCAAGCTGTACTCCACTTTGGGAGGGATTTGAGGGTATTCTTTCCTGTTGATGAGTTGGTCTGATTCCAGTTCTTTTAGTGTAGAACTAAGCGTTTTATAGGAAATTTCTCCAATGTATTTTTTCATCTCATTAAAACGGACTACACCAAACTCCATTAAAGTATAAAGAATAGTCATTTTGTATTTTCCGTTAATTAATGATAGAGTATAGCTGAAACCTGTGGTCTCTAAATGCTCATTTGAGATGCATCTTTTTTTCATATTACACTCTCCTGTAGGTAAGTATCAAACCTAAATGATAGTATCGCACTTAAAGGTGCGTACTTGTTTTTGAGGAAGTTATGAATAAAATAATAGTATGGCGTTTCAAAAAAGTCAAATCCTAAAAATCCAGGAGGTATCATGATGAGTAAGAAAGTTGTTGTAATTACCGGAAGTCCTCGTAAGAACGGGAACAGTTTTGCTATGACAAAAGCATTTATCGAAGCTGCGGAGGAAAAAGGACATACCGTTACCCGATTCGATGCAGCCATGAAACAGGTGGGGGGATGTCGCGCTTGTGAAACCTGTTATTCTACGGGAAAATCCTGTACATTTGATGATGATTTTAATGTTATTGCACCGGCTATATTAGAAGCGGATGTGATCGTTTTCACTATGCCGGTTTATTGGTATTCCATACCGGCACAGATCAAAGGAGTTATTGACCGTATCTTCTCTTTTGTTGTTGGTGGTAAGGACATCGCCGGAAAAGAATGTGCGCTTATCACATGCTGTGAAGAGGAGGATATGTCCGTGATGGATGGTGTACGAATCCCTATTGAACGCATGGCGGCCCTAAACAAATGGAAGATGGTTGGCGAAGTTTTGATTCCCGGAGTATTGAATGTGGGTGACATCGAAAAAACCGATGGATGCCAAAAGGCGGCAGCACTGGCGGATGTAATCTAAGAAGAAAATAAGTAAAACAAACAAAATATAGCCCCGGAGGTCATTCCCTCCGGGGTTTCTTCATATCATATCCTTAGTTATTATGACATCTGCAATCTTTAAGGTCAGATTGGAGGAAAAACGGAATCTATACCGCTGATAACCTTGCTTATGAGGTTGACAGTTGAAACGTTATAAGTATAATATAAATATAAGTTTGGGAATGAAATAGACGTTATTATGACGGCCAATTGATGCATATAAGTATGGGTAAACAGTTGGCATATAGTATATTTAAGAAAGGAATACCCTTTATGAATCAAAAACTGTCTCACCGCCTGTTGGCACTGTCTGTCTGCCTGATTCTGCTGCTGTCTGCCTGTACATTCGGGGAGAAGGCTCCTGACGCAAAATCATCCGATAACGACGTCCTGACCTGGGGCAGATGGGGCAGCGGATACGGCGATTTTTTGGAACTGGCTACCCAGACCTATCCGGAGATTAAGTGGGAGCTTACGGCCTACGCAGGGACAAACAGCACAGGATACAGTTGGGTACAGATGCGAGCCGACGATATCCCGGATATTTTTATCACCACAAAAGTAGTGGATGCGGACTTAGCTAAGGAACGTTTGGTTGATTTGTCTTACTATGACTTTATTGACGGCCTTCCTACCAGCCTTCTGGATCGGGTATCTATTGACGGGGGCATTTATCTGTTGCCTGTCAGCAACACGATATCCGGCATCTATTACAACAAGACCCTGATGGAAGAGCGAGGCTGGGAGGTGCCCACCAATTTTGCTGAGTTGGAGGCTCTGTGCGCTGAGATTGAAGAGGCCGGGTTGATTCCCGGTGTTATTACGACGCAGCTCACGGGAGCATCTTTCTCTACTGTATTCAACCTGGCCAAGACAAGTTGGTTCACTACTCTGGATGGAGTACGCTGGGAGCAGGACTTTCTGGCTGGAAATGCCACGGCGGCAGGAACATGGGAAGACACGATGGACTATGTCCAGCGGTACATAGATATCGGTATGTTCTACACAGATCCGGAGGACCGTAGTGACGCCGATGTGATGAAAGACTATCTTGGCAACCGCAAAGCGGTATTTTGCACGGCAATAGCGGCTGTTGGTTACACTGAGTTCGATAATGGCGATGAGTTGGGGATGATGCCCTTAATCAGCGAGGATGGCAGCAAGAATATCTACATGTACACTCCCTCCACCTATATCGGAATCAGCCGTAAGCTGACCGAGCCGGGAAATGAAGAAAAGCTGGAGAATGCTGTCAAAATGCTGGCTCTGCTCTTTTCGCCGGAGGGACAGGCGACCTGTATCACTGAACAGACGCCCTGTGTGCTCAGTGTGCTGGGCAATGACGCTGTACCGGAAGATTCCATGATCTATGATGCCCAACAGGCCATGTGGGACGGGCGGGCTTTCCCCATAACTTACGAACACTGGGAGGACGTCCTATCGGACATGGGGCAGGCTTATAAAGAATGGATTCGGGGTGAGAACGGCATGGACGGTCCAGGCTGCATTGCCCGGATGGATGAACTGCAAAGCACCTATTTGAACAATTCAGATTCCCTTTACTTCTGCGAAAGCACTGCAGATTTTACGCTGGAGGAAACTGCTTTGCTGATCGGTAAGGCCGTTGGCAGCACTGTGGGAGCGGATGCAGTGTTGATCGCCACGTGTCAGGATGGCAGTCTTCCGGAACTGCGACTCGGCGTCACCGGAAAGCTCTATGAAGGACCGATCAATGCAGAGATTCTCAATACCATCCTGTACGGTTTCGCATACGGCACGAACGGTGAATACGCCATTATGACTATGACCGGTTTGCAAGTTAAAGAGCTGGCAGAAACCGGGTTCGATAAGGAGGGGAACGGCAATGTCTATCCTTACATTCTGGTAACTCGAGGCGGTGTCTCCCTGGAGGACGATGAAATCTACCAAATTGCGTTTACGGCCAACAGCTATACCGAGGAGGTAGGGCAGATCTACAATGTCCAGGTGGTTAAAGCGGAGGATTTCCTGCGTAGTACCGTACGTGTCTGGATGGAGGAACAGGGCAGAGTTTCTCCTGACGGGAACCCCTGGGAATGAGCACACGCATGAGAATCTATCTTTATAGCCAATCATATCACTTGGTAGAAGCAGAAAGGTAAACATAAATGAAATCTAAGAGCAAAAAACAGCAAATTACACTTCCAGTAGTGTTGGTCGCTGGTCTGCTGCTGATCATAGTGATCAGCGGAATCTATTTTATGCACTATTTAGAGCAGCGCATCTATGAGGAACGCAGGGACCAGCTGGCCGAGATCACATCTCAGGTGGAGGTTAATCTTAATAACATACTGAGTACACACTGGGACGACGTCACTGTCGCAGCCAATTTGCTGGAGGTGTATGAGCCGGAAACAATGCAGGAGACATCCGAGTACCTAAGCAAGCTGGAGCGCATTTTGGAAACGGAAAGCCACGGCTCCAGATTCGTCCTGCTGGACAGTCAGGGCAACTGCTATGATGTCAGCGGATACCGCGGCATGTGGCCCGATGTTCACATACTCGCCAGCGGAGAGGATCGATATTCCTTTATCTCTGACAGCTATATCTATCAGGGCAACTACTGGAAATTTGTGCAGAAGCTGAACACTCCCATATACATCAGTGAGGACGATGTCACCTTTACCTATATAGCACTGTTAAAAGATATGCTGACACTGACAAGTTACTGTGACAGTGGCGCCTATGATGGTCATAACGAGACTTATATTCTCAAGAGCGACGGTACCAGAGTAAACGAGGGGCTCTTTCAGGATAGACTGATCCAATCCTATAGCGTGCTCAACACGCTGGAAAATATGGAGGGCCAGAGATACTCCGATATCCGGACTGCTCTGGAACAGACAGATATGCTCAGCAGCAATTTCTTCTACGATGACGAGGAATACTACTACTGTATCGCCTCCTTGAACCCCCATGAAGCATTTCTTCTGTTCCTTATTCCGGCACGGTTTGTTGCCACTGAGACGGTGGGGATGGTAAATACTGTGGTCCGGACATTGCTGGTGCTGACGACGTTTTTGCTGATATTAATGGCATTGGCGATCATATCCATACTCCGGCATCAAAACAGCGTCCGAATAGCTCTTCAGGAGCACTCCAGCCGGATGAGGCAGGAGGAATTGAATGCCAGACTAGAGGAGTCCAATACCTTACTCTCCGAGTCCAAGAAGGCAGTGGAACAGTCCCTCAAGATGGCGGAGGATGCCAACCGGGCCAAGAGTGTCTTCCTCTCACATATGTCCCATGAGATCCGGACACCGATCAATTCGGTACTGGGCATGAATGAGATGATACTTCGAGAATGCACGGATAAATCTCTCCTTTCTTACGCAGAAAATATTCAGAGTTCGGGAAAAACGCTTTTATTCCTGATTAATGATATTTTGGACATGTCCAAAATCGAATCCGGCAAGATGGAAATTGTACCGGTCGAGTATGAGACGGCAGACATGATCATAGATCTGTGGAATGGCATCTATCTGCGAGCACAAGGGAAGAATCTGACTGTCGATTTTTCCTTAGATAGCACTCTGCCACGGAAGCTTTTTGGAGATGATATGCGGATTAAGCAGATCGTAACGAACCTGCTCACCAATGCGGTGAAATATACCTCCGAAGGCGGCATAGAGCTGCGTGTGGATTACAAGAGGACAGAAGAGGACAGGATAGATCTTATCATATCTGTAAAAGATACGGGTATGGGAATCCGTAAAGAGGATATGAGTAAACTCTTTGAGAGTTTCCGAAGAATTGAGGAAGAGAAGAACCGAAATATTGAAGGAACCGGGCTGGGTATGAACATTGTCATGTCACTGCTCCAATTGATGGACGGAGACATAAAGGTGGATAGCGAATATCAAAAAGGTTCCACATTTACGGTCACGATACCACAAAAGGTCATCTCTGGTGAGGCGACAGGTGATTTTCAGTCCATCATGGGCAAACAGAGATCTAGTTCGTCGAGGAAACGGGAAAGCTTCCAGGCACCGGAAGCCAATGTGCTTGTTGTGGACGATAACCGTATGAACCTTGACGTATTTAAGGCATTGTTAAAGCGGACCAAAATGAATGTTGTCACGGCAGATTCCGGAATGAAGTGTCTGGAAGTTGTAAAAGAACAGTACTTTAATATCATTTTCTTAGATCATATGATGCCGGGGATGGACGGAATTGAAACACTGCACGAGATACAGAAACTTAGTGATTTCCCTAATGAGGGAATCCCGGTCATCGCTTTGACCGCAAATGTATTTTCCGGAGGCAGAGAGTCGTATCTGAAGGAGGGCTTTACAGACTATTTGACAAAGCCGATCGACTCGAATCTGCTGGATCAGATGATTCTATCCTATTTACCGGAAGAACTGGTGCAGATTCCGGAACAAACGGAAGGTTCTCAGCAACAGAAGAGCGAAACTGCTGACGGAGAGAAGGCCGAAGCCGCAGATGATGAGAAGATCGAAACGGCCGATGATAGGAATACCGGAGTCGATGACCAAGAGAAGACTGAAACGGCCGGTGATGAGAATGGGCTGCTGGCTCGTTTGGATAAAAAAGGATTTTCCGCACAGGCCGGGCTGCAGTACTGCAATGATGACATTGAATTTTATGAGGTAATGCTTAACTCATTTGTGGAAGATGCAGAGGGCATGATAACGGATATCCAGAACGCTCTCCAAGGGGAGGGGCTTAAGGACTACGCAATTCTGGTACACGGTTTGAAGGGGATGGCCAGAACAATAGGCGCCAATACACTCTCCGAGAAGGCAAAAGATTTGGAACTGGCTGCCAAAAAGGAAGATACTGCCTATGTAAATGAGAATCACGAGGCGCTTATGACGAAATATCGGGAAACAGTACAGACCCTTTTAGGTATCTTAAACTTCGAGTAGCCGGTTAAAGAAAAGCCTTGATACTATGTAGCAGTGCATATAAAATCCCCGGAGATTACTCTCCGGGGTTTCTTTATACCTATTGCAACACGAAAATTTGTATGCTATTATAACCGATAGTATTAGTTAATGACAGGAACCTATAAGTATCAGGGATATATGAGGGTGTGGAGGTGAAACCTGTTCAAAGCAAGAACAAGAATCAGATAATATGACTGCTTTAGAGGGCGACGAATACACGGCTGTTGTGTGGGGTGATAGTACCTATGGAAAATTACGAAAAACGGATTAATGCAAATTTAATAAGAGGCTGGATGATTATCGTAGTTGTGTTGCTGATTGCTTACTTTATTGAATTTTTGAAGGGGCAGAGGACTTGGCAGTATATGGTTGTCTTTTCTGTTTTTGTGGCGGGTCCTGCTCTGTTCTGCTACTATTTTTACCGCAAGGACAATGAGGAGAGAAGACTGCGTTATCTGATTCTTGGTGGTTATTTAGTGATGTATGCTTTTGTGCTTCTGACAGGCAGTACCACCATGGTATTTACATATATTCTGCCCATGTTGTCCCTGATTGTGCTCTATCATCAACCCAATCTGGTATTGAGTATGGGTGTGATCACCCTCCTGGCAAATCTGATTTATGATTTCAATCTTTTACGTTCCGGCAAAATCACTTTGGAAAATAGTAAAGATATTGAGATACAGCTTGCACTGCTGGTGCTGTGTTTTGGGTTCCTATATGTTTCGACCAGGTTGTACGATGATATCGTGAAGAAAAACAGGGAGTATTTTGAAGCCCTTGACAATAAACAGAAACAGCTGCAGCGTGTGACGCTGCAGACAATTACAACGGTTGCCAATACCATTGACGCAAAGGATGGCTATACCAAAGGACATTCCCAGCGAGTGGCTGAATATTCTGCACTGATTGCCAGACTTCTGGGCTATGATGACACCTATGTGCAGAATGTGAAGTATGTGGCTCTGTTGCATGACATTGGCAAGATAGGTGTGCCGGACTCCATTTTGAACAAGCCGGGACGATTGACGGATGAAGAATTCACATTAATGAGACAGCATACCGATATCGGTGTCAATATTCTAAGGGATAACGGTATCATTAATGACCTTTTGGAAGGAGTCCACTACCATCACGAACGATATGACGGTAAAGGTTATCCCATTGGCTTGAAGGGGGAGAAGATTCCTCTGATTGCCCGCATTATCGGTTTGACAGATGCTTATGATGCTATGACAAGCAACCGTGTTTACAGAAAGAGACTTTCCGATGAGGACGTAATTGCTGAAATTGAAAGGTGTAGCGGTACGCAGTTTGATCCTAAGATTGCACAGGTGTTTATTCAGGCCTTGAAAAACGGAAAAGTCCAGCAGCTTAGCCCCGATGATTATGTTTCCAAAGATGGCCTTGAGTCGCAAAGTGCACAGCTTTTACAGAATATTCTGGAGCTGCAGAATACGCAGAATGTCTTAAAAGAAGAAAAGGATTACCTGACCGGGGTCTATAATAGGAGACATGGTGAGCAGAAAATTGCGGATTATCTATCAAAAGGCGAAGGCTGCCTGATGCTATTTGATATTATGAATCTGCGGGAAGTGAACAATAAATACAGTTTTGTGGGCGGGGATCACCTGATTAAGGCCATAGCAGAAGTTTTGGAGAATTATAAGAAAGAAAAACTTGTGGTATGCCGCTATGATGGCGATGAGTTTTTGTGTTTTGCAGCCAACGTGACAGACGAGAAACGGGCCGAAGAGCTGATGCAGAGTGTGGTGGAGACAGTAAAGCGTCATATTACCGATAAAATGGAATATGGGCAGGTACATATCTGTGTGGGCGGTGTGACCTCCGCCACCGTGGGACGGGATTACCACGAAATGTTGATTGCGGCGGATAAAGCGCTTTATTATATGAAACAGATGAAAAAAGATGGCTGCTATCTGTACCGGACATCCGATAAAAAAGTTTCAGGAGAGGGACAGCTCTCCAAGGAGGAGTTGCAGCTTCTCGTCAATAGTATTCAGGAAGACGGCAGTTATGAGGGCATTTATAATGTAGACTATCCTGAATTTGTAAAAATATATGACTTTATTAAAAAAATGACGGTGAGAAATAAGCAGGATGTTCAGATGCTCCTGCTCACATTAGAACCTTTGGAGGGGAAAAAGATTTCCGTTGCGGAGAGGGATGAGGCAATGTACCATCTGCAAAATGCAATCAACAGTTCTCTGCGGAGTATAGACATTATGATGCGTTTTAGCAGCACGCAGTGCCTCGTGTTTTTGACTAATCTTTCGGAGGAGAATATCGAGTTAGTCATAAACCGCATTATGAATAGCTTTTACAGGAGCTGTGACAAGCGAAATACTATCCTGACATATGATGTGGCAGATTTGAAATCGAATAAAAAAGAAGCATAGAGTGGTTCGAGTATCCTGTGCCTATCATGCAATAGGATGGTGTTTATGACGCTGCGAAACAGGAAATGAATTGTTTCCGATATGATACCTTCCGCCATGAAAAGGAGGACACAGCTATCGGACCGGGTGCAGATGTCTTTGTCAGCGAATATTTTTAATTCCCGACTAAGAGAACGTTTAATCACACCCCGGAGATTACTCTCCGGGGCCTTTTCATACCATATCCTTAATTATTATTGCATCCGCAATCAGCCACGGTATCAAAACCGGGATTGAAAGCATAGAAGTTCTTAGAATTCAGTCTGTCCTGGGTGATGCGGAGAGCTTCACCAAAACGGGAAGATTGAAGTAAAAATTAAAGGAAACTAGAAAATCTAGTCGCACTACCCACGAAACACTTTTACAGGGATCTAATGTATATCAAATTATGGTGTGCGTTAGCCCTTTTTTTGTTTCTAAATAATTTCACACCCAAAATTCCGTATCTCACACCCTATCTCCCATATGATAGTATAAAAAGTCGATATAATATGTATATAAATTTTTTAATTACATATTTCGTGTATTTGAAAGGAAGTTGAAAGTTATATGAAAATTGCAGTTTGTGATGATGATATGGCTACAAGGGAGCATATCGTTTCACTGATAAAAGAGCAGATACAGGATGCAGAGATTGTGACCTTTGGAAGCGGTGAGGAAATGCTAAAGTCGCAGGATGATTTTGATATTTCTTTCCTTGACGTGGAGATGGAAAAATTATCGGGGATGGATGTTGCAAAGCATATCCGGCAGGAACAGGAGGAAAAAGGCAGTACAAGGAGCATCATCATCTTTGTGACGGGCTATGACAAATACATGAATGATGCATTTGATGTGTCGGCGTTCCACTACCTGCTAAAGCCGGTCAATGAAGAAAAATTCCGTACCGTTTTTGAACGTGCGCTGAAAGAACTGTCTGTCACAGAAGAACGGACAAAACTCTACATCTTAGTAAGAAATTCCGGCATACAGCAGAAAGTGTATATCAAGGACATTTATTACATTGAGAGCGCAAACAAAAAAGTCATTATCCATACAAGTGAGGGTATATTGGAAAGCTATGGAAAGATGGAGGAATTGGAGCAGATGACGGGAGGCAGCTTTTACCGATGCCACAGGTGCTATCTTGTGAACATGGAGAAGATCGCTTCCTACAGCGCAGACACGATCAAAGTCATAAACGGGGACGAACTGATACTTGCACAGAAGAAATACAACGATTTTATCAGGCAGTATATGAGATATGCAAAGGACGGAGGGGTTGTCAATGTTTGAAGCGGGTCTGCCGATTTCCATATACCTTGTAAACAGCATAGCGGGCAGTATCTATGTGCAGAAGTTTCTCAGGGGAAGATACCAGAAAAAGATTGTCCTTTTCACATGGACAAGCCTGTATTTCATCATCCAGAGTCTCATGCTAGATATGCTTGACCGAACATACCCAGTTAATGACCTTGTGGGTGTGTGTGCGGATATCGTGGCTATCCTACTCCTGCAGATGCTTTTATACCGGAAAGACTTATCCAAGCAGCTCTTTGTGGCGGTCAGTTTCGTTGCTGGAAAAGAGATTATTAGGTATATCATAGTAGTTATAAACAGTGGATTAGACTGGATATGGAAAAAGGTTTCATACGCTCTATTGGGACAGGAATCAAGCTTTACATTAAAGGAAGCGGAAGTTTGGGCATTTATTACTCTTGGAATTATCTGGCTTATTACTATCTTGCTATATGCTCTGATGATAACGGTGTATCTTTCCATTATCGGGAAGAAATTCATCAGAAAAGACTATCAGCTTAAGGCACACCAATATATTTTTTTGATCCTGCCAAGCGTGGCAACTATATGTATTTCTATTACCCTTAAAATGCTGTTTATAACCGTGGAAAACGGCACATCAACAATCATGTTTGAGAAAGTGCCTGCAACCATGTTTTGGGTGCCGCTTATCTGTTTTTTGCTGCTGGGCGTTATTATAGCTTCCGTCATACTCTTCCAAAAGCTGGTACAGCTGGGCGAGGAAGAAAAGAAACGTGCCATCCTGGAAAACCAGATGGTGCAAATGGAGCGGGAGATCGAGGAGATCCAAGACATCTATACCGATATGAGGGGGCTCAGGCATGATATGAGAAGCCATCTGGAGAGCATAGCGGCGGTCATCAGAAGAACATCCGGAAAGGACAGGGAAGAACTTGACGGCTACATCGGGAGCATGGAAAAGGCAGTAAGCAGGCTGGACTTTGCATACAGGACGGGAAACCCGATCACGGATGTTATCATACATCAGAAGAAGCAGGAAGCAGAGAAGCGGCATATTTCTTTTGAGGCAGATTTTACTTATCCGGACAAACAGCAGATAGATGTGTATGATATCGGTATCGTGCTGAACAATGCACTGGAAAACGCAATCGAAGCCAGCGGCAGGTTAGCGGGAGAGAAAAGTATCCATCTGCGTTCCTACATGAAAGGGAATCTGTTTTTTATCGAAGTAGAAAATGACTTCTCCGGCGAGATTATCATTAACAGTGAAACAGGCTTACCAATCAGCAGCAAAGAGGACAAGCGGCTTCATGGCGTGGGGATGGAGAACATACAGAGGTGCGCCAAGAAGTATAAAGGGGATATAGACATAATGATCCAGGATATGGGAGACAGAAAACGGTTTAGACTTGCCATCATGTTTTATGAAAAGTATTTCGCACCCAAAATTCCGTAGTTCGCGCCATATCTATGAATGGCTAGGTAAAAAAATACGATAAGGGGAGTAGAGACTGTTCACGTTCCTATCATGGCGTGGTAGTTTGGACAGTCGAAAACACAGCATTTACCATGACGGTATTGTTAAAAACGGAAGGAGTAGTGAGTATGGATTTTGGATTGACAGGTAAGTTGGGCGAGTATTATCTGGCACAACAGTATCAGAAGAATGGAGTGGCAGGGAAAAGCGGCGGTGTGAGCTTTGCGGAGATTGCGGCGGGAAAGGCGAAACAGCAGGGATGGGGAGTGACGGAAAACAGCAGTCTTGTAAATTATTATGCCGGCATGCACTGTTCGCTCAAGGAATTTACGGATTATTATGAGGCAGAGCTGCAGGTAAAAGGAATGTCTCCGATTGATTATTCACAGGTCGTAAAAAATGCTGGAAGTTTTTCGGATGTATTTCCGGATTATCAGGTGATTACAAAGGTCGGAACCGGCAATGTGCAGCAGGGCCTGTGGGAAAGAAATGATTTTCCGTTTGATAAATATTTTGATAACAGCACGACAGTTGACGAATTGAATCACTGGAGACCGACAGGAAAAAATCCGAAGATGTCCGATCCTGTTTCGCAAAGGCGGATGCAGGCAGTCGGCCCCATGAAAATAAGCATTGTCATTCCGGAAAAGCTGCAGGAGAAGATGGATGCCGATCCTGAATATGCCCGAAAAATATATGCCAAAGTTGCAAAATGGAAGACGGATTATGACAGGTGGGACAGGGCGGCGGTGGCATCTTTGGGACCGAGAGCGCAGGAAATTGTGGCGAAACCGTGGGAAATAAGTTACTGTCTTGTCCTTGACGAAGAAGGAGAAGTAAAACAAAGCTGTGTTTTCGGCGCTACAGGGGGAAAACTCATCGGCCCTTCTGAGGAAGAAATGCGGCAGTTTGAGGCAGAGCAGGCGGCAAAGAGGAAAAGGCGTGAGGAATATGCCCGATTGAATGAGGAAAGCGCCCTGAAACGCAAGTTGATGGAGCAGGAAGCAGATGCGAGATATTATAAGACCAGCATAACCAAAAAGACGATTCCGGTTGCAGCATATGAGCAAAATATCATGGAAGCGACGGGCATTTTGAAGTAAAGTTATGCCTGGACTTATCATAAGGGGGCATAGGCGGCTCTGACTGCCAGAGGATTATGGCGATGCTGTAATTGTAGCTCAAGATGAGTTTAATTCAGTTTTTTCTCAATTTGATGGTTTGGAGATTGTAGAAACATTAACGATGGTACGAACAAATAATAATAGTCTTGTTGTTCAGTTTTCATATTTGTCCGATAATGGAAGTGGCGTTTATGGCTTTGAAATTACCAGAGACGATTATGGAAATTACGAAATAGCTCGTCATGGTCGAGATGTTACTATTGATAATTTAGTGGAAGAGGATTCGTAGAATAAATTTCAGCTTGTAGAGTTGTACAAAATTGAAATGTGTGAAAGGATTTTGAATAAGTAAAAGCATGGCTAAACAAAGTAAGAACACCAAATAGAGATATAAAATTATCCGCACAAATAACATATAGCATATTGATTTTGCTGTTAGGAATTATATTGGGTGTGTTTTCTAAATGGCTGGATAACATGGGAATTAATGATGCAATTTGGCTTTTGATTGCGCTTGCAATTTCGATTTATAGTCGCACACCTTTAAGAGCATGTTTGAATGTGTTTCTTTTTTTTGCAGGAATGTGTAGCAGTTATCAGTTTCTTAGGAGCGGTTGCACTGTCATATGCTTCCAGAGTGTTGATTTAATAAACACAAATTTATGAAGAATGCTCCATCGGATGACTTAATAGCTGAAATCGAAAAGGAATTAGGTTATAAACTGCCAGAATCATATATCTGGTTAATGAAGCGGCACAATGGCGGCATTCCTGCTAAGACCGCTTTTCCTGTTAATGATTCTACAAGCTGGTCAGATGATCATATTGCGATCACCGGCATTATGGGTATCGGAAGAAAAAAGATTTATTCTATTTGTGGAGAATTAGGAAGCCAATTTATGATCAACGAATGGGAATATCCTCCTATTGGAGTGGCTATTTGTGATTGCCCTTCTGCCGGACACGATATGATTTTTTTAGATTATAGAAAATGTGGTAAGCAAGGTGAACCAGAAGTTGTGCATATAGATCAAGAATGTGATTATTAAATAACTCATTTAGCGGATAATTTTGAATCATTTATTTGCGGATTAGTTGATGAAAATACTTTTAATGATGAGATTGAAGATGAGTAAATTAAAGTTTCTCTAATTGAAAAACTAAATAACCGTCACTGATATAGTGGCATAACAAGCGGTAGGGCATGACACTACGATTACTAAAGAGCCGAGAACAATCAAGCAGAAAATGGTGCGGCAAATAAGCTAAAACATTGCAGGCTCTTCGTCTGTCACTAAGATACGTGTCATTGATCCATTTCTTGCTTTAGGTGTATATAATTTTGGCTCCAAATGGTGCCAAGGCCAGTTTTGCGATTTTGAAGCATTGAAGCCCAAACGGAATGCCTATAATTGTGATACACAGCAGCAATCCATTGATTAATGCAGCCAACGCTAAAGGAATACCGCTGAAAATCATCCACAGGACATTTGCAAGTACAGATAAGGTGTTGCCGCCATATTGAACGTCCTTTCCAAATGGAAAAAAGGCAAGGGTGGCAAGTTTGAAGCACTGCTGACCAATCGGTATACCGATAATCGTGACGCTCCATAAAATACCGGCAAGACCCCATGAAAGACCTTGCCATAAGCCACAACATGAAAACCATATTATATTTCCCAAACAACCCATCTATTTGCCCTCGTTTCAATCAGAAGATAAACCAAAAAGCTACTAATCCTATTATACCACAAGTGACAACGTTGCAGTAAATAATTCTTATTCAAATCTTGTGATTTTTTACAAGCTATTTCCTCCCTTAAAACCATGTAATTATGATAGCTCCTAACACCCCGGAAGAGGTAAAAAGGCGTGGATGGAAGCGGCAAAACTTATTTGATTTTCTTATTGAAAAGTAAATTACCATCGTGCATACAGTGACATTACAATCAGTAGGGCAGTGATAATATGAAATTTTAAAAGTCGATTATTGACAAGTTGATGTAGCTTGTCAAATAGCTGTTTGTGAGGATTGAGTTTAGAGATTTTAAGATAATTAAGAGGAATGTAAAAAACTGAATAATGTTTACCTATGGTAGTGGTTTATCCTAACGGACAATCAGCTACCTTTTTTATTTTCAGCAGCAATATACATAGCGCAGAAAGAACGAGATATCAAGAATGCAGAGCCTTTTGGAGCAAGGTGAAACGGAGGGAGGAATTATAATTCAAAATTTTAATCGAGATAGAATAGTAACATCAATGTGATTATGGTAAGATTCTAATTAAATAAACCTAAATTTAAGGAGACAATCATATGAAAACAATCAGATTACTGTATCCTGACTATGTAAGTGGAGGTCTGGAAACATATTATTTTGGTGCTAACTTGTTGGCGCACATTCTTCCGGAGAATGAGAAACAGCCTTTGCTCAAAGTGGAAATAGCTCCACCAGATGGCAAAGAACGCAATGTTACGGATGGAATTTATGCAAAAGATGAAGTGCTTGCTGGAATAAAAAGTGCAATGACTGTAATTGAAGAAGCGAAACCTGACAAAATTATCACCATCGGAGGAAACTGTATGGTATCACAAGTTCCTTTTGATTACTTACATGGGTTGTATGAGAATGTGGGGATTGTTTGGATAGATGCTCATCCTGACGTATCGACTGTAAAAGATGATTACCCCAATGCGCATGCAATGGTGTTGGGATCACTTATGGGGTACGGGGATAGTTCACTGTCTGACTTGATGAAGAATAGAAAGTTCAGGGCGGATGAAATTCTCTATGTCGGCTTGCAGGGACTTCATGATTATCAAGAAAGGTTTCTGAAAGATGTAGGTGTTGAATTCAAAGTTCAAACGGAGGAATTTGTATCTGATGATGAGATTTGTGCGTTTATGAATCACTTCGATCATATTCTCATTCATCTTGATATTGATGTGTTGGATGCGGCGTTGTTCCACTCCACCTACTTTGCAAATAAGGATTTGGTTGGAGATGGAAGCGGTAGCGGCAAGATGACGATTGATAAACTGACTGCCATATTGAAAAATATCACTGATAATTCAGATGTTGTAGGATTGACCATTGCTGAATATCTTCCGTTTGATGAGCATAGACTTCGTAATATGTTTTCAGAGATCAGAATGTTTACTGATTAAAATTCAGTTTGTTGGTGAGATATATTCCTATTTATCCAAACCACCATTAGCACAATCATAACGGAATAGTCACACAGCGTCAGAGCGTATAGAAAAATCTATGCACTCTTTTTGTAAAGAAGCAGATTTATGGATAAAAAATAACTGAATATGTGTATTGCAGGAGTATCTGGAAATGCTGGATTTTGGGCATTTTGTAGGGAAAGAGACTTTATTACCCGATAAATATTTAAAGATTTCCACTGATTATGGATTCAAAGGAGGGTGCCTATATGAAACAGTACATCGCATTAGTTTTAGCAATGGTCTGTATATTCGGTCTTGTCGGTTGCGCAGGCAATTCAGGCGGAGCAACTTCTTCTGAGCATAAGAGTTTTGAATTTAAAAATGTCTCAAAACTGATAATTATATCTGTCGATGGCAAAAGATATGAGGTCGCTGACACAGATAAGGTTCGGCAAATAACTGAAAATATTGAGTCTGTCCGGTTTGAAAAAGGTGAGTCAAGCGAAAATACCAACGGCTTTGGTCCGTTTATTCAATGGTATGATACTAAGGATAATCTCATTGCAAGTATTTCCGTTATGGGAGAGCAGACTATCAAATATGACGGGTTTTTCTGGACAGCTACAGATGGAAACATTGATGTAGCAGTAATAAATGAAATATTGGGAAATGTCAGTCAGACAGATATCAAGGAAAATGGATATATTTCCGCAGAAGAAGCAGAAACTATACTGCGGGAGTATTTGGTCAGCTTAAACATATTGAAATCCGATTATGTACTGGAGCCTCCTGATCCCGTCTTAGGGGAGTTTGAAGATGGACAAATATATCGTTTTGAGATACGGTATGATGGCGGCGAGAGGCTGCTTGCTATTTATGGAGTAACAATAGATGGCAAAGAAATTTATATGTATAATCTTGCAGATGGCGAGTGGTTGCAGCAAAGTGGAAATGGAGATATGGATACGAATACCGAGAGTATTTACAAAGCTGTCCTTTTGGGGGAAGCCCAATTTCTCTATGTCTTTGACGGGAAGACGGAAGCTATGGATATCACAGATATACCACTTATCTTTGATGCTGATGATCCTTCCATGAAGATTTGGAATTTTTCGGTGGTTGATCTGGATAGAGATGGAGAAGAAGAGGTTATTCTCTTTGTAGTCGGTGCAGCAGGTGACATGGGTGGAAAGATGATTCTTCATCAAATTGGTGAGGAGGTTTTTGGTTACATTTGCGATAACAGAACTTTGGAAGAGTTGAAAACGGATGGAACCTTTGGTTTTTCAGATCCGACAGGGGTAGCAGAAGGTGGCATAGCCACTATTACCGATTTTTCTGAACTTGGCTATACGATTGATAAAATATCCTATGGAACTGGAACTCATGAGGGATGGAATACTTTTATTGTAGACCACCAGCCTGCTACGGAGGAAGAATATTTCGGTGCAGCGGATATGCAAAGTGAGAAGCCGGATGCAGAGTGGTATGATTTTTCTAATGAAAGGGTTTCTGCATTTCTATTTCCTTGACAGATGAATAATGCCGGAATAAGCAGGGGCGGTATTGTGCCGCCCCGCTGTTTCTTTAAATACATCTATGGGGTACTGCCATAACGGGTAGGCGGTCAGTCCTTCTTAGCAGAGGGACTATCAATACTTGCTTTTATCTGTTTCACCGCATAATATAGGAGTACGCAGAATCAAATGTGGTATTCGAGCAAAAGTTTGTATTAAGCGGCGGCCGGGAAATGGGGAATATCCAAGTGTCATTTTTTTAATGTTTCCAAACTACACATGAAACACAAACTACTATGATATGCTCTTTGTGGAGGTGGTACTATGCAAAGAATTCTAGTTGTGGAGGATGACTTTGACATTCAAGAGCTTTTGCAAAACTTTTTGCAGGAGGCTGGTTACAATATAACCGTTGCAAATGACGGGGTAGAAGCATTGTCTGTTTTTGCAGACGATCAGTTTGATTTGATATTGCTGGATGTTATGCTTCCTAAAATTGACGGATTTAGCGTTTGCGAACTGATACGCAAGCAGTCACAGATTCCTATTATCATGCTGACTGCGTTAAGTGGAGAAGAAGAACAGATTAGGGGATTGGATTTACAAGTGGATGATTACATCACAAAGCCCTTTTCCATGCCTGTATTAGTGCGTAAGATTGCAGCCGTTCTTCGTCGCACCAGTCATCAGCAGGAAGATCAGCATTGTACGATCAGCTATCAAAACCTTATCTTAGATTTAGACAGTTATACCGCAGCGGTAAACGGTAATACTTATGAATTGACGCAAAGGGAATTTGAAGTGCTGCGTGAATTGTTGGCAAATCAGGGACGGGTCATGACACGCCAAAATTTATTGGATAAGTTATGGAGGTATGACTTTTATGGGGACGAGCGTGTAGTTGATACACACATTAAAAATCTACGCAAAAAGTTAGGAATCGAATTCATTCGGACTATCAGAGGGGTGGGATACAAGATTGATAAAGAGAATTAAAAGCAGTCTGCTTGCAAAAGTTTTTATTATAACAGCCCTGCTCCTGATTGGAGTGAGCTTTCTTGTATATGGTGTTTTAGCCTGTTTTATGCCGGAAACATATTCTAATGAGCTGAATGAAAGTCTGGATGAACAGACAAGGGCGTTTATTGCAGAAATATCGCAAATGTCAATGGAGGAAAGCGGGGACCTATTTGATCGGTTTCTGGATAACACTAACATAGACCACATGGAACTGTTTGGACATGATGGCAGGCAGATAGACCTGCCGGGTAAAGATAGAGAAAGCTTTAATGATGCAGTAACTGAAATGGTTGCTGAAGATACTGCGTGGAATATGGATATTGATAACATACCTACCATATCCGGCAGCTACCCTTTCTCATTCCTCGGAGATGATAGGGAGTACACACTAGTTGTTTATGGCGCTGCAGGACAAGTAGCAGAGTTGCAACGCTCATTTGTACGGGTTTTGCCTTTGCTTGCATTGATAATTGTTATCGTATCATTCATTGTGTCATGGATTTTTTCTCATCTGATCACAAAACCCGTACTAAAAATCAGCCGTATCTCCAAAGAAATGTCGGAATTAAAACTGGAGTGGCAGTTAGATGAACAGCGTTCTGATGAATTGGGAACATTGGAGGCAAGCCTTAACTACTTATCTAGGCAGCTTAGTACAACTTTAAATGATTTGCAAAAGGCGAATCGGCAGCTTGAACTTGATATTGAACATGAAAAGGCATTGGAGCAGGCCCAAATGGACTTTTTCTCTGCTGCTTCGCATGAATTGAAAACTCCTGTAACAATTATCAAGGGGCAGCTAGAGGGGATGCTTCTTGGCATAGGGGCATATAAAGACCGTGAAAAATATCTCTCCAGATCATTGGAAGTTGCAAATACGCTTGAAACTATGGTACAGGAATTATTGACGGTTTCAAGGCTGCAGACATCCAATGCAGATTTTAAATCAGACCATTTTGATTGTGTTCCTATGATACAAAGCTATTTAAGGGAAACGGAAGATCTGATTGTAAGTAAGGAATTACAGATTAATCTGGATATTCCAGCCACTGTTTTTATAAATGGCAACAGGCTTCTGATGGAAAAGGTTTTTTCCAATCTGATAGGTAATGCAATTAAGTATTCTCTACAGGGGGCAGACATCAATATATCAATCCAAGAAAATCAGGATAAATATTTATGCTGCATAGAAAATAGCGGCACATATATACCGGAAGAGGATTTTTCAAAGATATTTGAAGCCTTTTATCGTGTTGAGCAATCCCGCAGCCGTAAAACCGGCGGCAGTGGACTGGGGCTGTATATCGTGCAGAAAATCTTACAACTGCATGATAGTTGTTGTTATGTCTGCAATACTAAAACAGGCGTTAAGTTTTCTTTTGAACTTTCATAAAGTGTAATGGCTGATAAGCAGGCGGTGGGGTGTCAAAGTTCCACCGTCTATTCTTTAACTACACACAAATCACAAACGAATCCCAATTCTATCACAAAGAGTTTTAATATAATTTAAGCAACTTCAAAGAAAGGAATAATGTTTATACTATGAAAAGACAAATACAATTTATACTAACCCTTTGTGTCGTGATGCTTCTGGGGTGTTTAGCCGGATGTGGACAAAGGGCGTCACAAGACGGTTCTATTGCCACTGGGCCAAGAGCTTTATCAGAAACAACGAATGTGTCTGCTCCTGTCCTTGTTATGGTTGCTGAAAATGGAGAGAAAAATGATGCTTCTTATGGGGAGCAGTTTAAGCCCTACGAGCAATTTGGCATGACATATGATGCCAACAAAAATGAACTGTACTATAATGGGAAACTGGTACGGTGGTTTGAGGATTATTACCCAATAGCAGATAATTCACTGGCAGGTAATGACTTTTTCAATGAAAATGGGGCAGTAGATGTATATGCTGTCCGTGACCTTAGCAGCTTTGTCCGATTTGACGACGGTTCTTTTGACCCCAGTGGGAAGTTGGCCGGATTAAAAGAATTTTCAGAGGAAGAATTTGATGCCCGTGACATTGACGCAATTAAAAATCCAAAACCTGAAATAGCAATCACCGGTGATCCTGTTTCTGATGATGTGATTAACACATGGCTTATAGAATACAAAGACTTTGGCGTTACCTATGACAAAGACAATGACCAATGGTATTTCAATGGGGAAAAAGTCCGTTACTTCCGGGATGTTCTAACCTCCAATGGTGAAAGCTTAACCGGCGGAAAATTTCATGGGGCTATACGAACATTAGGCAATGGAAATGGAACGGTAGACATCTATACTATCCGTGATTTTAATACTCCAAATTCGGAGGGAAATGGTTCTCTAACAGACATTAAGGCATATAGTCAACAGGAATTTGATGAACATACCCAAGGGAACTTTTCAAGTAATGGTAGTTGATAGAACAATAGGTTCACCTTATTATCACTCATATTTCCGTCCAACAACATAGACTGGGATAAACAGTCCGCCAAAGATGGCCGTCAATAACACCAGAAGCAGGACGATAGCTCCGGCCTGACCGGGCAGGAACTTCTCCAGTATTGTTTGGAGGGTCCAGCACAGTGGCGGCCACCCAACCAACACTACAATACACCAGCTCCGGATGGCATGAAGGATATAGGGCCAGTTACTGTTGTTAAAGTGCATGCCTATCATGTTCATGCGTACTGCTCCGGAAGAGTAGAAACTAATTTTGTTCTCGTCGTAAAACGCCGGTAACTGTTCCTTTGTGAAAAAATGAAGTGAATGCCAAAGATAAACGCAAGCAGTGGCGAGAGGATGACCATATTTCCCACAGACTGAAATTTCAAGACGCAAAATAATACCGCCAGTTCCACCACGGCACAGAGACAGGCCGCCAGGAATGCACCTTTCCAACGTCGTCGTCGTATGCTATTTTCCATCTGCTCCTGAGAAGTGAGATAGAGAGATTTTTGCACAAGGGGATCCACAACACCGATGTTGAGGGGGTGGTCTTTACGGATGAACTGACCAGCCAGCAGTTCTGTAACGGTAACGTTCAGAATGTCCGCTAAGGGTTGGAGCAGGGCGATATCCGGCAGGCTCAGGTCCCTCTCCCATTTACTCACAGCCTTATCGGATACGAACAGTCTCTCCGCCAGATCCTTCTGGGTCATACCATGTTCTTTGCGGAGCTGGAGCAGAAAAACACCAAATTTTTGATTGTCGATCTCGTACATGGTTACTACCTCCTTGCCGCCATTATAGGCAAAAATGAATTATTTTTTGACGGTGAACTCAAAAACAAAGTAATTCCGCCATAAAACATCGAATCTTCTTAAGAGAAAATCGGATTTTGAACAGATGAGGTTGTTCCATAGAGATGTAAGCAGGGAATACCACCCAGATCCAACAAACAAAAAGGGCAGGGGAGACAAAAAAGAAAAAGGGAACAAACATTAACAATTATTGAATTTCATCCGATATATGTAACAAGACTATATAAAGGAGCAGCTAAAGTATGGAAAAAGAAACAACTCCGAGCCAGAGTGAATGGATGGTCATGGAAGTGTTCTGGGCCAGCGATACATCCTTGACGGCCAGGGAAGTGATTAAGAAGATAAAGGAAAAGGCGGATATGTCCCCCAGAATGGTGCGTGTTTTGATAAACCGTTTATGTGAAAAAGGTGTTTTGAGCTATGTCATAGATCAGCATGATTCAAGAATTTACCATTATTCCGTAATGAAATCAAAAGAGGAATGCCAGAAAGAGAAAAGCCGGAAGTTCATAGACAGCTATTTTGAGGGCAGTCAGACAAATGCAATGGCAGCATTATTGCAGAGTGCCAAACTGACGGCGGAACAGTACCGGGAACTGGAGGAAATTTTAGAGAAGTGCAGGTAAAAGGAGGACAAAAACTATGGCAATGGAAATTATGAACAATTACAACAGCGTATATGAGAGTTCATATGCGGCACAAAAGCAGCAGACATCAAAGCAGCAAGGGGATTCAAAAACGGAAACAAAGGAAACAGCAGCGCAGAAAAAGTCTGGTGCCACCACCGGTAACAGTGATTATCTTAGCAAACTGGCAAAGCTTGCCCCAAGCGTGGATTGTAGGATTGGGACCACTTATTCATCAGCTAAAAGCGGTAAAACTCTGACACTCAATCCTAAACTTCTGGAAAAAATGCAGAATGATCCTGAGTTTGAAAAAGAAATGATGGATATGATAAAAGGCGTTGAATCAATGACAAGATTGTCGGAAAGCATAAATAAAGCCACCGGATGGACTACTGTATTTCGCCATAGTTATATAGACGAAAATGGAAAGTATTCTCATATTGCTGTAATTAGAAATGACTTTATGTATAACATGAGTGACAAGCTCCGGGAAGAAAGACGGAAAAATTATGAAAAATTCATTGAAAAGTCAAAAGAAAATGCAGTAAAAAAGAAAAAAGAATTGCAGAAGAAATTAGAAGAAAAGAGAGCTGAAAAGAAAGTTGAAAAAACAGGCAAGGCGGAGAAGCTTATAAAAGAAAAAATTGCAGGTTCTAAAGATGGCAGGATTTATATGGATGATGCGGAGTTTAGAGAAATTATGGAAGCAATGAAAGAAGATAATACAGATACAAATAAGGCGAATACAAAGAAGCAGCCTGCGGTTGGTACGAATGTGGATCTACATGTATAAAGAAACGGATTTCCACAGAAACAAATCAAGGAGGAACAGCTTATGAATGTCATTGGAAATAATTACAATGTGACAAAAAAGAGTATATCTTAGGGGAAGATAAGAAACTGGATATTGCGTATGGCGAGGATATTTTTGATGTGCAGGTACGGGCTTCTAAAGGAACACGGAATGCCTGACAAAGGATAGATTCATTAGTATTTTGTCTAATAAATATGATAGAGGGGAAGCACTATGTATGAATTGATACAGGTTTCAGACAGAAGCTATTACATTCAAAGTCCTGCGAAGATAGGGC
>JAFLSY010000010.1 GCA_022510745.1 Lachnospiraceae bacterium
TCAGATCGTGCTTTATTAAATCCTCGTTTAGTTGTATAATGTTATCAGACATGGTTTTTAGCCTCCTTTAGTAGGTTTTGTGTGGTAACTTAATTCTACCAAACGGCTATAGACCATGTCTATTTTTGTATGAAATTAGAATTTGCGAAATCTATTATACGTTATCTTTTAATATGTTAGTCCCTTAATATAAATCGGTATATCTAGTAAGAAGTCTTTTTCCTTTTTCAAAATAAAAACCACTAAGATTCATTGAATGATCTCAGTGGCGCAAAATAACAAATAAATATATTCTATTCTTCAATCAACTTCCCTGATTGAGAACAATATAAAATCATTACTGTTTTCCTATTACACCACAACATTCCCCTATAGAACCTATGTTCAAATAGTAACATATTATGTCGAAAAATGCAATAGAATGTTCCCTTTGGTACTTTGTTAAGCAAAAGTATTATTTTCCTGCATCCAAGCCCCTTACTCTCCTCGAAATCCGCTATTTTTCTTGATGCAAAATCGGAGTGAATTTTCTCTTTCATCCTTCACCCCCGCTAATACTCTGGCTTTCCCCTGACTCTTCCATCTTGGCCGTGATGTATTAACATATCTTCATCCTATGCAAATCCCCCTTTCAGGAGTTCCAAATCCTTACTATTCGCTGCTCCATATCTCATAGCCCTGCCTTCTGGCTGAATCGTACACAGGCTGCATATTCTTTTGGAGAATATTATAAAATTCCGTTTCCGTATTTCCTTGCCTATACAGTTCCTGCCCTGCCCATATCGAATGCAGGTTATCCCGATAACAGGATTCATATAGTTTTCTGATACCGGCACTTTTATGAATCAGCCCATACATCAGAAACTGATTTCTTGCAAAGCGTTCAAAGAACGGATTCCATTTAGGGAGCCGATTACTCTTTGATGAATTCAAGAACGAATCCATGGGCATCAAATTCCAGAGCTCATCATTCATTACAAATGACCATGGAATAAAATGATCCACATCATATTGCTTTGACACAATCGGCCGATCGGTAAATACATCTCTCACTTCACTAATATCCAGAATACCTTCCCATAATTTCCGGACATGATTCAGCTTTCTCATCTTCTCATCCATTGGTGCCAGCTTATAGACCAATCCCGGAACCTCCGGATTATGATTCTGCAGCCACTTTACCTTTTCATATTGTATCCATCCTAATATTGATACTGTCTGATCCTGGATCATTTTCATCCAGTCCTCCTGAAAACAAACCTTTTTCTTAAGTTTACTTTCAGGCCCCAGCGTATAAGGAAGAAGAACAACATCCCGATTAATTCGTTCTATGTATGCTACCATTCTTTTTTTGCTGCCCCAATCTGCAGTTTCTGCACTTTTGTTAAAGAACCCTGCCAATGCTCGGTATGGAACCATGTTAGTCAGCTGTTCTTTAAATTCCTTTAATTCTTCATTATGTTTTCTTATTGCATTCTTTATTTCTATCTTTGAAGCATTCGTAGGCAAATCACTGAGTTCAGTCAGTTTAAGGACTGTTCTTTCAAGTCCGTCCCGCACCATCCCGTCAGACAACATTCCACTTAGGTGAATATGAAACTCCCTTACGGAATACCATGCATTGCATATCATCTCGTCAATCAGCGCATCAAATGTTGTCTCCTTAACTCCCTCAGATATCAACTGTATAATTGCTTCAAGCCAAAAAAACTTATAGCAATAGGAAGGATCTTTCATCATCTGAGAAAAAGCTTCTATATCCAGTGTGTTATAGTATTTTCCATCTATTGTTAAGGTATATCCGATTTTTGAAGAATCAAATTCAGCCATTTCTCATCACCCCTGCCCGGTCTTACGTCTCCTGTAATCCACAAGTCTATTATTTTAATATTTGCTATATCTGCAATGAATTTTTTAAATGATGTTTCAGTAAAATCAGTAAAGTATCTGCCATTTCTCATGCCTTCATATTCACCGTATTTAAATGAGGCGTATACAATCCCCCCATTCTTTAATGCTTTTATCATCTTCGATAAAACATCGCTTAATTCTGATGATGGAAGATGCAAAATAGAGGCGCATGCCCAAATCCCGTCATATTCTTCAACCATATCAAGATCTGAAAAAAGCATTTGTTTCACATTTAACCCGGTATATTCGCAAGCCAGTTTATACAGTTCTTCTGACCCATCCACTGCATCCACTTCAAAGCCTCTGACATGAAAATGCTTAGCGTCCCTTCCCGAGCCGCAGCCGAAATCAAGAATTCGTCCCCGAGGCGGAATATGCTTTAAAAATCTTTCCTGCGTTTCCCCAAAATCCACATTGATAGTCCCATGCACAAAATTTACCGCATTTGTATTGTAATATTCTAAAGTTTCCATATGAGACATAGTCCATCGCTCCGCTATTCTTCCATAAGAAGATTGGAAACAAACTGATACCCATCCCCGTTTTTCTTTAAAACGGTTTCATAGACTTCCTCAAGGTATCCGGGGTATGGGTCCTCTGCCCGCATATAAAGCGTATATACATCATCGCTCACCGTACCGCCCACACATGCAAAGGGCCGCCAATTGGTGTCCCCTGCCTGACTGTACCAGGTATCCGTCTGCACACTGTAGACCCAGTCCAGCTGTTTGTTCATCTGCACATAAGATAACCCCGTCCTCTCTAACAGAAAAGCGTCTATTTGCGGCGTAGTCAGATGCACCACATCTGTATAAATCTCCGCGCCTCCGGAAGCCTCTATAAAATCCGCTGCTTCTTCCTCAGTCAAAGTCCAGCCTGAAAGGCCCGCTCCACTGTAAAAAAGCTCATTGAGGTCGATATCTTCGGGTGATGCGTAAACGGATAGCAGAAATCCCCAGTTTCCTGATGTAGACAGATATTCATCAAAAAACGCGATCTCCTCCTGCGTCAATTCCCGGGACGGAGAATCGGCTGTCTGTTTCGGTTCATTCACCTGTTCAGACTCATCTGTCTGCTCCAATTCATTCATCTGTCCCGTTTCATCCGCTTGTTCAGACTCGTTTGCCTGTTCTGTTTCTCTATCTATAGTCTGATTTACTGACTCCGAATCTAAATCCGGAGCATCCGGCACTACCGCCTTTTGCGTACATGCTGATAAAAGAACACTGCTCATCAAACACAGGCATATGATATACATTCTTATTAATTTAATTTTTTTCATCTCTTTCCCCAAAAAACTGCAGGCCAACCTTGCGTCAGCCTGCAGTCATGTTATATTCTATATTTCTGTTTTAGGCAGCCTTCTTCTTAGCAATTCTTAAGAAGGTCTGGATGCCTTCAATGACAAGGATAATAGCTAAAACTACCATCGCTGCTGCGAAAAGAAGCTGGAACCAGTCACCCCACTGAGCAGAAGCAGCTGCTACCATCTTGATCTTGGTGATCACAGTCATTACCAGACTGGTAATAGTCGCAATCAGCATGAATGCCATGGGAATGTAGAACATCTTGTTGTTCTTGCCCACATTGCCAAGCCATGCAGCTACAGCCAACAGTGCGATACCTGCTAAGAGCTGGTTTGCCGCACCGAACAGACCCCAGATCTGGCTCAGGCTCAAACCGCCTAAGATACAGCCGACTACTACCATTAACAGCGTACCGGTCAAAGGATAAGCTAACACTTTACGGATACCTTTTGCATCTTTATAGGTAGCCTCGCCTTCCTTTAAGAACAGCTCGCTGAACATGAAACGGCTCAAACGGGTACCGGTATCCAAACTGGTCAGTGCGAATACGGAAACCGCCAGAGTAAGCAGCGCGTAAACGGTACCGTAAACAGCAGTGTCAGAAGTACCGAACATGGTTGCGATACCTGCTGCAAATGCTGCGGAAGGAGAACCGAAGCCGCCTTCAGTATATGTAGCATAAACCATACCTACTGCGATCAGCGCAACAATACCCAGAGCGGACTCAATTAACATAGAGCCGTAACCGATGGGCTTTGCATCTTTCTCACTTGCTAACTGCTTGGAAGAAGTACCGGTAGAGATCAAGCTGTGGAAACCGGAGCAGGCACCACAGGCAACCGTAATAAACAATGCCGGGAACAGATTACCGATCTTGGTGCTCCAGCTTGTAAATACCGGCATATCAAAGGTTGCAGTTCCGGCAAATGCGGAGAATATGATACCTACTATCGCAACGACCATCATCGCATAAAGCAAAAAGCTGGACAGATAGTCACGAGGCTGTAACAGGATCCATACAGGAACCAGGGAAGCAATGGTGATGTATGCACCGATCGCCACGATCCAAGCCACGCGGCCCATTGCAAAACCAACATTCAATCCCAATACCAGCATCAGAACGATACCTACGATGCCGCCGATGGTTGCAGGCAGCGTCTTTACGCCAAAGCGGTTGGTTACCACACCGTAAATAATTGCCAGTACAATGAACAACAGGGAAATGATTGCCGTTGTCTCCGTACCTAAGGGATTGGTGGTGAAACCAAAAGCATTGGTGGAAGCAAAGGTTCCGGCTACCACGTTTACGAAGGAAGCAATAACCAGAATCAGCACCAACAGTGCGAAAATGATGAACAGCTTCTTCGCTCTCGAACCCATGGAATCCTTGATGATCTCACCAACGGACTTACCGCCGTGGCGAATGGATGCAAACAAGGAACCGAAGTCCTGTAAGCCGCCGAAGAAGATACCACCGATCACACACCATAAAAATACGGGAAGCCATCCGAAAACGGATGCCTGAATCGGTCCGTTGATAGGGCCTGCACCTGCGATGGAAGAAAAATGATGTCCCATCAATACTGCGGGCTTGGCGGCCACGTAGTCTACGCCGTCCTCCAGCTCAACAGCAGGTGTCTTTCTGCTGGGGTCAATTCCCCACTGCTTTGCCAGCCAGGAGCCGTAAAAGACATAACCTAACACCAGCAAAACGATTGCTGCCGCAATGATTAAAATTGCAGTCATGATACTAACACCTCTCTTTTGATTAGATTACTTTATATTGCGAAAGAGCTTCTTTAGGTTCCTGCCCCGCTTATTGCAGGACAATTCCCCTGTGGAAGTCTCCATGGCAATCACACTGTAGTGGCTCCACCCCTGCAGGGTGAAACGGTAACTCTTATAACGCTTTATGGATTTTATATAAGCCTTTGCATCCTGCGAGAGCTGCTCTGCCAGAATAATGAGCACAATGTCCGAACTGCGGTGGTTGGAATGGGGTCTCACGCGGGACAATCCCTCTGCCCAGGCTTTCTCATCCAGTTCTTTCACATCTTCCTGCTCCATGGACTGACCTGTTGCAAAAAACACATACTCATGAGCATCCGCTTCCGAAAGTGTCGCCGTCTTTAGCAGAAAATACTGCTCATCATGGGTGTGAAAAGCGGCTTCTGCCGTAAAAGGAGGCGTCGTACCTTCCGTTTTTACATTATAATAACGTTTATACGATTTTAACAGCAGTTTGAGTGCTTCTGTGGCAGTCATGCCCATCTTCCTCTCTATGCTTTCCCGGCTATGGCATCCGGTGCCAGCTTCTCCATGCATTCCATCAGCACCTTTGCCGCCTGTGTGCCCGGCAGTTCGATCTGTGCCAGTTCCCCGGCATCCCCGCAGATGACCAGATGCTCCATCTGAAACTCTCCTTTTCCGCAGCAGAGCTTGGCCGGAACCATCATGACCCTGCGGAAATATCGGCGAATCTCAGTATAAGGTATGTAAAATACCTTACGCATAGAACGGAAAAAGAAGTGGGTCTCCCCCAAATGTATCTTACCGATCTTGCGTCCCGCCTTATATTCTTCTTGTAAACCTTCCGGCTCCTTTGTAACATCAGTTAAAGGACAGAATTTCATCTAAGCGGCTCCTTTTAACAGTTCTATACAAAACTTTTATCATTTTAGCACATATTTTGACAGTTTACAATAGTAAAGTAGTAAAGAATTTTTAGGGAAAAACAATCATAAAAAGCTGCCGTTTAATGTGTCGTATTCTCCCTCATCCTCATATACTTTTCAAAATACTCCGGATTCCGCTCTTTTAACCTCTCTTCGATTTCCTCCCTATGCTTTCTTAACAATTCCAATGCCTCAGGGTTCAAATCCTTGATCTTCTCCTCAATTTCATGGCGGCGCTCTTCCAGCTTGGCTTCGATTTCTTCAATATTTTCATAGCCCTGCTCCTCTAACTTGAGGAAATAAACTTCCAGTCGGTTTATGAGTTCATCCTCGTCGAACAAGCCCACACGGCCCCAGGAGGCATCGCTTTCGGTCTTAATAATGTTTTCTATGCTGTAGTCGCCGGAGTGTACGATTTTTTCACCCACTTCATCGGCAAGGGCTTCCATTTTCTCTCCGGCGCTTTCACCGAAAGCCCACTCAAATTCCGCAAGCCGCTCGTTGGCTTCCACATAGGAATATTCTTCAGCCTTCTCTATGCCCTCTAACGGGTAGGGTTTGTTTACACCCGCCGCACGCAGGGCAAGGGATACCGTTCTTCTTACGGAGCCTTCCTCGATCAGCGCACTTGCACCGAAGGCACGAAGCTGGTCGTTCACGGCATCCGCATGCTCCGTCAGATAGAAATAAATGCCTCTGGTATTGAGATTGCGTTTTAGGATGACAAGGCGCTCCGCCGCTGTAATATCGATGCTGCCAATCCCCCTGGCATCCACGATGACCTGCTTGGTATCCTCTTTCAGCGCATTTTCAATATCCTCTTGAAAGGCATTGATGTTGGCAAAAAAGAGATTGCCGCTGAAGCGGTATACAATGGTGTGGGCTATGGGATACGCATTCTTATGACGGCTTAGATTATGTAAACCCTCATGTCCCGGTATCATGCCCAAAAATGCCTTGGGCGGAATCACCGCACGGATAATGACAGCGATAAAGGACAGGATCACGCCGAGAACAACGCCATAGATGGTACCAAGGATCAACACACCGATATAAGCGGCCATGAAGATGCCAAACTCCTTCTTATCCGCCTTCCACGCCTTCTTCGCAATGTCAACTTCCAAGATACCCATGAGTGCAGAAAACACAATCCCGGTCAGTACCGGAACCGGAAGATATTTAAGCAGCCCGGTTCCGAAAAGCAGTACCAGAACCATGGTAATGCCTGCCGTAACAGACATGAGCTGGGATTTACAGCCGTACTGGTCTGCGATTCCGCTCCTGGAAACACTGCCGTTGACAGGACAGCATCCCACAAACGCGCTTGCCACATTGCCCGCCGCATATGCTAACACTTCTCTGTTATTGTTGATCTTATAATTGTACTTTAAGGCATAATTGTTGGTTGCTAACAGAGTCTGGGCCATGATGACCAGTGCAATGGTAAGGGAGAGCACCACAATTTCTTCTAAATCCAACAGAATTAAAGAAAAATCCGGCAGTGCAAGCTTAGGCAGTCCCGGTTCCACGGCCGGAAGCAGCTTCACACCGTATCTGTCCACATGGAGAAAGGCCGTAAGTCCCGCTCCGATAGCCATCATCAGTACCGACATAGGTACTTTTGGCAATTTCTTTCTGGCAATCTGCAGGATGATGACCGTTCCCACTCCCAGCACAGCCGACAGCAGATTAAAGGAATCCAGTTCCTCCCAGATATGATACAAGAGGATAAAGAGCTCGCCCGTTCCTGCATTTCCGCCAAATAACTTGGGTACCTGCATCAGCATAATGGTACAGCCGATTCCGGAAATAAAGCCTCCCATCACAGGTTTGGATATATAATTCACCAGTCTGCCTGCTTTTAGGACAAAGAATAAAAGCAGCCAGCAGGCTGTGACCATGGTGATGACCGGCACAACGGCGATGGCTTCCTCAGACCCCAGTGCAATTTCCAGACTTGCGAGAGTGCCGCCTACTAACGCCGCGGGCGTAGCATCCACGCCGAATACAAACTGGGGGGACGAGGTGATAATGGCATAGAGAAACACCGGCAATACAGAGCCGTAGAGGCCGTATACCACTGGCAGTCCCGCTATCTGCGCATATCCCATGGAGATGGGAATGGACACTAAGGCCACCACGATTCCCGATAGGATATCTTTAGGCAGATAGGATTTTTTATAATTTATCTGATTGCTCATTCCTGAACCTTACCGTATTCCTTCCCATCCACCTTGGTCAGATAAGCGATTCCTATTGTACCCAGGCCGCTGTTGCTGGAACCGGATACGGAAGCTTTCTCCAGAATCACATTCTCAAAGGGAATACATCTTAAGACTTCGTCCACAAATTCCTGCTGCTGTTTTATGCTGCATCCTGCATGGGTAATGAAAACCACTCTGGAATCGATTTTTTTCTTCCTACGCAGCAGCTTGCGGATAAAGCTCTTCTTGGCCTTATCCGGATTACCGGAATAAAAGCCGATGACTTTTGTATCGCTCTGGCGCAGCTGCACAATAGAATACAGGTTTAAGACATCACACAAGGAAGCCAGCCTCCTGCCGGCATGACCGCTCTCGCAAAAGCCGGATATATTCGGCATAAAGAAGGTATTTTCAATACGTTTTTTCAATATTTCCAGCTCTTTGCAAAGCTCTTCCACCCGATTACATCCGCCGTTTAACAGCTCACTGGCAGCCAACACCAGCAATCCTTCTCCGCAGGAGATTAGCCCTGCGTCAATCACATGCACATGGTCAAATCCCTGAGCCGCCTGGGAAGCCATACTAAAAGTCTTACCGGCACCGGAAGCCACTGTAATATGTATCAATTCCTCCGCCTCTGTAAGGGCTTCCGCATAAAATGCCTCATATTCCTCTACCGAGGCGCTGACAGCCCTTGCCCTTGCACCGGGATGTGCCAGATGACGTGCCAGATTATCCGAATCAATATCGATGGTATCCCGAAAGATTCCTCTTTCTGTTTCTATGTAGGAATACATCACTTTTATATCGTACTGTTCCCGATACCTTTGGGGCAGATCGCTGATACAGTCTGTAGAAATCTGTATTTTCTTACGCTTGCGCCGCAATACCGCCTTTGCGGCCGTATCATCGTATCCTTCTTCATTAATCCGGTACTCAACCACACTCTCCGGCAGGAATTTCAGGACTTCCGCTTCTAACAGACTGCCGTCTATGGGTTTGGAGAGATAGCCGTCAAAACCGTTTTCCAGATAATGCCGTTTATCCGCTGCCGCAGCATTTGCCGTCACCACGATAATAGGAGTCTGGCGGCCGCTGCCGCTTTCCTGACGGCGGATTTCTTTCAAGGTTTCCTTCCCGTCCATGCCAGGCATCATACTGTCTAACAGAATGACATGATAGATTCTTTTCTTAGTCATTTCCAGACATTCTTCCCCGCTTTTTGCGGTATCAATCTGAACTTTGGTCGCACGCATCAGCTTGCTGATAACTAAGAGATTGGTCTCGTTGTCATCCACGACCAGGACCTTAGCCATGGGAGCTTCAAAGCTCTGCTTATAGTACTGACGTTCCCTGCTCTGCATCTTTCGCAGATAATTCACATCACCGATGGGTTTGTCATCCACAATGGGCTGCTCTAAGGTCACGGTAAATACAGACCCCTTTCTGTAAATACTGTCCACTGTAATGGTACCGCCCATCAGGCTGACCAACTGCTTGGTGATGGCAAGTCCCAGTCCGCTTCCTTCTATTTTGCGGTTTTTCTCCCGATCCACCCTCTTAAAATAATCGTACAGAGACTCCAGATCCTCTTTTTTAATGCCGATACCGGTATCGGATACGGAAATGGTCAGCCGTTCTCTGCCGCCACCAATGGGATCTCCCTGCACGGCCAGAGTGACGGAGCCTTCCTGCGTATATTTTACTGCATTGGTAAGCAGATTGATCAAAATCTGTCTGATACGTATTTCATCGCCTAACAGCTCGGTTGGCAGGTCGCTGTCAATATTAATATTGAATGCCAGATTCTTCTCACTCATACGGTTCTGCAGCAGACTCACCACATCATCAATGAGCTCTATGAGCCGATAGGATACCGGAACAATGGACATACGGTCACTTTCGATCTGGGAAAAATCCAAAATGTCATTGATGAGATTTAACAGCATCTTGCTGGCATTATTGACCTTGAGTGCGTCTTCCGCCACTTCATCGGAAATATCCTCCCGCAGGATCATCTCGTTTAAGCCGATGATCGCATTAATGGGCGTGCGGATTTCATGACTCATGTTGGCAAAAAACGCATCCTTGGATTTGGCGATCCGTTCAATTTCATTTCTTTGCGCCAATGTCCGCTCCCGTTCTTTTTCATAAGAATGCAGCTGAAAGCGCATGATCAGTCCCACTGCCACCCCCACGACTATTACGGCAAAAAGAGAGTCATAATAAACGGCTGTCTGTGAACCCAGCGACACGATCATCTGCGGATTAAAATAGGCATACACATAAGTGGTAACATCCGTAATAATCGCCAATCCAAGAAAGATGAAGAGTTTCTTTCCCCGAAACATAATAAAAATATACAATATTCCCAGCACGAACCATACGGACGAGCCCCCGTCAATTCCTCCGCTGGAGAAAAAAGTAAACGGGAAAATACCGCAGATCACAAACAGAGCAAATATGACGGATGAAAAATCTGTTCGGTGAAATATAAATGTTGCTCCCATTGCGACCAAAACCACGATCAGCAAAGCGAAGATAGGAAGTGCATTGGCCAACGGATTTTCCAAGGCGAGTCCTGCAAATATGGAAAGAATGGACACCACCAGCGCTACCAGCAAGACCAGCCGGAAGAGTCTCTCTCGAATGTCTGTGGTCCCTTTATAAAGTATCTTCTTTATCTTATCAATCATTTTCACCAATCCTATCCTTTAATCTGGCTACGGCTTCCGAAGCAGACAAATAATCTTCCATCTCAATCTTATGCATGATCGGTCCCATCATATCCGCCAAAGCATGCCCGCGAAAGCTGCACTTTACCAGTTGCTTAGCAATGGCGGTCATTTGCCCATGATCAAAGGCAAAGGCTGCGTCCTCAAAGTCCAGAGCCAGCTTATCAAATTCACTTTCCTCTAGTGCTTCTAAACCGTCCGGCAGTTCTTTTTCTTTCTGCGGATGAACCGTCTTACTCTCCTTTAAAAGCCCCAGAATTCTTGTATACTCCTGTATCATGGCGTCATGGTGCTCTAAAATAAATGATTCATCCCCACTCTTACCTGCAAGCTCTAACTCTTTTGCCATACCGGAGAGTTTCTCCACACCGACGCTTAACATGGTGCTCTTTAGGGCATGAACTAAAGTTGCATAGTTTTTCCAGTCCTTTTCCTCATAGAAACGACAGATCTTCTTACAATCCTCCTGCCCGTTTCCGGAAATCATCTGTAAGATCTCGATATAATCTTCGGGGCTGCCGCAATATGTGATTCCTGTCTGTTCGTCAAAACTTTCCACTGGTAGATCCGTGTAACGCTGCATAGCTTCCTTTGCTTCCTTTACTTCCTTTTCTTCCTGTTGTGTCGTTGTTTCTTCCTTCTGTTTCGTCTCATCTTCCCGCGCCTTTAGTTCATCCGGTTTACCATTTGGCTCATCCTCAACGGGAATCAGCTTATCCTGAGGAAGAACTCGCTTTAATACACGCTCCAACACGGAGACTTCAATGGGTTTGGCAATAAAATCCCTGAATCCTTCTCTTAAAAAGACTTCCCGCATGCCGCCTACCGCATTAGCTGTCACGGCCACAATGGGAACTTTTTTGTAATAGCTGCCCTGCTTCTGGCGGATGCGCTGCAGGGTCTCCACGCCGTCCATTTCCGGCATCATATGATCCATAAATACCACGTCATAGCTCATGTTTTCAATCTTTTCCAAGGCTTCCGCTCCGCTGGTAGCGATCGCTACTCCCACTTTATAGGGGCGCAGCAGGCCTTCCAGTACCCGGATGTTCATCAGGTTATCATCCACTACTAACACGCAGGCATCCGGTGCAGTGAACTTACCCTCATAAAAATAGTTCGCATCTATGCCCTGCATCAGTTTTTCATCATTTAAGGCCCGCACAATGGGCAGGATGAAAAACGGCTTATACAGACGGCAGATCTGAGGATTTGCAATCCTTACTTCATTGGCACGTTCGATGATCGTAATGACTTTCGTCGTCCGGGACATATTGTCAAAAAATGCTGTATCCTCTTCGTATTCTTCAATGCTGATAAACACATGGGTAAAGGTCTCCCTCTCAACCCTGCGCTTTAATTCCGATAAGTTCTGGCAGACATGGCACCTTACCTTCAACTGTTCTATCATATGGAAGATAACCTGGCTGTACGCTTCCCTGACCTCAGGCCGGTCATATTTCTCCATATCCACATAAATTGCCACGTTCAAACGCTCTCTGTCTTTTACTGCAACAATAGGAACCGGATTCATTACCTTCTGGGGAACCACGAATTGTATCTCGCTGCCTTTCCCAAATTCACTGGAAACGGTGATAAAACCGCCCATCATGTCTACCAGAGCCTGTGAAATGGCAAGCCCCAGTCCGATACCCTCTTCCTGACGGTTGCGCTTCGTGTCCACCTGATTGAAATTGGTAAAGAGCTTCTCCAAGCTCTCTTTCTTCATACCAATACCTGTATCCTTGATGCGCACCACCAAATTGATTCCGTAATCCGTTTTCCGCGCGCCGATCACAATGGTAACGCAGCCCTCCGCCGTAAACTTCAGCGCATTATTGACCAGATTCATGATCACTCTTCGAATCTTCTGTTCGTCCCCGATCAATCCGCTGGGGAGGTTTGCATCGCAGTCCACCACCAGATCGAGCTCCTTCTCGTTCTTGCGGGCCATGGACATATTGATCACGTCATTGATGGTGGAAGTAATATTATAGGCTTCCTCTACTAACGTCATCTTGCCGGTCTGCATTTCCGTAAAATCCAGTACGTCGCTGACTATGGACTGGAGATTGCGGCCTGCGGTCTGGATAGTGAACACATCCGCGCGTACTTGACTTGACAGTTCCTCACGCAGTACGATCTCACTCATGCCGCAGATGGTATTAATTGGCGTACGAATCTCATGGCTGACATTGGCCATAAAATCGTCTTTGCTCCGCTCCGCAGCTTTCAGGGAAATGATGACATCCATCTGCTTTTTAATGCCTTCCAGACGTTTTTTGATGAGAAAAAATACGATATAGTTGATCAGATATAAGGAGAAAATCTCCAAAACCGTTTGAATAATGGCATCTCCGGAGGATAAATCCACGGTCTTTTGAAGCAAAAGATGATAAACACACAAAAAACTGGCCACCGCAATCGTTATATAAACAATCTCCGGTATACCGTATAATACAAGCATCACAGTAACTATAGAGAGAACCGGCACAGTCATAGACAGACTCTCTGTGCTCACGGACCAGACAACGGCTCCCATCTGCATCATACATGCTATGACATAGGCTCGGAACTCGTACGTCCTGAAATTTGTCAAATGCAAAACCAGACCAAACAGCCAGCCCGCATCCATCAGCAAAAGCAGCCAGATCGACCAGCCAAACCTTATGCCGATTATTGTCATTGTAACATTGCAAATGAAATAGAAACAGAGCATGAGCTTCTCTATTCCTATTTGTTCTCTCTTTGGAATGATATTCTCCGGCACCTCTTTCCCTCCTATTCACGCTCTGCCAATTTCTGCATTACTTCTGTCAATTTCAAATATACGCCCACACGCGCCCTGATCACTTCGGGAATGAACGGTTTCATGACATAATCCGTTCCGCCCGCTTCAAAGACCTTTGTGATCTCCTCTGCATTTTCAAAAGCAGAAGTAAAGATAATGGGGATGTCACGGGCATCCAAATCTTCCCTTAATTTTCTGCACACTTCATAGCCGTCCATTTCCGGCATGGAAATATCCAATAAAACCAGAACCGGATTGCATCTTGGAAAAACTTTCAGCGCCTGAGCGCCGCTTTCTGCCAATACCGGCTGGTATCCCATTTCCATGATAATGTTTCTAAGTAGAAAACGATGCGTTTCCGCATCGTCCACAATTAAAATATGTGATTTCTGCAAGTTCTTCTCTTCCATCTTGATTTCCTCATATTTGAATCATGACTCGGATAATATTTTCTTAATGGTCTTTAACAGCAAATCCTGATCGACGGGCTTTAACAGATAAGCCTGCGGCCGCAGTTTCAGCACTTCCGCCACATCCTCCCGTTCATGCACGCCCGTGAGAAAAACGACGGGGATATCTTTCGTATCTTCCGTCTCCTGTAATTCCTCAAACATCTCTTTTCCACTCATCGTAGGCATATCATAGTCCAACAGGATCAAATCCGGATGTTCCTTTTTGGCGTACCTAATGCCTTCATGCCCGGATGCGGACGTCAGAATTTCATATTTGTCCCGCAGTAATAAATCTAACATTCTCAGCTGGACCGGGCTGTCATCAACCAATAAAATACGTTTCATTCCTACCATCCTTTTGTAAAGCTATATTTAAATAAGTATAGCATACAATGCGTTATAAGGAAAGAAATTTCTGGGAAAAACAAATGCAGGTACCCTATGAGTACCTACATTCCCAACATTTTATACAGAATACGGTAAAGTTCCGCAGCCTCTTTAGAATCCAATAACGAGCATTTTGCCATCTGTGCCGGAACGGTAACCGCACGTTCTTTCAGCTGCTCTCCGGCCTCGGTTATTGTCACCAACAGATTCCGTTCATCTTCCACAGAGCGCTTTCTGCATAACAAGCCCTTGGCCTCCATCTTTTTTAGTAACGGCGTCAGGGTGCCGGAATCCAGAAACAGGCGCTCCCCCAGTTCCTTCACCGTCTGGGTTTTGTGCTCCCAGAGCACCATCATGGTAATATACTGGGTATAGGTCAGATCCAGCTCGTTTAAAAAGGGCTTATACTGCTTGATAATTTCTCTGGAGCAGGCATAGAGCGGAAAGCATATCTGATTTTCGATTTTTAAAGCGTCATATTTCTGTTCATCCATATCGTCTCCCATCATAAGGAGCGCCCTACAACTTTTTCCGCAAAATCTGCCGCGTTCTGCAGATCTTCCGCATTCGGCCGTCCTTTGTGCAGCACTGTGAAGGAACCTCTGCAGTGAAATTCTTCCTCCGCCATGTCAATGCCGTTTTCTGCTGCCAGCTTCTGCACCTGTTTATAGGTAGAAGCGATTAACGCCGCCGTACTGAAATTATAAAGCTTCCCTATCCTATCCTTATTTTCGGCCACGAACCGTTTTACCGCATCATCCACACCTGCCGCGTATACGGAACTGCCTAAAAACAGTATTTCAGTTTTCTCTTCCAAAGGCACGGAAATATCTTTAGCCTCCACGCCTACGGCCTCAGCTATGGCATGTGCCAGTTTTTCGGTATTTCCCGATCTTGTAAAATATCTGACTGCGACTTTCATTATAATCCTTTCTGCAAAGTATCGCAAGTACCTGCGTTCTTTGTCTTCTTTTATTTTTTCTATGACTGCCCGCTCTCCTGCTGTGCTTCATAGGCCGCGCGTACTGCCTTCGCCAGCTGGTCTCCGCAGGATTGGGAACAAGTATTTTCGGTTTTGTAATCGTAACGCATTAGAGCACCTCCTCTACCTTTTCCTTTACTTTCTTTAAAGAGTTCATAGGCTCAAACCTCACCGCGATATTTCCCTCTCTGTCGATCAGGAACTTGGTAAAGTTCCACTTTATGGCGCCATTGTTCTTATAGTCCTTATCCTGCTTTTTTACTACCTGTGACAGGATCAGGCCCATGGGACTTTTATCGAAGCCTTTAAAAGTAGTATTTTCAGTGAGCCATTTGTAGAGCGGAATCGCGTTTTCACCGTTTACCTCAATCTTGGAAAACTGGGGAAAAGTAATGCCATAGCGCCCCGTACAGAAGGAATGGATCTCCTCGTCATCCCCGGGAGCCTGCTCCCCAAACTGATTGCAGGGAAAGTCCAAGATTTCCAGCCCGTCCTTCTGATGCTCCTCATACAGATCCTACAGTTCATCATACTGGGGTGTAAAACCGCATCCGGTAGCCGTGTTCACGATCAAAAGCACCTTGCCCTGATAATCTTTTAAGGAAACCTCGCTGCCGTCCTGTGCCTTTACCATAAAATCATAAATGCTCATTTCTATAGCCTCCTTCTCAATTCAGTTTTACTAAGCTTAATTGTATTCAATTTAATTTTGTATGTCAATAATTAAATTTATTTTCAATACTTGCGGACAAAAATTTCATCCTTGCGGCAGAAAAATTTCGTTCTTGCGGACAAAAATTTCATCCTTGCGGATGAAATCAAAATATACTATGATGATAGAGTGTGGGGATTTTATACATTTTCACAGAATGTAAATATCACAAGAATCGAGGATGAAACAGCCATGACAACGAACGAAAAAGCATTATTGCTCCATGAGCAGTGGAACGGCAAACTGGAAACCGTCAGCAAAACTCCCGTAAGATCCAGAGAGGATTTATCGCTGGCCTATACACCGGGAGTGGCGGAGCCCTGCAAGGTCATTGCCCAGGATAAGGAAGCTGCCTATAAATATACTATAAAAGCCAATACCGTGGCCGTTGTATCCGACGGCAGCGCCGTGCTGGGACTGGGAAACATCGGGCCCTATGCAGCTATGCCAGTTATGGAGGGAAAGGCTGTTTTATTCAAGGAATTTGGTGGAGTAAACGCGGTTCCCATCTGTCTGGATACACAGGATACAGAGGAAATCATCAAAGCCGTTACTTATCTCGCGCCCGGCTTTGGAGGTATCAATCTGGAAGATATCAGTGCTCCCCGCTGCTTTGAGATTGAGGAGCAGTTAAAAGAGATTTTGGATATTCCGGTTTTCCATGATGATCAGCATGGTACCGCCATCGTGGTCCTGGCAGGTATTATCAATGCCCTAAAGGTGACCGGCAAGAAAAAAGAGGACTGCAAGGTAGTGGTAAACGGTGCAGGAAGTGCCGGTGTGGCCATTACCAAACTGTTACTTACCTATGGTTTCCCTAATATTGTTATGTGCGACAAGGTCGGCATCGTTTCCAAATCCACGGAAGGCCTCAACTGGATGCAGCAGAAAATGGCTGAGGTGACCAATCTGCAGAATGAAACTGGTACTTTAGCGGATGCCATGAAAGGGGCTGACATTTTTGTAGGGGTTTCTGCGCCCGGTATCGTAAGCGAGGAAATGGTCGCATCCATGAACCATGATGCCATTTTATTTGCCATGGCCAATCCCGTTCCCGAAATCATGCCGGATCTGGCTAAGAAAGCCGGTGCAAAGGTGGTAGGAACCGGCCGTTCAGACTTCCCGAATCAGGTCAACAATGTGGTCGCCTTCCCCGGCATTTTTAAAGGTGCCTTAGAGGGCCGTGCTTCTCAGATCACGGAAGAAATGAAACTGGCGGCTGCCATTGCCATTGCGGGATTGGTGCCCGAGGACAAGCTCTCCGAGGACAATATCATGCCCGAGGCCTTTGACCCTCAGGTGGCGGATGTTGTGGCTAACGCCGTAAAATCCCACATTAAATAGGCGCTCCCATGCATACGAACTGGCATGGCAAGCCCTATTACTCCGTAGATGCTTATCTGAAAAATACCTACGGAGAAAAATATTATAAGATTGCACTGGACGGCGGTTTCAGTTGCCCTAACAGAGACGGCAGAGCAGGCAGCGGCGGCTGTATTTTCTGCAGTGCGGGCGGAAGCGGCGATTTTGCCGTAAACGCGGGACCGGACTCCATTGAAGATCAGCTGCAGGCAGGACGCAGGCTCTTTGGGGATAAAAAGACCGGAACACATTTTATTGCCTACTTTCAAGCCTATACCGGCACCTACGCACCCATAGCTTACCTGCGGGATATCTATACGGCGGCTTTAAAACAGCCGGAAATCGGCGGCATTTCCATTGCCACCCGCCCCGACTGTCTGCCCGACGAAGTCCTTGCACTGCTTACGGAACTGAAAGCCGCTTATCCCCGTAAATTCATCTGGATTGAACTGGGGCTGCAGACCATCCATGAAAAAACTGCCGCTTTCTGCAACAGAGGGTATGCGCTTCCGGTTTTTGATAAAGCCATAAAAAAGCTGGATGCGCTTGCAATTCCCACCATCGTTCATGTGATCTTGGGACTGCCTGGCGAGACCCCTGAGATGATGTATGAGACCTGCAGCTATTTAAATCACACACCCGCTTTCGGCATCAAGCTGCAGCTCTTGCATGTACTAAAAGATACCGCCTTAGGGGAAGCCTATCTGTCCGGCGGCCTGTCCGATTTTGAGGTTTTATCCCAACAAAAATATACGGATATTCTCATTCATTGTCTGGAAATACTGCGCCCCGATATGGTCGTCCATCGGCTGACCGGGGACGGGCCAAAAAATATAACGATTGCTCCGCTCTGGAGCCTGAATAAAAGAAATGTATTGAACACGCTTCATGCCGCCATGAAGCAGCGTGATACCTATCAAGGGAGATGTTATCATGATGCAGGATGCACTCACACTCTATAAACTGATCGTGCTCTATATGCTGGATAAGGCTGCTTTTCCCTTAACCAAAACGCAGGTAAGCGATTTTATTCAGGAAAAGGACTATACGAATTTCTTTACTATGCAGCAGGTTTTCTCCGAGCTGATCGATACAGAGTTGGTGAGCGCCCAGGCCATTCGAAACCGCACACAGCTTTCCGTGACAGAGGAGGGCCGGGAGACTCTGCGCTTTTTTGGGAATCGCATCAGCGATGCCATCCGTCAGGATGTGGATACTTATTTTCAGGAAAAAGAAATTGAACTGCGCAACGAGGCATCCGTGCAGGCCAATTACTATAAATCCACCAGCGGCGAGTATGAGGCCCGTCTGCTGGCACAGGATCGGGGCATCACCTTGGTAGATATTACCTTGTCGGTGCCGACGGAAGAATTGGCTTCTTCTATCTGCGACAACTGGCAGAAAAAGAATCAGAGCATTTATCAATATTTAACGGAGCAGCTGTTCTAAGCTACTCCGCTTCCTCTCTGATGCGCTTCATATGCTCTTTTATCTTCACTTCATAACCGTTTCCGGAAGGTCTGTAAAACTCCCTGCCGTTTAATTCATAGGGCAGATACTGCTGCTTGACATAATGGTTCTTATAGTCATGGGCATATTTATAGCCCGTTCCGTGTCCTAACTTGGCCGCCCCCTTATAGTGGGCATCCTGTAAATGAGAAGGAATGGGTAGATTTCCCGTCTCCTCCACTACGCCTGCCGCCTCAAAAATCGCAGAGGAAGCGGAGTTGCTCTTAGGCGCGCAGGCTACATAAGCCGCCGCCTGTGCCAGAATGATCTGTGCCTCCGGCATACCGATGCGCTCCGCCGCTAAAGAAGCATTCACTGCCACTACCAGTGCCTGCGGATCCGCATTTCCCACATCTTCAGCTGCACAGATCATAATCCTGCGGGCTATAAAAGTCACACTCTCTCCCGCATACAGCATTCTGGCCAGGTAGTAAACGGCCGCATCCGCATCGGACCCCCGCATGCTTTTGATGAAAGCCGAAATGGTATCATAGTGGGAATCCCCGTTCTTATCATAGCGCATGACCCGTTTCTGGATACATTCCTGAGCAACCTCCATGGTAATATGTATCTTCCCGTCCTCACTTCGGTCGGTAGTCATAATTCCCAGTTCTATGGCGTTTAAGGCATGTCTGGCATCTCCGCCGGAGAGCTCCGCCAAAAACTCCAGTGCATCTTCCTCTAACACCGCATCATAAGCGCCCATTCCTTTATCCTTGTCATAGACTGCTTTTTTAAGCAGATTTTTAATATCTTCTTTTTCCAAGGGCTTTAACTCAAAGATAATGGAGCGGGAAATCAGTGCCCCGTTTACCTCAAAATAAGGATTCTCGGTCGTGGCGCCTATGAGAATGATGGTGCCGTCCTCCACAAAGGGAAGCAGATAGTCCTGCTGCCCCTTATTGAAACGGTGTATCTCATCAATAAAAAGAATGGTCTTCTTCCCGTACATCCCCTGATTGTTTTTGGCTTTTTCCACCACTTCTTCCATATCCTTTTTTCCGGCTATGGTAGCGTTAATCTGAGTGAATTCCGCACTGGTGGTATTGGCGATCACCTTTGCAAGGGTGGTTTTGCCCGTACCCGGCGGTCCGTAGAAAATGATGGAGCTGAGCTTGTCTGCCTTAATAGCTCGATAGAGCAGCTTATCCTTGCCGATGATATGCTGCTGCCCCACAACCTCTTCTAAAGTGGCAGGGCGCATTCTGGCCGCTAAGGGCGACTCCTTTTCCATGTTGTTCTGCCGCATATACTCAAAAATGTCCATAATATACCTCTAATTATGCGCTTTTCTCATATTCCTTACTTCTGCTGCTCCCGTTCATACACATCCGCAAACTTATTTAATGCTTCACGAATCCCGATATGCTGCGGGCAGATCCGTTCACATTTTCCGCATTTCATGCAGTCCACGGCCTTACCGTGATTCATGGAATATCGTTCATAGTACATATTTGTCTTCTTGCCGGTAGCGGCATACATATTGTACAGTCCGAAATATGCGGGAATATTGATATTTGCAGGGCATTCTTCCATACAGTACTTGCAGTTTGTACAGGGTGTGATATTGCTGTTTACAATATCCGTGATGCGGTTAAGCATATCCCGCTCGTCCCTACTCAATGGCTGAAAATCCTCCATGTAAGAGGTGTTTTCCGCAAGCTGTTCAAAATTGCTCATACCGCTGAGTACCATGATACAGTTATCCAAGGAAGCGGCATAGCGAATGGCATAGGAAGCCGGTGAACCCTGCGCTTTTCTTTTCTTTAACTCCTGCATCGCCTCATCAGGAAGACTTGCCAGACTTCCGCCCTTTACCGGTTCCATGGCAATGACCTGCTTCCCATGACGGCATGCCACCTCATAACAGGCGCCGGACTGGATTGCCGAACTGTTCCAATCCAGATAATTGATCTGGAGCTGCACCACGTCCATCTCCGGATACTTAGTCAGTATCTCATCTAAAAGTTCCGGATCGTCATGATAGGAAAATCCAATTTTTTTAACCAGCCCTTTCTCCTTTAACTTACAAATAAACTCAAAACCGCCGTATTTTAGGGTGTTGGCATATCTTTCCTTTCCCATATTATGAAGCAGATAATAATCAAAAAAATCTACCCCGCAGCGGCTTAACTGTTCCTCAAAAAATCTCGGGTAATCCTCCGGCGACTTCACCCGCAGAATGGGCATTTTATCCGCCAGAATATAACTGTCTCTGGAGTAACGATCCACGAGGCATTTCTTTACCGCGCCTTCCGACTGCTCTCCGTGATAGGGGAATGCCGTGTCGAAATAGACAAAGCCCCGTTCCATAAAGCAGTCCACCATACGGCACATCTGATCGTAGTCAATGCTTTTTGCATCTTCCGGGTCCGTCAGTGGAAGTCTCATTGTTCCAAAACCTAGTTTTTTCAATCACATACCTCCTGCGTATCTCAGGATGCATCCTGCAATGCTGTATCAATAAGCAAATCTGTCAGAAACTTTCATCTAACTGAGTATATACATTATATCATCTGACAAGGGGTTTGCCTAGATGATACAATTTCAATCATAAAATATCTAATCAAACAATAATTCCTCCACCGTCACAAAGGTATAGCCTTCTTCCTGCAGCTTATCTATGGCATCTAACGCCGCCGTGACGGAGGTCTTATAGTAATCATGCATCAGAATGATATCGTTCTCTCCTGTTCTGGATACGATCTTGTCAGTAATGCGTGCCGCGTTTGTGGACGACCAATCCAGAGGATCTACCGTCCAGAGTACGGGAAACATGTTCAGTTCCGCCTCAAAGTTCTTGTCCCAGGAGCCGTAGGGCGGGCGTACAAAAATGACCTCCTGTCCCGTTATGTCCATGATGATTTCATTGGTCTTTATCAGCTCTTCTTTAAATTCTTCCCGATTCCTGCTTGTCAGCTGCATATGGCTGTATGTATGGTTGCCGATAAGATGTCCTTCCTCACTCATCCGTTCAATGATGTCCGGATGCAGCTGGGCATGTTCTCCTGTCACAAAAAAGGTCACAACCACACCCCGTTCTTTCAAGCCGTCCAAAAGCTGTTCGGTATAGTAGGGGTGGGGACCGTCGTCAAAGGTCAGCGCAATCTTTTTTTCTTCCTGCCCGCCATTCTGTTCTATCCTCTCTTCTACACTATGGGAACCTGCCTGTCTGCCGTCCGTCCGTATTATAGCGCAAAAGGACGGCACTAACACCAAACAAACTAAAAGTATTAATGCCGTCCGATTTCTATTTCTTTTCACTGCCGCACTCACGCTTTATTTTTTCTTTACTATATTTTATTTGCATGGGCGCAATTCCATACCATCGATATAAGCTTCAGGAAAATCAGGTTCCTCCGCCAGATTGAATACCTCTATTTCAGGAGTTTTTAACCCTGATGCATTTTCCGGTACTCTGCCGTACAAGAAGGCACCCTCCAGGGCCGCATTGCCCACAGCTTTCACACGCTCCGCCAGTTCTACGGGAAAGAGCCCGATGGCGGCTGCCGCTTTTGCATCCAGATAATAGCCCATGCCTCCGGCCAGCCATACCCGGGAAATGGCTGTGTCATCCTTTAAACCGTACTTATTGCATAAAATGCGGATACCGGTACAAATAGCGGACTTTGCCATTTGCAGCTGCCGGATATACTGTTGGGTCAAATGTACGCCCCCCACATCCACACCGTTCTCAAAATATGGCTCTGACAGTAATCCTGTACTGTCTAACAGTCCCTCCTGTAACAGGGCGGCGGTAAGCGCCATCAGATCCGTCCCATAACACTCTCCATTTCCTTCAAAAGCCGGTCCGGCCGCTGTAGAGGCTGCTATCAGTCTATCTTTATTTCCCAGTACCATCTCTCCGTTAGTTCCCAAATCCAAAAGCAGGGTCACTTCCTCCCGCTCCTGCATTCCCAGCGCATACATCCCCGATACAATGTCGCCGCCGATAAAGGCGGAAGCTCCGGGCAGAATCAGCGTGTCCAGATTGAAAAGGCTTGTGTGCACTGCCGAAAGCGTCTGGGCTTTAAAAGGATATCGTCCCAGTTTACTTACATCATATCCCATGAGCAGATGCACCATGGTCGTGTTGGCCGCAATGACCATGCGTTTCAGAACCGGTTTTATGGCCTCTCTCCGTTTTACTTTTTCTGCTCCCATGGCATTTTCTTCCGCAGATAACTGTAGCACCGCCAGCCTACGTCTGAACTGTCGGATTCCCTGCTCTAAGACATCTCTGACAGCCTTCTGCATGGCCTCTTTCGCCTCAGGCCTCTCCGCCGCCTCTATGCGGGAGAGTACATCCGCCCCGTAATTTCTCTGAGGATTTAAGCAGGTAAAGGTATCCAGTACCTCACCGTCCAGTATGCGCCGTAGCTGCATGGCTATGGTGGTGGTTCCAATGTCCACCGCTGCCACACAGTCTCCTGCAGCCTCTTCCCTGTCTTTGCCATCCAGAGGGGCATATTGCACAAAGGGACTGTCTGTGGCGAAACTGCTCACCACATTCGGCTGCCTGCTGCCGAAACATCTTCCGCAGCCCGTACAGATCCGACATCGGTTTCCTTTTTTAAATGAACTGATTCTTTTCTCTGTCATAATGATAATCTATCCCCGCCAGTTTCTCTTCCAGTTCTCCCTTGTCAATATCTAACTCTTCACAAAGGCTTTCCACATTCGGATAGAAATCTCGAAGTTTTAAATTTACAAAACTTAATAACATTACAGGGTCCTTGGGTATCATTCTTTCTCCTCCGTTACCACTAGACGTGGGTTGTCCTCCATCGCTTCAAAAAAAGTCCTTTTTAAAGCGGCACCATAGCCCTCATCACCCAGCGCCTCTGGACATTGGAGCACGATATGCGCTTGGGGCATCTCCCGCAGGCAATCATAGAGTGCATCCAGATTATGTCCGTAATAGTCCGGAAAAGAAAGACTCTCCGCAATATAAGCATGGGCTTTTCGTTTTCCCTTCATCCGCCTGCAGTCTAACACAAATTCCGTTTCCACTACCTGATTACCTCCACCGTATAATCTTCCCCTACTATCACCTCGTCAAAGGACTCATAGTGATCGTCCGTATAAAAATAGAGTCCGTCATTGGAAAACACGAGACGTTTTGCCCCTCTTGAAGAGGCCCCCAGTGTATCAATATCGCATTCGGTATACTTCCGCCCGTTTGCCGCAGGCAAAAGTCCTTCCCTGTTACCAAAACGGTCGCCGCCGATGGCTGCGCCATCCTGATACCGCTCTACGGAACCGCCCGACCAGCCCAAAGCTTCTGCTTCATTCTTGGTGATATAGTTGGGAGGCAGTTCATCGTATAGATACAGATAGAGCACTACATTTTCTAAATCATAATAATAATTGCCCTCTATGGGGAGATCCGCTGTTACTGTATTTTCTTCCGTGCCTGCAGGCTCGACTGTGTCAGTATCTGTTTGAGTTTCTGCTGAAGATTCTTCTGTTTCCGTTCCCGCAGAGTCCTGCGTGATCCTCTCTTCTGTACCGGTCTCTGTTTCCCTAAAGGAGGGTTGAATATTTCCGTCTGCATATCCGCTGCCACAACCTGTAAGTAACAATGCCATGCAGAGGGCCAATATCAGATACAGTCTTCCTTTTATCCGTTTTCCATTCATATGGGTATTCCTCTCTTTCATTCGTTACCAGTATACTCCATAATGGCAAAAAAAGAAAGTCAGGGAATGCTGTAATATTTGACTAATTCTCCAGTTAATTTTACAATGGATGTATCTGTACTATTCCGGCTGAATAAAGGAGAATGTAGACCATGGACTTTAAGGATTATGCAATCATTCCTCTTCCCAAGGAAGAATGGGAAGGAACTATTATCCCCATGCGGTATACAACAGAGGAATATTATGATGTAAACATCTTCCCTAAAAATGACGGTTTTGATATACAACTACATAAAAGCAGGTTTGAGACACCGGTATCCCATTTTCCGGAAGAATATGATTTTCCGGACAAACTGTATCAGGCACATTGGGAAAAGGCCATGGCCTGGGGAATTGTAAAAGAACAAGACGGGAAACACAATCTGCTTGCCTGCATTGAAGTTTGTCCGGAAGAGTGGAGTAACCGGCTAATGGTCACAGAACTTTGGGTACATGAAGATCTTAGGCGTCAGGGCATTGGGCATAGGCTCATGGCGATTGCAAAAGAACGAGCCTTTGCAGAACACAGAAGGGCCCTTATTTTGGAAACACAATCCTGTAATGTAGGAGCAATCAGTTTTTATTTGCAGGAAGGCTTTGAACTGATCGGTTTGGATAGCTGCTGTTACAGTAACCGAGATTTGGAGCGTAAGGAAGTGCGTATGAATATGGGATACTTTTTACCCGTTCTTTCACAGGAAACATAAATTTCGAGTAAGCAATGGCAGCAAATAATTTTGGTGCCGATAAAGAGAATTTGAAGGGGATATATGGTACAATTTCGATCCGAAAGGTGCGGAATATGAATAAGAAAAATCATTTTTTAATGCGCTTGTTTATTCTACTCTTCACAGTATCTGTATCAGTTACAATTCTTCCCTGTAGCAGCATTTATGCTTTAGGGTTGTTTGGAGAAGTAAAATCTTCTACAGTAACCGAAGATAATAAATTTCTTGAAGAATTAGAAAACCAAGTTTATACGGAAACTTGTAAATATAAAGGGATTAATATTATTAACATTTGGTATGAATTGTGGTGTGGTATCCTATGTATGATATTTGCTCTGTATGTAGGTAAACTTCCAAGAGGAGATACAATTATTACTTTAAAAGTTCGCATGGATAATTAAGTCTTTCTGCAAAACAAAATGCAGAAAGGAGAATTAGATGTTTGAGCAAGATTATATAATGCGACTTATTAAAGAAATAATCAGAACCATACTAAAACTACTGTTTAATATTGATACAGAAACGCCAACGACAAGACTAATCGAGAATGAAGAGAAAAAAGCAACATTAGAAACCTTATTGAATATGGTTGATGATGGCAGTATAAACGAAGCAGAAAATAAAATATTTGAGATTGCTGCTACTGAAGATAAAGTCAACTTGGAAATGATACTGCTGTTTTATTCTTATTTGAATGACAAATCAGAGGATTTTTTAATGAAAAACAATTTTAGCAGAAAAGAACTCCAAGATGATTTGAAATGTATACTATCACAGTATGGTCTTGATAGTATGGTTGAAGTATTTTTGTCCTAAGGGTATTGTGAGCAATGCACGTTTTGTGATTTGTGGGGATTCTCCAATCCCCACAAATTTTATTTTATCTAAAAGGAAAACTATGGAAAAAAACGGCAGCAAAATCATCTGCGCCCATTGTGAAGGAGAATGAGATTTTCTTATGGTTCCATACAGCCGCCAGCAATTTCTGGACATGGATGTCCCGAAAAGCCCGAACTGAGCCGGGATGGCGAATTGAGGGCGGTTGCGGAAACGCTAGTTTCCTATATGGGAACCATTAGAAAATCCATTGGACGAAACAGGCTGCAGAAGATTTTGTGCTGTTTTCCATATAAAAATTTATACTAAGTAAGGGAGCCTTCCATACCATCGGAGGGCTCCCCATCTATTTCTCTTATTTCACGCACATATCTACTCCTTATCTTACTGCAACCGCCTTCAATGCGCCGTTCTCTACTATAATTCGGATAGTATCGCCTTCTCCCACCTCATCTGCTAAAATCAGCTTGGCGGATAGAGTCTCCACATGCTTCTGGATATAACGCTTTAACGGACGGGCGCCGTATACAGGGTCATAGGCATTCTCTACAATGAAATGCTCCGCTTCTTCCGAAAGCTCCACCCTCAGTTCCCTGTCGGAAAGCCGCCTGTTTAAATCCTCCATGATCAGGCGGATGATACCGCCGATATTGGCTTTTGTCAAAGGCTTAAAAAGAATCGTCTCATCCAGACGGTTTAAAAACTCCGGTCTGAAATGCATATGCAGTTCCTCTAATACCTGACTCTCTGCCTCGGGCAGAATCTCGCCGTTCTCACTAATACCCTCTAAGAGATACTGGGCGCCGATATTGGAGGTCATGATCAGAATGGTATTTTTAAAGTCCACGGTCCTGCCCTGAGAATCAGTAATGCGGCCATCGTCCAGTACCTGCAGCAGTACATTGAACACATCGGGATGGGCTTTTTCAATCTCGTCAAAGAGAACGACCGAGTAAGGTTTTCTTCTGACTGCTTCGGTCAACTGGCCGCCTTCTTCGTAGCCCACATAGCCGGGAGGTGCACCAATCAAGCGGGATACGGCAAATTTCTCCATATATTCGCTCATATCGATACGCACCATATTGCCCTCGTCGTCAAAGAGAGCCTGCGCAAGCGCTTTGGCTAACTCCGTCTTACCCACACCGGTGGGTCCCAAGAACAGGAAGGAGCCGATGGGTTTGGTCGGGTCCTTGATTCCTGCTTTGGATCGCATGATGGCCTCGGACACCTTAGTCACACCCTCGTCCTGTCCAACTACTCTTCTATGCAGCTCCGCATCCAGATGCAGGGTCTTATTCCGCTCGCTCTCCGTCAGCTTTGCAACGGGAATACCGGTCCAACGAGAGATGATACGGGCAATTTCTTCCTCGCTGACATTCTCATGCACCAGGGAATGCTCCGCCGTACGTACCTGCTCCTCTTCCCGCTCCAGCTGCTGCTTTAAGGCCGGCAGTTTTCCATAGGAGAGCTCCGCAGCCTTCTCCAAATCCCCTTCTCTCTGGGCAATCTGAATCTGGCTGTTCATAGCGTCTATTTCTTCACGCAGCTTGGAAAGCTTGTCAACGGAGGCCTTTTCGTTATCCCACTGGGCTTTTCTGCCCGCAAAATTTTCTTTACACTCCGCCAGTTCCTTCTGCAGGTTCTCCAACCGCTCCCTACTTAACCTGTCGTCCTCTTTCTTTAAGGCGGCTTCCTCAATCTCCAGCTGCATGATCCGCCGCTGCAGTTCATCCAGTTCCGTGGGCATGGAGTCCAATTCCGTCTTGATCAGCGCACAGGCCTCATCCACTAAGTCAATGGCCTTATCCGGTAAAAATCTATCCGAAATATAGCGGTTGGAAAGCACTGCCGCACTCACCAGGGCATTGTCCATGATCTTAACACCATGGTAAACCTCGTAACGTTCTTTTAAGCCTCGCAGGATGGAAATGGTATCTTCCACCGTGGGTTCCTCCACCATGACGGGCTGGAAGCGCCGCTCTAACGCTGCATCTTTTTCAATATACTGACGGTATTCATCTAAAGTGGTCGCGCCGATACAGTGCAGTTCACCCCTTGCCAGCATGGGTTTTAACATATTGCCGGCATCCAGTGCGCCGTCCGTCTTGCCCGCTCCCACAATGGTATGCAGTTCATCGATAAAGAGGATGATCTGGCCTTCACTCTTCTTCACTTCTTCTAATACGGCTTTCAGACGCTCCTCAAATTCGCCCCGATACTTGGCGCCTGCAACCAACGCACCCATATCCAACGCAAAAATCTTCTTATCCTTCAATCCCTGTGGCACATCGCCGCGTACGATTCTCTGCGCCAGTCCTTCCACCACAGCGGTCTTACCCACGCCCGGCTCACCGATCAGAACCGGATTGTTCTTGGTCTTACGGGAGAGAATCCTGATAATATTGCGGATTTCACCATCCCGCCCGATAACGGGGTCCAGCTTCTGCGCTCTTGCCTTCTCCACTAACTCCTGCCCGTATTTATTCAAGGTGTCATAAGTAGCCTCCGGGTTATCGCTGGTTACACGCTGATTGCCCCTGACAGTGGACAGGGCCTGCAAAAACCGTTCCCTTGTAATACCGTATTCCTTAAAAAGATCCTTCAGGGCTTTGTTCGGATGCTGCAGCAGGGACAGGAATAGATGCTCCACCGATACATACTCATCCCCCAGCTGCGCAGCTTCATCCTCTGCGGCCAAGAGCGCTTTGTTCAAATCAGCACCTACGTGCAGTTCTCCTCCCTGCACTTTTACGCGCCTGTTTAAGGCTTCCTCCACACGGTTTAGAAAATGCTCCTTGTGGATTTCCATCTTTTCCACAAGCTTCAATATCAGACTGTCCTCTATGGTCAAAAGGCTATAGAGCAAATGCTCCTGCTCTATTTCCTGATTCCCATATTCATAGGCCAGCTTCTGGCAGCCTTCTACGGCTTCTACCGATTTCTGGGTAAATTTTGAAATATTCATGCATATAGCCTCCTCTCTCTCTTTGTTCTATTGATACTATAACACATCAAACATGGAAATCAATATGCTAAATATAAACATTTTCTAAAAAATTTGTCCATATATTATAATAATCTTTTTTATAATGAGGATTTTCATGGCAACATGGCTGGTTTCTCTTCTGGAAAATATGAACGGACTGCTCTGGAACGGTCCCATTCTCCTACTACTATCCGCAACTCATCTGTTTTTTACCGTTAGACTGAATCCACAGCGGCACACTTTTAAGGCTATCCGTCTTTCCGTTACCCCCGAAAAGAAAAACGAAAAAGGTGGATTAAGCGGTTTTGCTACTTTAGCCACCACACTGGCCGCCACATTGGGTACCGGCAATATCGTAGGCATCTCCACCGCCATTGCTTTAGGCGGTCCGGGAGCTCTTTTCTGGTGCTTTTTGACTGGCCTCTTCGGCATGGCTACCGCCTATGCGGAATGTTATCTAAGCGGTCTGCACAAAAAGCAGTTAGCCGACGGCAGCTATGTGGGCGGCCCCATGTATGTGCTGGAACAGGGTGTGCGCCCCCGCAGACTGGGTATGACACTCGGCAAATTTTACGCCATGTGCGTCATATGTGCCGCCATTGGCGCCGGATGCACTACCCAAGCCTCTGCCATCGCCGACGCCGCTCATTCCACTTGGAATATCTCACCTCATCTGACAGGTATGGCGGCAGCCATGTTGACCGGCATGGTCATACTCGGGGGCATCAAAAGCATCGGCCGTTTCTGTACCAGGCTGGTACCGCCCTTAAGTTTTCTCTATATGGGAGCCTGTATTCTTTTGCTTTGGCAGAACCGCAGCTTCCTGCTGCCCTCCCTGTCCCTGGTGCTCACTTCGGCTTTTACGGGCAGGGCTGCCGGAGGCGGTTTTGTAGGCAGCAGCTTTCTCTTAGCCGCCCGTTTCGGTATTGCCAGGGGTCTCTTTACCAATGAAGCCGGCATCGGGACCGCCGCCATCGCGGCGGGTGCCGCAGACTCTCCAAAGCCCGAACGCCAGGCCTTAATTTCCATGACTGCGGTATTTTGGGATACGATCGTGATGTGTACCCTGACCGGCTTTACCATCATCAGCAGTATATTGGCTCATCCGGGCAGTACGGAGGGTTTTTCCGACGGCGGTCTGACCCATGCGGCCTTTACCTTTCTGCCTCAGGGCAGCGCCTTTTTGACCCTCTCCCTCATGGCCTTTGCTCTGGCCACTCTGGTAGGCTGGTGCTACTTAGGCGAAAAAGGAGTGGCATACCTGTTTGGTGAAACAGGGGTCCACTCCTACCATCTGGTCTATATTGTCATGATTTACATAGGTGCTATTCTTCCTATGGGACTGATATGGAGTTTTACCGACTTGGTCAATGCTATTATGGTATTCCCCAATATCCTCGGTTTATTCCTACTTTCCCGCTCCATCAAACGCCCTTATTCATAAAATCGCTATGCGGACTGCCGGGAAATCAGCCGGCAGTCCAGTTTGTGCAGGCTTCCCTGCTTTTCTCCCGCCAGCATCTCTAACAGAGCCCGTACCGCCTGTATCCCCTGCTCCTCAAAATTGGTTCTGATCGTAGTGAGGGCAGGCTGCAGATATTTGTCCAGCTCTATATCGTCACAGCCCATCAGTCCGATATCCTCCGGGATTCTAAGTCCTGCCTGCAGCAACGCTTCCATACAGCCTATAGCGCTTAAGTCATTTGCTGCAAAAAAGGCCTGCGGCAGGTTCTCTTTACTCATGCCGCGACTCTCTAAAAAGCGCTTTGTATTACGATAGGATAGATCCCTCATAAATCCTCCCTGCAGAATAAATTCCTCCTCCAAAGAAATATGCTGTTCTTCCAGCACACTGAAAAATCCCCTGCTGCGCTCCTTGCCGTCGTAGTTGTCGTTACCTTTTATAAAGCCCAGCCTTTTAAACCCTTTGGAAAGCAAATGTTTTGCCGCCATCCTGCCCGCTTCATAAGAATCAAAGAAAACACCGGCCTGATATGCTCCGGCAATCTCCTTATTTAAGTACACAACGGGAAGCTCCGCTTCCTGCAGCGCATTTTCTTCCTCTTTCGTCAGAATACTGCCGTCTATCACCGCACCGTCCACTCTGTGCCCCAGCAGATTTGCCATAATGGACTGATTCCGGGCAGTTACAAATACATTCAGTTCATAGCCTGCCACGCTGCACTCCTTTGCCATGGAATCCGCTAACGCTCCCATGTAGGGACCTCCCATATAGGTTACAAACATACCGATGACTTTGGTCGCGCCGCTTTTTAAATTCCTGCCGTTTAAGTTTGGAATATAGTGAAGCCGCTTTGCCACCTCCAGCACATGGGCCTTGGTATCCGGATGGAGCACATCCACATCGTTTAAGGCATTGGAAACCGTGGAAATGGATACGCCGGCCTCCTTTGCCACTTCCTTTATCGTTACCTTATTCATATTTCCTCCACGAACTCTGCAAAGAACAGTTCTATACCCGGTCTGAGATGTTCAATGGAAAGCTTATAGTAACCCGCAGACAGTCTGATTTTTGCCACTCTCTGTACATGATGCATGCCCATGGTTCCTCTGGTCTGCAGATTCACCGCACTCTCTTCATTCAGCCATAATCTGGTAAGCAGCTGATCCCTTCCTTTTGCCAAAGACATATATTCCACACGCAGGCTGTACAGGCCCGACTTTTGTACCTGCAGCAAAATACTGTCTCCTTCCTGCAGCATATCGATTGCAACTTTACCTGCCGGTACAGCATTCTTGCTCTCCTGTGAAAGTTCTTCTACCGGCAGCGGCAGAACCTCTATGGGAGCGGATACCTTTACTTCTCTTTCGGACGCAGGCACGGACAGTAAAAACCGCAGAATATTGATGGCGCTTCTCTGCAATTCTCCCACAGTCAGAGAACCGTCCGCAATCGCTGCCTTGAGCACTTCATTTTTATGATCGATCACAGCACCGTTATTATTGACTGTCATATAAATATCATTCTGTGCCCGTACCATGGAGGCAACATCCCATCGGTTGGCTTCTCCGCCTTCTATGACATGGTTGAGCTGCGCCCACCAGTCCGTCATCACAATACCGCTGTAACCCCATTCTTCCCGCAGGATTGTGGTATTTAAGTCGTAATTGTTGGCATTCTGATAGCCATTCATGGGATTATAGGTCGTCATCAGAGAACGGGCGCCGCCTTCCTTCACTGCCATTTCAAAACCTTTTAAATAGATTTCCCGCAGCGCTCTCTCCGATACGACGGATTCCACGGTATGCCTGCTTTTCTCCTGATTGTTGCAGGCAAAATGCTTGATCGTACCGGTTACACCGGCCCGGTGAAGTCCCTTAATACAAGCTGTGGCCATAATCCCCGTCAAGTACGGATCCTCCGAATAATATTCAAAATTTCTGCCGTTTAGCGGATGGCGGTGAATATTCATGCCCGGTCCTAACAGGGTATCGATTTCATTGTCCAGAATTTCCTGTCCTTCGAAATAGAACAGCTCCTCCATTAACTCCCTGTCAAAGCTGCAGGCCAACATGGTACCGATGGGCAGCTGGGTGGCCTTTTCTCCCGTATCCCTGCGGATGCCGGAGGGTCCGTCCGAAGCGCAGGCTGCCGGAATTCCTTTTTCTGCCAGTTCGTCACAGACGCCACCAAAGGCTGCCGCCGTTCCGGAAGTTACTCTGGCATTGCACATGCCTTCTCCCAGTACTAAAACAGCCAAGTCTTCCACCGATAAAGCAGAAACAAACTCTTCTAATGAGGCTTTTCCTTCCTTTACATCCTGAAAGCTGATACTCTTTTCTCCCGCTGTAGACAGTTGTCCTGGCAGATTCTCCAAGATTCTTTTTTCTATATCAACAGTCCGCAAAGGTACCTGTTCATAGCTGATTTCATAGATACCGTTCTCAGGGTTTGCAGGTTTCATCCTATGAAACGCCCTGATCGGTGCAGCAGCCTCATGAAGGCGCTCTGTTACAATCGTGTTCTCTATATACACCGGTGCTTTGCAATCTAAAAAAATTTCCTGTGTGTTCCGGCAGTCTTCACCCACATGGAAACGATATTCTCCCGGCTCTAATACAAAGCAGGATTTGTATTCGGTTGTCCCGCCATCATCGTAGGAAGCCAGATTCTTTAAAGGAATACGAAATGTCAGAGTCCCGCTTTCTCCCGGCTTTAACAAAGCTGTTTTTCCAAAATCAGTCAATGCCCGCCTCGGTTTACCCAATTTGCCTTGAGGCGCCTCGAAATAGATCTGCAGTACCTCTTTACCTGCATAATTTCCCGTGTTGGTGACTTCAAATTGAAACTCCACAACACTGTCCGCTCCCTGTCCTTCCACTTCCGCTTTCAGCGTTTTCCATGCAAAGGTCGTATAGGAAAGGCCATAACCGAAAGGATAGAGCACCTTTGCAGGGCAAAAGGTTTCAAAATAACGATAACCTACATAGATATCTTCTTCATAGAGATTATACTTATCACTGCCATAGTTGGAAAAAGAGGGATAATCTCTCACAGCCGCTGCAATGGTATCTGACAGATGCCCCGAAGGTGTCACCTCGCCTGTCAGTATATCCGCAGCTCCGTTTCCTCCTTCAATACCACCCTGCCATGTATAAAGAATGGCTTTGATATGAGGATGATTTGTCCAGTTCATGTCAATAATATTAGCAACATTTAAAATAACCGCAACATCGGTAAAATATTTTGTTACCAGTAAAACCATTTCTTTTTCTGTTTCCGTCAACTGATAACTGCCCGGTTCATCCTCATTATCCTGTTCTTCTCCGGCAGTCCGTCCGATTACAATAAAGGCTTTATCGGAAATTGCAGCAGCTTCTTTTACCAATTCCTCCGAAAGCTGCATCTCCTCCTGATTGCGGGGCTCCGAACCGAAAGTGCCGTTACCGTTGTCGGCAGGATGCTCTTTTACCCAGTTTTCATATGCCGCGGCCAAAGGTTCGTTAATATTGACCCAAGTATATTTTTTTAAACTATCCAAAAGGTTTGTTGTGTATTCCACATGCACGGAGCCGCCCGACCCGGTACCGCTTTTATAATAATCAATCTGGCATCTGCCAAAAATGGCTACATGGTCCTTTTGCTGAATGGGCAGCATACCTCCTTCATTTTTTAAAAGAACCGCGCCTTCCGCCGCTGCTCTTCTGCAGAGCCGCTTTAATTCCTCTACATATTTATCCTTGTTTTCCAGCATATCCGCCTCCATAATAAAAACGTTTTTATCCGTGTGTAGTATAGCACCGTCAAAATATGTGTGCAAGCCTAACTTCTCACTAAATTTTGAAAAACTTACCATAATATTTTTATTTTTCCTGCCAATACTAACATCAAGATAAGTGATAAACACACACTTAAACGCGGAAAGCAAAATCCGGTTACGGAATAGCATGAGCTAAAACATCCGAGATAAGTGGTGATTATCCACTTATCTTGAAGATAGATTGCAGAAAATCAGTGAAAAAGAAAAACAGAAATTTGGAGGTGAATAATCATGGCAAGCAACAAGACCAATAGAGTTGAGGTTCCTGAAGCTAAGGCAGCTTTAGACCGTTTTAAGACTGAGGTTGCTTCTGAGCTGGGCGTAAACCTGAAGGAGGGTTACAACGGTGACCTTACTTCCCGTGAGGCTGGTTCTATCGGCGGCGAGATGGTTCGTAGAATGATCAAGAAGCAGGAAGAATCCATGAAATAACTATTTCAGAAATAACCATTCGGATCGTATATCCGAAAAAGGGGGGACAGCAAAAGCTGCCCCTTCTTTTTGTGTAAATCAATATTAATAAATCGTACTTACAAACTCCTCCACATCAATATCTTCTGTCAGGCAGAAAATGTATTCTATATTGTTGATCATGACATTCACACGCACCGGGCGCTGCATCCATCCGTCAAATTGTTCCCTGGACGGCGGCTCAAACCGGCCCTCTACCGATTCTTCAAATACAGTAACATATTGTTCATAAGTAAACGAGGGATTAAGTTTGATTACCTCATAAGAGACATCATTGACTGTTAGCTTATATTGATCGATGATATCAATATCCAAAGAACTGCCCACCGCCCCCTCATACCGTGAAATGTATATCCAATAACTGCTGTCTCCTTTCGTAAAACAACCTTGCAGACATACATCGTTTTCTCCTAAGTTTCCTATAAATCTTTCTTTTCCGAGCACCTGCTGACACTCATATTCTCCCATATAAAAATGCGGCAGCATGGCCTCTGTCAATCCCTGGGAAGTCATCTCCGTATAAAATTCCGGATAACACTCCTCCCAATCATTATGGTCATTCACGCTTTCCACCTCTGCTGTCTGATTCCACTCACTCCAGTTAAAATATACTCTGTTTACATCAAAATCTCCAAAGTTTGCTCTGATATAGCTGACCCCGTTAGAAATCAAGCGTTCCGCTGCGTAAAGCAGTTGTTTCCCGGGAAAAGTCATAAAGAAAACCACTGCCAGAGCCGCTGCCGCACAAACATATAAAAACCGTTTTTTTCTCCCGGTTTTGCGCCGTTCGAACCTTACCTCCGTCTCATCCGGCTCCGTTATAGATCTCTGCTCCATAACCGCACACAACTGCACCTTCTGCTGTTCGGGAAGGTTGATCTGCTGCATTGCATCCTGATAATACCTTTGTAACATTGCATTCTTGTCTTCTATTGTTTTACTCATTCCAAAATTCCTCCTTGTCCAGTCTTTTCGCCAACAGTCTCTTTGCCCGGTTCAGCCGGACACAGACCGTATTGTAATCAAGGCTTAAAATATCCGCAATTTCTCCGGGAGAGTATTCCTCCATATACTGCAGATGAAGAACCATTCTGTACTTCTCCGGAAGTCTGTATACTTCCCGCCAGAGAGCTTCACACTGCAGCTTCTGCAGGGTTTTCTGCTCTCCCGATTCAGAATTGTCTGGGATTTCGGGAAGCATTGCTTCATCTGTCCGCTTATACTTCCATGGCGTTTTCATTAAATTGTAACAGTGATTGCAGCATACCCGGATCAACCATGCTTTCATGTGTTCCTCAGAATCCAGCTCATCATAATGCTCCACCAGCCTCAAAAAAGTCTGCTGCACCATATCCTGAGCTTCTTCCACATTCCCTGTGCGCATCAGGGCAATTCTGTAGAGCATATCACTATGCTGCTTAACTGCTTCTTCTATCTGTTCCTTCTGCATCATTTCCTATAGTTCTCCATAGTACTGCTTTTTTCTTGGTACCTTTCTTTAAAGAAGCTTCTACTTATAATACAAAGTTTTCCTTAAAAACTTACAAAAAATTTAAAAATCATTTATCAGCCCATAAATATTGCCGCCCAAACGGGCGGCAGTTTATTGGTCACTATGATGACTGTTTCAGTTCTATTGTGTTGTAGAAATTGCAGCCATCATAAATCAATGCATCTGCTGCATCATCTCTCATCAATGATTCTCTTTGAATTCTGCAAAGAATGTCAGTTCCAACTCTTTCACCTGTGCAATATAATCCTCCATCATATTCCATGGCACGCCTTCATCTTCGAATTCTACGATTTCGCTTTCATCATATGTCTGCTCTCCTGTGGTATTATAAAACCAGCCGGATATGGAATCACCGTAATAACCGGAATAAATGTAAAAGATTACTTCCAGACTGTTTCCATCCTCTGCTATACGATAAATGCCATAGTCAGTATATGCCGCACCGCTTGAGCCTTCATGGAATATTGTCCCGTCATTCAATAAATGATAGCTGTTTCTGGCCCATCCGTCTATCAGCAGGACCGGCTTGTCATCACAGAGGGTATACATCAGCAAAATTCTGTTATTATTCCACACCCCTTCTCCTGTATCCGCAATAATAAGCTCCTTAATTCCGTTACCGTCCACATCATAAAATGTATATCCGATTGCGGATAAAGCTTCATTCGTGTCACGCCCTATCTTTGCTTCCCGAATTCCGACATCACCAAATAATTCATCACCTAAAACAATATCCGTCATGACATCGGCTATGATCACTTCATAGGCATTATCCATTATATCCTGATAGGAGGTGCAGGGCTTCAAATAAAGGATATCCTCCTCGTCCGAGCCATCTGCCCCGGCCGCCTCTTCTGCAATATCATCTGCCTGTTCTGCATGGGCTTCCTGCCCTGCTATTACAGTCTCCTCCCCTGCGGTATCCTCCGAATCCAATTCGCCTACGATGTTTTGATTGTCCATATCAGAGGAATCCACCTTCGTTTGGGGCAATTCTTCTAAAATATTCGTACTGTTCCCACAGCCCGTCAGTAAGCTGATCAAAACGATGGATATTCCTATTCTGAATTTACGCATTTTCTATCTCTCCTAATTTGCTTTGAATGCATGATTTTCTAGTTTAGATATGTCTGATTATACGAATTCTATTAGCCAAAATCAATATTTTTTCATTTTTGGCTAATAGAGTTGGTTAAGTTAACAATATCCTGACCTGACATGGGAATTTAATAGACTTTACACCTTGAATGTGATATACTCAATTCACGGGAGGTACAAGCGCATGGATGATGAAATCAAAATGATGCTCAATACCATTTTAGATGAAATGGGCAGAATGGAAGATCGGATAAATAAACGTTTTGATGCAGTGGACGAACGTTTTGACAAAATAGAAACCCGTTTAGAGACTATGCAGCATGAAATAAACGCTTGTAAGCTTGAAAAGAGAACGGCATAACTGAATACTATTTAAAAAAATTATTTCGATTACACCAATTCTATTAGCCAAAATCATTTTGGGGGCTAATAGAATTGTTTAAGTTAAGGGGCTAATTTCCTGTTTAGTGTTGCAAAGTATGATATGATGTCCATGCTGATGCAAAATCGAAATCATAGAAGGAGAAAGGGTATGTATATTGAAAATAAGTATTGGAATAATTACATCGGCGATACGGATGACAGCCTGACACTTGTGGAGTATCTGGCAGACAAACAAAAGGAAGAAATTTCTTTGGGAGAAATATTTTCCGATATTGGATTGGATAAACTAAATGGTGACTTTCGTAAACACGATGACCCTTTAACGGTTGTTTTCTCAAATATAGATTCAGATTATGATGAGCAATATGTAGAGTTTTACTATGCCATTGACCTTATTACTGACCTTGCCGCTTTACTGCTGGAGTGTAAAGTAAGTGGAAGTGTCAATCTGTGCAAATTATTTGGGGGTGACTTGGAAACTGCCGTACCCGATGTTCATATCACGGCCACTCCGGAGGAACACGAACTGATGAATAAGGCTCTCAAAGATTTCGTGTCCGCACCGCTTGTGTATGATTTAAGCGAAATGTGTTCAGAAGAAGAGATGTTGGAAATGGCAACAGTCTGTGAAGAGTTGAGAAATGAATTATACGGATGATGCGGATGGCCGCCGATAGCATGGAAAGCAGTTTAAACATGAACTTAATAACATTGGACTATGAACCATGCGAAAAATGGGACCTAAACAGTAGACCGTCTCTGCAAATGCCCATAGAAAGGAGAGCATATCCTGACATAAAAAGACCGCTTGATTTCTCAAACGGTCTAGTGTATAATCTAATCAGAAAGTGATCGGATGCAATATCCGATTGCCCTCAGTAATAAAATGACTTATAAGAATAAGCATCCTAAGCTTTTGGACGGTAGAGGATGCTTATTTCTTTTTATGATTGTCTAGGTAAGACAGTGCCGCGAAGATTACCAGTAAAAGTGTAAGCACTTCTATAGTATTCATAGGGCATCACCCTCTTTCGTAAGACTAGAGGGCATCAATATCGGAAATCGCATCCAACTTTCTTTTCAATTATACAATTATATTATAGCGCAAACAGAACAAATGTTCAATTCATTGAAAATGCTACACAAGAAAAAACGATAAACACGGCATTCCTGCCACATTTATCGCATCTTATAAAACTACGGAAGATGGGACTTGAACCAAAAATAACACGGTCAGGGTGAATATTGAGCCCTGACCGCATTTTTCTTAATACACAATAGCCTTCGCCAGTTCCTGCGCCTTTTCTTTCCCGCAGAAACGTTCCACGATCGCAAGTCCGAAATCTATGGCCGTTCCCATTCCTCTGGAGGTTGTCACATGCTCGGATACCTCCACGGAAGACTGGCTTACCTTAGCGCCGCTTAACTCCTTTTCAAAAGTCGGATAAGAGCAGGTATTCCTATCCTGCAGATATCCTCTGTGTCCGAAAATGCTGGGAGCCGCACAGATGGCGCTGACGCATTTTCCTGCCTTATAAAAGGCATCCAGCTGTTCCATCAGAGGTGCGCAGGCCTCCAGATTCTTCGTTCCCGGCATACCGCCCGGCAGTACCAGCATATCCGCGTTTTCAAAATCCGCATCCGCTAAGAGGACATCCGCCAAAACAGGAATACCGTGGGAGCCGGTCACCTGCTTTTCATTTGATACGGCAACGGTATCCACTCCAATACCCGCTCTTCTGCACAAGTCCACAACAGTCAATGCTTCAATCTCCTCAAAACCTTCCGCCAGAAAAACCAATATTTTACTCATGTATGAACCTCTCTTTCCATACGGCCCTTTGTCCCTTAAAAAGGACATACCGTATAATTGACATATTTGCGCTGTTATGCTACTAATATAAATAGAACCCACGAAGGAGAATTTCCATGGAAATCGAACGAAAATTTACAATCAGACAACTTCCTGAAAATCTGGAGCTGTATCCCTCTCTCCGTATAGAGCAGGCCTATCTGAATACTGATCCTGTTGTCCGCGTACGCAGACAAGACGATGAATATTACATGACCTACAAAGGCAGCGGTATGTTGGCAAGAGAAGAATACAACCTGCCTCTTAACAAAGAAGCCTATCTCCATCTGCGCCAAAAGGCCGATGGTAATATCATTTCAAAAACACGCTATCTGATACCTTTAAAGCATCCTAAGTTTGCGGAAGGCGGCCCCAAACCGCCTAAGGACTACTCCCTCACCATTGAGCTGGACGTCTTCGACGCCCCTTTTGCTCCTTTGATTTTGGCCGAGGTAGAGTTTGGCAGTAAAGCCGCCGCAGAGACCTTCTTACCACCGGATTGGTTCTTAGAAGATGTTACTTATAATGCCGCTTATCATAATTCATATCTTAGTATGCGCAAGCTCTAGCAGGCTGACGCTTGCTAGAGCTCGAAATAGACTGCTGACGCAGTCTATTTCTTATTTATCGCTTGCTAAAGCCAGCTTTTCCATAAAATTCTATGCCATAAACCAATACTTGCTAGAGCTCGAAATAGACTGCTGACGCAGTCTATTTCTTATTTTATTTCTCTCTTTTGCAAAAGTGTTCTTGTGACAGGGAAGAATTCGTATTAAGACACACACTGAAAGATCACTCTATGCCTAATTCATTTGCCGCTTGCTGCCAGTGCTGTTCATTAAGCTGTTCATTGCAATTATTGGCTATTTCGTTTGCCCTATTAAGGACGTATAAAGGATAGTCTATTCCTGTCTGTAAACATTTTGCAACGGATTTTGCCCACCAATGATATTTTTTATAAATACCGCTTGTCTTAAAATCTTCAAGCATTTTATCAATATCATAAGGAAGAGAAACCAAATTTATTTGCCATTCTCCATTAATAAACTCAATCTGTGTAAACTGCGTATTCGTCTGACCATTGATTGGTACTCCAACACTACCGCAATTCACAAGCTTTTTACCATTGTAGTGATAAATAAACGGATTGTGCGTATGTCCACAAAACAAATAATCTGTTTCGATTTTGCACAGCCATTCTTTGGAGCGTTCCTCATCTGGTAATAACATTTCTCTTATATTATCAGGGGAGCCATGACAAATAACAAAAGGCTTGCAGTTTGTGGGGTGAACGATATCCCTAATTGGCATATTTTCAAAGAACAGTAAATCATCTGCCTGCAACTCTGCGTAAGTACTTAGTAAATTTCCTGACTGAGAGTTATAGCACCATTCATCGGGATGATTTTTGTGATTTATCATTGAGTTGTCACGATTTCCGCGAATGCACCACGTTTTATATTTTTTAATAGTTTGCTTAACAAATTGAATCGTTTTTTGCGGATACGGACAATCGGTAATATAATCTCCCAAAAATGCAACACCGTCAAAATGATTGTTATCTATATAATTTAAACATTCTTCCAATGCAACATAATTTCCATGAATGTCTGATAACAATGCAAGTTTCATTTTCATTATCCCTTTACAAACTCACTCCGGCATCCACACTCTCATTTGGTTTTCGCCCCTGTTTCCCCATGTGTAATAGGGTACGGCCACTGCATCACAGGGAGTACATACAGGCTTTTCAGCGGAATAAAGCGAATCTGTTGGTGATATGCGCATTGCTTTCACGCTTAATTGCACTGTTCCGCCAAGCAAATCCGGTTCATATTTTTGAACCGTAATCTTCTCGTTTGTATCCAGTTTTAAAGAAAGCACATCTCCGTTATTATCAACACCTTCAAAACAGTATACCAGAGGTCCCCTGCAGAGTGCCACAGTTCCCGTAAGGCGGGGTATTTTAGAGGATGCATAAATAAATCGCGGCGAATCATCCAGTATCAAAATGACTTCATCACCGTCCGATACGGATAAATATACATAGCCGTCTTTAGGCGCAACCGAATGTGCTGCTCCATTTATCTTAATCGTGAATTCTTTGCTCCAATGGGGAATCCTTATAGCAAACCGTCCCGTGCCCGATATTTTGTACTTTATGGTAAAGCCATAGGGATATGCCGTTTCACACACAAGGCCCATACCATTTTCAAACTGAACCGTTCCTGCAGCGAAGAGATGGCAATAAGCCGTATCGCCATTTTCACCGTAGGCGTATTTTCCAAACGAGGAAATGAGCCGCGCCGCATTCGGAGGACAGCAGGCACAGGCATACCAATCTGGTCTTTGCGTCAGGTCATGCCTGTGAGTCGGAGAAACACCCGATATACCGGGAATGACCTCTAAAGGATTTACATAGAAAAACTTCTTTCCGTCAAGCTGCATTCCTGCGAGAACCGTATTGTAAAACGCCTGCTCCATGACATCGGCATATTCGCCTTTGACTTCGTTTTCCAGCATTTTAGAAGCAAAGAACATCAGTCCGATAGAAGCACAGGTTTCGGCATAGGCGGTGTCGGAGGGCAGATCATAATCCACGCTGAAAGCTTCTCCATGCACCGTTGAACCGATGCCTCCCGTTATGTACATCTGTTTCCCGGTAATGCTTTTCCAAAGCCGCTTACAGGCTGCATAAAGCTCCGTATCGTCTGTTTCCGCTGCGAGATCGGCCATTCCCGTATAGAGATAGACCGCCCGTACCGCATGGCCCGTCGCGCGTTCCGCCTGTCTGAGAGGGACGCTGCTTTGCTGATAGTCGTTATCCTCCCCATTGTTTCCCCATACCGTCCAGTCCCGTTTCGCACGCTCCCGCTTATAATAGTCCGGGTCTGTTCCGCGCGTATTGATGAAATGCTTTGCAAGTTCAAAACACTTTTCACTGCCCGTAGCACGGTACATTTTCATGAGCGCAAGCTCGACTTCCGGATGTCCCGGGCAGCCTTCGTGGCCCTCTTCGATAAAGACCTTGTATATATGCTCGGCGTTTTTTAACATCACATCCAGCAGCCGGCGTTTTCCCACCGCTTCGTAATAAGCGCACGCCGCCTCCATCATATGCCCCGCACAGTAAAGTTCATGACCTTCCAGCAGATTTGTGAAACGTTTATCTTTGTCCTTTATCGTAAAATAGGTATTGAGATAACCGTCCTCATCCTGCGCCGCCGCTATTACCTCGATCAGTTGGTCAATCGTCTTTTCCAGCTCAGGATCGGGAAAATGATGCAGAGAGTATGACGCAGCCTCTATCCACTTTGCAGCGTCACTATCCTGAAAAACCATTCCGTAAAAGCCGTCTCCCACATCCTCACCGCGGATGGCTTTCCCCGCATTGATAAAATTCTGTATCACATGGCTTTTCTCAACACCGCTTGCGTTGTCGCACAGGACCGTATACTGATACGGAATCACTGTATTCTTGACAAGCTCTTGATATTTTCCTATAAAACCGTCTGAGCTATATGCATTCTGCAATACTTGTTTCTGCGATTTCATCTATTCCATCCTTCTGACAAAACAATTCATCTTCCATACAATTTTGTAAGCTTTAAAATCCGCTCCGCCAACTGGGGCGTACAGGCATCTTTCCGCATTCTCCACTTCCAGTTATTTCCTAAGGTGGAAGGCAGATTGATACGAGCCTCCCCGCCCAGTTCCAGATAGTCCTGCATGGGAATGATGGCGGTGTCCGCTACGGAGGCAAAAGCCGCCCGGATAAACGCCCACGTCACTTCTTTATTGCCCCTTTTAATATTTAAATATCTCTTGGCAAAGTTTCTGTCCGCACGGGGCAGCGTCCGATACCAGTTTAAGGTCGTATCATTGTCATGGGTACCGGTATATACCACACAATTTTTAGTATAATTATGGGGTAGATAATCGCTATCCTCCCTGGAATCAAAAGCAAACTGCAAAATCTTCATGCCGGGATAGCCTGTTCTCTTTACCAGCCTGATCACACTCTTGGTTAAAAATCCCAAATCCTCGGCAATCACCTGCTTCTCACCTAACTGCTTTTTCATGGCGTCAAAAATGGCGTAGCCGGGTCCTTTACACCATTTGCCTCCTACCGCAGTTTCATCCCCGTAAGGAATGGCCCAGTATTCATCAAAGCCTCTGAAATGATCAATACGCACCACATCGTAGAGTTCGTAGCAATAGGCCAGTCTTTTTAACCACCATGCAAAGCCCGTTTCCTTGTGGAATTCCCAGTCATAGAGGGGATTGCCCCAGAGCTGGCCGGTAGCTGAAAAAGCATCGGGCGGGCAGCCCGCTACCCCTATGGGTGTACGGTTCTCATCCAACTGAAAGAGTTCGGGATTCGCCCAGGTATCCGCACTGTCAAAGGCCACATAGATGGGGATATCACCCACGATCTCTATGCCGTTTTCATTGGCATAGTTTTTTAACGCTCTCCACTGTACCATAAACTCATATTGAATAAAGCGGTAGAGCGCTATCTCTTCTTTGTATTTTTCACGGTATTTTTTCAAGGCAGCCGGTTTGCGCAGACGGATATCCTCGTCCCATTCGCTGTAGCAGACACCGCCAAAGCCGTTCTTTACCGCCATATACAGGCAGTAATCCTCCAGCCAATAGCTATTCTCGGTGACGAACTTCTGATAATCCGCGCTTTGTTCCAGTCCTGTTTTGGTGAAAGCCCGTTTTGCAGCTTTTTTAAGAAGGCGGAAACGGGACAGATATATCTTCTCATAGTCTACAAAGTCCGCATCATCCCCAAAATCACAGGAATCGCATTCTGCCTTTGTCAGATACCCCTTCTTACACAGTGTTTCCAAATCGATATAGTAAGGATTTCCCGCAAAGGTGGAAAAGGACTGATAGGGCGAATCTCCGTAGCCGGTGGGGCCTAAAGGCAGAATCTGCCAGAGTTTCTGACCCGCATCCTTTAAAAAATCCACAAATGCATATGCTTCTTTGGAAAACGTACCGATGCCGTATGCAGACGGCAGACTGGCTATCGGCAGCAAAATACCGCTTCTTCTCATACTACTCTCCATTCTGCAGCATAAAACGCTCATAAAAATGCCAATTCTGTGCTTCACCAGATAAATTCAAATTATTTCAGTTTCCAGATATCTTTATTATATTCCGCGATAGTTCTGTCAGAGGAGAAGAAGCCTGCTTTTGCAATATTGACCAGCATCATCCTCTTCCACTTCTCCCTATCCTCATAGTCCGAAAGCATTTTATCTTTGACCTCGATATATTCTTCCAAGTCTAAGAGGGTCATAAACCAGTCTTTATTTAAGAGTTCCTTATAGAGTCTCTCCAGATTCTTCTTATGCCCTGCTTTCAAAGCCTGTTTGCTGACAATGAAATCTACTGCCTCCTTGATCATGGGACTCTTTTCATAATAGTCTCTGGACACATAATCCGCCTTGGCATAATGCTCTATGACCGTATCGGACTTTTCACCGAAGGTGTAGATATTTTCCTCACCCACCAGCTCGCCGATTTCCACGTTGGCACCGTCCAGCGTACCAAGCGTAACCGCACCGTTTAACATAAACTTCATGTTGCCGGTTCCGGAAGCTTCCTTGGAGGCTAAGGATATCTGCTCTGAAATATCGCAGGCAGGAATCAATTTTTCCGCATAGCTTACATTATAATTTTCCACCATGAGCACCGTCATATAAGGGCTGACATCGGGATCATTCGCAATGATTTCCTGCAGCACCAGAATCAAGTGAATGATGTCCTGCGCAATGATATAGGCAGGAGCCGCTTTTGCACCGAAAATAAAGGTGAGCGGACGCACCGGCTTCTTGCCGGCCTTAATTTCCAAATACTTATGAATAATATAGAGCGCGTTCATCTGCTGGCGCTTATATTCATGCATACGCTTTATCTGAATATCGAAGATGGAATCCGGGCTTAACATGACTCCTTCTTTTTCCTCAATATAAGCAGCCAATTCACGTTTTTTCTGCTTTTTGATTGCCTCCAGCCGGTCTAAGAACGCCTTATCCTCTTTGTAAGCCAAAAGTTTTTCCAGCTGGTCGGCATCTTTCTTATAAGCGTCGCCAATGGTTTCCGTGATCAAAGACGACAGCTCCCTATTGCAGGAAAGAAGCCAGCGTCGGAAAGTGATACCGTTGGTCTTATTGTTGAATTTCTTCGGATATATCTTATAAAAATGGTTGAGTTCCGTATCCTTTAAAATATCCGTGTGGATAGCGGCAACACCGTTTACGGAAAATCCGTAGTGGATATCGATATGGGCCATATGTACGCGGCCGCCCCCGTCGATGATCTGTACCTTGGGATCGCTGTATTTTGCAGCCACCCTTCTATCCAGTTCTTTTATAATGGGAACCAGCTGAGGCACTGCTTTCCACAGATAGGACAGGGGCCACTTTTCCAGAGCTTCCGCCAAGATCGTATGGTTTGTATAAGCACAGGTCTTGCTCACCACGTCAATTGCTTTCGACATGGTGAAATCTTCCTCAAACACCAAAAGACGTATCAACTCCGGAATCACCATGGTCGGGTGGGTATCGTTGATCTGAATCACCGCATGCTTATCCAGCTTATGTAAGTCACAACCCTTTGCTTTCATCTCGTCTAAAATCAGGCGGGCTCCATTGCTTACCATAAAATACTGCTGGAAAATGCGCAGCAGATTACCGGCTTCATCGGAGTCGTCCGGATATAAGAACAGGGTCAGGTTTTTCTCGATATCTTCCTTATCGAAGTTGATGCCCCGTTTAACCAAAGATTCATCCAGCGATTCCAGATCGAACAGATGCAGCTTGTTTACGCCGTTTTCATACCCTACCACATCAATATCATACATGCGGGATGTAACCTTAATGCCGCCAAATTCCACCACATAGGAGGTGTCGGTCTTGTGCAGCCAGGACTGCTTCTCTATCCACTTATTCTTCTCCGCCTTCTGCAGCTTATCCTTAAACACCTGCTTAAAGAGACCGAAATGATAATTTAAGCCAATACCGTCCCCGGGAAGTCCCAGAGTCGCGATAGAGTCTAAAAAGCAGGCTGCCAATCTTCCCAGACCGCCATTGCCTAACGAAGGTTCGGGTTCGATTTCCTCTATCTCTGCAAGGGATTTTCCCTTTGCCGCCAAAAGTTCATTTACCTCGTCATACAGTCCCAGATTGATCAAGTTATTGGACAGCAGCTTACCGATCAAGAATTCGGCGGATATATAGTAAACTTTCTTCTTTCCCTGAATAAGTTTCCTCTCGCCTATATAATCCTTGGTCAGATGTAACAGCGCATAATACAGTTCCTTGCTGCTGCACTCTTCTATTGCCTTTTTATAGTTCTTCTTTGTCAGTTCATTTAAATTCTGCTCCAGCCCCATTTCTTCCTTCTCCTTTTACTCTTAAAATTTTATCTAAAAATATGTTTATTCTTTCTTTCCATCATCATACAAAACAGGGGTCTAAATGTCAATTAGAAACTGGCTTTCTGCGCCTTTTTCCGTATAAAATCCAAAAGAGAATGATACTTGCCGCACTGACAAGCGCTCCCTCCTTTAAACCTTGAACGGTATAACGGATTTCCACCTCATGCATGCCCGGATTTAAAGGCACTGCCAGCAATGCTCCGCCAAAGCTCTCCGCTTCCGTCCGCACTCCGTCCACCCTCACGCTCCAGCCGGTGTCATACGGGACGGACAACAAAAGAATGCCCTCTTTTGCTGCCCCAACTGTTCCCGACAGCCCCTTTTCAGTAACCTCTTCTACCACAAGAGGGGACTTTTCCAGTTCCTTTATAGCTAAATCCAATACTTCCTCAGACAGACGGTATACCCGTATTGCCAAAACCTCTCCTTCTTCCGCCATGACACTGAAACTTTCTCCCCGCTCATACCAGCCCAAATCCAGCAGGCATTTGCCGTCCACATTTTGAAGTTCACGGGTTTCCCCGTTTAATTCCAGAATGACCTCTCCTTTGGGAGAACCCGATACTACGCCGTAAAGATGGCCGTCTTCACTGACTTTTACGGTGATCCCATTTTCCTCGTTATGACATTCACGGTTTCCTAACTCCGTAAAGAGAGGTTTTCCGCAGAGATGAAGCACAATCCTGTTCTGGATTGTAATATCGTTACCCACATTCCCAAAAATCTCCTTCTCAAACGCCTCTCTCTCCTCGTAAGAAAGCAAGAATCCCACGGACAGACTGTATTTGTTTTTATACAGGTACTTATCATCCTGCTGTCCTATCAGTTCATAGAGCTGCTTATCCCGCTCCTCCTGCCAGGAAAAAGTATACCGAACGCCAAGCATGGCAGCCATTAAGGGTGTTGCCCCCCTGTAATGATAGGATACTTTGCTCCCTCCCATCCCCAGCCTGTCATAGTAATCCTCCACACCTCCGCTTGCGGTCGAGGAAAAAATGGATACTGAAGCATATCCGGCTAACATACCGTCATTCTTCGTCATCTGCCGCAGGCTGTCCACCCGGTAAAAGACTTCCACCGGCTCCTCCACTTTGGCAAGCAGAGCCTTATAGTCCGCAATATTGTTCAGATAGTAATTTCTCCGCACCGGCTGCAGACTGGTATGTTCCATATTCATCACCGCTTCCACCACTACCAGTACCAGAATGGCCCACTTCCCGTAAAGGGCCAGTTGCCACATAGGCCGGGCTATGTGGATTGTTTGCCAGATACGGCTGTTACACAAAAGCCATAAGAGCAGATAGCCGGCCAGAAAAACCCAGGCGCTGGCCATAACGCCTACTGTCAGCCCTTCTGTCGTAACAAAAATACCGCAGGCCGCCAGCAGAAGCAGACCGCAGACTGCACCCAAAATGCGGTTTATCCATCCGTTCTCTCCATTTTTATGCACAGCTTCAAAGCACATAGTGAGAATGAGAAAAATATATAAGAAGGACTGGCGGGCGGGCAAGGAATTCGGATAGTTTAAACCGTGCCAGATGAAGTTCAGAATATTCACCGCAAAAGAAGCCAATAAAACTCCCAGAAGCAGCAGCCTTCCGATTTTTTCTTTCAAAGAAATCCTTTTGTGAAAAAAGTAAACCGGTACCAACACAAAGGCCAGAACACCGCAGTAGATATTGGGCCAGTGGTCCAGCCCCCTCTCCGTGGGCAGCATGGGCACATGTCTTGCCAGCATTTCCAGCGCGTTAAAATAAATCTCCACCTTCTTTGGAAAATTGGAACTGCTAAAATCCGTAGCCAGCATGGCCCGTACAACAGGAAACAGCAAGATGGCGGACATTCCGCCGGCTAAGAGGGAGGTCATTGTAAAATGCAGTACAGACATTGCTTTTCTCTTAAGGGATAAGCCGTTGGTAAACAGCTGCAGCAGAAAATACAATATCAGAAAGATGCAGAGGGGAATGGAAATATAATAATTTGTCAGAATGGAGGCTGTGAGTGTTAGACAGTAAAGCCGGCATTTCCCCTCTTTTACCAATCTCTCCAGCCCCAGTAAGATCAGTGGAGCAAGCCACAAACAGTTAAGCCACATATGATTCCAGTTATAAGCCGCTATATAGCCGGACATGGCATAAAAAACCGCAAACCAGACAATCCGCAGATCCTTCGTCTGAAAATGTCTCCGCAGATAATGGGCAAAGCTCGTCCCGCAAAGACCTATTTTCATCACGATGAAGAAAGTCATAAATTCGATGAGATACCCTTCCGGGCAAAAATAGACCAGCCAGTTTTCCGGGCTTGCCAAATAGTAGGCATAGATCGGCACAAAATCGGAACCCAGCCCCGCACGCCAGGAAAAGGCCAGACTTTCCCCACTGTGCAGTTTACGCCAAAATTCAGTTAAAAAGGGGATATATTGATGATACATATCGGAGTACATGAAACTGTTGCTGCCAAAGGGGAAAATACCCCTTTCCACAAAGAGCCCCAGAATTCCCAGAACGGGAATCAAAAAAGAGAGCAGATAAATATTTTTGAGTTTCCTCATGCAGGCTTTCATGGTGTTCTTACTCCATATGTTTAAATGCGGTTAGTGGGACTTGAACCCACACGCCTTGCGGCACAAGAACCTAAATCTTGCATGTCTGCCAATTCCATCATAACCGCATTGTATTGCCAGTATACTCCGTATTCTAAGAATTTGTCAAGAATGCAGAAGTACTGCTCTAAATCTTACTGATGATCTTTTTATTGATCCTGACCAAAAAGAACGTGGTGAAGCTGGTGGATACCAGTTCCGCAATAGGGAAGGCCCACCAGATATTGGATACCCGTCCGGTCAATGAAAGCAGATAGGCAACCGGAAGCAATACGATAAGCTGTCTGGCAATAGATACGATCATACTGTAAACGCCGTTGCCCAATGCCTGAAACACACTACCCACTATAATACAGTATCCTGCAAAAATAAAGCTTAAGCTGATAGTCCGAAGTGCAGGCACACCCACTTCCAGCAGTTCCGGTTCTGCATTGAACAATAGTAACAGCTTATCCGGAATCAACTGCATGATAAGTAGTCCTGCCAGCATGATGGATACCGCATAAGTGACGCTGCGCTTTATGACCTCCACCACCCGCTGCCTGCTGCCGGCGCCGTAGTTGAAAGCAACGATGGGCACCATACCGTTATTTAACCCGAAGATAGGCATAAACACAAAGCTCTGCAGCTTAAAGTAAAGTCCGAATACCGTCTGAGCCACACCGTATGCCGCAAGAATCAGATTCATGCCGTAGGTCATAACGGAACCAATGGCCTGTACCACAATGGACGGCGCTCCCACCGCATATATCTGTCCGATCATGGACAGGCTGGGCCTAAAGCCCTTCAGTTTCATCTGTACCTCTTTATTAAAACGGAAATGGAAAATAATAGCCACAATCGCTGCCACAATCTGTCCGCTTACGGTTGCAACTGCAGCGCCTGCAGCTTCCAAGCGGGGAAACCCAAAATAACCGAAAATCATGATAGGGTCCAAGATCAAATTAGTAATGGCACCGATACCCTGGGTAATCATCGTATAGAAAGTTTTGCCCGTTGACTGAAGCAGTCGTTCAAATATGGTCTGCATGAAAATGCCTATGGAGCAGACACAGCAAATGGTCAGATAGGAATTGCCATAGATACGCACCTGTTCCACATCACTCTGACTGGCCATAAAAGGCTTTACCAACATCAGACCTACTACTACAAACAGCAAATAACAGATCAAAATAGAAAAAAGCCCGTTAGAAGCCACTGAATTGACTCTCTCATAGTTCTTCTCTCCTAACGCTCTGGAAAGCAGGGCGTTAACGCCCACCGCAGTCCCCACTGCCATGGCGATCATCAAACTCTGTATGGGAAAAGCCAGAGAAACGGCGCGTACCGCATATTCATTCACTCTGGACACAAAAATACTGTCCACAATATTGTACAATGCCTGCACCAGCATGGAAAGCATCATGGGCAGGGACATACTCAATAGCAGCTTATTAATGGGCACAATGCCCATTTTATTTTCTTTCATTTGTTCAGCCATTACTGACTCCTTTCCGGTTAAGAAAAACAAAAAAAAAGACTTCTGCAGTCTTATTTTGTACATGCATGTGAAGCACGGGGGATTCTGAACCCAGGGGGTTCGAATCAATTTTGTTTCTCAGCGAGTGAAGCACGGGGGATTCTGAACCCAGGGGGTTCGAATCAATTTTGTTTCTCAGCGAGTGAAGCACGGGGGATTCGAACCCCCGACAACCTGATTAAAAGTCAGGTGCTCTACCGACTGAGCTAGTGCTCCGAAATCATAACTGGGCTAGCTGGATTCGAACCAGCGAATGCAGGAGTCAAAGTCCTGTGCCTTACCGCTTGGCGATAGCCCATCATATGCCGCCAACCTTGGGTCCTCACTGCATTCAAAACAATGAGGGTGGATAAAGGGATTCGAACCCTTGGCCTCCAGAGCCACAATCTGGCGCGCTAACCAACTGCGCTATACCCACCATATGGGATAACGAATATCCCCAGCGTGCTCGAAGGGATTCGAACCCCCGACCCACGGCTTAGAAGGCCGTTGCTCTATCCAGCTGAGCTACGAACACACACGGCGCATAAAGATTGCACCGACGAATGATATTGTATCGTATTGTCAAAGGATTGTCAACACTATTTTTCCCTTTATCCGTCTGCAGGTTTACGAAGCTGATTTAAATAAGTCCCTGCGCTGACTGCCGCATTGGCTCCGTCTGCCACTGCCGTAATGATCTGTCGCAGCCCCTTCTTACGTACATCGCCTGCCACAAAGAGCCCCGGTACATTTGTGACACCATCTTCTCCGGCCAATATATAACCCTGCTCATCGCAGGCTGCCAGTTCCTTGTATAAATCGGTATTAGGATGGATTCCCACCGCAATGAAGACACCGTTTATTTCAAGTTCGCTTATCTGCCCATTCTTTACATCTTGAATTGTTAAAGATTCCACCATATTCTCTCCGTTTATCTTCTGAACAACGGTAGAATACAAAATCTCCACATTCGGCAAGTCTTTCAGCTGATCCTGCAGGATACGGGCGCCCCGAAGCTCATCTCTTCTGTGAATCAAATATACCTTCTCACAGAAGCGCGTCAGGAAAATGGCGTCTTCCAAAGCAACATCTCCGCCGCCTACCACAGCTGCTGTTTTTCCTTTATAAAAAGCACCGTCACAAGTGGCACAATACGATACACCCTTACCGGAGAGCTCTTCTTCACCGGGCACACCCAGATGGGCATGTTCCGCACCGGCAGCCAAAATCACAGTCCTTGCCCGGTAATCTCCCCCACCTGTGTGAACCACCTTGATTTCGCCATCCTCTACAGAAGTAACCTCGGTCTCCACAAACTCCACATTCAGACGCTCTGCATGCTCTCGAAACTTCATCCCCATATCGAAGCCGTTGATACCGGGCATTCCCAGATAATTGTCTACCTCATAAGTATTTAACACCTGTCCCCCGCTCATGGGATTTTTCTCTATTACGATCAGATGCAATCCTGCTCTCTTGCCATACACTGCTGCGGACAACCCGGCAGGCCCCGATCCTACAATAATTAAATCGTACATCTCTCTTCCTCCCATTTTTATTATAAATACCATCTACAATTCGTTTCCGTTTTTCTTTCCCTCTGCAAATGCCAGTGCATTGTCCATGGTCGTACGGCTGATGGCCAACATTGCCTCCACCGTGAAAAATCCCTGATGGGAAGTCACCATTACATTCGGAAAAGACAAAAGCCTTGCCATGGTGGAATGCTCCAAAATGCGGTCGGACATATCCTCGTATACCGTACCGGTCTCCTCCTCATAGACATCCAGACCCACTGCAAAGAATTTGCCGTCCCGAATCCCCTGAATCAGATCCTCTGTTTTAATTAACGCACCTCTGGAGGTATTTACTAATATTACACCGTCCTTCATCTGTGCGATAGTATTTTTATTGATCATGTGGTAATTGTCCTTTGTGAGGGGACAGTGCAGAGAGAGCAGATCCGCCTCCGCCAGCAGCTGCTCAAAATCCACATATTCTATAAAATCCAACTCCGTATTGGGATAAAGGTCATATGCAATCACACGCATTCCAAATCCGCGGCAGATACGGGCCATTGCCGCCCCTATCTTTCCCGTACCCACTATCCCCGCAGTTTTTTCATGCAGATTGATGCCCATTAATCCGGCCAGATTAAAATTATTTTCTCTGCATTTGATATAGGCCTTATGCATATGCCTGTCGGCGGTCAGTACCAGTGCCATGGCATGCTCCGCTACCGCCTCCGGCGAATACCCCGGTACATGCATTACAGTCATACCACAGGCCTTTGCGGCCTCTAAATCCACATTATTATAGCCCGCGCAGCGCATCAATATCAACTTCACACCGCAGTCTTTCAGAATTGCAACAGTCCTTGCCGATACATTCATATTCACAAAGGCACAGACTGCCTCGAACCCCTCCGCAAGTCTGGCAGTCTCCGGACTTAACTTGGGTTCAATGAAAGTAATATCAATGTCATGATAGGCGCCGCTGCCTTCCAATTTTTCAAAAAATTCCTTATCGTAGCTCTTGGTGCCAAAAAATAAAATATTCATGGGTGTCCTCCTTTTTCGGAATTTTATGTACTATAGTATAGTTAAAATCCCGTAAAATATCAGAAGGACATCGGCATCTTAAAGGAATCTTCCTATTTCACCAAGTTTTGATATCTTTTATTTTCTTTTAAAAAGCCATAGGTTTCTTCATCCCGAAAACTTTCCAACAGATTCTGCTTTACTTTGGCTTTAAATTCCTCTCCGGGTTCACGAAGCGACATATGGGCATAGAGCGGAGATTTCGCAAATGCAGTCAGTTCCTCTACGCCTTCAAGCAGCCTTTCCATGATTTCCAAAGTTTTCTCCTCATCCTTTTGCACCACGGCCAGTTCCAGTCTGCAGCTGTTTGCTTGATAGGTCCCCATCTCAAAGAGTTCCGCCAATCCTTTATGTTTCTCCAGAAACATGTCCGCTTTTTCCATGTCCTTCTCCTGCATACTCAATCCAAACAGCCCATAAAACACTACTGCAGCCATCTGATAACCTGAAAAAAGAATTTCTTCATATGCTTTATATGCTTCCTGCAATCTGCCTGTTTTGCTGTATAGGAAGGCCTGTTTTCTTTTCCGTTCGGGGTTTTGCTCCGAAAAGAAGTGCAAATACGCTTCCGCCTCCTCATAGTGTTCCTTCCTCATATAGAAATGGAATAATGCGTCAGCGCTGCGATAACGAAGGCTCTCTTTTTTGCTTTCAAGCGCCCGTTTATAGCAGTCTTCGGTAAATTTTTCATATTCTCCCGTATCGGGAATATCCTGCATCAGCCTAAAGGCCTCCAATACTTCCGCCAGATTTAAAATCAGTTCCTCGCAGTTAGGATACTCCTCCATGATCTTTTTTGCCCACAAAAACACCTCTTCCCAAGTGCTGTTCTGTAATCTGGCATCTGCCTCCTTGATCATGCGGTCGATTTCCTCTTGACTCAGCTCTTCCCGAAAGGATAAGAGAATATCCGGCGTTATGCCAAGAAGTCTGGCAATGGGCGCAAGGAGCATAATATCGGGCATAGAGTTTCCGTTCTCCCATTTATTAACCGCAGGGGCAGTCACCCCCAAAAGTCCCGCCATTTCCTCCTGCGTCATATTTTTCTCTCTTCTATATTTACGAATCACTTCACCTATCTGCATAAAAACAGCCTCCTTTTTATTTCGTGTCTCGCATCGGCCTTTGCTGTTTTCAGCATAACAGACGATAGGGGCTTTCACAATTGAATGAAAATTAAGTATTTCGAATATTTATTAACCGGAGCTCAAGTTCAAGCTTCTGAAACGGTTGAAGCAGGCCAGAATTTCCTGCTTTCTCGGCGCAGCCAGCCCCACCGGCAGATATCCTCCCTCTGCCAGAAATGACAGTCCCTTGTCTTTCAGCAGTTTCTCCAGCTGCTCCGCTGCTTCCTGCAGCGTTCTTTTGCCGTCAAACAAATGCCGTCCCGCATATATTAACAAATACCCCAATGCATTCAGCTGCTCCGTATCCACAAGCTGTTCCACATACCGCAGATCAATGGTCTCCTTTTGCAGGGAAATACCGTCCAGTCCCATGGTCTTTAACTTCAGGCGTTCATTCTCCCAGAATCCTCTGTCAGCCTTGGCACAGCGTGCAAAGGAAGGTCGCGCGTAAGCGGGTACTTCCCCTGTAAAGACCGGAAACTGCTCTGCCTCCTGCTTTGCAAACGCCGTAATATCCACCGGCTTGTAGCAGTCCATCTGAATAATGCAGTCGGCTTTGCGGAAATAGGAGCCGGAACTGCCGGCCACCAATATGGTGGAAAGCTGTTCTTTCTCGTATAATTCCCGCACTCTGTCAATGAAGGGGATGATGGGCTCCATACTGCGGTTGACTACCCGCTGCATCAGCTCGTCCCGTATCATAAAATTGGTGGCGCTGGTATCCTCATCAATTAAAAGTACCCCGGCTCCCGCCTCCATAGCCTCCACCACGCCTGCTGCCTGGGAGGTGCTGCCACTGGCATCTTCGGAATAAAAAGCTTTGGTATCCCTGCCGTTTGGCAGATTGCGAATAAACAGGGAAATATCAGCTTTCTTAATGCTTCTGCCGTCCTCCGCTCGAATCTTCATTGCAGTTTCGTCCGTGATGACATACTCCCTGCCGTCTCCCGCAATATGGTTATATACGCCCCTTTCTATAGCTTCAAGCAGCGTGGATTTGCCATGGTAACCGCCGCCTGCGATCATGGTAATGCCCCGGCGGATGCCCATACCCTTAAGTTCTCCCTTATGGGGCAGATGAAGCGTCACAGCCAGACTCTCCGGAGTCCGAAACGGCACTGCATTTTTCATAGGCTTTTGAGATACCCCGGAAGAGCGCGGCAATATGGCACCATCAGCCACAAACACCACCAGTCCCAGCTTTGTAAGACTCTCTCTGATAAAGAGCTGGTCATCCGCCAAATCAGCGTGTTCAGTCAGCTTCTGCGCAGGCAGGGAGCGGTATAATAACGCTTTCTCCACACATTTTGGCAGAAAGTCAAACAGTATCTTTTTTAATTCCCCGCTGTTTACCGTTCTGCCATTAGCAGGAAAGCCGATTTCCATACGCAGTAAAACGGAACCGTCTTCCGTTCCCACTTCGCAGGCGCTTCTCTCTAAAATCTCCTGTCCGCAGCGGCTGACGCTCATCAAACCGCTCTTACCGGAACCTTTGGCCTGAAAGGAGTGCTCCTCCACCAGACGCCCAAACTGCCGCAGCAGATAGTCCTGCAGCGCAATCCGTCTGTGCCTTTCTTCGTAGAGCGTTTTAGGGAAACCCGCCGTCTGACCACTCACCCGAATGCTCACCTTAGAGGGTGCGGCGAAAGGGTCCCCCTGTACATGCTCAATATGCAGCACATACTTTTTGAAATCATAGCTGCCTCTGGTATCCTTGTAGGCCAGATACCCTCTGTGGTCGATTCTGTCCAAAATACTTCTTAAATCCTCTGCAGTTTTCATATTACAACTTCTCCCTCAGTTCCCGTAACAGTGCCGCACAGGACGGCAGTAGATGTTTGGGGAGTTCATCCAAGGCAAAAAATCCCTGCTCCATGACCTCGCCTGCCTGTACTTTAAGTTCCCCGCTGTAAGCATTGCAGAGAAAGATAATCTCCGCACTGTATATTTCATCTTTGTTGGGATAAATATAATGCATCCTCTCTCCCGACAGATGGGTGAAATAAGTAAGCTTCAGGCAGGTCAGACCTGTTTCCTCAAATGCCTCCCTTTTGGCACAATCTTCAAAGGTCTCTCCAAGTTCCATGGAACCGCCCGGATATGACCAATATCCGTTATCCGCCCTTTTTTGTAGTAAAACCTGATTTTTATCATTTATAAACAGAACTCCCGCGCTGGTCATGATGAGGGGCGCATGCCCCACATACTTTCTTAAATCCATTATGTATCCCATCTTACACTCCTATTTATCATATTCACAGATGAAACCGATTCTGTCGGTATATTCCGGATATTCCGAATAGATATCATACGGGGCATCGGCTAAAAGGCATTCCTGCTCATCGGCATCATAAAAAAGATACACGCCGCCTTCATAATCCGGTTCACCATCCGCAAACCGCCATAAAGCACCATAGTGTCTCAGCATATCATATCCACTCAGTTCCTGCCCCGACTCCAACCAATAATATCCGAAATGGCCGGGCTCTCTAATGACTCTGGAGCCTACCCAGAAGATCATGTCTGTTTTATCATTCTCTTCTATATACTTTTGTATGCGCTCATATTCTTCTATCGAGATAAGCGTAGCAAGATATCCTCCCTGCTCTTCACAGAAAGCTCTTGCTTCATCCCATGTAACATCTCCTGCAAACAGCTCATATCGATGTTTTGCCGATAAAACATCTCCTGCCCGCAAATAGGAGATCATGTCCCCTAAAATGTAGTATTGCTGTGGCTCCACTGCCTGCTTCCTGTCAAATACGGCATTCGTACTTTCTTCATATTCCTCTTCTCCTACACGCTTCCCATTCCATTCATATTCAAATATGATATCATCATAGGTTTCCGCATCTTCCGGCCAATATTCCCAAAATTCACCGATTCCTTTATCGACCCATTTACCGTTCTCTATGGCGTAAATATAGTCATAATAAAATCCCATATGCCCTGCTGCATTGTTCAGAAGATTCTGCTTTTCTATATAGAAAAAAGTCAGACGGTCCGTCTGTAATACATCTATTTCCCCATTGTAGAATGTAAGGATTTCACAGCCTCCGGCTTCATAACCGGTATCTATCACCAGTTCCGGGATATCGTCTTCATCCACATAGATCAGGCTATAGGTATTTTCCTCGCCGTACGGATCCTCCTCTATATACGCCGCATATGCCGCCTGCCAGTCCTGTATTTCAAATTCTTTATCCTCTGCAGGCCCTATCACACCAATGCTCGTACAAGAAACCTGCTCTGCACTGTCCGCTTCATCTTCCAAAGTTTCCGTGGTTTCCGCTTCTGCATTGATACTGCTCTCTTTCCAGACACAGCGGACCGCATAAACGAATCCCCAATAATCGGATAACTTTGTCACATCATCCTGCAGCGGGTCCATACACAGATATTCCCCTGCATCCGCTCCTACGATCAGGACATAGTGGTAATTTCCGATTCCATGCATTCTTACCCGCACAATGGGGTAGTGACCTTCTGATAGACATTGTGCAATATCGGCTTTTGATACGCCTTCGTATACTTCTACATGATATCCTTCCAGTTCACTCAGCTTATCCCAAAGGAGATTGCCCTCGCCGTCATATACCGCATTTTCGGAAAACAGTGTATTTAATTCCTCCGGCGTAACCGGTTCTTCCTTAGTGGAAACGGCTGATGCAATACAGGTCACCAGACAGCCGGAGGACCTCATGGTATAAGCAGACTTTCCCAAAAAGTCCATAGCCCATTCCTTATCATCCTGGCGATAGAGAATGACTGCATTAGTCAATATATGAGATTTTTCAGGTTTTACCTTGATTCCGTGGTGTAATCTTAAAAACAGCAGGCAGCCCGTGATAAGAAAAATGCCTATAATCAGTATGGGCACCATGACTGTCCATTTTTTCATTCCGGCTGCTTTTTCATCTAATCTCATTTGCGCACACCTTACAATACCATTCGCCTTTCATGAACATTTTATAATCTACAGTTTCAAACTTTTGTATTGATTTTTCATTAATACAATTATATCATACTTTCTTCAACATCTACAATGCCGTGTGATTTACTTCCATCACGCAAAAAGAAACCATACTTCCGTATGGTTTCCTTTATAGGATCAGCCAATTCCTTTCCTCTCCTTCATTCCGTTCATTTTCATATAAGTCAACAGAGTTTGATATGCGTTAGGAATCAGGTAGAAAGGCCCAATGGACGGCTGCTTAATGGTGAGAGCAATATATTTTTGCTTGTCCTGAGAAAACACCTCCGTATCAATCTCAGCATTCGGAATCTCTTCATTTTATACGGTATTTTAGAGTATTCCCACCAACTTTTACCGTTCTTTTTTTCCCGAAAAGGCGCCTTGAGGTTGCGCTATAAGACTATCTTATCAAATATGCCCTGCAGGGCGCTCCATCGCAGCCTGCCAGATTCAACGGCGCAGCGTTTAGTATATATTTGCCGCTGACCACATTAGTCAATACAATTCCTTCCAACAGTGCAATACCTGCTCCTAACAGAATCCGGTGTACTTCCATGGGTCCATCCTCAGGCCCCACTGTCTGACTCTCATTTCCAAGCAGTTTCACATTGGACCAAGCAAATACACGGGCAGCGTCCGCCGTTACCGTGGCCTTTCCCGCTATCAGTATCCTCTCCGAGGCCCCGGATAAGCGTGCTTTATTCAGAATATCGGCAGCATCCTCAGCCGTCACATTTCCCTCATGATAAGCTACATAGCAGTCTCCTACAAAAGGCTCCAATCCCAGCTTATCTATTGTGTCTCCATTCTGAAGGAAATGAAACGGTGCATCCACATGGGTGCCGTTGTGAGCGCACATGGAAAAAGCCGTCAGATTGCAAATATCTCCCCGCTTCGTGCTTTGAATACGCTGCATAGCAGGTGCCGGATCCCCCGGATACACCTTGCAGGAAAAAACTTCTTGGGATATATCTATCTTCTCCGTACCAAGCTTCTTTTCATTTAGATAATCCTGTAAAATCGGCGTATGGGTTTCAACAATCTGAACACTTTTCAGTTCTTCTTTCGAAAAGAACCGGAGTTCCCTAGATTCTTCACTAACCGCTAGCTTCGGCTCTTCAAATAATGTCACACGATACACAACCATGATCGACCTAAAGATATTGCCATCCGGATAACTTATGATGATCGACGGATCATCATACACTTTATAGAATTTCGGCATATCGGGAGTAAGGTTGATAGACGTTTCTTCCCTCACTTCTCTTATGGCGCAATCCAATAAACCCTCATCCGGCTTAAGGCTGCCCCCAATGATCGCCCATCTCTCGCTGTCCGCTCTATGTTCAAGAAGCAGTTTCTGCTCGTATTCAATCAGTACAGTTGCACCGATGAGATTAGGCTTATTAGGCTTTGGCGCATTGGGATCATTATAGAAAAACTCCGCTTTTTTCATACATATCCTCCCGGTCAGGTATTAATTTGAACATCCTTTCATGCTCCGCTTTGCTGTTTTATGCTTATTATATGTCATAAAGAGAACACAAAGCAATATTTGAAATACCGAAGACATAGGCGTTGCCAGACCGATATAAAACAACGTTGTATCCGGCAGATTACTCATGAATATTACAACAGGTACTCTCACACAAAAAGCGCCTATGATTCCTTGCAGCATGACAAAGAATGTATTACCGCAGCCGTTATAATATCCTATAAAGCAAAAAAGAACTGATGTCAGAAATGTATCAATGGCATATGCCTTTAGATATTCATGGGCTTGTATGATCACCTCTGTATCTTTTGCAAAAACATTCGCTAAAATGTTGCCTTTGAAAAATGTAAAGGAACCTATTACAGCAGCAGCACAAAGCGATATCATTATCCCGTACTTTAACGCCTTAACTGCTCTCTCTTTCAGTCCTGCCCCAATATTCTGCGCTACAAAGGCCGAAATGGCTTGGGAAAAAGCTGACGGTACCAGCATGATGAAAGCACAGACTTTCTCCGCCACTCCTACTCCGGCCGACGCGATCACGTCTATAGAATTCACAACCGTTTGAATTACTAAAAATGAAATACCGACCAGAAATTCCTGTAACGCGATAGGTGTTCCCAGTTTCAATTCCTGTACAATGATCCTCTTATGAAAACAGATATACGCTTTTTTAAAAGTAAAGGGCAGCTTTTTCTTCATAATTACAAGAGCAGAGATTACGACACTGACAGCCTGAGCCATAATAGTTGCCAGCGCAGCGCCCATTGCTCCCAAGCCGCAGACTGCCACAAAGAGCAGATCACCGAAAATATTAAAGATACATGCTACAAGTACCGTGAATAAAGGCGTCTTGGAATCTCCGATTCCTCTGAAAATCGCTCCCAGTAAATTATAAAATCCTATAAATATTGTACCCAGACCGCAAACCATGATATATTCACAGGTTTGCGTATATGCTTCCTTCGGTGCATGTAGCAGATTTGCCAAATCCTTTGTGAGGACCACCAAAAGAACTGAAAGAATGCCCCCGATCAGAATAAAAAGCACAATACCGGAGCCGATGGCTTTTCCTGCTTCTTCATCATTTTTCTCCCCGATTTTCTGTCCTACATATATCGTAATTCCCATGGACAATCCCGTAATGACCATTGTTACCGTCTGCATTAACAGACTTCCTGTGGCAACACCCGATACATCAGCCGTTTCCGCAAACTGCCCTACGATAAGTAAGTCCACGCCCCCATACAGTGACTGCAAAAATAATGCTGCTAATACCGGAATCGCAAACTGTATAAGTGATTTCAGGACTCCTCCGCTTGTAAAATTCTTTTCGTTATTCATTTCAGTCTCTCCTAAAATAAATAATGCCGGATAAAGTAACAGGTATTCCAACCTGTAGCCTTATCCGGCATCATACATTTCTGCTGAATGTATTGCCCTCCGAGCCAGCAAAATGTATTCTATCATGATTCCATAAATTTTACAACCATGGACTTCTTTTTCTTTCCAGCACGATCCTAATTTGCTATAATTCTAATTATCAATCGAAAAGGAGCACTTCTTATGAGCTTTTTATATTTTTTAGAGGGAATTCGTATCCCCATCCTGTCGACATTTATGTCTTTGATCACTTACTTGGGTGATGAAATATTCTTCATAGCTTTTGCCATTGTAGTATTCTGGTGTATCAATAAACGCGATGGATATTATATTTTATTGGTAGGATTTCTCGGAACGGTGCTCAATCAGTTTTTAAAGCTATGTTTTCGTATTCCGCGCCCCTGGGTACTGGATCCGAATTTTACTATTGTAGAAAGCGCCCGTGCAGGCGCCACCGGTTATTCCTTTCCGTCGGGCCACACCCAGAACATTGTAGGTACTATGGCCGGTATCACCTTAATGACAAAGCAGAAGAAAATTCGTATTATTGCTATCGTTTTGATGCTTTTGGTTCCCTTTTCACGGATGTACCTTGGCTGTCACACGCCGCTGGATGTAGGTGTATCCTTCCTTCTGGCATTGTTACTCGCGTTTTCACTGCGTCCCGTCATGCTTAAGAGTGAGCAAAAGCCCCATATATTATGGGTTCTTCTGTTCCTGTCGCTCATTGTTATGGTACTTTACCTGACTTTCGTTACCTTATATCATTTTCCCGTGGATATCGATGCGGATAATCTTTACTCCGGCACGAAAAACGCCTACACATTATTGGGATGTCTACTCGGTCTGATGGTATCCAAAGTACTGGATGAGAGATTCATCCATTTTGAGGTAAAGGCCGTTTGGTGGGCACAGGCTGTAAAAGTTGTACTGGGTTTTGCTTTCATCATAGCGATCAGGGCAGGATTAAAAGCTCCGCTGCAGGCAGTCATGCCGGCACTTCCCGCCACTACAGTAAGGTATTTTTTCATGGTGCTTTTTGCCGGGGCCGTCTGGCCTTTGACCTTTCCGTGGTTTGCGAAGTTTGGCAAGAAAAAAGCTTAAAATACTCATCCCATCTATACTCCCTGATCGGTATGGGTCTATTGTTGTCAAAATACAAAACCAACGCAGGTGATATATTGTTCCAGTTCTCCACGATCTCAAAACGAGTTAAATGCCCTTGCGCTATCAGTTTTTTAGCCTTGGCATGATAATTAAAATAGGACATGTTTTCACCTTCATTCCTCGCAAGACTGCAGTATCCATACGCATATTCTTTACCAAATTGCGTCATACTAACAGCGGAGGAAAAAAGATGGCGAAAATTACTGATAAAAAGAAACCGGTCAACACGATTCCAAAGGGTGTATGGGAAAGCAGCAGGCCTGTCGCCAATAAGGATAAGTCGGATTCCGCAATGGAGACCACAGACCTTCAAGGAAACGGCTATCCCCAAAAGCAAGATAAATAAATGTATATCCCGATCCCTGTCAGGGGTCGGGATATTTTTGCTTTCTGAAACAGAATTGGTAAGTATTGATGAAAAGTTGATATTTGTACAGTATAATGGTATGAAAAAAGCGAGGTAGTGCTTATGTACAAAATACTGGTGGCAGATGATGAGAAAGATGTAGTAACCTTATTACAAGACTACTTTGAGATCAATGATTATCTGGTACTCACTGCATATACCGGAGCGGAAGCCATTGAAAAAGCCTCACAGAATCCGGATATTATCCTGCTGGATGTCAATATGCCGGAGGTTGACGGGCTTTCGGTCTGCCGCAAAATCCGGGATTATGTATCATGCCCCATTCTGTTTTTGACTGCTCGGGTCGAGGACAGTGATAAAATTTCGGGATTTGCCTCAGGCGGTGACGATTATATCATCAAGCCCTTTTCCATTGAGGAACTGGGGGCCAGAGTGTCCGCCCACATACGGCGGGATCACAGGGTGAAAACACAGGCCAATATCCGCTTTTTTGGTGATTTGACTATCGACTATACTGCCAAGACGGTTGCGGTAAAAGAGATCGTTTTAGATCTTGCCAAAAAAGAATATCAGATCATAGAGTTTCTTTCGCTCAACTGTGGACAAGTCTTTGACAAAGAGCGTATTTATGAGAAAGTTTGGGGTTATGACGCTGAAGGTGACAGCTCCGTCATTGCAGAACATGTACGTCGTGTCAGAGCGAAGCTTGCAAAATATGGTGAGGAGTATCACCTGGAAACGGTCTGGGGGATGGGGTATAAATGGGTAAAATAAAAAGGAAAAGTCTTTCATTAAAATGGAGTATGTTATTCTATGTACCGTTTTGTCTGCCTCCCGCAATTTTGGGAGCAGCTATCATCGGATTTAGAACCAATGATCTGCAAATCTGGTATAGGCACAATTATCCATTATCCCGTATGGATTTTTTAAGCGTTTATTGGTTCATCAGCTATGCACAGGTGCTCTTGATTCCTGCATGGATCATTTTCTGCATCGCTGTGATCGGTTTTATCCTTTACAGCAGAGAGCTGAAAAAGCCCATTAATATCCTGCTCGACGCTTCCCGAAAAATAGCGGACAATCAACTTGACTTCAAGGTAGAATACAATAAGCAGAATGAGCTGGGTTTGCTGTGTACGGCCTTTGAAGATATGCGCTCGGCCCTCTATGAAAACAATCTGCAGCTATGGCGCTCACTGGAGGAACGAAAACGGCTTAACTCTGCATTTTCCCACGACTTACGCACTCCTCTGACCGTGCTGAGGGGGTATACGGATTTTCTGGAAAGATATATTCCGGACGGCAAAATCACGGAGGAAAAGCTTTTGTCCGTCATCTCCATGATGAATGGGCAGATCTCACGGCTGGAACACTATACACAGAAAATGAACACCCTTCAGAAGCTGGAAGATATTGTTCCGAAAACCATGAGTATTCCGGAAGAAACATTATTTGATAATCTCTTAGAGACAGGAAAGATGATATGCGGTGATATGTTCCGAATGAACGGTACTCCGGATCACCGGAATATTGCAGTAGATATGGAACTTGTCATGCAGGTATACGAAAACCTGATTGCAAATGCCGTCCGATACGCCAAAAACTCCGTTACAGTCAACTATGGTATATCCGAGAATATTCTCGAGATTTCAGTCCTTGATGACGGAAAGGGCTTTACGGAAGAAATGCTGCGAAATGCCGGGCAGCCTTTCCTGCGCGATACGAAGGAACCGGACAAAACCCACTTTGGACTTGGTCTCTATATCTGCCGTATTCTCTGTGAAAAATGCGGCGGGACGCTTACCGTCCAAAATCAGGAACATGGCGGAATGGTTACGGCTAAATTTTCCTGCGGATGACATTTCTCTGCGGGAAAAAATTTCCTTCGGGAAAAATTTTTTCTTCGAAAAAAATTTTTTTCAGAAAATGGAAAGTAGATAAAAAGTTGAAAATAGCAGTGTATGATAACAGCATGGTCAAGAGGCCATGCTGTTTATTACTTTCAGAGAGGATTCATGTTATGGACAATTGTATTGAAATTAAGAATGTTGATAAGTTCTATGGCAAAAAGCAGGCTCTTAAAAACGTAAATCTTACCATACACCAAGGTATGTTCGGTCTTTTAGGACGTAATGGGGCCGGAAAAACCACACTGATGAAAACGCTTGCCACACTCCATGCAAAGAAAAACGGGGAGATCACAGTGTGCGGCGTCCCGATTGAACATGCAAAAGAAATCCGGGGTATGACGGGATATCTTCCACAGGATTTTTCCATGTATCCGACCATGACCGTGCAGGAAAGCCTTGACTATCTGGGCGTACTCTCGGGAATGGATGGGCAGCTTCGCAAGGAAAGGGTTCCCCTGCTTTTAAAACGAGTAAACCTTACGGAATCTAAGCATAAAAAAGTGAAGGCACTATCAGGCGGCATGAAGCGCCGTCTGGGCATTGCGCAAGCACTGCTTCACGATCCTAAGGTACTCATTGTCGATGAGCCAACTGCCGGTCTTGACCCGGAGGAACGCATTCGTTTTAGGAATCTTCTCTCTGAGGTTGCGGAGGAGCGTATTGTCATTTTGTCCACACACATTGTGGGGGATATTGAGGCTGCCTGTGAAAATATTGCCATTATGAATGAGGGAGAAATCTTATGGCAGGGCACTGTCTTAGAGTTGCTTCACAGTGCAGAGGGAAAGGTCTTTACAATCAATATTCCCAAAGAATATCTCTCTCAGATCAAAGAAAGGTATATCGTTACGGGCATGCTTGCTCAAAATAAGTACACCACCGTACGTATGGTTGCGGAAAACAAACCGGATATACAGGGCATTATTCCGGTGGAGCCCAATGTAGAGGACGCTTATATGTATTGTCTCTACAGTAATGGCTGCGATGTTTCGGGGGGTGATGTATCATGCTGTTTTTAAAAGAATGTAAAAAGGTATTGTTCTCACTGACGTTTGTCATTTACTGTATCACCGCGCTTGCAATGTATTTCACACAGTTTCACGGAGATATAGGCGCACCGCTTGAGGCACCTGCCCCGGGACGTGATGATTACGGTATGACAGCAAAAGAAATTCCCGAACTATTGATGCCGGAAGCAGTGTGGAGTCTGATCACTGAATATTACTCGGGAAGTTTTACCGCATATCCCTACGGTTTCATTAAGCATGTGAAGTTGACGGAAAAGCAGAAAGCCCGGATGGAAGAAATAATTTTAGAAGTATCGGGTCTCACCATGCAGGAACTTGAAGCCCATGAATATTTTAAAATTCCGGAAGATCTCACTTATGAGCACTTCCGTGAGCTGATGAGGGAAGCCGACAAAATCATTGGCGGTGGTTCCAAGTACGGTGATAACTTTATTGTCGGTAATTTTTCATACGTTCCCAAAACCTATGAGGACGCTCTTTTGGAGTATGAACAGTTTTTATATGAAGATAAGATCACCGGAGCTTATGCCCGCCTATACTGCGACTATCTCGGAATTATAGTGTCCGTTCTGCCCGTTTTTGTAGCCGCGGCACTTGCAAATCGGGACAAAAAATCACGTATGGAGCAGCTAATCTTTGCGAGGAAAATTTCTTCCGTAAAGCTGATTTTTACACGGTTTTTCTCCCTTACAGCCATCATGTTGACTCCTGTAGTCATTACTGCAGTCATTGCGCAAATAAAAGTAAACAGCATTTATCCTAATGGTACCATGGACAGTTTTGCTCTTTTCAAATATGCGGCATTTTGGCTGGTACCCAATATTATGGCGGCATCTGCAGTCGGAATGTTGATCACGGAAATTGCATCCGGTCTGCTTGCAATTTTTATACAGGGAGTATGGTGGATTACCAGTATTTCTGCAGCCACTTCCGGCCTAACAGGCAGAATCGGCAAATTCACCCTCATCATGCGGCATAATTCTTTGATGGGGTATGATGCATTTTTTGACCGGTGGGAGAATATCGTATTCAACCGCATCTTCTTTACTGTGGTTTCTATTCTGGGAATCGCACTGACGGCATTTATCTATGAACAAAAAAGGAAGGGAGTTTTCAATGTCTTATTTAAGATCAACTTTCAGAATTCTAAGCGTCAATCTAAAGCATAATTTTATTCCACATCTCTTGATTGCACTTGTAATCGCTTTTATGACTCAGGTTTTATCCGGAATTACTGCATTAAACACTCGAGAGGCCGCACAGCCTCTCGAAAGAATGCTATCCCTTACAGGAATCGTATTGCTCACTCCGATTTTTCTGCCCGAGCAAAATGAAAATATTCGTGACCTGATACGCTCAAAAAGGACGGACTATCTTGCAGTATGTGTAATCCGGCTCTTATACTCCATACTTTTTCTTGCGGTAATAATCGGATTTTTCACTTATATGATGCTATGCAGGGAAAGTAACGTCACGATAGAACATTTTGTGGGTGGGTTTGCTTCTGCACTATTTTTAGGAGCTCTGGGCTTCTTTTTTGCCGGGCTCACGCAAAACACTATAACGGGCTATATGGTTTCCGCAATTTACTATATCGCCAATTATTCACTGAAAGATGAGCTTAAAAACTTTTATCTCTTCTCCATGTCAGCCGGGAGTTTTACGGAAAAATATTGGCTGCTTGGAGGTTCGGTGGTTATATTTGCAGTTACTTTTTTCTTACTGAAATATAGCAGGAAATGAGTTTTCTCATCCCAACTTCTTCTTTTCATTCTCATAGAACTTCAAAAACTCATCACGATTCTTATCAAAGAGCTTCTCCAGTTCATAGGATAAGATGAACGGATCATATTCGGCAAACACATTGGGTATGTATTGATACAGCTTATCTGCTATTCTCTTAAGATGCTCAATGTCAGCTCCATCCATATCGAAAACTCTGGTTTCAGTGAATATTAACAAGCGAACAATAAAAGAAGTAGAGCCTTTACGGCCAACCTGTGCGCATATCCAGTAAATCTTCTCACGAGGGATTGCCGTTATCGCTCCCATACCGTTAAAGAGCAGTAAATAAGATGGTAGCAGCATGATCCTTTCTCCGCCCGGCTTCTGCTTTTCGGTATATCCATCAATGTATTCATCAACCTGAATCATTCCTTCCGCTACTTCACGGTCGATAATCTTTCCGACTTCCTCTTTCGTATTTTCTTTAAACGGAAGTATCAAATTTTTGCCGTTCACCGCTACCCGGCTGGACTTAATTAACATGAATACCACACAAAATAACATAATTACCGTAAGAATGACTGCACAGACAAGAACCTTTTGGGTTTTATAATCGCTTAAATCAATAGAATCCTTTACGGCAAAAGCAATGCCGGCAATCAGAACAATATATACACATAACAAAGTTAAAAATAATTTTCTGTTTTTCTTGTTTGCTTTTATGGATTCCTGTGCTAAAAATCCCTGATTCATACAATTCTTCTCCTATCCATCATTATTTTATTTTCTGCATTTTCTTCTTAAAAGCAATGGCAATCAAAACCATAGCCGCAATCCCTCCCAGTGCAATGCCCGCAGTCAGGCCGGGAGCGGTATAACGCAGCTCCACAGTGTGCGTTCCGGTCATCAAAGGAATAGTCAGGAAGGTGTCCAGCCAGTCTCTGTGCACTACCCGCCTGCCGTCCACATAAATTGTCCAGCCGCTCTCGGCAGGGATGGTGGTCAGCAACTGTCTGGGGGACTCTGTTGTCACGGACAGCCTCACCGTACCGTTCTTCTCCACCGATATGACTTCCGCCGCATTCACTGCGCTTATCGCATTTGACAGGACAGTTTGATCCAGTTCCCAAAAGAAACAGTCGGGAGCAGTCCAGCTCCCGTTATGGCGGATAGTGACCGTCCAAATCTCTCCCGATGCCGGGGTCCCCAGATAATGAATGCTTGCAGCCTCAGTGCTTCCCAAACTCAGCATGGTCTCACCGTTTAGCAGCACTTGGGTCAGACCACCGGCGGACAGATCTGCGTAGACCGGACGGCCTTGCCCGAACAAGGTGAAAGTGACTTCATTTTCCGTGTCCCACCTCTCTGCATATACCGGACAAAAGGCCTCCACAGGCTCATCCACGAGCGCAGACAGCAGATCATTCTGCCTCTCAAAAGGGGTGGAGGCTCCACTCAGTGCCGGAATCTCCGTTCCTGCACTCAAAAAGGCCAGAGGAAGTATGTCGGGATTACGGTAAAGCGTATAGTCCCCGGCTTGTGCCACAATCTCATAGGGATGTTCACCTTGGCTGATGATATATTGAATATTGAATATTGCATCGGTGACCGGTGTGGAGCCGTAATAAGCACACCACATCCAGCTCTGGGCAAAGCCCAGTCGTCGAGTCAGCTTGTTTACATCGTAGCTGTACAAGCTGCTGTAATGGGTGATGCCGGCGTAGCCGAAAGACAGAGGACCATTATGCCCCAAATCCTCGGTGGCACCCACGCGGTAGAAAACATTGTCGGCATCTGCCTCCGCTGCAGCTACCAATTCCTCGTTGGCGGTATAGTAGTCGTGGTACGCCTGATAGGACCGATAGTGGAACTGCCCGTCCAGACTATTTAATATACCATGGGTATTCAGGCCCAGTTCAACTACCGTCACCGTAAAAAGCAGCACCGCAGCCGCCTTTGCCGGAATGTAGCCGATATGATTTCGGACGGTGGCAATGATACCGGACAGAGCCTGATTTGCCAGAACAAGCAAGAAAAAAGAAAATACAAAGGCGTAACGATAAGGGAACCAGTTGGGCCTCTGCAGCAAATGCCATAGCTTGTCTAACGGGGACAACAGCAGCGATGCTCCCAACACAATCCCCAGTCCGAGCCACGCCAGCCGCTCCCGCAGGGGATGCCGTTGGAAAAAGTATATAACTACCAAAAGAAGTGCCGCCGTACCGCAGAACAGATAGGGCAGAGCCGCCTGCGTAATGGAGGTGTACTTCCCCGACCAGAGCCGTCCCAGCAGTTTAAACGGCGTGACGGTAAAGATACCGTCGTAGTCCACGTTACCGCCGCTAAACTTTCCGGCAAACATTGCCAAAAAGGTGGGCAGCCACAACCAGGCTGTGAGGCCCAGTGCACAGGCCGCCCCACCCACAAAGCGCCCTACCTGTTTCCATAGGGTATTCAAATCCGGCTTAAGCATCACAACCCGGGCAATGAAATACAGCAGACAGAAGGCTCCCACCATGTACGAGATGTACCAGGTGGAAAAGAAACAAACCGTCAGCACCGCCACAAAGGGTCCAAAGCTTTTTCCATCCAGAATGCGTTCCAGCGCCAGCAAAATCAGTGGCAGCCAGATTACTCCGTCCAGCCACATGATGCACAGAGAATAGGCCGCGTTATAGGACATGAGTGCGTAACAAACGGCACAGAGAAGGGAAGAAATCCCCGAATCGGGAAATCGTTTCAGAGAAAACCATGCGAAGGATGATCCTGCCAGTCCAATCTTTAACACCGTTAGGAGCATCAGCCCCAGAGGCATCTCTGCATTAGGGAACAGCAGGGTAAGGAAAGACAGCGGACTGGACACATAGTAAGAAAATACACCGATGTAGGAGGTTCCCATAGCTTTGGACCAAGAGAAGAACCATTCTCCGTTTTTTAACGCACAGAAAAATTCTACATATTGGTCAGCCATGTCGGAAATCAGGACAGTCTTATCTCCCCAAGGGGCCATGCCCAGGGATGCATACACTGTAAACATCACTGCTGCCGGGATTAAAAAGGCCAGCAGGCAGACTGCCAAATCTTTACGCCTATTTTGCATTTTTGTATTCTCCCATATGCTCTACAGTGTGAATATTATAGCATACGATGGAGGATTTTTCTATAAATTTCATTTTTAAAGGGATAATGACGATGTTCTCTTTACTTTACATATTGTGCATGATATCATTCTAAGGTAGCTTGATTTATGTACAAAAGGAGAAAATAGATATGAAAAAAGGGTTAAAAACAGCTCTGAAAGCGGCACTTTGCGTTCTGGGAGTACTGATTTTGACAGTCGGAATCTATGCAGCCTATGTATTTATCAATTGGTACCGGGTTGAGGATAATCTGCCTCTGACGGTAGAAACTACCGGCAGGGAAGCAGAACGTCCCTTGGCGGTAGGAGAAACCTATCGGATCGTATCCTACAACGTGGGCTTTGGCGCATACAGCAATGACTACAGTTTCTTTATGGATGGCGGTAACGAGAGCCGTGCCCGTTCCAAGGAGGCTGTAAACGAGAATATAGGGGGTGCCACAGAGGAAATTCTCCGCTTGGATCCTGACTTTCTATTCATGGAAGAAGTGGATGTGGACGGCACCCGAAGCTGGCACATCAATGAACTGAACCTTGTGAAAGAGGCGCTGGGGGAACGATACTTAAGCAGTACCTTTGCCCAGAACTATGACAGTCCCTATCTCTTCTGGCCGTTGCTTGAGCCCCATGGAGCGAACCAATCGGGAATTGCCGTATTCTCCCGCTATCCTATCGCTTCTGCCCTTCGTCGGAGCCTCCCTATTGAGGAAAGCCTTATGAAGCTTGTTGATCTGGATAGATGCTACTCTGTTCAGCGTATTTCTGTACCCGGCAGCGACAGCGAACTGGTACTGTATGCGCTGCACCTTTCTGCCTACACCTCCGACGGAACCATCGCCACCAAACAGCTTCAGATGCTTTTTACCGATATGCTTAAAGAATCCGAGGCAGGAAACTGGTGTATAGCCGGTGGAGATTTTAACAAAGACCTATTGGGAGACGGCGGAGAAATTTTTGGCATTTCCGGTCCGGAATACACCTGGGCCCAGCCCATACCGGCAGACCTCATACCTGCAGAGCTGTCCGTCATCGCACCCTTTGACGCAGATGATCCTGTGCCTTCCTGCCGTAATTCAGATATACCTTACGGCGACGATAATTTCTGCGTTACAGTAGACGGTTTTGTCGTCTCTGCCAATGTGGAGGTCATAGGAGCCGGAGTTGTAGATACCGGATTCAGATGGAGCGATCACAATCCGGTGTATATGGATTTTATTCTGCGGTAAATGGAAGCAATGATATATCTGAAGGTGGTCTTGCAAAAAACTCCCAGCCTACACAACCTGTAGGCCGGGAGCTTTTCATAAATACTATTTTTCATCTTTACTCACTAATCTGTCAAGATATTTTCTAATGCTCCTGCGATTATGTATGCTATCCAAAGCTATCTCCTCTCATCCTTACAAATGCTGGTTCGCCAAAGACAATATTCCGGCACAAAACGAAACTTGATCAAATATCAGATTGGGAAATGTTTTCTTTAGTTCATCAAATACAAAATAGATTTCTTCATCATCCCATTCCTCACCAACTTCTTTTCGACAGCGTTCTAACTCTGCCCTATTTGTAAATGCCACATCACCAATGAGGATCATACCATCCTTTTTCAGCAAATTTCTCATAGATTGTATTAACCTTATTTTATTTTCATCGGTCAAATGATGTAGTGAAAATGTGGCAATAATGAAATCGTAAGAATTCCGAAGAAGAGGTTCAACCAACCCCTTTGAAAAGTCCCCTTGAAACAGATGGGCATTCGGCATTTTGGCACTTGCCAGTTCCATCATCCGACTTGAAAAATCCTGTCCCCATACTTCACACCCTTGTTCATATAACTTCTGTGTAAGCGTGCCCGTTCCAAATCCTATATCAAGAACTGCTGCTTCCCCTTTCGCTAATATGATCCGATAGATTCTGGCAAGTATTTCTTTGTATCCGGCAAACGGATAACTGTTCTCCTCATCTGAGAGACCTACTGTTTTATCATACCCATCTGCCCACAAGTCAAATCCTTTATCACCCAGCATTCTAATTCTCCCTGCATTTCTGTTATTTCTTTCCTGTATCAGCCTGTATATTCCGATCAGTATTTATCCACAAGCAGCATCTTTTCGGCCTTATGTACATCATCAACCGTTAAACCAACGCTCGGATCCGTTTTAACCTGATGCATTTCTATTTCTGTGTTATGCAAATCCAAATCGTCCATTACGATCCAACTATCAACATCTCCATGCTCTGCTAACCAAGCTAAGATTTCACCTGCTTTCACAAGGCTGAATTTTTTGCTTCTTCGTATCTCTTCCGTTGAATGGTCCGGTGTTATATCCTCAAGCAACAATCCTTCCCTTTCAAACATCATCCTCAATTTTTCTGCTTCCAAGCGCAATGGTTTTAAATCCTGATCAAACCAGTGTTTCCATCCGGAATGTAAAACTATTTTTGCATTTGTACTCTTAACAAGCCTACTTAGTAATTTTACTTTTTCTACATCAATCAAAGTTCCATCGCTTATTTCTCTTTGATGAGAATCATTCCAAAAATTGGAATTGAGTACCCCATCAATATCTAAGAATATAACTCTATTCATCTGCATTTTTCCTCACTGTCATAAAACTCTAATTAAGAAACTCTAAAGATTATATAGTTTTCTCATAACAAATTTCCGATGAGCCTAAAGCAGGCTGTGTTTTCTCTGTAGCTTCAAAACCTTTTGCCTCATAAAAAGATCTTGCCCGCTCATTTTCTTCAAATACCCAAAGCATAACTTTCGTATATCCGGAAGCAGCTATATCTGTAAGCAATCTATCCATCATCTTACTTCCGTAACCCTTTCCCCAATTATCCTGTAAACTATGAATACAGATTATTTCTGCAACACCCGGCATATCTTTTTCTCTCGTTGCATCCCAATAAGCTATACAATGAGCTTTTCCGTCTACCTCAAGAATATATCCATTTCCCTTATTTTCTTCCAGCAGCTTCCTATACATATTTGCCGAATTTTCGATGTCTGTATATTTTGCCAAAACTTCCTCCGGCAAAATATCATGAAACGCAGCTTTCCAGCTCTCGACTTGTATATGTGCAAGCGTTAGCTCATCCCCCTGTTTCACCTGCCTAATGCTAAAATTCATTTATATTTCCTCCTAAATCGCCTTTTTCGCAGCATCTTTTCAGCCTTATGTACATCATCAATAGTTAGACCAATGCTTGGATCCGTTTTTATTTGATGCATTTCTATTTTCCATTGCTCCTTAAATAACAATCAGTCGTTTCAATTTTGATTGAATACAGCTCTTATTCTTATATAAGTGTATCATCTAAAAAAATAATAGGCGTTCCATCAATACCATCCCGACTTAAAAGATGTGCTTTCAACTCATCTAGGGATGCAAAACGGCTGAGCTGAAACGGCATTATGGGATCTGTTTTCTCAAAGAAAACTATACCGGCTTCTTCTTCAATCATAATGCCTGCGTGATAGTTAAGAACCTCTCCGTCGCTGTTCCCCCAAATAGAAACTAAATGCACTGAAGCCTTCTCAAACACTGCACCATTATCCCGCCAAAAATTCAAAACGGTATCTGCTACCGTTTCTCCCATCGGGATACGACTAAACAATATTTCATAGTTATAAAGTTCTTCGTTAAGGAATTCCGGAAGTTCTAGGCTTTCACGTTGTAAATTTTGATTTTCCGGTTCTGATGCACAAAAGAAACTGTGGTATATAATAAAGGCGGCTTGTCGACAATTTATATCTTCAAATTCCTTGCTTGTATAAGCATTAATCGCATCTGTATAATCATAAAGCTCCTGATAATCTTTTGTTGTTTGTTGCCAACCATTTATTATAGCATTTTCTGAATATTCGCTGTCACTGTAGGTTTCAATATACTCTAATACTGCTTCGATATCCTTGTCCGGCACTTCGGCAGAAACCATTATGTCAATAAACTCCTTTATATCCTCGCCAGACGTTAAATTGTTATACTGATAACTTGTCCTGCCGCACGAAGTCAGTAATAACAAGATAGATATAGTTATTATAATAACTTTAAAATAGTGTTGTTTCATCCGTTTCCAATGTACCTCCTCCGATTACATTACCCCAGGTTTGTAATGAATTTATAAACTGACTTTTATTCCGAAAACCTACTTTTCCCCCACCAATCAGGAATAAGTTCCTTCAGTCGTATCGTTTTACGATTTTTATAATCCGTTAGGATTTCTATTTCTCCGCTGTCTCGGGACAGTTGCATCATATATTCTCTGCAGGCTCCACATGGAGAACCAACACTACCATCTTCAACGACAGCTACCAGTTTGTCTATTTCATATTCCCCATTTGTAATCATATTTGCAATAGCGTTTCTTTCGGCGCACATGCCCAGAGTACTCGCTGTATCAATACACACGCCAACGTAGATATTTCCTGCTTTTGTTATCAGAGCAGCAGCAACACCGCCTGCTTCAATAAAAGGTGAGATAACGCAAGCATTTTGTACACGGCGCGCCTCGTGGTATAATTTATCCCAAATATCCTCTGCCATTTTTACCTCCTTTAAAATTCCATTTCAACGATTACACCATAATGATCACTTGCTGCAAGACAAGTTTTATCAGATATCTCAGTACCAAATATCGCACAATCTTTCAATACAGGAAATTCAGTAGGGTAGGGATTTTTAATAATATTCACATTAATACCATTTATTTCACAAATAAGCTGTTGAAAACGATTTGGCATACCAGCATCTTCATCCCCAATATTATAGGTCGCTATTTTCATATTGTTCTCCAATTATCTCCCTGCAATATATTTTTGATAAACTATAACTTTTCATTATATCTTTTGCATTCCAGTTCCATTCTTTTAAAATCCAGGCACTGTTCCCTAGCGGAAAATTTCGCACCTGAAATATATTTTTGATATAGAACATTTGCTGTATTAGCCAAATCACTTACATGTTCATTACACCATTGTAATTCTTTATTTAAAAGTTCCTTTTTCTTTCTTGTATCTACATTATCATGTCTGCGAATCTTAGTATCAATCCGTTGTATCTGTGCATCTTCGACAGGTATCATAAGATTAAAATTCAAAACTCCTATCAGAGTACCATTATGTATAATTTTCTTGAAATCTATCTTATCCCGCATCTTTTCATGTTTTTTCTTGGGCTTTGACAGTGGTATACAATATTTGTGTTCATTGCATACAATAATTATTCCAAGAAAAGGGCGTTCATCTTTCCCTATCTGTGGTGATACAGAATATACTCTATCATCAATATTATGCAAATTTCTAATGTATTTCATGTCTATTCGATAGACTTCTAATAGCAGTTGTGTCATGTAAATTCTCCTAAAAATATTTCAAGGACTATGTTGCCATAGCCCTTGAATGTAGTGTCACCGCAGCGACACTAACGCTTTTTGAACGTCCACTTGTTGGCAGGACTCTCCTTTAATAGTATTCTACCAAAAGACTAATTTTTGTCAATAACTTTATGGATATATTTGATAATAACAAATAAGTTGGCGCCACAGCCTTTTTCAGCCTGGAACCCGCACGGCTCGTAGCAATAAAAAATCGAGGTGACAGGATTCGAAACTGTATCCATCAGCTTTTTAACCGTTTCTGAAAATCATATCGCCCTACACGCGGCGTATTCTGATAGGTTTTCTAAAATATTATACACCTTCTACGAGGCGCCGTCCAGTCGCCATGCGACAGAAAAGACGATATAAAATCATTAATTTTGACGTAAAATCGGTTAATCTTTCTTCACAACATCTATCACCCCCTGAACATTAAGTCCTGAAAAGGGAACGCCCCAAACGTTCCCCTTTACAGATAAATTCTCTATACCTTTTGTAGCACACTCTCAAAACCATACTCCTATTATGCCAGACACCAATATAGCAATGAATGCTTACTTACAAACTTATCCTGTAGCCTTTCCATGGCAAAACGCATACGCTCCATTGGGTACACCATATTCTGCTATAGATCAGTTAAACAAATTTACTTATTTCTATAAATCTTGCGTTTGTAAGTACATCCCATTTTTTGATAATTTGAACATCCAAAAAATTCACCATAGGGTCCAGTTCTTTTAAGCAACTGACCTCCACATGTAGGACATTCATATTTTTCATGCTCAAGCTGATTCCCATACCATTTCTTTAACTCTATCACAAACTCAGACTCTTGATTAGCAACTGTTACAATAAAGACTTTCTTTTTTGCTCTTGTCAAAGCCACATAATAAAGTCTTCTTTCTTCAGCATATGGATACAAATCGCATCTTTCAAGCAATAAGCTTAGTATAGGGGCATCCTGTACTTTACTGGGAAATCCCATTTTTGATCTTTTATTATTTATAATAAAAATATAATCTGCTTGCAATCCCTTTGATTTGTGTGCTGTCACAAAACCCATGCGCAAATCCGGACGTTTATTGTACTTAACCTCAATAATTTTATTAATACTATTATACTGACAATTAAGCGATTCACTGTCATCTAACATTTTCGCATCAAAATTATATCTTCCTATAAAAAAGACCGTGCTATCCTTCGGTAAATCATCTAATTTGTTAACCATAAACTCAACTGCGTTTTTATCTGTATAGCCATTGATTTCACCTAAAGCAAATCCTCTTAAATCCTCTTTTCCTTTTAAATCTTTCTTTATTTGAGCAGGATTTTGCATTACAAATTTATCACTGATTTCTATTAACCCTTGTGTAAAGCGATACGTAGTTTCGATTTTGCTGATTTCTGTTGGTCCCCAATAATGTTCAAAATCCAGTATAAAACCAATATCACTACCAGCAAAACGATAAATACTCTGCCAATCATCGCCTACACAAAACAAGTCAAAATCATTAGACTTTCTCATGCTATTTAGCAAAGAAAAGCGTGCTTTCGATATATCCTGATACTCATCAACAATAACGACCTTATAAGGATTAGCAAATCTCTCTGTTTCAACATATTTTTTTGCCAAATTTATCATATCATTAAAATCTATTTCTCCACGCTCATTTAAGTAAGTACAGTATGAATCAAAAATTGGTTCTATTAAAGATAAAATAGTATTATTACTTTGGATATGATTGTTATCAATATTTAATTGTCGGACGGTTTGAATATTGTATCCGTTACTTTTTATCAAATTAATAACTGTTTCGAATAGCTCAATTACACCATCCAACATTGAATTATCTTTAGATGAAATATTCTCCCATATTTCTCTTTCAGATTTCGGCGAAAGTTTTACACCATTATCTATAAGTTTATTCTGCAAGTTATCAAGCAACATGTCATCAAATTTTTCATACGCATAACATTCAATTAATATTGTATGGTTCGCCTCATGTGTTTCTCGTTTCCATTTCATTGAAGCTTGATATCTTTCAGTTGCTGACATACCATCATAACTTCTAAAATATGAAGGCACCTCACCATGTTCATTAATGCCGAAATATTCAATATAAACATGATATTCCGGCAAATAAAAATCTGGCTTATATTGCGCATATTCATTGGTACGAGTATCTAATTCATATGGCTGTTCATAAATATACTGTATCCCGTTGGCGGTCAGAAAATTAGCTATATCCATCTCACCATAACTTTTAACCGTTTCATTGTTTAAAGTAGTTGGCGGATTTAGCTTTAAGTATTCCTTATATTCTTCCTCCGTATTGAACTCAAATTCTGATCTAGCAATAACACGATAATATAACAAATAAGAACTAAGTAATCTTAAATATGCTACAGATTCCATGTTCTTCAGTAATTGTTCCTTAATAAATTTTCGCATATTTAACTGTGTGATTTTAGGAACAATACCATCAACCTTTGTAATAATATTCAACCCCAGTTTATGAAATGTTGATGCGTCTATGATACAACCTGTTTCACTATTAATTCGCTGACTCATTTCTGTCGCAGACGCATTGGTAAAAGACAAAACAAGTATGTCTTCTGGTTTAAATATTCCACTCTTCAGCAAAAACTTAATTTTACCAACAATAGTTGTTGTTTTACCAGTTCCGGCTCCAGCAATAACAAGATGATTATGTGATTCTTTAACAATGCACATCATCTGTTGCCTATCAAGCTTTTGTCCCTCAACATTGCCAATAAGTTCATAGGCATTTTGGATCTTTGCATTTGCAACTTGTTCGTTATGACTACTTATTTTTTGTTTCAAGTATTGCACAAGGTTGTACAATTCTTCTCGCTTACTTAATAAGGTTTTATAATTAGATGCACTTTTAAATTTTTGTATGTTTTGTCCGTTGATTTCCTCCAACAATGCTGTATTCTTATTACGCCATTCAATTTCCATGTCTGGTTGAACAAATGATTGCTTATCTTCAAATAAAGTATTTATTTCTTGTAAAGAATATTCAATACAAAACATATACTCATTACACGCTTCATTTATTAATCTTTTCTTCTCTTTATAACGAATAATAATTTTTTTAATGACATCCATAATCCAAACCTTTCTTCCCTAGCTTTTCCCTAAAACAAAATGATTATAACACTCTATCAAGGTCGTTTATTATATTATCACATTTATGTAATTTCTACTAACTTTTTGCGACTTTTGTCCCCCTGAACTCTGTTCTCTTTCAGCTGTAATATATCTTGTGTAAAAGAATTGTTCATGTTATAATACAGACCAAGCAATCGTGTTGCAAGGTGGTAACCTCCCATACTGCCAAAGAGGGGAGGTGGTGTAGATGGATGTATATGAAATATTAAGCCTGCTGTTTTTGGGCGGTACATTCCTAGTCGCACTGCTTGCCTACATAGATAGGAATAACAAGCGAAAATAAATAAGCCTACCTTGTTACTTGACCGGTACAGGTAGGCTTATTACTCAATCTGGAGGTCAACCACTTTGTGGGCGGTTGCTCTTTTTATGGTTATAATATAACACAACTGATAAATGGATTCAAGTATCTAGTAAGAATACTTAACAGAAATTAGACTTGTCGCCGTGGTGTCGCCATGTGTGCGCCATGAATTTGTATCAGAATGCACTTAGATGTACCTCCGACCAACCACTCAAAGCCCAGAAAGCCCATGTTTCCTACAGAACGTCCTTGCCTGATAGCCCAAAATTAAACATCGGGGTGACAGGATTCGAACCGGATTCTGCTATTTTTCACCCTATATATGAAAACAACCATAAAATAGCCATTATCACGTAACCCCTGTATTTTACTACATTATAGCTGGGTTAGATATTCTTTTCAATGAATATTTTTTCGTCAATTAACACTCGATTTCAGCACCTATGCAACACGAAATGCAACACGAAATATGCGCTTTAGAATCCCTACCATCCATCCTCCAGCAGATTAATACATCCGGGGATTCTGCTAATCCGCTTTCATTTTTGCTCTGGTATTCTTCCCACAGACTCCATCCGGATCAAGGCCCTTTGCCTTCTGGTAAGCGATGATCGCTTTGACAGTTCCTGACCCGCATATCCCGTCAATACCACCGGCCTCCCCAACAATCTTTTTGATATCAGCTCCTGCCTGCTCGAGCTCCCACTGTACCCATCTGACACCGTCTCCGGATGATATGTAGCTTTGTGTTTTGGTCTGCTTGGCCTGTGCCGCAGAGGTAACGTTTTTTGTTGGCTCAGTGTAGGGATTTCCTGTAGATGTGGTTTGAGCCATTCCATCCCCACTTGCCTTGGCGCCATTATCCAGCACCACCACGGTATGTCCCTTGGTCTTTGTTACTAAGATATCCCCTCTCAGAAGATAATCAGACGACTTACAATACTTGTCCTCCGTCAGCTTATCAAAGGCACCGGTACCAACAAGTACAGAAGCCTCCGATGCCGTGCTGAATGAACCGACTGTAATGCCAGCATACAAAAGGCAGTTCCTTACAGCTTCGCTACAGTCCGTTTCCACTTTCTTGGTTACTTTGGATGCATCATACCCATATGGTTTAGCAGCGGATGTCAAGGTGGCTCTGTGATCCTGACAGTAGCCGATATTGTCATTGGCGCATATGCTCTCCATATTGTAAGCAATCTTCTCTCTCAATGCAGGACCCTTGGCTCTGAGAACAACCCAGCCTTTTGAATGTAAATACCAATTCTGGGTTGATACCTCACTGCCGGTCTGGTCACCGGCGGCTCCGCCATTGATTCCGCCATTTTCGTTAATCCTTGCGCTTCCTACTCTTACGCCCATATTTTCCTCCTTAAAAATAGAGCCGGACATATCAGGATACATCCGGCTCTGTGGCTCTTTTCACTATACAAATGTAGTTTCATCTTATTTACTTCCCGCAGCTCCTTTAAGCTGCTTGATTGCCTGAACGACCTTATCATATCCGTTGGTGGCAACCAGAAAACTCAGATACATAAGAGCTATCAATTCAACCGCAATCTTCCCGTTTATGGCGGTCTCAGTCCAGACCAGATAGCCTGCTGATACTGCTGCGGAGATAACAACCGACGTAATGGCGGCCATCACATTTGCGGAATAATTAGCGCTCTTTTTATCAAGGACACTCTTTATTCCCTGCACAGTGAGATTAGTTAAAATAGACACTACAAGTAGCGCAAAACATAAAAATTCAATCGTCATAAAAATCCTCCTGTTCTTCCGCCTCTTCCGGCGTGTGCTCCTCATCCTTCCCTTTGCGGACGAGGGTGCTGTTGATCGGTACCGAAAAACTTAATTGATTTTTTTCAAAAACGTTCATGATCGTATTTGTAGCCAGATACACAATGACCGGCGCAACGATCTCCCGGACGATGGTGGTCGAAACATCCACGACCGGGTCCTTGTCAAAGCTCGCCAGTACATAGGACCATGTTGTGAGCAGCATCCCGTGTGCGATCACTGCTGCCGTTACCAGCTTTGAGTATGTATCAAGGCTGACTTTTTTCTTTCTCGCCTTCTTGCTTCTCCTGACGGCGCATAGCTCGATATAGAACCCGAAGAAAAGACCGGCTGCAAATGTCACCACCAGTTTAACCATCTGCATCACCTTCTTTCCTTTTATGTGGTGGTTCAGTAGGCAGCTGTTTCAGATCCTCTATCAGATCGGTCGCTATATCATTGCCACCCAGCGCATGGTATGGGATATACATTCTTTGAGCATTTTCCCTGGCGTAAATCGGGCAGTATCCCCGTTCGCTCCACTTATTGTAGGTTTCTACAATCCCGTTCCGTAAAAGGGCCTGCACACCCTCTGCAACGGCTTTGTTTTTCAGGTGCTGATTATATAAGATCTTTCCAAATACACCCATGCCGCTGATTATGATTCCGAAAAGTACCTCCACCCAATACCTCACAACAAACTCAGCCATGATGCACTTCCTTTCCCAGCTCGGCTGACACCGATTTTTTCTTGTTTCTAAATAAGACATATGACATTTGATCACTCTCCTTTTTGTAAATATAAAAGCCGGTATCCATATGGATGATCCGGCTCTGTGGCTCTAATTATTCAGTTGTTACTGTTACTCTGTGATAAATAATGATTTAGGGAACTGTAAGTTCTCCGTGAAGGAAGACGGCGCTTATGTCACATATACCCCTCCCGGAGGTGCTGATGCAGTCTCAAAAAAATTGGGTAGCTATGACTTTTCCGCTTTAAAAGAAGAGGTCATAGTGGAATATCCCGCTCTTTATTCTGGGCCACATATCATGTCCAGCTATGAGCTTGATTTTACGGACGTGATATACTTTGACATTGGTATTGATCCTAATAGCAATACGAGTTATCATTATCCGTTTGGTTACATTGTGGTGCCGGGTGACGACCACCATTATGGTTACGGAGGACCCACTTGTGGCAGAGGAAACGGTATAGTGCTTAATGCAAACGGATTAACCGGACAGCAAACGATTACTATAAATAACATGTCAGGAAGCGCTCAGCGACTAGCCTATATTAAAGCCTATAAATGCACCTAGAATGCTTGTCTCTGTGGGCTAATCTGTAAAAGTTATTAAAAATCCATATATCGCAGTTGAACCGCCGACGTTGTGCCGTAAAGTGATGCTTAAAATATCCTTATCCTCAACATCTATGCTGATCAATTGCCCGCTTATAAAGGCCACAGAAACATCTGTATCACCCGTATTATATATGATTGTGTTGTCACCGGTTGTATTGGTCATAGAACTATTTGATATGATTATCTTTTTTGCTCCGAATAAGTTGTCAAAATTAAATATTGCGTTAGCACCGGTTTGTATAGAAAGTTTTTCCATATTAACGGGTGAATACGGTAATTGTACGCCACTAGAAAAAGGGATAACTGCATCAGCACCTTCCTTATCCTTCCACCAAAAGCCCGGTTTCCCTTCTTCGCTTACGGCAAAGCGGAAGCGCTCGCCAGTAGAACAGTCCGTTAAATCATTATTTAGCGCAGTGAACCCTTCATCAATTCTGCCTTCCAAATCATTCATTGATGCTGCGCTAAATGCATCACCTTCCTGGGACACATCTCCCTCTGACCTAGAGACAGTCACAAGTTCACTGCTTCCGTCCGACTTTGTCAGCGTTCTTCTTGTGGGAAACTCTGATACCCTGTCTTTCCACGTTTTTTTATTAAAAATCATATTTTGTTCCTCCTATAAAAGTAGTCCTGTATCATCACCGGCAAAGATTTCTTCACCAGCATAATAATGGAATTGTGCGTTAATCACCTCATACACATCGGCAAGGATTCTTTCCAGATCATTGTATTTTTGCCAGATATTATACGGTAAGACTGGTACTTGTGGTGTATCCGTATGCACATGGTACCCTTGCCGAATGAGAGTCACGTTTGCCCTTAAATCCTCAAAATAGTTTTCCTTAGGAAACTCAGGTACGCTCTCCACATGGCTGGCGGATGATATCTCCAAAACATCCAGCAAAATCTGAATATCATTTTCAATCCGCATCAAGTCGGAATGATTGATACACCCCTTTAAACCAGCTAGATATTCTTCCTGCTGCTCTGCTGTCAGCTCCTGCCAACTATGTGCACACAGAAATATTGCCCGCTCTATATCAGCCTGTGCCCTGTCCGTAACAGGAAGGATCCATACATACGGATAAGTATAAGCAGCGCTTTTTAGTGCCACCCGCTGCGACTTTGGGCTGCTGCCTTCAGTTGCTTTCTTATAATATGGATTGATTGGCCGTAGGTCCATCAGATCATCTCCCTTTCTCCGGCAAATATTTCTCCCGTATATGCGTTGGAAGAGGTAACTACACTATAGCCTCTGCAGACGGCATCTGCTATGAAGCCACCACTCAAATCTATTGTCTGGCTGGCAATCTCGGAAGTCACCATATTTCCATGGATATCCATGATATTAACCCACTCGCCTGTTCTTTCCGTATTCAGCAAGTACCGTAAATTGACAATCTGGCGCAGCTGATAATAACGGAGTAGCCTCTCTGCTATTTCCTTCACTCTAACGGTATTGACAAGTGTACATCCACTATATGACTGTATATTCTCTACTTCTCCCGCTTCAATTCTGTCTACTGTTGCCGTATAGGTAATAGTATTACTCTCATAGCGCTTACCGCAAATTGTGCATTCTCCTGCTTCTGCCATTAAAATGCATACATAGTTAGTACCAGAGTCCAGCATACTTCCCCCTGATGCCTCTAACTCGGTATAGGGATCAGTAAATTCAATCAAGCTTTCTCCCGCAGGTAATGTGTCGTTAAAAGCTTCCTCCGCTTCATCTTTCAATTTATATCTGCTGTAAGAGATTGATACTCCGGACACATATTCATCCATTTCCACCTTGGTGCCCATAAATTTTCTATCTATCCCTATAGTGCTGTCTGCATAGCGGTCCGGCATATAGATGCGTATTATTCCTGTTCTACTGCAGTCAGTAACTGCTCCGCAGGCAAAAATCACCTGTTGGATGGCTTCTCTGTGGGTACAGATAGGTAAATATCCCGTAATAGGGATGCTACGAACCTCCTCCGCTACATAGTAGTCATCTACACCGGCAGAATCCATAATGCTGTCAATAATATCACCAGCCAAAACATCCTCATAGACTTTACCGTGATAAAACTTGGTATTATCCAGCATTCCTATTCTATCTACCAGAGAAAAACTAACAATGTTGCGGTCACTTTGCCATGTATTGATATACAAAGTTCCGCAAAGCACTTCTTTATCCATTACTTCCTCTACAATGGTGAGCTCTTGGTATTTCTGTATGGATTTCCAGATTCCACTCTGATTATCCAGTCCAAAATCATTTGCAACATCCACTATAGAAATTTCTGCCGTATTAATCGGAATTGTTGCCCCGGTCACATCCACTTCTTCAGTCAAGCTTGCTTCTTTAATATTTTCTCCCGTCCAGTCGATCTCTGTACCATACTTAACGTACTGACATCGAATTCTCTGCCCGGGACGTCTAGTCCGCATGAAGGATATTTCGATCTTTCCATAATTAGGAACCTGCTTCCTACAAAAGAACTTCATCCCGTCAGGAAAATAGGTTTCTGAGGCCAGCTTCTCTCCACTTAGGTTATACCATATGACGGTAATCTCTGCCGGGTAATCTTCCAAAAAGAACAGCATAATACCAACAGAGGTATGCTGCTGCGTGAATTCTACTGAAAACATCGGGTTCTCTTCAAAAAGGCACTGTGTATTGGACACTTGGTCTGAAATAAAAGGAATTTTCGATGTATCCGACAGTATTTGCCTGCTGCCATCTAAAATGAAGCTATTGAGATCAGGCACCGCATATAGAGGATATTCCGCTTTCTCTTTCATCAACGTAATATTTCCAATATCTGCATTATTCTCGGAAGATACCGTGCTGTCCGCTGATGCAGACACATCAACAAATTCCATATGCACTTTGCAACTGGTATAAGGCATGGCATCCTCCTTGAAATAGAAAAGAGCCAAGTAGATCTCTCTACTCGGCTCCGTGGCTCTGTACACATTATAATATAATTATACTATTTGTGTCAATGTTTCAGATGTCCTCATGTGGCGGTTTTATATCTTTTTGCTCCTTAACCTTTTTCTCTTTAATATGACTTTTCAATTTTTCATCAACATATACATAACCCAAACAAATTACAAACAATATTGATACAGGAACTATCACCTTAAAAACACTATCACTTTCGTATGGATGATAAATGTCAGACTTTAACGCTATACTTTTAACTACATCAGATAATGAGGAAATAAAATAATTTACTGTATTCTTTGCAGTGTATAAAAGGCAAAATAATAATAGAATAAACAGGCCCGCTAAATTTACCCTTCCGCCAGGCGTTACTAACTCCAATTTGAGTAACCTTAATATCTTAATATACCATGCAGTATTATCTTTCTTTTTCATCTCTTAATAGTTTTCTCCATTCAAATAAGGATATTAATGCAGTAAAAAATAAAGTTGAACTAATTAACAAGGCACAAACAAGATAGTATGGATCCAATACATAAATATGCATTGTATGGGACAATGCTAGAAATATAGATGCCCCAACTATAATACCCATATTAACCACCAGAAATAACATCGTATGCATTGGAATACATTTCTTTAAAATCATTTTCATTTTACTATTCTGCTCTTTTAAATATGCGTTTTCGCCTTCTATATCCGATATGTACTGCTGCTGTATCGCATTATCCTTATCTTGTGCAATACGCTGCAGATCACACAAACTTTGAACCATATCTGTTAAGTTATCTATAGAATACTTTATTTCGCTTATCTCATCCGTCTCATTATCAGATGAATGCTTTGTCTTTAATATTTCAACAAAATCAATAACCACTGAATCCATGTGTTTTCCCTCTATTGTTTATCTACTGTTCTTTTAAACAAATGATTGTATTCTTCTGTTAATATATCAAAAACATTTTCTTCCATACAATCTGCAACACCTATACAAACATTGAGTTTTTTAAGATCTCTAATTCTCATCTGCAAGGAATATAACACATCATCTCTCCAGTATGCTATTTTAATTTCTGGTATGATTTTATGTACATCCAGAAAAGAAGGGTCTATGTATACTTTGTTTCCAACAAAGTCCAACCAATCCTGTATTTTATCATCGCTGACAAAATCTCTACTAAAAGGAATAACGTCTTTTAAACCAGCATCTATAGAATACTCTTCACTACTAAAATATCTATTGATTTCTGCCATATACTCTTTCATTAAATCATTATTTCCAGAAATACAATCAAATCCTTGTCCATTCTGTTGCTTACATACAAGTATTTTTTCTGTTTCATATTTTTTCTTCATATTACGAGAAAAGTCCTCTGTAAAATAGCGGCAAGATTCTGCCTTCATTTCTTCATCTAGTTCCGCACCTAAAGACACACTTAATAAATAAACACACATTGCTGTTTACCTTCCTTAGTACATTAATTCTACATTTTCTAACGTGGGACACCCACAGCTAAGACATGCCAGGGCTTAATCAGAACATTCTTTCCAAAATTCCTTACAGATAATCAGATTCATAAAACACCCCCTATAGATTACTATCTAATAGTATATTACAAAAAACAGATAATGAAAAGAAAAATTTTTCAATCAGTACCTGTTTTTTATGATTACACATGTTATATTTCTATGTGGGCTTTCTCGCCGGCTTCTTTGCCGTGAATTTGCACTGCAGCCCCTTGAACTTTGACGTATTTGATAATACCTTTTCAATCTCATCAGACACTCCGCTTATGTATCCTCTGAAGGAATAGGTTCCTTTTAAGGTCGGAAGTGAAAAATCATGGTATTCTACTGGCTCCGTCAGCTTATTCCAAAGTGCCTCGTACAATGCATCATTATCAATCGTGCCGAACGACATCTGGTAATTGAAGTACACACCAATCAGTTCCCTTTTCAGGTCACCGTCTTCGGTTCGTTCTGCATATTTGTCCAAAAAATCTGCAGTACGTTTTACCGATATCAGTGGCACATCATAAAATGTTCCATCTATCCGGATTCCTTGCGTATATTCTGCCATTCCACTACCTCTCCTTATATCTTATAACTGGTTCCTACTCTCGCATTCTCTGCATCTATAACGGGCTTCAACACTCTTCCAAGTTCAGAAAGACTACCTCCAAATCGAATCGTAATATTCGGAGTGATCCGGTCCGCAAGGGTATCCATCCACTCTGTATTATTCTCCAGTGGCAGAACAGCTTCCCTACCAGCTTCGCCAATAAGAGCAGTTGTGGGTCTTGTTGTAATACCACCTGTAGCCAGAGCAGGCAATGGGGAGCCATTAAAATTATTAGAACTATAAAACGAGGTTGCATCACCCGGGTCCGTAGATGACCCATTCCACTTTAAACAAGCCGCCGTTAATCCAAGGGTAACTAATCCACCTACTATTGCCGCTGCCGCAACGCCTACAGACCAAGCTGTATGAAAGATAGCTATTGCTACTGCCGCAGTAATAGCGGCGGCTGCCAAACCACCTAATATAGTTATAACTTTTTGAGCATCACTTAGTTTATCCCAATTTTGTGCCAGATAAATAATAGCTGCTGCCATAATCCCTATTGCTGTTGCAGCAAGCATTATATTTCCAGCTGCTAGGAGAGAAGTGGCCGAAAATAGTGCCATTGCATTTCTTATACCATTAATCATTCCAACAATTCCTTTTGCTGAATAGTAGAACACAATTCCAGCAAAAAGCCCTAGCATGATTGAGGATATAAGGCTCATGTTTTCTTCATTAGCCGTTGCCCAATCAGAAAATTCCCGAAGTTTTTCAGTAATTGCTTTCAGACCATTTACAATAGAATCTCCAACCCAAGCAGCTGCAGGCTCAAGAAAATTATTCCATAGCCATTCAAGATAGGGTTGCGTAATCACCCATACGGTATTTAATGCATCCAAAGCAGCTGACAGAAGGTCGAAGAACGCTGGAAGCGCATCCTCTATCACCCAAGAACCTAAGGGCAGTAAGATTCTATCCAAGAAAAATTGTAGTCCTTCTAACAAATAGCCGGCAAACGGTGCCACTGCTGTCTTGAGATTGTCAAAAGCAGTAATGATAGGCTCGAAATTCAGATTATTAATCCACTCCTCGATTGATTCCTGAAACGGCTTCAGTGCATCCAATATCCCCTGCATACTGTTTCCAACTTCTGCTTCCTCAAAGGCATCTGCTCCGAAAACTTCTCCTCCGGCTGAACCGGTCGCACTGTCACTTGTCAGAACATTTATAGAGTCAAAAGAAGCAAGGGCTCCTTTAGCCGCATTGCTTGCCGTATCCAGAGATTTAGCATAGTCAAGTACCTGCTTTTTTGCTCTGGTGTAGGTACTCTTCCCACTTATTGCGGCCAAAAATCTTGATACGGTATCCGCTGCGGTATTTAGCCACGACACCAACTTTGTGATGTACGGGAGAATCAGATTTGCTATCGGTTCAAATGCTGCCGCCATTCCATTCTTTAGCTGTGCGCACTCGGACTTCAATGCCGACATGGAGGCATTATAAGTATTGGAATACTTAGCAAGGTTTGTAAATCCTTCCTTGGCATAAGATACCATGGAATGAAGCCCTTTACGGATACCGTTAAATATCAGTGTTGCTATAGCAATCTTTTTAACATTGGATACCAGCTTTTTAAAAAGTCCGTTAGATTTCTTGACTCCCTCTTGTGTAGCGGAGAAGAAGCACTCACTCGACTTTTTCGCTTCTTTGAAACCTTTCGCTACATCCTCTACATCGTTTTTCTCATCTTTATCAATTAAGTCCATCTTAGGCCGAGATGCCGTCGCAGCATCATTCAGCCCCTTTAGCCTTTCGGCCGCATCCTCTAATGCAGCTTCTGTTTGGGCAACATCATATCGCAGGCTCTTCCACTGCCGACTCTGCTTATCGACACCAAGGGCCTCTAATTTATCACCTTTTGCATACAACTTATCCAGTTTCTTCTGCAGGGTATCAAATTCTTTCTGCGCTTCCTTTAGCGCATCCACATTAATTTTTGTGCCTACTCGTATACTTGCATCATAGTCAGCCATTCAATGCACCCCTTTATAAAAACAAAGAACCAGGCGGATACCCCGCCCGGCTCTTGGCTCTGTCTAATTCTTACCTTTATGTAGCATTTTGTTAAATATTTCAACCGCCTCTGCTTCTCTTTCCTTTTCCTCCTGTGTAAGAGGCGCTTCAACACTGCCTAACGAATAAATTTTCTTTGCTTCAATAATGGATTTCTTTTCCTCTTTGGACATCTTAGAGGTAATTTTCTTTTGACGGATATCTATTACTCTGGTAAAACTACACTCATCCAGATTACATAACAAACCCATGAATTCAAACCAATGCATAGAGACTCTATTCAGATTTATTTTATATTGGCACTTAAATGCTGCATATATACGCCACTGGTCCGTATCAAAATCCATTGCCTTGATACCCATTGACTTCTTGCTATGCCGGTCGTGGTTGAACTCATTTAAGAACCAATTAACACCTTCCATAGCCTCTTCCAGATCAGGACGCCTACTATCATCCGAAAATAAAAGGGAACAAGCAGTGATACGTCTTTCCAGATCACTTAATTCTTTGTCTTCCAAACATTGCGTGATCTGGATTCCAATACGGAAATCGCTGTTTATAGGATATCCATGCCATTCCTTAGGCAAAGGATCCAACAGGACATTAAAGGTTTTTTCCGTCACGAATGTCTCCTTTTCTTCCTATACGGCTTTATATTGCCAGCGCCCTTTCTGCCCACATTATACTTACCGGCAATCTCTTTTTGCCTATTTTGGCTGTATCGTTGTGCAATGGGGGTAAGCTGGTTGAAGAAATCAGCAATTAAATACGGCCCTGGAACAATATCCCCAAACACTTTTCTACAGCAATTTTCACCAAACAGAGTATCGATATCCACCATCAGCTCCCTAGTGCTGTCCAACAACTGCTTTGCCTGCGTTCGCTCATCGGTTCCTTTTGCTTTCTCTGCTTCAAATTTTGTAGATAATCCCTGCAGTTTATCAATCAGCCCATAGAAACGCTCAATAAACTGTGTATCTTCAACATTGATTATTATGGTATCTCCGGCATCATTGACTTCGACCTCAATACCTCTCGTAACTCTGATTTTTTCCATATTTACCGCCTTTCTGAAAATGGCGGATGCATCTTCTTAACATCCGCCATTGATATTGAAGATATCAGGTCTCCGCAAATGTCAGGTTTTCCATATTAAAGGTTCCCTGGATGCCGTCACCGATTCCGCCCAGCGTCATGCTGTTTGTCAGTTCGCTTCCGGCATCCCCGCCAATACTGTCAAACTGATAAGAGCACCGTCTTTTTACTGCGGGATAAGCACCTTCAACCGTTTTTTCCAGAATATTAATCCGGATATAGTCAGACTGTGCAGAAGACCCCGTCGGTAAAATCTTAATCTTTTCGTTAATCCACTGCTGCAGCTCATCATTCTGGATATATTCCTTCTCCACACTGATGGACGGCGTATACGACTTGATGGAGGTTGTTCCGTTCGCCTGATTGATATACTGCTTTGTTTCTGATTCCGGATTAAACTCTTCCGTTAAAGAAGTAATACCGTCACCCAGTAAAACATATTTGGGTTTTTCTGATGTACCAATATTAAAAAAGTGCATCAGTTTTTCTCTCATTTCAGCCATTGCCTAATTCTCCTTTTCGTACTGGATTGCTATCGTCATCCGATAGATACTGTTATTGGTTTCCGTTCTTCCCATATAGAATGGGGTCGTAATACTGATTTTCTGTACAGAGGCGCCGGGAATATCAGGAAAGTCTCCGTCATGGTTCTTTCGGCTTACCCACTCTTCCAGAGCTTCTCCAAATTCCAGATTATTCACTCTGTCTCCATCGTACTGGCTGGGCAGTCTCGCCTGGATCATATAGTGATCCGTATAACACTTTTTGCCTGAGATATAAGTCTTTACATTTTGCACAGGCTCTTTAACCAAGGAATATGTATCCTCTTCCCCACTCTGCACATCTGTATCAATTACTGAAAGCTTACGGGCATCAATAGAAAATTTCTTTAGCCACTCAATGATACTTCCTGCCACTGTCATTTCTTGACCGCCTTTCTTGCTGCATCTTCAACTTCCTGTCTGCCGCCGTTTTGAATGTAACGCTCTGCCCAGTACGGGCCTCTTAATCCACCCTCCTGTACACCGCCATTTGACCAGTTCCAACTTTCCTCTCCGTAATACAGGCGCCTTGCTTTACTTTCTACATCCCATATAATTTTACCACCACCGATAACGGTGTGATTACGGGCACTGTCTATCAGTTTGCCCTCATCCATCGGAGTATAAGGTCCCACTCCTAAGAGAAAGGTTTCATCAACAACACGTTGCACATATCCTCCCTCTTCCAGACCCATCTTTTTTATGCAATCCTGCAAATCAAAGGTGCATCGGTAGTCATAGGAAGACATTACTTTGCCACCACCTTAATATTTTTGAGTCTGAGACGGTTGCGGTTATCCGATATGGCCATAACCGATACTACCGTAGAAAAGCTTTCTTTCAGCCGTTTTATGTCCTTTGCTTCATGAAGTTCCATATCGCATTGTCCAAGCACCAGAATATCCTTGTCATCTCCCAGACTCCAGTAACCTTTTTTCTTTTCATCGGGCAACTGTGTATAGTCCGGATAAGGGAGATAAGGTTTTCTACCATAACTTTTTCTAAAGTCAACCGTAATGCTCTCGACACGACTGATCGTCTGCACGTTCTGCGTCACGATCACTTCTTTTCGGTTGTGCTGCCACTGTACACCTTGTACAAAAGAACGATTCCAATATTCTTTCCCGGTCTCATCCCGTCCATAGTTGAACACCGTCATAACATCTGTAAAGAGTGTGCTCATAAAGCACCTACCAATCCGGTACCGCTTAAGCCGCTGCGTACAATGCTGTAAAGCTGGGCTTCCTTTTCTGCTGCAGTCGTGACCTTATAGCTTTCCGAGTATCCATCATTGGATACGGAAGAAACACCGGTACCCATGCCCGAGCTGTCCTGCACATAGAGAGCATTCACCAGTTCGCACAGGGTAAGCTGTATCTGGTTATGGACCATCTTTTGGAAATCGGTCGCCTTCGTCTTTCGGTAGGCATCCCAGAACCGCTTTGCCCGCATATGCGTAATGGCATCCAATTTGGCCGCTGCTCTGGTGGCATATCGGTTAAAATCGGTCTCTTCCGTGATTTCTGTGAAAAGGGAGCTGTAATACTCCCAATCAATGTAAGGCATATCACCGCTCCCTTCTTCCTACTTCTTTGCAGCCTGCTCCGTAAGCTCCTCGTTCTGGGTTTTCAGCTTTGCAATCTGGGCTGCCAACTCCTCGTTCTGGGTTTTCAGCTCTGCAGCTTCTTTCTCTAAAGCTTTTACCTGCGCCGTAAGCTCCTTATTTTCCTTTTTCAGCTTACTTTCCTCTTTAGCGCTATCCTTAGTGACCTTGGTTTCGGCTCCTAATCCTACTGTTCTCATCCTACACACCTCCTGCTGCCTTGGTACTTAAGTAGATGCCGGCAACCTTATTCTTGTAGACATCCACCAGTCCGTATTTACGGTATTTGATGATATCTGCATCTGCATCTGGATTCATGTCCGCAGGGATTATGTTTGAAACCACATGCTTATCATGCTTGATGATAGCCGGCTTATGGATGATCATAAAGTTAATATCCTTTGCGCCATCCGCCTTTTTATAGTGTCCGGCCTCTTCATCCTTCGACTTACCGTCCAGCAAATCGATTGCCGTGTAGAAGCGTCCCTGCGGTACCGACTTCTTGATCGTGAAGCTGGCAAGAATCTCCTTGGACTTGAAGGTGTCCAGCATCATAAGCCCATTAAGCAATGCGGGGATTGCATAAAGGATACGTCCCTCTTCGGGCACCTCATCATTGTCCATCTTATTCTTCGCCAACAACAATTCCTTCAGAAATGTGTCGGCATCCGCAATCGTCTTATCCTCACCACGGGAAATACCGTCAATGCCTGCAAGGGTAGCAAAAGTAAAGGCATCTGCCTCTGGTGCCACCTTGGTGCGCATCAGCTCCGCTCCTGCCATGCCAAAAGCAATGTTGTACGTCTCCTGGTTATCCATTGCATCTACCGACAGCCTTTCTCCTCTGTCATAGTTGTACTCGGCAGTTACCCATTTTAAGTCTACCGTGCCTCTGGTATAGCCGCTGTTGCGGTCATAATCCCCCAGACCGGTCACGGCAATTTGGGGATACACGATCTCTTTTGCATTTGCGCCGGCTCTCGCCATTGCAGGATCACCCGTAAGATCACTGGTGACCGATTCCCTCTGATATACTTCATCCAGAAGGGGGACATAATTTTTTGCTAACTGAATTGCCATCTCTTTTTCCTCCTACTATTGTTCTTTTACGGGAGGCAAGCCCATTGCCGCCCGCATTGCGGCATCGTCCACCGTCTGGCTGTTTCTATAGACCCGACCAATGGGGTTGCCTGTTCCTACCGGATTCGCCTCCGGCTCACCAAACAGCATTTTACTGTCGTCTGCTTCGGACAGGGTTTTCAGAGCAGCCGCCACATCCTCTTTCTGGTTCTTTGATGCTTTCAGCGTTTCTAAATCCAGCAAGGCGGTGATGGCTTTCGTGTTTTTACCATTCACTGCCGCAATGCTTTCTTTCAAGAGGTCAGTGAAATCACGCTCCGCAATCTGCTCCCGATATTCGGCATCTTTCTTCTCCAGATCACTCTTCAAGTCGGCAATCTGCTTATTCAGATCAGCCGGGTTTACCCCGTCGAAGGCTTTTAACGCTTCTTCTGTGGTTTTCACCTTGTCTTCCAGCGACTTTACCTTGTCGATCTGCTTCTGCCAATCCGCTATCGGTTTATAATTTTCACCCATAGCTGCTGTGATACTTGTCTTCTGCTCCTCTGTCATGGTGATACCTGCGTCTGCCAGTATCGTTTCAAAATTTTTCATGCTGCTTCTCCTTAAATTTTATTTAACGGTGCTTTCCACCGTAGGGAACGTAGAAAATAAGCCAAAATAGAAAAGAGCCGCTCAACCAATCACTGCTGAATTGGCTGTTCGGCTCTTAGGCTCTATACTGATCACTATTTCATTTTTACACTTTTTACAATACGCCGGAAAACTGTGAATCGACGTATGCGGAAATACTTTGATAAAATGCTCGTTTCCGCACCGAGGGCATTTCAACCATTTATATACCATATCATCATCCTTTTTATTATTATAACACATAGTTATAGATAAATGCAATGATATAATTTATCTTTATATATCAATAGTCAGATGTTATACTTTTCCTTGATTTCCTTTATCCTACGATTACGCTCTTCATATATGTAAGCAAAATCTTCTTGATTGGTGTCTAAGCCCTTCAGTGCTCTCCCCTCTTTCTTTAACCTCTCCTCAACTTTATCTTCTTCCTCTAAGACCCACTGTCGTACAGCTTCATATTCTTTTTGTGCCTTTTCCTCATTTGTCACGCAAATACCTCCTATACCCAATACCATATCTCTCTGCTATGGTTATTACTTCCTCATGTCTTGCCTGGAATTCATCTATTTCACCTATGGGAACATTTTTATCTATCTCATTAGCATTTCTTGTCAGTTCATAGATATAACGCTCATCAATTCCTCGCAATATTTCAAGATCATACTTCATAAAGAGATTTATATCATTTTTACTAAATGAGTATTCATTTGAGGAACCGATTGGATGATTGTGTGTCACCCAAGCTCCTCGCAATCTTTCTCCCAAATCAACATCTGGGTATACGCCATTTAGATTTCCGAAACATTGCCAGACTTCCCCTGATTTTGTTATCACGATTGCATTTTCAATAGGCTCATCCACAATCTCTGACTCATACTTTACTAACGTTGATTGTACCACATCTGCATCCTGAATATCAATCGTTTCACGGTGTTTAGGTACTTCATGCTCTTGAATTTCTATATTTTCATTCCCTGCTGAGAGATTCCCTGCTTTCTTCAACTCCCTATAAGCTTTCCATGCTTCTGTCCTCTCGAGGTTTGATGTCCCGCATTCATAGCGTAGCCGGCTTGTCTTCTCCTTTACACCCGCCTGCCCGCAGAATTCCTTATACTCCCTTGTTTTTCGACTGATTTTAGCGGTGATTTCTGTGGTATCCATTCCCAGTGCTTTCAAGGCTTCCTTTTCCCGCTTTAGGGCACGCACAGAGCGCTCCATTGCTCGCATCTTCTGGGTAACAGCGTAGTAGTCATAAACTTTACCGCCTATTTCCACAGGTTCCGGCTCCGGACTTTCTTTGGGTATAGTGGAGATACCTTCAAACCACGGATAATGGCTATGCCGGCAGTTATAACCGTATAACCCCGTAGGGTCATTTTCTTTGCTCCCATCCACACTATATCCTGTTGCATACCATAAGGACATGATACGATCCTGCCTGATCCGCTGAGCCTCCTCGCTATAGTCAGTTCCCTCTTTTATAAAATATACCTTTCCCTGCCACTGTTCATGGTTTGCGTGTCCAATTCCCATATTCCGGGCTCCCCAGTGCTTGGAAACATAAACCAAATTTTCACTGGTCTGTTCTATATTCCTGTCCGTAACCTTGCCGGCAAGCTGATGGTATCCGGTACGCAAAGCCAGGCGCACGGCCGTGTCCAGCTGCATGGAATACCCAGATGCGAAATCGATGGATCGAAGCCCCGACTCTGCCAGATCATGCACCGTATCCTTTACAATCTTCTCTTGATTAAAAGCTCCTGAGCACAATTTTATAAGAGCTTTATCCATTTCCCTTGTATAGGCATTCCGCAAAGTTTCATAACCGGATATGGTTTTAAATCCGGTTGTCTTTGATATATTAGTAAAGACACCTGCCGTCTGATCCGAAAAAGTTTTAATCAATTCTGACAGGAAAGAATTCTCTTCCAACTTCTTGCCGGCATCCCGCCATACGGAAAGGTCATCAATCCATGCCATGTTGCCGGCGGTGGCAACAATCTCATTATTTGCCGCACGGGCCGCCTCAATAATAAGCTCAATCTGCTTCTTGATCTCTTTCTTATAGGCAAGCGTATTTTGGGCTACTACCTTCTGAAAAGTTTTGTCTGTCTGCAGCAATTTCATTACTTCCTTACGGATTTGCGCCGGACTGTACCCGAGCCCTTTCATAGAGAGTGCCTGAAGCTCTGCTGTCCGGGTATAGGTCAATGTTTTCTGTATCCTTCTGGCAATATCAGCAATGACCTCTTTTTCCAAGTTCTGGAAAAGCGGAAGTAATGCCTCAGGCAGAATGTCCAGTTGCTCTTCTGTCAGCATATTCTCTCCTTATCGCCTAATCCTCTTCCTCCGGATCCGTATCCTCTTTCGCTTTCTGTTCTACCAGTGCCTTTGCCTCCTCTTCTGAAAGAGAATATGCATCCATGAGGTACCAAATGGTCAGTTGTGGAATATCAAAGGACAATGCATCGTTACGACGGCGCTCCAGCTCACTCTCCTTGTCCGTGATATAACTATCATCAAAATCCACCAGTATCGGTGCGTTGACATCATGTTTTGTATTATGGAAGGTATTGGAGAACCACAAAACAGCCTTTCCGATATCCTGAATATAGCGGATAGCCTCCTGCCGCTGCCTGTTCAGTTCCTGCATCTGGTCTTGGCGCTCGCCTATGTATTGAGTTGCTGTGGTAATCTGGCCATTCTGAAAGCTGTACTTTTTGGTTCCATAACCAAAGGACATTGAGAGAAGTGATAATGCCAGTTCAAAGCATTTTACGATTTCCTCTATCCTAATTTCTGGGTTATATTCCTGTATAACTCCCTTTTCAGTCGGCAATTTCTCTCCCATAAGCACAAACAACTTTTTCTGCTCCGGGGTTAGAATGGGTTTTCCTTCCTTATCCATTTCGCAAAGAATCTCATTTACCAAAAGTATCTTTTCCGCCTTATCCAAGTCACTGAACAGGACGTTATAGCACAGATCTACTACCTTCAATATTGGAATAGCATTCCACAACTTAGGGAGCCCATAGCCTTCCATATCGTCAAGATTATTAACTTCTGCATTTCTCATGACGGCAAAAGGCTTGATTTCACCCAGGATTAACGTTTGACCATCTCCCTTTTCGTTTCCATGTTCGTCAAAGATATGTGTCTCTGCAACGTACAAACCATTTTCATTCTTTAAGAACAGGACAAGGGTGGTTTCCTTCTTTCCCTGCTTCAAAGCACTTCCGGAGAAGGCTGCTTCCGTGATGATGTCGTTTTCTACTGTAAGGGGAATAAAGGCATCCGGCTCTACATAGTTAAGACGTATTTCTCCCCCAGATACCGTGTCGTTATCGTATATGGTCGCATTATCCAGCCTTATATAGCATGCCACGGTACCTGCAGCGGAGGTCCTTTCCAGCTGTCTGCGGTACTGAGCAGGAAATTCGTTATGAGTCAACACTTCGCATAGAACTTGGGTAGCCTCCGTGTCCTCTGTGCTTACTTCCAAGACTTCACATAGGTTAGCATCATCAGAACAACACCTCTTTGCAAAGCCCAGCCTGTTCATGGTATAAGATACGCCCTGCACAGTTTTCCTCTTATGAAAGTCCTCAATCAGCCTAACTGAATACCAATCATCGCAGGCTTTTATGACCTCCATAGCATTTTCGTTGACTTTATACCCCTTCTTTGTCAATAATGTAGAAACACAACTCTCCATATTTTCTCCTTATCTGTCCAGATCAATATATTCAATAAAGTCCAGTAATGTATAACAAAATCCATCCCACCAGTCATTGCAATTTCCGATGTTCTTATCCTCCGGACGGTTCGGTTCTTTCTCATCCCACCGTAGGCTACCAATCGCTTTTCGCAGATTAACACAACGGCGATTAATTTTCAGTCTACTGGTATTAAATAGCAAATCTACGGTCCTGGGTCTTTCCTCTACAGCATTTTTCCTGCAGCCTTTTATATTCCGCCACGGCAATCCTGCTTTCTTTGCCGCACTGATCAAACTGTTTATCATTGTTGTAGCTGCACTGTCGGGAAAAATCCAGTCTACTCTCCCATACTTTTCAAGTACCAGCTTATAGAATTTGATAAATTCGACGCAAATTATATCTGCATCTATATCCGAAGTCGGTGGTGGTCCTCCTTCTTCCAGTACCCGGAAGTCATGATATCGATTAAAATATCCTGTTGCCACAAAAGTGGTCTTGGACTCATTACCGCCAAAATCTATGCCGATTACTATTTTGAAGGGCTTCTTTTTCAGCCTTACCTTTGTTTCTCCCTGTTCTATGTATTCCTCTAACAGTTCCGCATCATCATACAGGTAAGGCTCATTGTTATTGGCAAAACGCCTGAATATAATTCCTTCCGCCACAGCCCGATCGCCACGGATGTCACGCCGGTACCACACTGTTTCCTTGTCGTAGGTTGCCAATATGCTCCGCAGCTTGTTATCTGATACACTGTAGTTATCCGCTATGGTAAAGTGCCCATAATTATATCCATAGTGAGAATCTTCTTCCTGCTGCTTCTCATGGAAGCGCAGTATATCGGTATAATACCAGTGCTCTTCTTCCTTAGGATTCAGATCATGAAACACCTTTCGATCCGCACTGGAAAGAGTACGGTCAAATACTTCTTTCAGAAACTTTGGGTGGCATTCATTCGCTTCCGTCACATAGGCCATACCGTAGGTATTACCTTTAATCAGCTTCTCATCCCCGTCCTTACCGCCACCAGATATTAGAACAATCTTTTCTCCGGTTTTGGTTCCAACATAGACACAATCCCTATTCTGGTACTTTCCTTCTCTGCAACGTCCCTCAAAATAATTCAGCAGTCCATATCCATCACAGTCAAGAATATTCAGCTTTGCCGTGGCAATAGATACCCCTGCCACTAAATGTATCTTATTTTTGTGAGTCTCCAGCAGCATGCAAAAAATAAGAGTTTGCAGAACATTCTTTCCGCCACGCTTGCCGCCTTCCGCCACGTTAAACCAGTTTTCCATGCAGCGGTACAAATAAGCTTCTTGCCGCTTGCTGAATGGTGCCTGTATATTCAACCTTCATCCCTCATTCATAATCAGTCAGATTGCGATCCGGTCTGCTGTTCATCAGCACATCCGTCAGAGCAGTAATATTCTCTATTATGGTATCCTCTTTAGAACTTACGGGCTTATCCCGCCACTGCTCTGGATTGCGGTTCTTCAGCCAATAAATCTGCGCTGTTGTATCAGGTACTACCTGTTTTACGGTAACCTTCCTCTTTACCAAATTACCATCAACGCCGTATTCTTCGCTGATTTCCTCATATTCATATCCCAACGCCCGCTTAAGCAGAGCATTCTCCACCTGTATATCCACAATTTCTTTCCCCTTTTTTAGGGCGTCCGAAATGTCAGGATACTTTTTCTTCCACTCATACAAGGTGGAACGGGTTATTCCCATTTTCTTTGCAATTTCCTCATCGGTCAGCCCGTTCCTTGCCCACGCTTCAATCAGCGTCAGGCCATCTGGATCCAGCCAGACCTTATATTTTCCCGTTGCCATGTATCCCTCCAAACAAAAAAGAGCCAGTATGCAGAATTGCCTGCATAATCGGCTCTGTGGCTCTGGTTGATATTATATAATTATATTATAGTATATGGTTATGATGGAGTCAAATGTATTTCTGATGATTTTGTCTCAATAAGAAAAACTATTTGTGGCTATTAGATACTTTGATTTCTTTCCATATACTAATTTTATCACGTGTACAAATAAACTTATTCTTTACTAATAAAAATGACACACTTCCGAACAAAATCACCCCGAAAATCAATTTTAGAATATCATATAATGATAATGATGACCAAGAAGTCCGTAAAAATAATAAAACCACAACAGAAAAATTAACAAATAAGAAAGGTAAATTAGGTGCAGAAATGCGAGAAGAACATCTTTTCATAAACTCCATATTTCTGGTTTCCCAATTAAATTTTTCTCCTTCTTGAAATACATGTAAATATGCACCTATTCTTCCCATTCCTTCCAACTTATTAAGAACTATAAGATATGCCGGAATTATTATCACATACGAAACTAAAATAAAAATATTATCACTTTGGGTTAATGCAAATCCTAAAAAAGAAGCCATAAATGCATAAAAAAAGTTAATTGTATTATTTATTACTGAATCCATATGCAATATTTCCTCTCTTAACATTAAATATTCCTCTTTATTTTTCTTCACTTCCATATTTATCCCCCTATGTATTTTCTTTAATTTTATTATATTATATGATATTTTTCAACAATCAGCTTTGTGGTTCCCTCTTGATTTATTATAAATTCTAAAATACAATAACAGTAAATCTTTAATTACATAATAGGGGGTAAACAAATGAAATCTACAGTGGTAGCAGCTATTATTGGTGGAGTGTGCACTGTATGTGCCGCTTGATTCTGTTGGCTGTGAGTGAGACTAAAAATAAACGGGCTATCTGCTACCTTAAATCAGGTACAAAATAGCCCTTCTCTATAAAATCAGTACGCTAAGCAAAATATATAACTTAAAAACCCAACTGATTCCTTATATCAATATACCAAACAATGCAATCTACAACGATACCAATTACGCAAAATATATTAAAATAAAATACATAAGGCAGTCTTTTCCGAATCCTATTAAAACCACAGCATTTCTTTTTACATGAGCAATCTATAGTAGTACATCTAGCATATATATTTCTTTCTGTAATCTTTCCCACCATATACATCAGTAAGAAAATAGTATTAAAAATAACCATTCCGCAAACAATCGCTTCTAGCACAACCGCTTCATAATATCTAGCTTCATTTACGGAAGTCATAACACTGCCAAGAAATGTAAAACCCCCTGAAAATGTAACTACAATAGCTGCAAAAATACTTAGCACAGCAATAAGCTCCGTTTGAATAGAAGACGCCTGTTTTGATGCTTTCGCTAGCTCCTTCCGCGCATCAGACATGGTAGAATTTAAATATTTTGTTTGACTTTCAATATCTTTTATTATCTGATCATTTTGTGAATAATGACTCCAACGTCCAATTTCTGTATTTAGATTATCACATAACTTATTTAATGAACCAGATATGGATTCAAATTCTTTTGCGCCACTAACATAATCTTTTTCTACATAATCACACAAATGTGTAAGATTTTCCGTCAAATAATCTTTATTGTATTTATTTTCATCTTTGTTAATTTCAACAATTATTGGAAAGAAACTTGAATAGCTGTGTCGAAAATCACCTTTATATATTTCAAGAAGTTCCAGACAAATATTTCTGATTTCCGCATCATTCAATAATTTTTCCGACAGCTCATAAATTTTTTTCTCTAACTCTGTTTGTCTCCTATTTTTTTCCCCCGCAAGCATATAACCGTCAACTCGCTTCCTTTTCAATAATCAAATCAAATGGTATTACTTTTCTGTTTCCTTCTCCATTTTTATATATGACATCCCAGGCAGAACCCGTAGCATGTGTTCTATTAACTAACTCGTTTGCAGATATAGGCAAATAATCAGATATTATATCATCTAACATCTCTCTATCTCTTGGAGCTATTGTTGTTGTATATAATAAAAAAATCGGTGTTCCTGCGTAAGAACAATACTCATAGTACACTTCTGGCACTACCGGCCCTAACTGCCATGCACAAATATTGTCATCAAATAGCATTCTTCCAGTTTTCCTATAAAAATCCACCCACACAAAATAAAGCACTTTCTGCAACTTAAGATTGCTAATAGGTCTATTAAGACTGGCACACCTCGATATAATGTACCTTGCTACTTCTAAAGCACTATACCACATAATATCACTCCTTCCATTATAAATTATATGCTTATTATACTTACATATTATATTATACATTCTAGAAATCTCAACAAATATGGATATAATGTGGATATTATGTGGATATGATGTGGAAAATCATTCGCATTCCCCTATCTTTTATACACATTCTACCATGAAATTCCAAAACATACAATATAAATATAAATAAATTCTTGAAAGTTATGTGGATAACATATATTTATAATGATTATCTTTCATAAGTTATTAGTTGTTTTTATTTATTATACCATATAATTTTAATAAGTTCAATAAATGTGGATAAAATGTGTATATTCCTGTGAATAACTTGTGTATAGCATATTTAGTATAACATTTGCGAATTAGACGGGCTTCCTTAATTTTTTTCTCATCTTCCGATATTCAGGCGGTATAGGCCGTATTTTCACCGCTGAAGCATACTCCTGTGCCTGTTTCTGCCCGTATGTAAGCCCTGCTGCCGATGCAGCGTTTGCATAGTCGTTTAAATTAGTGTTTTTCTTTCCTTTTGCCATCTCTATAGTCCTTCCTCTTCCTCTCTCATTTACTCACTTCCAGCTTTTTACCTAAGAAGTAGTCTTCCCGCCTGTCCAATCCGGTAATCTCAAAGGTTGAACCGCAGTCAGCACATCTATACCTCGTGGCCTCACCGATCTGGGACATGACACTGCTGCATACTGGACATTTTGCTTTTGTACCAAATGCATAAATTTTAAAATTAGCCATATCACCCCTCCTTATATGGTTCCGGCAGTGGCTGCCATGCAAAAACATCATAACCGCCAAAAGGTTCGCTCTGCGGTATATCACCTATCCATTGTCCATCCTCACACTCCACAATCTCATAATAACATTCCTTTTGCTCTAATCCAGTTTTAGGCTTCCATGCAACCATATATACATCGTGTTCTTCTGGATGTCTTTCACTGCACGGAATCCATTCGCCGATTTTGGGCTGACTTTCAATAAAATCCACCATAGCATTTCCGTACTCGTTATCTACGATCATTCCGCTTTCCTTCAATTCATCAATCAGTTTCTTTTTATCTATCATCCCTGCACCTCCACTCTTTCAAACTCAATCACCCATATCCATGGATTTGCTGCCCATCCGTACTTGTCCAAGTCATTCTTTGGAATTGTGGAATCCCATATTATACCAAACTTTCTCTTGGCCTCCGGCTCAATAACATTTCTATCAAAATAGCCATCTGCCAGAAGATATACAAATGCTCCCTCGTTTAGGCATCCCTCAAATGTTATATCTTGCAACCGCTCTACCCGTACATCAGTCACCTTCAGGAAGATTCTGGCTGCTTCTTTAGGCATATGGATGGATGGTCTCCATCTCCATTCTGTGGAATCATAGTCCTCACAGAATCTGGTGTCTGCAAAGTAATAATAATCAGGTTCACAACCCGGCTTATTTGCGTTACACCATGTTTCCCGTACGTATAGATAATCACCCACTTTATACCTAGGCGGTTTTATACACGGCTCATTCGTTCCGTTGTACAACATAAGGCCATCCCTAATATATCCAGTCCAATTAGGATTTTTCCCTTTAAGGAATTCCGCTTTACGCCTCGTTGCTGTCTTCCGATTGAGCCATATAGCTACCGTCATATCCGTATTAAACAAAATTGGCTTTGCTATCTGTAAGATATCTTCCCTTGTCATTCTCATCCCTCCAGTAAAAACTGCTTTTCTTCCAGCTTCTGAAACAGTGTCTGCCCGGACTGTATCTCAATGTACGGCATGAAGATCTCCTCAAGCTTCACCATTTCAATATCCAGCAGCGCCATCTGGGCTTCCACCCAGTCCTTCAGTATCCGCCAAGCTACCCTCTCTGCCTGCTCTCTGGTGGCCTTTATGTTACTTCTGGGACTCTTCTCTTTTTCCCTTTTCAACACTTCCAGACATTCATCTATTTTCACTGGCAGTCTGATTGGTACCTGCTGCCGGCCGGCATCAATCAGGAAGGAAAGTCCTGTTATGTACTCCCCGTCATAATTCTTCATGATGGACATTGCTTTGTGCTTCATCAGTATGTACTCGATTTCTGATACAGTCTTAAACGCATCCACCGTAGTGGTGTAATTTAATATTGGCATTTTCACTAATCCTCCTGCAGTTCTGCTTTATCAACACAATCCCTTGGATCCACTAAATGAATCCAATTTTCAGGAATTACCCCTCCATTTTTCTGAATAAGTTCGTTGATTCCTTTTGCGGCCTCTTCGGTGGTAACATATTTTTCAAATGTAAAGTTGATAGTAACTTTTTTACTAACATATTTATCTAATAAAACTGGTATTGGATTTCTATAACCCATATTACACTCCTTTCTTTTAAGCAAATTTCAACTGCCCTTCTTGCTCCACTGTAATGCGCAGATTCGGCGTCCGCTCCGATACACACAGCTCCGGCAGGTTTGCCCGTACCAGCGCCGCAGACAGCGGAGGACAGACTGCATTTCCGCAGCGCTTTACCTGTTCTGATCTAACATACTCCGCACCGGTATAGTCGTGGTCTATGATATAGTCCTCCGGAAAGCCCTGACATCCGTACAGTTCCCGTGGTTCCAGCATCCGAAGCCCGATATCCACTATCTGGTAGGTGGTTCCCATGATCTCCACCAATCCAAAGCGGTCATTTGCCGTTATGGTATCCAGCGGCTCCTTAATGTCCTGCCCGGTTCCCTGTCCATAATACTTAATCAGAAATGCCCTTACTTCCCCGAAGTGTCCATCGCCCGTAGTTATCGTTGGCAGTGGTTCCGTAATGTCCCTTCCGTCACAATGATTATTCATCTGAATTAAATTCACTGTACACAGACTGTTATGGTCTCTGGTTGTAATAACAGGTGCAGGCTGTTCTATGCTGCTTCCGGCTCCTTTATACCCACCGTCATAATATTTGTGCAGGAACGATGTCACCAAACCGTATCGATTGGATCCGTCTATCGTCATAACCGGCGCATCCAGTTTCTGTCCCCTTACTTCTCCCTCCGCCGTTTCGGAATGATACTGCAGCAGCGTTGGTGCCACGAGGAAATTCCTGTTTCCCGTGGTGATGGTCGGTAATCCGCTTTGTATATCTGCCCCGACATTGTTCGTGTTATTGCACATGATATACGGTTCCAGTACCGGCTCAATCAGGCAATGCTCATTCTTGCTGACTATGGTTGTAAGAGGGTCTCTGACGTCCTTACTTCTGTCAGCTGTAAATCCAGTCTGTCCTATCTGCACCATGTATGGTTCTACTATCCCAAAACCATGCTTTGAGGTAATTACCCGCAATGGGTCATTCATGCTGTTACAGTAATCTGATGATGAGCCACTGTGGTTTACCTGCACGATGAAAGGCTCCGCATTATCAAGAACAAATTTCTTTAACCCTCTGGCGATCCGCTCCATTGTCTTCGGAGCCAGCGGCCTTACCGCCTTGATGCCGTACTTTTCCTTAATCTCCTCAGCCGTGTCAAAGATGGAAGGACAAGGTCTTGAAAAGTCTATCTGGGTGTATGCTCCCACATAGGGAAGCAGTTCCCCGCTCTCCACACGACTGCTGCCGGCAGGTCCGTGCGTTGGCTCCGGCCAGCTGATGGGCTTTCCGTCACATCTGGCCACCATGAAGAAACGCTTCCGCATAGTCGGAGTCCCGTAGTCCGCCGCTACAAGTTCCCTCGTTTCCACCACATATCCTAAATTCTCTAACTGGCTTATGAACTTTCTATATGTCACTCCTTGCTTTGCCTTTATAGGCCTGTGCCTCCGGTTAAGCGGTCCCCATGTCTGAAACTCTTCCACGTTCTCCAACATGATGACCCTCGGTCGTACCTTTGCCGCCCAGCGCAGCGTTACCCATGCCAGCCCACGGATTTTCTTGTCTTTGGGCTTTCCGCCCTTTGCCTTGGAAAAGTGCTTGCAATCCGGGGAAAACCATGCAAGCGCAACAGGATGACCACCACAGACCTTCACAGGGTCCACATCCCACACGCTCTCACAGTAATGCCTGGTATTCGGATGGTTGGTCTTATGCATCCGGATGGCTTCCAGATCATGGTTGATCGCTATATCCGGGCTGTGGCCTGTTGCCATCTCCATTCCCGTGCTGGCTCCGCCACCGCCGGCAAAGCTGTCCACTAATAATTCTCCGTTTATCATCAACTCACCCCTCCGATAAAATCAAACAATGTCGGCATATCAATTTCGCTTTCTTCCGCCTGCAGGTACCCCACTCCATCCCGAAAGTAATCCGTATTCAGTTCGCAGCCATACCCGTATCTGCCCATTTTTACCGCCGTCATGGGTACCGTCATCAATCCGCCAAATGGGTCGTATACCACATCCCCCGGATTGCTGTACCTGTTTATGACCCTTTCCACGATATCCAGCTGCAAGGGACATACGTGCATCTGCTGCCGGCGCCTGCTCTGGTTCGTGTTCAGGGTACGCATCCGGTTGATATCATCCCATACATCAAGATCATTCCAGCTGCCGGGCGCAACCACCATAAACGTGGCAGGCAGTTTCCCTTTCACATCCAGTCTTTTGGCCAGTTCCACGTGCTCTTCGTAGCTGTAGACCTGCTGCCTTGAAAACTCCCTATAGACACGCTGCAGATTGTCAGTGGAAATGCTCTCAAGCTCCTCTTTTCTTATCAGCCTGTCCCCGGAACTTCTCCAGTAGCCATGCGCATCTATCTGCCATTGGGCCCGTGTGTATTCTTCCTTACTCTTTGCCACGGGTTCATCCGCATATGCCGTGGAACGGTCGGATGGAAGCTTTCTGAACAACAATATGTATTCCGGACACCCTACCCCCATCTTGGATCCGTCTTTGCACTGTTCCGTCCATCCAAGGCGGTAAGTCTGGTTATTCTCCCGAACCACATCGGTAACGACCGTGATCATGCCAAAATACTGGAAGCCGTGCTTCATGTAGTGCGCAATGCAGAGCGCATGAAAGGGTTCCACGGTAGGCATTCCGGTACCCGTGGCATTGCCATACAGAACACGGTCCTTTACATGGATGGCCGCCACCCTGCCAGGCTTCAATACCCTGAAAAGCTCAGGTGTCAGAAAATCCATCTGCTCAAAGAATCTCTCCGTATTCTGGTTATGGCCGAAGTCGTTATAATTTGCGCTGTATTCGTAATGGTTCCCGAAAGGAATGGAGGTATGTATCAGCCCCACGCTGTCGGTACCCATCCTTCTTGTTTCTTCCACACAGTCATCATTCACTGCCTTAAAATGATTTCCTTCTACTACCACGGTATCCACTCCCATCTTCCTTTGCAGCGCTTTCTCCTTCCCTGCACAGGATAATCCGTATTTTTTTACTATCTGCACCATTTTGTTGACCATATGATCGTGGTTTTTCCACTTCTCCAGCAACGCTTCCTTTATCTGCTTTTCGTTTTCCATGTAGATGATATCTATGGTCACCTGTTCCTTCTGTAGGAAACGGTAACACCGGTGCACTGCCTGTATAAAGTCATTGAATTCGTAATCGATACCAAGAAATATCTCCCTATGGCAATACCGCTGGAAGTTACAGCCGGATCCGGACAGCTCCTTTTTGGTAGCAAACAGTCTGATACGTCCTTCCGAAAAATCAATGACCCGCCGCTCCCGCAGCTCATAATCCAGTGAGCCGTAAATATCCACCGTCTCAGGCATGGCATTTTTGATGGCATGGCGCTCCGCTTCCAGATCATGCCACAGCAGGAAATGCTCTTCCGGTGCTTCCTCCACTATCTCCCGCATTTTCTTTACACGGTCTTCTATGCTCTCCCGCTTTACGTCTGCCGCCTCCTTCAGTCCTGCTGCCGCTTCCTTGAACAGCTGCATCTGACCATCTTTATCAGCTGTATCACCATAATGTATTGGCAGTTCATGCCATCTTACCTCTAACGGTGGAAGCACATAACCTTCGTCAGAATATTCCGGATTTAAGTCGGATGGTTTCGTTACAAAGAGCGCCCAGCTGCTCACCCATAACCAGAATTCATCCTCCATATTGGGATACAGTGTCAGATGATTTGTTTTAGTGGAATCCCTCTGAAAGAATCTGGTGAGTGCCTGTCCCGTGTCCATTATTTCCAGGTACCCGGCATAATGTATCAGTTCTTTATATTTGTTTGGGGAAGGCGTTGCGGTAGCTACCAGCTTATAGGGAACGCCCTTGAACTTTTCAAGGAAAGTCTGGTAGGTCTTACTTCCGAAAGACCGCAGCACGCTTGCTTCATCCAAGGAAACCGCTGAGAAATAATCCGGCCGTATATCCCCATCCCTCACCCTTTCATAGTTTGTAAGGATTATCCGTCCTTTTTCTGCCTTTACCTCTTCCATCGTCCTGCAGTATACCGGCTTTTCATATCCCAACAGTTCCACGGCATCATGGGTAAATTCCTGCTTTACCCCAAGCGGAAGGACGATAAGGGCCTGTCCGCCCATGTGTCCTGCTGCCTGATAGCAGAATTCCAGTTCCTGCACCGTTTTCCCGAGCCCGAAGGATTCAAACAGGGCACGACGTCCGCCTTTTAACGCCCATCTCACTGCATCCTTCTGGTGTGGCATTAATGCCTTGTTAAGCTCTGACGGCTCTATACTGAAACCGCTGTCCTTGGCGATCTCTATTTTACTTTTTAAAAAATCCAAGTATTCCATCTATCCAACCTCAGACTTCCTTCTTTTTGCAAGTATTTTCCCATAAACGCCACATTCCTCGAGTGGAACCTCACGCAGCACCTTTACTTTGTCCACACGCACCTTTCCGTTTCCGTACAGAGGAACAATAATATCTTTTATGGCTGCTTCGCACTCCAGTATTGCAAGGTCATTCCAATTTCTTCCATAGTTCAGACACCAGTCAAGATGTGCTATATGAATACCGCTGCCACATTCTTCATTGATATCCGTGTTCAGATCATCCTCACATTTTGCAGATTTACCGATGTGGTACTCAAAGGAACTATCCTTATCGGAAACGTAGAAGTCATTCTTCTTATGCACAGCCTTGAAGAATATGGCTTTTGTTTTGGTATGCTTAATGCCATAGAATGCCATATACTCCTCAATATTTCTTGGGTTGTAGACGATTCTGGCATTCCCCTGAACTTTAATTCTCCCGTCTCTAAGGCAATCCGTTATCTGGGCATTGCCCTGGCCATCCACGGAGCTGTTTTCCCGAGCTTCCACGGAGCTGTTTTCCCAAGCTACCACGGAGCTGTTTTCCCGAGCTTCCACGGAGCTGTTTTCCCGAGCTACCACGGAGCTGTTTCCCCGAGCTTCCACGGAGCTGTTTTCCCAAGCTACCACGGAGCTGTTTCCCCGAGCTTCCACGGAGCTGTTTTCCCAAGCTACCACGGAGCTGTTTTCCCGAGCTTCCACGGAGCTGTTTTCCCGAGCTACCACGGAGCTGTTTCCCCGAGCTACCACGGAGCTGTTTTCCCAAGCTACCACGGAGCTGTTTTCCCGAGCTTCCACGGAGCTGTTTTCCCGAGCTACCACGGAGCTGTTTCCCCGAGCTACCACGGAGCGTCCATATCTCTTAGATACGACCGCAGGATTAAAGTAAGTACCAAATTCTATGTAGATCCGGCCTTTGAAGCTTTCCGGTATCGCATCCAGTTCCTCCTGACTCTTTACTGTTATCTCTTCCAACTTTTCATAATCAATGTTCATATTGTTCTCCTTTCATTTTTCGAGAAGCTTCTTTTCCAGCTCCTCAAAGTCATAATCTCTCTGACTAAATTGATTAAAACTGTTTTTCTCCTGTTTTACCCGTCCTTCTCCCGGTACATAGTTCTGATCCAGATAATCAACATATCCACTGTTGAAGAAGGTGCTGCCGTTCTGCGGCTTTCGCCAGTCACTGTCCTTTGCCAACTCCACTTTATAACGCTCAATGGCTCTGCTCATTTCATCAAAGCCAATCTTCAGCAGTTCCAGTTTCTTGGTATCTGATACCCGACCTTTGCCCTTCTTACTCGGATATAGTTTCCAGAGACTTTCAAACAGTGCCAAAGCCTCTGCTTTGCACAAAGCTTTTTTATTCTTTTCTTTCTTTCCTTCTTTTTCTTCTATTGTTGGGAATAGTTTGGGAATAGTTTGGGAGTTGTTTTGGTTTTGTTTGGTAACTTCTTGATACAAATCGTAGTTAGATACCGTAATTACTGTATATTTGTTTGTGGTTTGTTTGGTAACTTCACCTGTATCAATTAGGTGCTTTATAGCGGTTTTGACTTCATCTTCCGTCAATTCTGTTTCTTCTGCTAATTTCTTAATGGAAGTAACAAACGAACCTCTTTTTATTTCCTTTCCCTCAAATCTCCCATCTTTCCAATTTGCTTTCAGCAGCATATGAAAGAATAACCGACAGGTATTTAAATTTTTGTACCATTCCCACTCCAAAATCTTTCGATCTATTTTTATGTAATTGCTCATTATTAAACAAATCGTTGGCATTCCACTCCTACTTAGAGCAGTCATGCCATTGTTTACTTGCTCCTTTCCGCCGGTGCCATAGTGGGAGGCACCGGCACATGGCATCTTTCCGTGATATAAAGCATGTAACAAATTTAACAAGAAGTAATAAATAGTTTCTTTCATCCACATACCGCCGAGTTTGATATGCAGAACAGGTGTTTCAACCTATGTTATGGCCAGTACCTGCCTCCTCTCTACTGCAGATACGACTTGCCAAAAACCTTGATAAATTCTTCTCTGGTACCGTAATGTTCCTCATAGTACCGCTGACAGTCCTGCTTCAGTTTCAGATCAAGTCCATGATTCGGTTTGTTATGTACGCTGTCCGGCGCCCATTGGTGAAGCGTTGGATGGAGCGGTACCACAAAGCCGTACTTCTCGCAGATTTTGCGGCGGCCAGCACCCGGGAAAACGTGGTGTATGTGGACTACATTCATTTTGGTAATATAGCAAACTCCCAGTTCATCCGTGAAAATGCTCCATAGCCCTTTATCACTCATGATTCCACCCAGCTTTCATCTGCTCCAACTCAATCGGTGCAAGTGTTTCAATTCCCAGTGTTTTTGCCTCGCTGACTATGCCGTCTATAAAATGGCTCATTTCCTTGGTGTCGTACTGGCTGGATCCCTTTATCATGGCATATGCCTTGAACTTCTCACTTTCTCTTACAAGAAACCAGTGCCCGTACACCTTGCTCATGTCCACCTTATTGCTGACCGTTACGGTTATATATCCGTCCTCATCTTCATACAGCACGCCATACCGACGCAGCATTTCTTCATAAATTTCCTCTTTGCTGGTACCCATAGAATCCGCTATCTTGCTCATAAGGACCCATGCGTAGGCATTGGCATCCAGAGACCGCTTCTCCCGGTGCTTTACCGCCTTGATATCCAGCTTGTCCAATGATTTGATGGAATCATAGCCGGACATCACAGCGGTACGCTCATTGACCGTGAAGGATATAGTGAAGGTGCCGGTAGAGTAGTCCTGTACCAGACCAGCCACTTTTCCGGTAAACTGCATTATGTATTCTCCTTATCTGGCACAGATTTAATCTTTTCCAGAAAATCCTTAATCTGCAAATCTGACATTGTAAAGATATTGTCAATCTTATAGGTCTTGCAGATAGCGTTCTGGGAGTATCCTGTGCGTTTTAGCTGATTAAAAACAGGCTCGAGCCGCTTCATATCTGCAGCATTGATAACTTCATCTTCATCGGTACCGTACTTCGTCTTGTCTTTTTCCCAGTACACGTCAGCTCCTATGCCAAGCTGCTTGCAAGCTACTGATATAGCGTCCGTGGTAGCCATCTTGAAGCACTCATCAGAAACATGTATTCCTTTGCTTTCCTTTGCGGCTAACATACTGCCGCCGACACCAAATATAGGTTGGGACCATTCATCGTTATATTTTATAAACAGCTCAATATTCACAAACGCAGCAATCTCTTCTCCTATTTGTTCTGTCCACTGTTTTGTAGTCTTATAGTACCAACCAACACCGCAGGGGCCGAACTGCTCTGTAAGAGCCTTAATTCTCCACATAGGGTTAATATCAGTCTTTCCTTTTAAACGTCCGCTTTCGATTTTCCTTTGAGCGGAGGATGGCACACTACGGACCTTTTCATAGATTTCCAGATTACTCATTAGATCATCTCCCAATCAATTCCCACGCTGTTCAAATACAGCTCCAACTTCTCTTTCTGCTCATCGGTCATGGAAAGTCGGTACTCATAGAGGTTTGCAACACCATCTCCCATGGCAATCAAACTATCAATAACCTCCTGTGCTGCCTCTTCCCGGGCAGCTGCCACAGCGGCCTCGGTTTCCGCCTCTGCCTGACGCAGCGCAGCTTCTTTCTCCTCCTGCGCACGTCTCTCAGCCTCAATGGCCCTCTGCTCCGCTTCCAGCTTTGCCCGTTCCTCTCTGCGGATGCGCTCCTGTTCTTCCTGCCTCAGGCGCTCCTGCTCACGGGCCATGATCTCCTGCTTCTGAGCCTCGTACTGGCTGATATGTAACATGGCCTTTGATAAGTCGAGAGTATCCATATAGATGGCAAGGGCTTTCTCCTCAGCCTCAGAGTGCATCCCTTTAATGGCGTTAATGGCATTTCTTGCCTCATCCCGCCAGCCGATAATCTCATCACAGATTGCCTTTTTGGATGTGGTGGCATTCTCCCACTTCTCGTTGTAGATCCTTGACAGGGGAAGAACCTCCGCCATGTCACAAATAAACTCATTGTACAGATTCTTAATATACTCCTGTCTCTCCGCAACCCGCTTTCTTTCAAAGTCCGCCACCTGCGTGTTGATAAAGGTGATAGGCTGCTCGTACATCTCAATAAGCTCCTGAGCCTGTCCATGAAAAACTTCAAAAGGCTTCATATACTCTTTCTTAACCTCTTTGACACGGTCCTCAAATGCTTTTTTCTCCTTGCGCAGCTCCGCCACGGTCTTTTTCGCATCAGCTTTGGTGTCCTCGGTAAAGATAACTCCCTGATACTCCTGCAGACGCTCGGCAAGGTAAGCCTTGGCTTTTTCAAAGTCGCACTGGATAAGTGCCGGCTGCTGCGTGATTGTTACTTCGTGATTTGTCTGTGACATTTCTTATTCCCTCCATTTCTTCTATTGCGATGCGCTGACGGACGTATAAAGACGGACGGCGCACACCTAACTCAATTAATTCCTGTTCTGAATAATCTGGTCTATTTTCCATAATGCAAGACCAACTGACCATCTGCCTGTTGTCTTAATCTTTCGCTTAGCATCTGGTTTAATTCCTTTCTGATACCGAGTTGTCTTTTTTCTTCCCGATGCACAGCCTCCGACCGACATTCGTGACATACTCCGTTTTGCAGTTCTCCCGGATCGCAGAGGCCGTGGCAAACGTGACATTCATACATTCTCATGTTTAACTCCCTCCAACGGCTTGTCATTCCACTGCGTAAATTCAATGTTTCTGTATAACAGTGTGTAGTGATAAGGGTAACTAGTGTCTTCATCTACAGTGCAATCCAGCTTTATCCCCATAACATCAGCAATAATCTCTATTCCAGTAGATATCCAGTAAAAATTGTTTGGATTATGGGTCTTTATACTTGAATTAAGCTGTACAAGCTGTTTCTGACGCTCAATTGTTTCAACAATGTCGTCCAGCCATTTTCTAACCTCGTAATATTCCATTGACATTCCTTTCCTCATACCATATAATAAGTATGAAAATAGCATAGTTGATGTGCTTAGTCCTGTTCTGATTGGTAGTCGGCAGGACTATTTTCATGTCTAAAATTCATCTTTCTCAGCAGCATTCTCAAACTGCCTCTTTCGTAGGCTGCCCACAGTCCACAGATCAGGCTGATGATCAGCAGAACTGTACTGGTACAGAAGCCTGTCCCAAGTTCAATGGCTCCCGCCATACCGGCCACTCCAAGAAGCCCTGTGGTGAAGCTGGTACCGGCTAATAGTTTATGTAACTGCAAAGCCTGTCCTCCTTTCTTGCGTACCATTTTGCCAATGTCGGCAAAATGGTTAGTTTTCCAGATTCCCACCTAATATGGCTGCTCTATCATTGGCATTTAGATGCAGAGCATCACACATGGCCCAAAGCTCCTGTAAAGTAAATAAATCCGGATTGTTTCTCCTATTTTGCAGGGTTCGAACCGTGCGGCACATTCTTGAAGCAAGCTGATTGTCAGACACGCCTTGACGGACTTGGCCTGCAGCCATGATTGCTAAAACCTCACGCCGCCGCTTATCATCTTTTGGTACTTTGAGTTTTGGCACTTCATCATCTCCCTTCCACTGCCACTTCCTCATTCAGCAGATCATCAACCTTACACCCTAGCACTTTTGCCACTGACTGCAGGTTATCCACAGTGGGGCTCGCATTGTTCCACTTGCTGATTGCGCCGTTACTTAGACCAGCATTTTTCTCAATTTGCGTAATAGACATACCTTTTTCTTTACAAATTTCCTTGATTTTGCTATAAATCAACTTTTTATCACCTCTCATTTTTAATATTTATAGGCAGAAAACTTTCAGTAAAACGCTTGACAACATACAGAATATATTCTATTATATAGTTACCACACTATTACAGAATTGCTTCTGTGCTTTTACCGAAAGTTTTCTGTGTTATGATTTTATTATACAGAATACTTTCTGTTTGTCAAGCACTTTTGCAGAAAATTTTCAGTATTTTTTGAGGGGTGCTTTATGACTTTTTATGAAAGGCTTGAAACACTGAGAAAATCAAAGAAAATATCTCAGGGAGATTTGGAAAAAGAACTAGGTTTCTCAAACGGTTCCATATCAAAATGGAAGAAAAGTCAACCAACATTTGATAGACTAAAAAAGCTTGCTGACTACTTCGGAGTTACTGTTGAATACCTACAAAATGGAGAAACTGCTGGACAAAAGCAAGGTTACTACTTTAACGAAGAAACCGCAAAGCTCGCCCAAGAGATGTTTGAAGACCCAGATATGCGCTCTCTCTTTGATATGAAGCGTAATATGCCACCAGAACGATTTAAAGCGCATATGGAATTTATGAAGAGTTTATATAAGCAGGAAACCGGCGAAGACATATAGTCCGTATTATTGGACAGTTGATATGATATGCTTCCAATATACAAATGCAGATAGGGGTGATCAAATTGGATGTGAACACCAAAGTAATAAATATGGATGTCCTTATCCCAGAACAGATTGTGAAAAATAAGGATGACAGCTATACCATTTTTCTCAATGCCCGTCTATCAAGGGAAAAGCAGTTAGAAGCCTATTTACATGCTTTGCAACATATAGAAGATGGGGATTTTGAGAAAGAAGATGTGGATTATGTGGAGCTATCCGCTCATAATATGCTATAAATTGTATTAAAATCACAAATGGAGGAATTCAGAATGGCTTTGATACGTTGTAAAGAGTGTGGGAAAGAAGTTGCAGAAACTGCTTTGACCTGCCCTCAGTGCGGGGTGAAGATTAGTAACGGACACACTAAAAAAGCAAATCTCATTTTTGCTGGTGTATGTATTGCTATAGCGGTTATTTGTATAATAAGTATTTTATTTCTTATTATGTCCGATAGTAGAACGGTTTCTAATGATAATGCGGCATCTACTCCGGCCAACATAGAAAATCAACAAACACCCGTAAATACGGAACTACAAGGCACAACTGAATCACATGAAAATGTTGTGGAAGTCACACCTCAATATACAATTTACAAAAGTGGAATGTATAAGGTGGGCAGTGATATGCCTGCTGGAGAATATATTATTTTTAGTGAAGACAATTTCTTGGGTTCCAGCTATTTTGAACTTAACAGTGATAGCAGTGGCACTCTTAGCTCAATCATTGCAAATGACAATTTTACTACAAACTCAATCATAACAGTAAATGACGGAGAATATTTAAAATTAACTTCTTGTTATGCAATCCCTATATCCGAAGCTCCAAATGTTGATACTTCTGGTGAAGGAATGTATAAAATAGGAGTACATCTCCCAGCCGGAGAATATAAAGTAACCGCATCTGAATCTTCATTTACTGGATATGGATATATTGAAGTAGCTTCTGACAGCAGACATACTATCAGTTCTATTATCGCAAATGATGCATTTGAAGGTTCAAGATATATCACCGTGGAAGAAGGTCAGTATCTCACATTATCAGGTTGCATTCTTGAATTGGAGTAAAATAAAACTGCCCCCTGCGCCAACAGGAGGCAGCCAAAAGCGATATACCGGGTAAGATACAACGCTCTAGACAAGCATATTGTATCATCTTTCCCGGTATATCGCAAGCAGTACCGGGCATTTTTATGCCCTAAAATGGAGGGTGATACTATGGCAAAAGCAAAAAAACTTCCAAGCGGCTCCTGGCGCTGTCTGGTATATGATTATACAGACGATTCGGGAAAAAGAATTTATAAGTCGTTTACATCGGATGATACCGGTCCCAGCGGAAAGCGGAAGGCGGAGCTTATGGCTGCAGAATATGCGGCAAGCAAGGCCGCATCCCATAAACAGGCCCTTCCCACCTTTGGTGATGGCTTGGCAGAGTATATAAAAGAGCGTGAGCCCATACTCTCTCCGGCCACAATACGAGAATACAAAAACTCACAGAAAAATTATGATGATATAAAAGACATCCCCATACAGGAAATCACTCAAAGGCAGATTCAGGATCATATCAACCGATTTGCGGTGAATCATTCTCCAAAAAGCGTCCGTAATAATCATGGTATCATTACCGCTGTTCTGAAAAAATACCGGCCTGATTTTGCACTAAATACAGTCCTTCCACAAAAGCTGAAGCCCGACTTATATATTCCCTCTGACAGTGACATAAAGGCCATCTTGGAAACCGCTAAAGGTACGGAAATGGAGCTTCCTATTCTGCTCGCTGCGTTTGGTCCCATGCGGCGAGGAGAGATATGTGCGCTGCACTCTGAGAATATTGAAGGTAACCGAGTGCATGTATGCAGGAATATGGTTATGGATTCAAACAAGAAATTTATAATAAAACAACCAAAATCTTATGCCGGCAACCGCTTCATTGACTACCCAGACTTTGTTGCAGAGAAATTTAAAGGAATCACAGGTAATATCACTACCTTGAATCCTACTATGATAACCAGCAGATTTAATCATATACTCATACATGCCAGAGTCCCTCATTTTCGGTTTCATGATTTGCGACATTACTGTGCTTCCATTATGCACGCTATAGGAATACCTGATGCTTATATTATGGAACGTGGCGGGTGGGGGAATGATAGTACTTTAAAGGCAGTCTACAGACACGCCCTCGATGAGAAGTCTAAAGAAATGTCCAACAAAACAAATGAATACTTCAGTAATATGCAACACGAAATGCAACACGAAAAAGAAAAAGTCCAGTAAATACTGGACTTTTTCAATCGGGGTGACAGGATTCGAACCTGCGACCTCCTGGTCCCAAACCAGGCGCTCTAGCCAAGCTGAGCCACACCCCGAAATGCGAGCTGACGGGCACATTTTAATGCGCCCGCACACTCGCCTATTATACTTATTTTCTATTATACTGTCAAGGAAACAGTGAAATTAATGTACCTGCGCATTCTTCAATTCGCCGGCATGCTCGTTCAATTTTACCATAATCTGGCTGACCTCGTCCACAATGTGTTGATTGTCACGGCAGGTACTCAAAGTTTCATTGGAATGAGCCGTAACTTCCTCGGTAATCGCGGAGATTGTCTGAATGTTTTGTACGATATCACCATTGGCGGTAGCCAGCTTTCCAATCATTTCTTCCAGACTGGAAGTCTTTCCTGCAATATCGTATGTCATATCCTTAATATTCATCAGGCTCTTGTTTAGATCATTCACTTTTTCATCCTGTGCTTCGGTATTTTTCTCCAACACCTTCACAGCACCCCTTACCTGATTCAGATCATTTGACATAGCTCCGATCAAGTCTGCAATATTTACCGTAGCGTTCTTGGTCTGCTCCGATAATTCCCCTACCTGCTGTGCTACTACCGCAAAACCGCTGCCGGCCTCACCGGCACGTGCAGCCTCAATACTTGCATTGAGAGCCAACATACTGGTTCTGTTTGCAATGCTGGTGATCAGACCGATGATTTCATTCATCTTCTCTGCCTGTTTATGCACTTCTTCCATCAATTCTACCACAGTGGCATTAGCCTCTTTGGACTGTTTGGATTGTTTTGTCAAATCCGTCATATTGGTAACACCGCTCTCCACCTCATTGGATGCAGTATCCATACTCTCTTTGATATAAACACCTACCTCTTTTACTTCATTGATCAGGTTTTGGATTTCTTCTGTACGAACCAACTGATTCTGAACGGATTCCGCAGTTTCCTGAGTGCCGGCAGCCACTTCCTCCATAGCAGTGCTCATTTCTTCAACAGACTTATCCAGCTTTTCCATATGCCCGTCTACCTGCACAACACCGCCGGAAAGATCCCCGGAAAGACGCATTACCTTTTCCAAAAGACGTTCTATCTTGTCCTTCTCTTCCTGTAATTCCTGCCGCTTATCCTCATTAACCTGCTTGGAAACACGGGCTGACATCACAACATAAATGACAATCACCAACAGAGCCAGAATGCGGATTTCCAAATCCGGTATCTCCTCCGAGGCATAGCCCACAGTGAATGCCCTATAAACCACATCAATGATGTTCATTATCATACCGCCTACACCGACTTTGACGCAGAAACCGACATCCCCATAAAGATTGATAACGATGAGCATAGGAACAATATAGATAAAGGGAAGTATGCTGTTTGTCGAAAAAATCGCAAACGCATACAGTACCGCATAACCATAGCCCACCACTTTTCTGATGTGACGGTTTTCGGGGTCCTTTTTAAACATGATGATTTCCGCCACAACAGGTGCCAATCCCAATACGAACATCATGCCATAGTAGAGCAGGTCACGGCTCCCTTTCAACACCTCCACAAAATATGCCAGAAGTATGATGCATGTAATAATACCATGGCATAAAATCGTCACCTTGTTGACACGTTTTGCTTCTGAAACTTTCATTGATATGTATCCTCCTCTATATATCGTAGTGTAAAATGTGCCTCTCCAAATCTGTCGATATCCATCAGTACATAGGAGGGTCTTCTCCCATCCTGTCTCGGGTACGAAAGACTTCCCGGGTTAACGGCTATCACATCATCCTCCAAGTCTATCACGGGTCTGTGCGTATGCCCGTAAAATACGATATCGACACCTCGCTGCTTTGCTTCCTGCTTCAGCCTTTCGTTTCCCATGGACACATAGTAATGATGTCCATGCGTGATCCAAACATGATATTTTCCGATTCCTAACTCACGCTCCATGGGGAGCTGTGAAAAAAAGTCGTTGTTTCCGGCAACCATTTCTACCATGCAATCGGCTGCAGTCGAAATAGCGTATTCACTGCCTTCAATATCCCCACAGTGAATCACTAAATCTACCGGTGCAACTTTCTCCAATACTTTAAAAAAATTCTCGTTACGCTTATGTGTATCGCTTACGATCAGTATCTTCATCTCCGCCCACCATCATAAAATCTGATTTAATTTTTCTTTCATGGCCCGCAGTGCCCTTCCCCTGTGACTGACTGCGTTCTTCTCATCCTCGCTCAGCTCCGCCGTGGACTTCCCCAACTCGGGTACCTGAAAAATCGGGTCGTAGCCAAAACCGCCGGTTCCCTTTTCTTCATATCCGATTCTGCCTTCAATAATGCCTCGGCTGGTAAGCTCTCTTCCATCCGGTAAAACAGCCGCTATAGCGCAGACAAACCGAGCGGTTCTCTTTTCGTCGGGCACTCCTGCCAATCTATCTATCAGATTTTGATTTTTGATACGATAGGAGGTATCCTCACCCAAATACCGGGCCGAATATATTCCCGGTTCGCAGTTTAAGTAATCTATCTCCAGCCCGGAATCATCCGCCATGACAATGTCCTGCGCACCCGCACAGGCAGCAACTGCCCTGGCCTTAATCAGAGCGTTTTCTTCATAGGTACTTCCGTTTTCCTCTATTTCCGTCTGAATCCCCGCGTCTTTCATGGAGATGATTTCAAGTTCCAGATCACCCAGTATCTCTTTTATCTCACGAAGCTTCCCCGCATTTCCTGTGGCAAAAATAATTCGTCTTCTCATTTTATTGCTGCGATGCTTCCTTCCTCATAAGCTTTTGTAACCGCATCCACGATGCCTGCTGCAATAAGTGCCCGATATTCCTCTCTGTTAAGCAGCTCCGCCTCCTTGGGGTTGCTGGCATAGCCAACCTGCAAAACCGCTACCGGAACTTTTGCTTCCTGTACCAGTATATCAGAATCCGCCGCTTCATACAATCCATTTCCTCTCCCATTTATACGGGTAACGACCGACCGCTCCACTCTGTCCGCAAGGGAAACACTGTTGAAGCCCGGAAGATAATAATTGGCATTGTAAATGGCTTCAATACCGTAAAGTTCCTCATCCTCACCGGAATTTAACCGGATGCTGATAAGCATATCCGCCTGCACTTCATTGGCCAGCGCCACCCGGCTTTCAGCCGTTACCTCCATATCTTCCATACGAGTGTAATATACCTTTATATCCGTATTGTCCAATAAAAGTTTGGCCTGTTTTACAATATCCAGCACAATGTCCTTCTCCATGATGTCATTCGCTGAGATTCCCTTATCCGAGCCGCCGCAGGCTGCGTCGATTACAATGATCTTGTCATAGACCTCCCTCGGTCTTATCATCTCTATATAGAGATTCTTCTCCTCCAGGGTACTGTGGCATTCGTAAAGCTCCCTTGTAGAAAGCTTCAATACCACGCCCTCCTCTCGGATCTCATAAATACCCCTCGTAATATAAGCGAGGTTTCCCGACAATGCTGCTTCTGTATAGTAATCTTCCGAAGCGCCTTTTATACTGATCCAGACCTGACGGTCCATGTAATGATTCTCTATGGTCACATTTTCGGCTGCAATATTGTTTTCCAGAGGGATGCAAATATAATCCGCCGTTTCATCCGACTCCGTAAACCGCAGTTCTCCGGTGGTACTATCCTCCTGCGTCGACTGCAGGGTAACTCCGGCCACCTGATCCTGTGCCAGCCCCTCAATAATGATCGCCTTATCTTTTGCAAAACGCAGCATAACCGCCATAGCGGCTATACAAAACAGCACTGCACCTATTCGTACTTGTGTCCTTAAGGTTATCCGCATAGCAATCCTTAATCGGCTTACTGCCGTTCTCCTCATTTACGTCCGGGCGGTTTAGGACCCATAAACTGATAATAATAAGTCTTGAGCATTCCGTTGTATATTTTGCGGTTTTTATCCGCCCTTCGGCCTATTTCCTTTTCTGCCTGTTCGTAGGAAGTGATCAGGTATAAGCTCCATGTATCCAACAGGGCAAAACGCTCTCCCAAGGTTCTATAAAGTGCGGGCAGCGCCGCCTTTTCCTCCAGACGCTCGCCGTAAGGAGGATTCGTGATCAAAAATCCATATTTTTTAGGATGGCTTAACTGCGCCACATCCCGCCGTTGGAAATGTATCATATGCTCTACGCCTGCCAGACGGGCATTCTCCCTGGCTATTGCTATCATCTTCTCATCAATATCATAGCCCTGTATATCCACATCCGATATCGGCTTTACCATCTCCTGCGCTTCTTCCAAAGCATCCCGCCAAACCTGCTCCGGTACTACTTCCTCCCAATCCATAGCCGTAAATCTGCGTTTCATGCCCGGTGCTATATTGGCGGCCAGCAAGGCAGCTTCTATGGGAATCGTGCCGCTTCCGCAAAAAGGATCTACCAGTATTCTGTCCCGATTCCAGGGAGTCAGCATGATCAGCGCTGCCGCCAGATTCTCAGCAATAGGCGCTTTGGCAGTCAATTTGCGATAGCCCCGCTTATGCAGGGACTCTCCTGTGGTATCCAATCCTACGGTAACTTCATCCTTTAACAAAAACACCCTGACGGGATAACTGTTGCCCTCTTCGCTAAACCAGTTCGTATGATAGATATCCTTCAGGCGCTCCACCATTGCTTTTTTCATGATGGACTGTATATCGGAGGGGCTGAACAGCTTGCTTTTTACACTGCCCGCCTTAGCAACCCAGAACTTCCCGTCCACAGGTATATATTCTTCCCATGGAAGGGACTTTGTACCTTGAAAAAGCTCCTCAAAAGTCTCCGCATGGAAAGCGCCTACCTTTAACAGAATACGCTCCGCAGTCCGCAGAAAAATGTTCCCCCTGCAGAGAGCCTCCGCGTCTCCCAAAAAGGTCACTCGCCCATCCGTTACTTCCGTCACGTCATAACCCAAGTCTATGATTTCTCTTTTTAAGACTGCCTCCATTCCAAAATGACAGGGGGCTATCAGTTCATACCTTTTCATACTTTAAATGTGCTGATGGCTGCCATCAGTCCGTCAGTCTTTCTCTGTAGTTCGTCAGTAATTCTATGCAGGGATTCTGCCTGTTCCACCTGCTCCTTCACTGTCTGCTTTATGAGGCTTCTCTGAAATGAATAAAAAACTCTGCTTTTATCATACCATAAACCATCCGCAAAAAGCAATGAATTCTCCGTTAAAAAGGGTACGAAAGCGCTTCCGCGTCTCCGTACCCTTTTTGCAGCCCTTAGTAGTTATTCTGCTTGTTCTGCTTGTTCTGCTTATTCTGGTTGTTCTGCTGATTGTTCTGGCTGCTGTTCTGCTGGTTGCTGTTCTGTGTGCTGTTAGAACAGTTGTCGTACTTGTTCTCGTTGTTCTGATTGTTGTTAGCCATAGTCATAACCTCCTGTTGGTTTTTAGTTACAACAGTAGTATGACGCAAAGTCTTTCATCTTATTCAAAAATTGGCAGATTTTTATTTTCATCTTTGCCTTCCGGCCAGTCTAAGGAACAGACAGATGAACGCGATCGGGATGAGAATCGGTGCTAAAAAGATAAACACGGAAAAAATCATGGAAACCGCAAGCAATACAGCCAATATGACAAGGAGCACGATCAGCCATACCGGCATGCCCCTTCTCTGCGACCGTCCGTAAGCAGAGTTGTGATATCCGTCATATCCGGATGTATAAACATTTTCTTCTTCCCCGCCATAGCTTTCCCGGCTTTCGGCTCTTGCATCCGCATGCTTGCTTGCCTCTATAATGCTTTTGGCTATCAGTCTTGGATCACCCAATCCGGCTATTACTTCCTCCTCGCTTTTTCCCATACGCACCTGCGTATTGATATAATCCTCGTAATAATTGATATTATCAGCAATCTGCGAAGAATTGACTCTTCCAGTCAACGATCCCTGCAACGCATTCAAAAATTCCTGCCTGCTCATATTCCCTCTCATCCTTTTATAATCCTGCCATTCGCAAGTAACGGCAAAGCCTGTCGTGTGCCGTCATGTAAATTAAAAACGGGCATGATATAATGTTTTTCACATTATATCATGCCCGTCTCTGTCAGTAAATAAAAGGAAGTAAAAGGTACTATAAACTTTTTATAAAATATCAGCCTTTCACAGCGCCCGCAACCATGCCCTTGATAATCTGCTTACTGCAGGTGAAATACAAAACTACAATGGGGGACATGGTCAGCAGCATTGCGGCCATGATCTTCGGATAGTCCGAGGAGAACTGACCGGTAAACTGGGTCATTGCCAAAGGTACTGTACGGAACGAGGGATCTCTCAATAATACCAAAGCAAAGGAGAACTCATTCCAACAGGTGAACACATTGATAATAGCCACCGTCGTCATAATGGGACGGCAGATGGGCATGATGATCTGGAAGAGCGTTCTGCTAAAGGAGCTGCCGTCAATAGCTGCAGCCTCTTCCAATGCGGAAGGAACGCCTTTTACAAAGCCCTCTACCAAAAAAATTGCGGTGGGCAGTCCAAATGCCACATATGGTATGATCAGCGTATACCAATGGTTGTTTAAGTTTGAATTTCTAAATACCAGATAGATAGGTACCAACAGGGAGTGAATGGGAATCAACATACCCATTAAGAACATTACATACATGATCCTGTTAAGTTTGAACCTTACCCTTGCCAGAATATACCCTACGATAAAGCCAAAGAACACGATCAGCGCTACGGAACAAGCCGTAATAATAAGACTGTTCTTCATAGAAACACCCAATTTGTAATCCTTATTGGTCAGAATATTAACATAGTTTGAAATGGTCGGATTCTTGGGTAACCCGATAATGTCCGCATTAAAAATTCTCTTCTCCTTTAAGGAAGAATAGAACATCCATACCAGAGGGAAGATACAGGTTGCGGAAAAGATAATCAAGATTGCATTTAAGAAAAAACCTAAGACACCCTTCTTAATACGGGTGGGCAGGTCGTTTCTTTCTACTTTCGTCATTTCAAATTTCTTAGCCATCTCTTCTCCTCCTTCCTATGCTTCTTTCTCTTTGCTCAGCATACCGATGATCCACTGGGAGCCGCCGATAACCAGAAGGCTCATGATAAAGATGCCCACGGAAATCGTGCTGCCGTAGCCAAGATCACTGTTTCTGAAGGAAACATTATAACCGTACATAGCCATAACCATGGAGGCCGTACCGGGACCGCCGGAGGTCATAACGTAAATATTGTCGAACGCTTTCATATTACCTGCAATACACAGGGTCATGCAGACAAGCAGTGTATTTTTAATCAGAGGCAGCACTATGTAGATGGCCCGCTGCACCGCATTGGCACCGTCCAACTCCGCCACTTCAAAGATTTCCGTATCAATGGCGGAAATAGCGGAGAGGATGATTACCATATAATAACCAATCCACTGCCAAACCAGAGGAATAGCCACGAATAACATAACCCATTTCTCATTGTTTAACCATACCTGCTGTAAGTCAGCTCGGCCTATTTTGCCCAAAAACCAGTTTATAATACCGCGATTATAGTCGTATACCATTGTCCAGATGAAACCGATAGAAACTGCCGCTACCGTACTGGGGAAGAAACCGAAGGTTCTGTGGATTCCCTTCAGCTTTACAAGTCTGGAATTGATCATCAACACCAGAATAAAGGCAATACCAATCTGACCGATAACACAGACAGCTACCAAAAACAGATTGTGCCTAAAAGACAGCCAAAAGGTACTGTCACTTAACAACTGCTTATAATTTGCAATACCGTTGAAGGTTTTATTAGGACCGCCTTTCCACTCATAAAAACTGTTTGCCAAAGCGGTAATCAGCGGAACAAATACTGCATAAACAAACAGTATTGTGGGGACTATCAAATAAGCAAAAATAACTCTTTTTTTAGGTCTGATTGACTGTAACATCCCTTTTCCTCCTCTTACTTTATTTACTATACCCTCTTTAATAATTACGGTACCAGCCAGAACCTGACTGGTACCGTATCATATTACCTGTTCGTCAGAACCAGATTCCTAAGAATCGGCGCATTATTTATTCAGAAAATTACTTTCATATGATGCCTGTGCGTTTGCTGCAACGGTTTCAGGATCCATGGAACCATTTAACATAGCCTGTAAATCCTGATTCAGATCACCCCAAACTGCACCGTCGATGAAGGAGTCGTAAATCGGGCTGGAAGAATTGTCTACAAAAGTAAAGTTGTAGAAATCAATATCAAACTGATCGAATCCGCTCCAGTCAACATCGGAAGCCTTAACCAATGCACCAAGACCATAGTTGCTTGCTACGTACTCTGCGAAATCTGCACCTGCCAGAGTGTAAGCCAAGTCGATAGCTGCTGCCAGCTTATCGGGATCATCAGCCAGTTTAGCGTTGATTGCAACACCGAAACCGAAGCCGTTGTTCTGGCTGTTTCTCTGATGTGTAGCGTCTGCAGACTGAGGAAGAACTGCAAAACCGGTATTCTCATACAGGTCATCACCAGCGCTTTTCAGGGTAGTTCCGATATAGGAAGTATCCCAGTTACCGCCGATGAAAGCTGTTGCCTGACCGGAGATGTAGTACTCTCTTGCATCCTCGTTGCTTACTGCGTTGAAGTCCTTATTGAAGAGCTCAGTCTGGGTGAAAAGTCTCTGCATTTCTGCCAGTGCTGCTACAAACTCAGCATCGGTAAATGCAGCGCCTTCTTTGTTAACCAGGCTCCAGAACCAATCTTCACCGGTATATCTGTCACCTAAGCAGGACAGGAAGCAGGAGTTAGCCTGCCACTGACCACCGTTACCGAATGCGATAGGGGTCTTGCCTTCTGCGATGATTTCAGCAGCCTTCTCTTCTACCTCTGCCCAAGTGCTGGGGAAGGTATCGCCCCAAACTCTCTTGTCGTACATAACAACGGTACAGGTACCGCCGGATACGGTAGGCAGAGCGTAAATCTTGCCGTTAACGGTGAAAGGACCGAAGAAATCGGTGTTGTAGTTAGCGCTGTCAGGAGATGCTGCAGCGATATCGGTCAGATCCATAACCAGACCCTGGGCAGCCCAAGATGAGGTGTTCATACCCTGAAGCATGAATACATCGGGCAGGTCGTTTGCTGCTGCCAGCGTAGCAATCTGAGTCTTGAAATCATCAGAGGACAGTACGTTCTGCTCCAGAGTGATGTCGGGATGAGCTGCATCCCAGTTTGCGATCATGGTACGGATACCGTCGGAACTTCCGTTACCCTGAGACTCTTCGGAGGTGGAGTAGTGCATAAGGGTCAAAGTACCCGTATACGCTAAGTCACTTCCGCCGCCATTGTTGCTCTCACCGCCGTTATTGTCTGCCCCCCCGTTGTTAGCAGGAGTAGTCTGCTGGGTGTCGCCACCGTTGGATGAAGGATTGTCGTTCTTTCCGGCATTATCACCACATCCGGCAAGCATTGTTGCAGCCATTGCAACGGTAAGTAAAATACCTAATGCTTTTTTCTTCATTAAATTTTTCCTCCCTTTAAGATTAGGTTAATAGTTTAACATGTTCACTATACAATAAATTTGACAGTTTTGCAATACTTTTGCCGATTTTTTTATGCAACTTGATATAGCGTTGTTAAAAATGCACAGTTTTTATTGCATTCATTTTCTTTCTTGTGTATAATTTTTGTATTAGGTTGGGCATGCCCTTCTGAAGCTTTACTAAAATATTATATAAAGGAGAAACTACCATGAAATTCGGCTTTTTTGATGATGCGAATCAGGAATACGTCATCACAACTCCCAAGACTCCGCTTCCGTGGATCAACTATCTGGGCTGTAATGATTTTTTCAGTCTGATTTCCAATACCTGCGGAGGTTATACCTTTTATAAGGATGCTAAGCTGTTAAGATTGACCAGATACCGTTACAACGATATTCCGGCCGACACCAACGGCAAATATTTCTACATAAAGGACGGTAACACCGTCTGGAATCCCGGCTGGCAGCCTTCCAAAACCGAGCTGGACGCTTATGAATGCCGTCACGGCATCGGCTACAGTCGTTTTACCGGTAAAAAGAACGACGTAGAGGCTTCCGTCCTGACCTTCGTTCCCATGAAGGATACCTGTGAAGTCAGCAGGATCACGCTCACAAACCAATCTTCTTCCAATAAAGACTTAAAGCTTTTCTCCTATGTGGAATGGTGTCTCTGGAATGCCGATGACGATATGAAGAACTTCCAGCGTAACTTGAGCACCGGTGAAGTAGAAGTGGTAGACTCCACTATTTTCCATAAGACCGAGTACAGAGAACGCCGCAATCATTATGCTGTTTATTCCGTCAACACCAAAGTGGACGGTTTTGATACCAGCAGAGATGAGTTCTTAGGTGCATACCGCGGAGCCGATCTGCCTGAAGCCGTAGAAAAGGGTGCATGCAGCAATTCCATGGCAAGCGGCTGGTCTCCCATCGCCGCTCATCAGTTAAACGTTACCTTAGCTCCCGGCGAAAGTAAGAGCTTTATCTTCGTACTGGGTTATATTGAGAATCCCGAGGCTGAGAAATGGGAAGCGCCCAGCGTAATCAATAAGAAACCTGCCTTCGCAATGTTAGACCGTTATAAGACAGACGCAGGCGTGGACGCTGCTTTCGCAGAACTGAAAGCATACTGGAAAGAGTTACTCTCCAAGTACACCGTGGAATCCGGCAACGACAAAGTAAACCGCATGGTAAATACATGGAACCAGTATCAGTGTATGGTAACCTTCAATATGTCCCGCTCCGCTTCTTATTATGAATCCGGTATCGGACGCGGCATGGGCTTCCGTGATTCCTGCCAGGACTTACTGGGCTTCGTGCATCTGATTCCCGATCGTGCAAGAGAGCGTATCATTGATATTGCTTCTACCCAGTTCCAGGACGGCAGCGCTTATCATCAGTACCAGCCTCTTACCAAGAAGGGTAACTCCGACATCGGCAGCGGTTTCAATGATGACCCGCTGTGGCTGATTGCAGGTACCTCCGCATATGTAAGAGAGACCGGCGATACTTCCATTCTGACCGAGATGGTTCCTTACGACAACGATATGTCCGTAGCTACCACCCTGATGGAGCACTTAAAGCGTTCTCTGGATTATATCATCAATCACAAAGGTCCTCATAACCTGCCTCTTATCGGACGGGCTGACTGGAACGACTGTCTGAACCTAAACTGCTTCTCCGAGCATCCCGGCGAGTCCTTCCAGACCTTTGGTCCTTCCGAGGGTCCCGTAGCAGAATCCGTATTTATTGCAGGTATGTTTGTAAAATATGGCGAAGAGTATGCACAGTTAGCTGAGCTCTTAGGCGATGCGGCTGAGGCTAAGAGAGCCCGCGACGAAGTTGCCGTTATGTACGACGCTATCTTAAAGGACGGCTGGGACGGCGAATGGTTTGTCCGCGCATATGATGCTTACAGTAATAAAGTAGGTTCCAAAGAGTGTGACGAGGGGCAGATCTACATCGAGCCTCAGGGCTTCTGCGTACTGGCAGGTGTCGGCGTAAAAGAAGGACATGCGGAGAAAGCACTTAATTCCGTAAAGGAAAGACTGGATACCAAGTACGGCGTTATGATCTTGCAGCCCGCTTATACCAGATATCATTTGGAACTGGGTGAAATCACCTCCTATCCGCCCGGATACAAGGAGAATGCAGGTATCTTCTGTCACAATAATCCTTGGGTATCCATTGCGGAAACCGTTATCGGCCGCGGTGAGAGAGCCTTTGAAATCTACAAGAAGACCTGTCCCGCTTATGTGGAGGATATCAGTGAAATCCACCGCACCGAGCCCTATGTTTACTCCCAGATGGTTGCAGGACGCGATGCGAAATTCCATGGTGAGGCTAAGAACAGCTGGCTGACCGGTACCGCTGCATGGACCTTTGTAAATATCTCCCAGTATATTCTGGGTGTATATCCTACCCACACGGGACTTTCCATCAATCCCTGCGTGCCTAAGGACTTCGGCGATTTCAAACTGACCAGAAGCTTCCGGGAAGGTACCTATCATATTGAAGTAAAGAATCCTAACAATGTAGAAAAGGGTGTTGTTTCCCTGGTAGTTGATGGCAAGACTGTAGACGGCTGCGTAATTCCTTACGAGGAAGGCAAGACTGTTTACAATGTTACTGTTACCATGGGTTAAAAGCCGAAATATCGATCAGTAAGCATACCAATCAGTAAAGACACCGATCAACAAGGCAGTCCGCAGTAATGAAACCTGCGGGCTGCCATTTTCATTTCCAAAAATTTTTTGAAATTATATTGGAAATTTTCAGAGACCTTTTCCGCTTTCTCTTATTGCGAAAATGTCCGCTTTCTTTTCTGCGAAAAGTTCTTGACATTCTCATGGAATCCGTGTAAAATATTCAATGTTGTAGCATAATATGTTACAACATATGTGCGTTTAGCTCAGCTGGATAGAGCGTTTGGCTACGGACCAAAAGGTCGGGGGTTCGAATCCTCTAACGCACGGCAAAAACGGGAACACCTTTTGATGTTCCCGTTTTTCCATTTTCTGTTTATTGTTTTTATGAAAAAGTATTGTTATAATAATTTTTGTAAGAAATGCATTTTACGGAGATGATAACTATGCGTTTTGATATGCACTGCCATACAAAAGAAGGATCTCTGGACGGTAAGGTTACACTAGCCGAGCAGATAGCCCTGTTAAAGAAAAAAGGGTATCAGGGAATTTTGATCACTGACCATAACTCCCATAACGGCTATCGCTATTATTTAAAGCATAGAAACAATCCTGAATTTCAGGATTTTACCGTACTGAAAGGAATTGAGTACGATACCATAGACGCAGGTCACATTCTGGTCATTATGCCGGAGTACATAAAACTGCCGCTTTTAGAGCTACGGGGGCTTCCTGTGGGCATTTTGGCTGAAATCGTACACTTCTTCGGGGGCATCTTAGGCCCTGCCCATCCCTGCGGAGAAAAATACTTAAGTCTGTGCAACACCCGCCGTTTTCGTAAAAATCCTTCCATCCTGCGGCTCTTTGATTTCATGGAAACTTTCAATGCCTGCGAATCCCCGAAGAGTAATGCGGAAGCTGCAGCTTTGGCAAAACAGCATCAACTGCCCGGTTTTGGCGGCAGTGACACCCACAAGGCTGATGGTACAGGATTTGGCTATACGGACTTTCCTGAGGACATTTTCTCCGAATCCGATCTGATTCGCTATATCCGGTCAAAACGCCCGGTAACAAGCAGCGGCGACTATTACCATGGCACTACCAAAGAACGTATTGGTTCCTTAAACAATATCTTAGTCTATTCCTTCTGGTTCTATAATAAGGCAGCCTCACTGCCTCGTTTTTTCAAACGCCGCCTGGCGCTGCAGGAATATCACCGACTGACGGAGAAGGCTTCTTAAAGCATGTATCCTCCAATCCAGTAGCTATTGAAAAAGCCTAAAATACTGATAAATACAGCATTTCATAAACAACAGCCCACCTAAAAAGTGGGCTGATTATTATAGCAAGTTTATTAATTGACTGCTGGTGGCTGGACTCCCTGCGGTTAATGCTCATGTATAGTAAAGATTCACAGTCCGGTTTGACACTCAATCTTTTCGGAAATGCCGGACACATATGCCAGTATCAGATCCGCCGTTTCTTGAACGCCAATGGAAGAATCGACTGACAGATTATAGTGCCGACCGTCAGCCCAGCGCCTACCAGATATGTGGCGGTAATATGCCGCTCTCGCTTTATCGGAACGATGAATATTTCTTCTTGCTTCTTTCAAGCTGTCCCCATACACTTCCATTACGCGTTTTATACGGTACTTTTTCGGCGCATGGATGAAAACACGGACGACATCCTCACGATCCCTCAGCACATAATCGGCTGAACGGCCGACGATCACACAGCTTCCGTTATCAGCAATCTTTCGGATGATCTTTGCTTGAGCAGCTATTGCCATTCGGACGGCGCTGGAATTGAGGTAGAGTTCACGCAGAACATCGGGTGCGTTTTTATGGATGTCGGAGATGAACTCCCGGTCAAGTCCGCTCTCATGAGCTGCAAGTGCCACCATCTCCTTATAGTAGAACGGGATGCCGAGTCTCTCCGCTACCAGCTTACCAATCTGCTTGCCGGAAGAACCGTGTTCTCTGGCAATCGTAATAATCACGCCGGGTTGCGACGGTTTCAGTGCGATTTCTCCGCTGTTAAACGGAAGCGCGGCTGGTGTTCGCACATAATCACTGTCAAGAAACTGGCGGTAAAACAGAAATCCCACAGCCGACGTGATTACCTCCGTCACAGGAAAGGTCAACCAAAACCAATTCAGCCCAAAGTGGGAAAACAAGAACCCAAGCGGCACAAACAGGACAACGGTGCGAATGACCGTCAAAAGTGAGCTTTTCAAACTTTTGCCTACCGCCTGAAAGAATACTGGGAATGTGAGCGAAGTCACCATAGGCAGAAAGCTGAACCCCACAAAATGAAATCCTACGCTCCCGATGGCGACAACAGTCTCATCCTTTGTAAACACCCGTAACATCTGTGAGGGAATGCAGTTAAAGCAAAGAGTGCCCAATGCCATCAGCGCCACTCCAAATCCGATGGCAACAGACAGCGTTTGTTTACAGCGATCAATGTTTTTTGCCGCGTAGTTGAAACTGACCACAGGCACGATACAAGTCTGCATAGCCCCCAATGGAATAAAGAAGAAAGTCTGCCATTTATAGTACAACCCCAGTGCCGTGACCGCCTGATCGGAAAACCCGGACAGGATCAAATTCAATCCCAGTATGTAGAAGGTATAGGCGGACTGCATCAAAATATTCGGAAGCCCAAGGCGGAATATTTTCCCGGTTCTGCGAGGAAACTCACGGAGTGCGGCAGGCTTTCTGAATCCTTTTTTCATCACGACCAGAGCTGCCACGACTTGACCCGCTACAGTAGCGATAGCAGCGCCGGCAATACCCATCTCTGGAAGTCCAAACATACCAAAAATGAGCAAAGGGTCTAAAATGATGTTCGTAACCGCTCCGATAATCTGCGCCGCCATAGGCGTTTTCATATTACCTTGTGCCTGTAAGATTTTTGTCCAGACGCTCTCCAAAAATAGCCCAAAGCTGAATACGCATACGATCCTGCCATAAGTGACAACATCGGAAATAACTTCTGGGGAACTGGTTGACATCTTAGCGTAGGCCGGCATGATCGCCCAGCAGATAAGCGCAAACAGGCACCAGAGCAGAGCGGCCAAGGGTGTCCCAATCCCAGCATATTCCTCGGCTTCCATTTTGCTGTCGGAACCCAGCTTGGCCGCCATGACCGTATTGATGCCTACTCCCGTTCCCACCGCCAGAGCGATCATCAAAAGTTGTATGGGATAGATGATGGACAGGGCGGTCAGTCCCGAATCCGAGTACCGTCCGACAAACAAACTGTCGATGATATTATAAAGTGCCTGTATGAGTTGCGCCAGCATGACTGGCGGCGCAAGCCGGAACAATATCTTACTGATTTTTTCCGAACCAAAAAGCTGTGAGGTGTCCATACCGATTTTTATACCTCTTTCATGTTTAATCATTTTCATCCAATGCGGTATTTAATGCAAAGTCAAATTCCTGCACAAGTTCCGTCATAGTTTTAATCCGTTTTGAACCCATCAGTTGGATTGCTTTCTCTTCCACGCGATTGAGAGACTCTATCAGCGGTTCAGCATACGTCTAACCACTGTCGGTGAGTACAAATGCCTTTTCTCGACCGTCGCTATACTCAGCGGATACTTCGATGATACCACCCGCACACAACCTGGCAAACGTTTCCTTACGGGATCTCGGAATGATGATCATCCTATTCCTTGATACTGCCGTCCCCGTTATACCGGGTTTCTTTGATCCTATTGCCGGATTCGTCATACTCATACTCGTACCATTCTACGATATTTCCGGACGGATCATAAGCAGTATCTTTCATCAAATTTCCTGCCGGATCATATATGTGCTCATGTCCTACAATCGACTCTTCCATATAATAGTTGAACCAGTATGACCTAATCAAGCTGCCGAAATCATCATATTCGTCCTCTTCGTAATACCATAGACTGCCATCCCCATGATAGTATATATTTTTAGTGAGTTTCCCAAAGGAATTATATTCCCACTCCTTCCCTCTATCGATACTGCCGTCCTCATTATAGAAGATTTCCTTTGTCAATCTGCCGGACTCATCATATACCCGTTCTCCCCCAATATAGGTACTTCCATCCTCTCTATAACCGGTTTGTATGATCCAGGTATCGGGTGCGATATATTCTCTTACCCATCCGCCGTTGATGCTGCCGTCCTCACATTTATACTCTATAAGGCTGATCCAATTTCCTTCTGCATCCCATTCCCTTTCAAACCAACAGCCTTCGGTAAAATACACTGCACTGTAAGTTGGATCATGCTCCATTTGCCTGATGCGATTGCCGGCATCATCATATACATAACCAAACCATTCGATGCTTCCGTCCCGTTCATGATAGACCCATCTGACCTGATTGCCGGATTCATCATACACATGATCTATCCAGTAAAAAAGCTTACCCTCGGAATCATAGTATGTATACTTTATCAGCCTGCCTGCAGAATCAAGTTCACGATGATCTCCTTTTCCATAGTCGTCAGGAATCGCTACATAATCATATTCCAACAAAAACTTTATATCGCCATCCCGGTCATAACATATTTCCTTGGTACAGTTTCCGGAAGCGTCGTATTCCCACTCTTCCCATCCGTCTGACCGGTTATTTCTATCATACCGGATTTCCTTAGTCTGATTACCGAAGGCGTCATATTCGTATTCTCCTCTGCCAACAACCATGTCGTCCAAATCATGTAAAATCGCCAGCATCAGGTTCCCCGACGCATCATACTCATATTCATACCAATACTGAATATCCCCCTCCTGACTATACGATGTCAACTTGACCTGGTTCCCTTCTTTATCATATTCATAATCCATCCAATAGCCTAATCTGTCACCGTCATAATGATCTTCCCTTATCCGCTTTCCGTTCTCATCATATTCCCATTCTTTCCGAAGAAGGAGCTCTCCGTCCGAATCACGGGAACACCATGCGATTTCATTGCCGGATTCATCATATGCCCACTCTTCCCAACTGCCGGGGCTGCCATCCCTGTTATACCAAATCAGCTTGATCTGATTCCCCTTGGTATCATAGATAGATTCGCTCGTTATCCTGATTTCTCCCTCGGGCACATACCGTACGGTCCTCACCAGCAGCATGGACACTAAAGCATTCGTTTCATCCGCTTCTTCGGTATTTATTTCCGTCTCTGATTCCACTACATCTTCTTCAGTCGCAGTTTCTGTTACAGGCTCACCAGATTCAAACTCGCTCTCCATGCCGGTTTCAGTCTCGGATTCCGAAATCTCCTTACCACAGCCCGCAAGAAAAGCAGCCGCTACGCTTATGGTCAGTATTATTTTGGCAAATTTAACTTTCATACAGTGCTTTCCCCCTACTTATTATAATAGTAGATATTTTTTAACATACAAGTGGAAGTGTTGTTTTCTTATAAATTTATACCTTTTTCACACATCAAAAAGGAGAAACGCCTAAAAATCACGTTTCTCCCTTTTGAGTGCTGGTGGCCGGACTTGAACCGGCACGGTGTTGCCACCGAGGGATTTTAAGTCCCTTGCGTCTGCCTATTCCGCCACACCAGCCGACGCTACAACATAGAATAATTTCATTATTTTAAGAAAAATTATGGGGCCTATAGGGCTCGAACCTATGACCCTCTGCTTGTAAGGCAGATGCTCTCCCAGCTGAGCTAAGACCCCATACGACCCAGATCGGACTCGAACCGACGACCTCCGCCGTGACAGGGCGGCGCTCTAACCAACTGAGCCACTAGGCCAAATATATTTTATTAATAGTGGACCTTCGGGGACTCGAACCCAGGACCGACCGGTTATGAGCCGGTTGCTCTAACCAACTGAGCTAAAGGTCCATAATAGCAGCTCCAAAAAGCCAAACTCCCCGAGTAGGGCTCGAACCTACAACAACTCGGTTAACAGCCGAGTGCTCTACCATTGAGCTATCGAGGAATATTCGTTATCTAAGTAAGTGCGCATATATTTTGAAAGATGCGTGGGAAACTCGCTTCCCTAAGCGTATTACAAAATATATGCATAAGCGGCGCAGCCGCGACCGAGAGGCGTTGCCTCGAGGTGCACTTTGCACTATGAGAGGCCCTACCTCGAGATGCACTTACGCACCCCAAAAAATTTGTGCCTTGAAAACCGAACAGCGAAACTCCTCTTTCATTCATCCGATAACATTCCCTGCCTGTTCAGGATAAGCCCTCGACCGATTAGTAAATGTCAGCTGAACACATTGCTGTGCTTACACCT
>JAFLSY010000011.1 GCA_022510745.1 Lachnospiraceae bacterium
TGAGGTGTAAGCACAGCAATGTGTTCAGCTGACATTTACTAATCGGTCGAGGGCTTATCCTGAACAGGCAGGGAATGTTATCGGATGAATGAAAGAGGAGTTTCGCTGTTCGGTTTTCAAGGCACAAGTGCCTTTATAGTGAAGTTTTGCATTTGGCCTAGTGGCTCAGTTGGTTAGAGCGCCGCCCTGTCACGGCGGAGGTCGTCGGTTCGAGTCCGATCTGGGTCGTACAGTGGACGAAGCGTGTTCGCTAAGGGGTCTTAGCTCAGCTGGGAGAGCATCTGCCTTACAAGCAGAGGGTCATAGGTTCGAGCCCTATAGGCCCCATTATTGTGTTAGTGTTATTCGATGTCAAATACGACTTGCCGATGTGGCTCAATTGGCAGAGCAGCTGATTTGTAATCAGCAGGTTATCGGTTCGAGTCCGATCATCGGCTTAAAAAATAAGGATGGATTCCCGAGTGGCCAAAGGGGACAGACTGTAAATCTGCTGCAAATTGCTTCGGTGGTTCGAATCCACCTCCATCCATTTACCCTGATGGGTAAGACATTTGAGGCATAAACTTCAAATGTAAGAATATAATATAAATATCGCGGGGTGGAGCAGTCTGGAAGCTCGTCGGGCTCATAACCCGAAGGTCATAGGTTCAAATCCTGTCCCCGCTACTGAGTCTTTGTATTAGCAAGGACTTAATGCCCAGATAGCTCAGTTGGTAGAGCAGAGGACTGAAAATCCTCGTGTCACTGGTTCGATTCCGGTTCTGGGCATTATTTTTTTGATTAAGGAGCACTAGCTCAGTCGGTAGAGCACCTGACTTTTAATCAGGTTGTCGGGGGTTCGAATCCCCCGTGCTTCATTTGCCAAGAGCGTAGATTGATTCGAACCCCCTGGGTTCAGAATTCCCCGTGCTTCACTTGCAGACTTAAACTCACACACCATAATAGTTATTTATTGTATGGGCAATGTACTCTGAAATTCCCGAGCCATATTGCATATCTGTAATTTCAGCAAGTTTTTCCAGTTGTAGGTACTCTTTTGCCAAATCCAGAAGAATATTTCTCGCATTATCCAATTTAAACATTTCCTTATAACATTTTGCCAGACGGGAAACTGCATCATAAGCCAGATCAATGTTATCGGTTTCTTTGGCGGTTTTGAATTGTGCGTAAACTTCTGCTGTTGCATCCTGCTCTTGTTTTAGCTCCTCCATATTGCCGGTAGATTGAAGAACTGCCTCAACCGCTTTTTCTTTACCGCCATACCAATTAATGACTTGTGCCATACTTTTCTCGTTGCCTGAAAAGCCATTGGTCAGTATTTCACGATATTTTTCAATACTTCCATGTTTTTTGATTTGTTCCTGAAGAAGTTCCGGGGACATACACTCCAGAGAATGGTCCACCATTTTTTGAATATCTTCGTTATTAAATGCCTCAAAACTCATTGTGTTAATACCTCCTATTACATCTGTGATCAGTTCAATAATACCGTTGAGACGATTTCGCTTCTTTTCCAGTAATGCCTTTTGAGCAATTAATAGCTGCTCTCGATCATAGTCCGGATCATCTAAGATTTTGCGAATATCCCTTAACGGACAATCCAGCTCTTTAAAGAACAGTATCAATTGCAGTTTTGCTAAAGCGCTGTCATCATACAGACGATAACCGGCTTTCGTCAGCTGAGCAGGCTTTAACAGGCCAATTTCATCATAATAACGCAGGGTTCTAATGCTGATACGGGCTATTTCAGATACCTCTTTTATAGTTTTCATGACTGCCTCCTTTCCATACAAGCATAAAGCATCACGCTGCGAGAGAGTCAATAGATAATTCTAAATTACCAAAATTTTATAGAAAAGTCATTGCTATTACGGGCTTCTAATGTCATAAGAAATATAGTATAATAATTTCAAAATAATTGGTATATGCACAATGCAAAAGAAAAGGGGAAAAGATGAAAAAAGATTTGTTTCGGAAACCTGAGATGGTAGTAGAAGCGGCACAGGCGCAGAAAGGTTTAGTTTGGATATTAGAAATACTAATATTCGTGGCGGTATTTTTTGTTTCCAATATTTGTATGGCGATCGTGGCGACTCCCTTATCGCTCATATTAATGTTTACCAACGGAAGGTTTATGAGTGCCGCCATGGCAAATGATGTGAAAGCCATGATGTTAATAGAGGAAGAAATAGCATCATCCAATGTATATATGCTGGGGATGCTGATCGCAGAAATTGTCATGATAGTCATTGTATGCCTGTTCTGCAAACTGCTGCAAAAGCGTAAAATGCGCACAATGGGATTTTGTAAGAAAGCCGCGGTAAAGGAGTATTTGATCGGCATGCTTGCCGGATTTGCCTGTTTTTCACTGGCAGTGCTATTCAGTGTTTTAATCGGCGGATTGAAGTTAGAGATTTCTTTAGCTTTTAGGGTGGCACCGGTAAGGATTATCGGAATCTTTCTCTTGTTTCTGATCGGTTTTATGATTCAGGGCATGGCGGAGGAAGTAATATGCAGAGGCTATTTTATGATTTCCTACGCAAGGCGATATCCTGTGTATGCGGCAATATTGGCAAATGCTTTGATCTTTGCAGCACTGCATCTGTTAAACAGCGGTATTAGTGTGTTGGCATTTATTAATCTGTTTCTATTTGGCGTTTTTGCGTCGGTATATTTTATCCGCAGGGGAAATATCTGGGGAATTGCAGCGTTTCATTCCGTATGGAATTTAGTACAGGGAAATTTTTACGGTATTAAAGTGAGCGGAATGGATCTTAGCGATTCTATTCTGACAGCAGCTCCTGTAGAGGGCAAGGCACTGTTTAACGGAGGTGCATTTGGTTTAGAGGGAAGTCTGCCGGTTACAGTAGTGTTGATTGCAGGGATACTGTTGCTGTATTTCTGGAAAAGAACGGAACAAATGGCAGAAATATAGAAGAATTCTTTTAAGGAAAGATGGTATCAATATGTTGTTAATTTGTGTCGGTTGATGCTATAATGGACGAGGGAATTTAATGAGAGGATAGGAGACCACCATGGGATACGATACGAAAGAGGAAAAGGTATCCACGGGTTCTGAAGAGAGAGCCGCTGAGGAGAAAAAAGCAGCAGAGGAAGTTGCAAAAGAAGAGACGGTAAAAGAGCAGAACAATACGCAAGAGAGTGAAAGCAAAAGCAAGGAATCCGGAGAAGAAGCTTCCAAGGAAGCAGTTAAGGAAACTACAAAAGAGACTACGAAAGAAACTGCAAAAGAAACAGGCAAGCCGGATGATACCGAAAATAAGGATAAAAAAGAGGCAAGTGAGGAGACAGCTGCTGAAGATAAATCGAAGAAAAAACCTCGGAAGGGCCGTATATTCCTGATCGTTGCCGCGGTGCTTCTCTGTGGCGCACTGATTGGCATATATTTTGGAGGCGCCTTTTATTACAGGGAACACTTCTTTCCGAATACTGCTATCAATGGAATAGACTGCAGTAATCAGGAGGCAGAACAGGCAATCGATGCGGTTCAGCAATGGTATACCAATGCTTATGCCTTGAAAATTGTGGATGGAGACGGAAAAGAACAGCTTGTCATCAAACCGGGGGACTGTGAAATGATGTTTCCGGTGGAGCAGAGTATAGAGCAGCTTTTAGAGGAGCAGAATGAATATGCTTGGGTGGCAATGATGTTTAATAAGGTTTCCAGAGAGCATCAGATTTCTGTGGAAGCAGTTTACAGCCAAGAGGCGCTGCGGAGTAGTCTGCAGGGAGCCGTACTCTTTACCGGCGATGCGGAGGAACCGCAAAATGCTTATATTGGCGAATACGAGGAAGCGGAAGGCCGATATACCATTATTGCCGAAAAAGAGGGTACTCTTTTAGATGAGGAACAGACGGTTTTATGTATTGAAGAAGCATTGGACAGTATGCGGGGAGAGCTCAACTTAAGAGAGGCCCAGTGTTACGTGCGTCCCGAAGTAGATTCTAACAATGAAGAACTGCAGGAAAGATTGGAGCAGTTGAATCGAATTGTGGGAACCCGTATTACATATGACTGGAACGGGAATGAAGAAATTCTGGACGGAGAGCTTATTCATACATGGATCATTCTGGAGGATGGAGAAATCAGTCTGGACGAGGAACAGATCGCAGCTTATGTGGCAGAAAAAGCCAAGGCTTACGATACCTACGGACAAAAGCGTAAGTTTACGACGACGTTGGGCGTGGAGCTGACCCTGCCGAGCGGAGCCTATGGATGGAGAACGGACAGAGAGGCGGAAACGGAAGCGCTCAAGGAGTTGATTTTAGAGGGAGCGGTTATTCAAAAGGAGCCGGAGTATAAAAATCAAGGCTTTGTAAAAGGTGCTGATGATATCGGCAATTCCTATGTGGAAATAGATTTGTCCAATCAGCATCTGTATGTGTATCAGGATGGAGAAATCGTGTTGGAATCGGATTTTGTTTCCGGAAATGTATCGAATGGAAACACCACACCGCCTGGCGTATTTGGGTTAACCTACAAGACTACGGATGCCGTTCTTCGGGGAGACAATTATGAAACTCCTGTGAAATATTGGATGCCCTTTAACGGCAATATTGGTATGCATGATGCTACATGGCGCAGAGCGTTTGGCGGAGAAATCTATCTCACGAACGGTTCCCACGGATGCATTAATTTACCGTTTAATAAGGCCAAGGAAATATATGGTTATGTATCTACGGGCTTTCCCGTAATCTGCTACTATTATTAAAAGATTGGAAATACAATAGCTTTAGAAGCTGAAAGATAAAATAAGGGGTGGGAGGATGCAGAAGAACAGCCAAAGATCGGTCAAGCAGGCCGAGCAGTGGAAGCAGAAATACATAAAGCAGCGCAGGCTGTATAACGAGATTAGGGTAAATGCCCCGGATATTTTATCCTCTCCAAATTTTCACAAGACCAGAGGGCATATTCAGCATGGAAATATGACTGTAAATGCCCACTGCATGAACGTCGCAAAATACAGTCTGGCAATCAGTGATAAGCTGGAAAAGCTGGGGATTCGATGCAAAAGGGACGAATTGATACGAGGAGCGCTGCTCCATGATTACTTTTTGTATGACTGGCATGATGAGGATCACAGACAGCCTCATAAGCTGCATGGCTTTTACCATCCGGGGATAGCTCTCAAGAATGCGTCCGTTGAATATGATTTAACGCCCAGAGAACAGGAAATCATCCGCAAGCATATGTGGCCTCTGACCGTGGTACCACCTACCTGCAGGGAAGCCTGGATCGTGACGACAGCCGATAAGTGGTGTTCTTTACTGGAAACCATTCGTATACATAAGGGGCATGGGGCACGCAGGTATGGGTGAATTGTATGAGAAGTTAAAGTCATATGCGGAGAGCGACTATTACCCTTATCACATGCCCGGACACAAACGGCGTCTGGGCGGCGAAGTTTTAAGCAGTATATCAAAATTGGACATTACAGAGATTGACGGTTTTGACAATCTGCATGAACCGAACGGCATTATTAAAAGAATCCAACAAAAGGCCGCCCATATTTACGGGGCGGAAGAAAGCTTCTATCTGGTAAACGGCAGTACGGCAGGGATTCTCAGTGCTATTTCGGCTGCGGTGCCGGAAGGTGGAAAAATCCTAATGGCAAGAGGCTGTCATAGAGCAGCCTATCACGGCGCTTATCTGCGGGGATTGGATATCCGTTATCTGGTGGCGGAAACAGAGCCGGATTTTGGCTGTAACTTAGAAATCACACCCACACAGGTGAAACAGGCGCTTATGGAGGATTTGGACATCCGAGCGGTATTTTTGGTTTCGCCTACTTATGAAGGGATTGTATCAGATGTAGAACAGATTGCGAGGATTGCACATAAAAGGGGCATTCCGCTGATAGTGGACGAGGCCCATGGCGCACATTTGGGATTTCATCCCGCATGGCCGAAAAGCAGTTGTAAATGCGGTGCGGATATTGTAATTCAAAGCTTACATAAAACACTGCCATCCTTTACGCAAACAGCAATTTTACATGTAAACGGAAAGTTGGTGGACAGGCAGCTGTTAAAGCGCTTTTTAAGTATTTATCAGAGCAGCAGTCCATCTTACCTCTTTATGGCAGCGATGGAAGAAGCGCTGGATCTGACAGCTAGCGGAGCGGACAGGCTTTTTGGAGATTTTCTGCAAAACTGGAAGAGGATGTTAGAAAGGCTAAATGAGTGCCGATGTCTGCGGGTTTTGCAGATGGAGGGAATGGATATAGGAAAACTGGTCATAGCGGACAAAAGCGGGTATATGACGGGCAGACAGCTCTATGAAAGTTTGCTCCATACTTATCACCTGCAGCCGGAAATGGCGGCGGGAAATTATGTTCTGGCTATGTTTACCGTAGGTGATGCCCAAGAGGGCTATGACCGTATGACGGAGGCGCTGTTAGCAATAGATGAAGAAATCTGCATGCAGTCAGGAGCCCGTGCAGATAAAATGGCTTATAAAGGATCAAAAGGATGCAAGTCGCCGAAGTTTTTAAAACTGCCTAAGCTTCCAATCGGGGAGCTATCTTTGAAAGAAGCATGGGAGAGCGAGGGGGAGGAGATTTCTTTAGCAGATGCCAAAGGACGGCTGTCGGCGGAGTTTATCAATCTGTATCCGCCGGGGATTCCCATCTTGGTGCCGGGAGAGCGTTTTACGGAAGAACTTTGCAGCTATATACAGGATTGTTTGGAAGAGGGCCTGCAGGTACAGGGAGTAGGAAAAGAAAAAACGGTAAAAGTTTTAACATAAATGAAAGAATGGGGAATGATAATGAGAAAGACAAAAATTATTTGTACGATAGGACCTGCCAGTGAAAGTGAAGAGAAACTGAAGGAATTGATGCTGGCGGGCATGAATGTGGCAAGATTTAATTTTTCCCATGGGACCCACAAAGAAATGCTGGAAAAATATAACAGAGTTCTAACAGTACGAAAGGAATTGGGCTTACCCGTTGCCACGCTCTTAGATACCAAAGGACCTGAAATCCGGCTGCGTGATTTTGAAGGCGGCAAGGTAGAATTGAAGGCGGGTCAGACATTTACTTTGACTACCGAAGATATACTGGGAACTGCGGAAAAAGTAGCGATTACCTATATTAATTTAAAAAGTGACATAAGCGTCGGAACAACAATTTTAATTGACGACGGTCTGATTGAAATGGTAGTTGAGGAGATAACAGGCAATGACATCGTCTGCCGGGTCATTAACGGTGGGTTTGTTTCCAACCACAAGGGAGTAAACGTGCCGGGCGCGGTTCTGTCCATGCCCTACATCAGTGCGGTGGACAGGGATGATATTATTTTTGGCATAGAACATGGTTTTGATTTTATTGCCACTTCTTTTTCCCGTACGAAAGAGGATATTTTGGATGTCAGAAAGCTGCTGGACGAACGCGGCAGTAAAATGAGGGTTATTGCCAAAATAGAAAATATGCAGGGAATTAACAATCTGGAAGAAATCCTTGAAGTATCCGATGGTATCATGGTAGCCAGGGGCGATATGGGAGTGGAAGTAGCCATGGAAGAGGTTCCCATTCTGCAAAAGAAGATGATCAGAATGGCGGTTGCACAGGGCAAGCATGTTATCACCGCAACCCAGATGTTAGAGTCCATGATTCACAATCCCCGCCCTACCAGAGCGGAAGCAACGGATATTGCCAATGCGATTTATGATGGCACCACTGCGATCATGCTTTCGGGAGAGAGTGCTGCGGGTCTGTATCCGGTGGAGGCTGTAAAGACTATGGACAGGATTGCCAGACGTGCAGAGCAGGAGAATGATTATCGATCCAGAATGCAGAAAGAGCAGAATGGAAAAGATGATAAAATAGATATTACAACAGCGATTTCTCATGCAACCTGCAGCGTGGCAATGGATTTAAAGGCAGCAGCAATTATTACGGTTACCATGTCCGGTTTTACTGCAAATATGATAGCACGCTATAAGCCTGACTGCCGGATAATCGGTTGTACCATAGATGAGAAAGTTTGCAGGCAGCTCAATCTGCTGTGGGGTGTAAATCCTGTATTGATCAAAAAAGAGGAAACCACGGACGAATTGTTTGAAGAGGCCGTATTTAAAGCAAAGCAGTCCGGTCTGATAAAATCGGGGGATGTAGTTGTTATAACAGCCGGTGTCCCCTTGGGAATAGCAGGCAATACGGATATGATACATGTGGTAGAGGTAGTATAGCGGATGGGTAAGATTGTGTATCTGATGGGAAAAAGTTCCTCAGGAAAAGATACAATTTATAAAAGGCTTTTGCAGGAGAACCCTTTCGGCCTGAAAAAGATTATTCCTTATACCACCAGACCGATCCGGCTGGGGGAGGAAAACGGCGTGGAGTACTACTTCACCGATGAAGCCGGATTTCAAACGGAGCTGAAAAAGGGAAAAGTGATTGAACATCGGGCTTATAATACCTATCATGGGCTGTGGCGGTATTTCACTCTGGACGACGGACAGATTGCACCGGAGAAACAAAGCCATATCTGTATCGGGACGCTGCAGGCATATGAAAGCATGCGGGACTATTTCGGAAAAGAAACCATGGTGCCCATATTGATTGAACTGGATGACGGCGAGAGGCTGCAGCGAGCGCTGGATAGGGAAAAGGAGCAGGAAAATCCAAAATACGAAGAAATGTGCCGCCGCTTTCTTGCGGACAGCGAGGATTTTGCCGAAGAAAAGATTAGGAGAGCAGGAATCACAAGACGTTTTTACAATGATAATTTAGAGAGCTGTCTTGAGAAAATTCTGCAATATATTGCAGGAGAGCTTTAAAGAAGGGAGGTAAGCAGATGGATATTAAAGTGGATCAGATACAACAGGTACAACAGCCTCAGGCACCCAAGGAAGCGCAGCAGCCAACGGACGGAAACTTTAAATTCATGCTTGCCAGTCATATAGAGGAAGCGGAGCTGCAGACCAAGCTGCAGGGACTCATGGAAGAAATCACCATGCAGGGAGAACGGCTCTATAAACGCAGAGATGTACGGGATATGAGGCGTTACCGCGGTCTTGTCAAAGAGTTTCTAAATGAGGTAATCACCCGTTCCCATTCTTTTTCCAGAGAGAATTTTTTGGATAAGCGGGGACGCCACCGTGTATACGGTATTATTCGGCTGGTAGACGAAAATCTGGATGAATTGGCAAAGGAATTGGTAAAGGACGAAAAGGACAATCTGGCTATCTTAAGTAAAATAGGAGAAATTAAGGGTCTGCTGCTGGATATTTTTACGTAGCAGGTTTTGGGGTGACAGAAGAGAAGGAAGGGGTATACATGGCAACATTTAAGGATATTGTAGGGCAGGAGCAGATCAAAGAGCATTTGCAGAATGCCATTTCCACGGGAAAGATTTCCCACGCATACATTATAAACGGAGAGAGGTTTTCCGGCAAAGAATACATAGCAAAGGTATTTGCCATGGCACTGCAGTGTGAAAACGAAGGGGTGGAGCCCTGTCAGGAATGCCATGCCTGTAAGCAGGCGCTTTCGGGCAATCAGCCGGATATAATCAAAGTGACCCATGAAAAACCGGGGTCCATCAGTGTAGACGATATCCGTACGCAATTAAACGGCGATATTGCGATTAAGCCTTACAGTAGTCCCTACAAAATCTATATTATCAATGATGCGGAAAAAATGACGGTACAGGCGCAGAATGCTCTGTTAAAGACGCTGGAGGAGCCCCCTGCATATGCGGTGATCATTCTGCTTACAAGCAATGTGAATTCTTTGCTGCAGACCATATTAAGCCGCTGTGTAGTACTGCATATGAAGCCGGTTTCGGACGAGTTAGTCAAAAACTTTTTGATGACCCAGATGCAGGTGCCTGATTACAAGGCAGAGGTCTGTGCCGCATTCGCCAGAGGAAATATCGGTAAAGCCAAGCACCTTGCCGTCAGCGAGGATTTTGAACAGATAGAGGAAGAAGCGCTTTCTCTTTTAAAATATATCCATGAGATGGATGTTACGGAAATGGCAGCGGCCATCAAGAAGATTTCCGACTATAAACTGGATATAGGGGATTATCTGGATATTCTGGCGATATGGTATCGGGACGCCCTGATGTTTAAGGCAACTAAGGATGCGAATCACTTGATATTCAAGGAAGAATTTCAAAATATCAAGCGAGTAGCGGCCAGAACTTCCTATGAGGGAATCGAATCGGTTATTAAGGCGCTCTCCCGTGCAAAATCAAGGTTGGAAGCAAATGTAAATTTTGAACTGACCATGGAACTCCTATTTCTGGAAATGCAGGAAAACGGTTGAGCCGCGAAATGAGGCGTGCTATAATAGCTACGTGAAGAAACGTCATGAAGTATATGACATTGGAGGTTTATAGATGGTAAAAGTAATAGGAGTAAGATTTCGCACCGCGGGAAAAATTTATTTTTTTGACCCGTTGAATTTTGAGGTAAAAAGGGACGACCACGTAATTGTGGAAACAGCCCGTGGTATAGAGTTCGGAACGGTTGTAAGCGCACCCAGAGAGGTGGAAGAAGATAAGGTCATCCAGCCTTTAAAACCGGTCTTAAGAATTGCAAATGAAAAAGACATCGAGCAGGAAGCGGCCAATAAAATAAAAGAGAAGGAAGCCTTCAATATCTGTCTGGAAAAGATCCGCAAGCACGAGCTGGAAATGAAGCTTATTGATGCGGAATACACCTTTGATAACAATAAGGTACTGTTCTATTTTACGGCTGACGGCAGAATCGACTTCAGAGAGCTTGTCAAAGATCTGGCTGGCGTATTTAAAACCAGAATTGAACTCAGACAGATAGGCGTCAGGGACGAAACCAAAACGGTGGGCGGCATCGGGATCTGTGGACGGCCGCTATGTTGTCATACTTATCTTTCCGAGTTTATTCCCGTGTCCATCAAGATGGCAAAGGAGCAGAACCTTTCTTTAAATCCTACCAAAATATCCGGTGTATGCGGCAGACTGATGTGCTGTTTGAAGCATGAGGAGGATACTTATGAAGAATTAAACCGCAAATTGCCGGGAGTGGGGGATTATGTAACCACAGCGGACGGTCTGCAGGGTGAAGTGCATAGTGTAAATGTTCTGCGCCAGTTAGTAAAGGTTGTTGTGGACGTTAACGACGAGAAAGAGATTCACGAGTATAAGGCAGAGGAATTACAGTTCAGAAGAAAGCACGGCAAGAAAGAGCGTCTGGAACTGACCGCAGAAGAACTAAAAGAGTTGGAACTCTTAGAAACCGAAGAAAAGACGGAGAGTATGGAAGACGATCCGACGGGGAGAGAAGAACGTCCGGCCCGAAGAAACGGTGGGAACCATCAGGACAAAAACCGGGGCAGACAGGACAATCGACATGGCTCGGAAGACGGCAATGAAGGTCAGGAAGACAATCGGGAATGGCGCAATAACCATCGAGGGAAAGGCGGCAGACGGGATCACCGTCAGGAGAATCGCCAGAACAACAAGAAGGACGGAGAGCAGCAGCGGGACAATCATTCCAGAGGCCGTCATAACTATAGAAACGGAAAAAAGGAAGGACAGACGAACTTTGAAGGAAGTCAGACTGAAAAGTAAGGAGCGCCTTGATGAGCTGCAGAGGAACGGGTATCGGATCATTCAGAATCCGGACAGGTTCTGCTTCGGAATGGATGCGGTCTTACTGTCCGGTTTTGCACAGGTAAAACCTGATGGAACCGTTTTAGATCTGGGTACGGGCACCGGCATTATTCCCATTCTTTTAGAGGCAAAGACCCCTGCGGCTCACCTGACAGGGTTGGAAATACAGGAGGAGAGTGCGGATATGGCAAGGCGCAGTGTGGAGCTGAACGGTCTTTCCTCCAAGATTGATATTGTAACGGGAGATATCAAAGAGGCAGACCGGTTATTTCCGTCTGCCTCTTTTGATGTTGTAACCTGTAATCCGCCGTATATGGTAGATTCCCACGGACTGAAGAATCCGGAAGAACCTAAGGCCATTGCCCGCCATGAACTGCTCTGCACGTTAGAAGACGTGATAAGCAAAGCAGCGGTACTGTTAAAACCGGGAGGGCATTTTTTTCTGGTACACAGACCTTTTCGGCTGCCAGAGATCATCACTACCATGGCGCAGTATAAGTTAGAGCCGAAGCGGATGCAGTTAGTATATCCCTTTGTGGACAAGGAGCCCAATATGGTGCTCATAGAGGGCGTGCGGGGAGGTAAACCCCGTATGGCGGTGGAGAAGCCCCTGATCATCTACAGTGAACCGGGTGTGTATATGCCGGAAATCTATGATATTTACGGATATTAAGGTAAGCACGATTAGTGTGAGGCAGATGAAAAAAAGACATTGCCGCAGCGAGGCAAAGCAGATGGAAGGAGAATGGATATGCATGGAGTAGAAACAGCAGTTATTATCTGGGAAGTAATGGGGGTTGTATTTATACTGTACGGTATTTATATGATCTTATCCAAAAGACAGAAACCCTTTGGGTTCTATGCCAATATAAAAGAACTGCCCGAGGTAGAGGATGTAAAAGGCTATAACCGGGCAATGGGTAAGCTTTTCTGTTGTTACGGAGCAGCTTTTATGCTGATTGGTCTGCCGATGCTTGCAGGTGGTGCCGGAGTAGTGCTTTCCATGATCGGAATGCTCTTTATAACCATTGCACTGGTTGCGCTGTACACGCTGAAAGTTGAGAAAAAATATCGGAAACAGTAGAAATGAGGTTATTATGCCAGGAATGCTCTATCTATGCGCAACGCCCATAGGCAATCTGCAGGATATGACACCCCGCGTGATCGACACCTTAAAGGCGGTGGATGTGATCGCTGCGGAGGATACCAGAAACAGCAGGAAACTGCTGTCTGCTTTTGATATTCATACGCCTATGACGAGCTATCACGAATATAACAAAGTGGAAAAGGCAGAGCAGCTCATCGGGCAGATGCTGGCAGGAAAGAATATAGCGCTGATAACGGATGCGGGCACGCCTGCCATTTCCGACCCCGGAGAAGTGCTGGTGCGGATGTGTCAGGAGGCGGGAATTGCAGTAACAAGTCTGCCGGGACCGGCGGCCTGTATTACGGCGCTTACTTTATCGGGGCTTTCTACCAGACGCTTTTGCTTCGAAGGTTTTTTGCCGGCGGAGAAAAAAGAGCGTAGGGAAGTGTTGGAGGAGTTGGAACAGGAAACCCGAACCATTATTCTCTACGAGGCACCCCATCACCTTGCCAAAACACTGACAGATCTGTCGGAAATGTTGGGAGACAGAAAAATAACGCTTTGCAGGGAGCTGACGAAAAAGTTCGAAACGATTCTACCGACCACACTTTCGGAGGCATTGAAGAAATACGAAACAGAGGAACCCAGAGGGGAATATGTTCTGGTGCTTGCGGGCAAGAGTCGTCTGGAGAAAAAGCAGGAGGAGATAGCATCTTGGGAAGCTATGAGCATTGAGGAGCATATGGCATTTTACGAAGAAGCCGGTATGGACTCCAAAAGCGCTATGAAGCAGGTAGCAAAAGACAGGGGCGTGGGCAAACGGGAAATCTATCAGTATCTGCATGGATTGGAGAAAGACGAAGTATGAAAATAGAATTAATACCTGCCACAGATATGACATGTTTGTCGGAATGCCTAAGAATCAGAAATGCGGTATTTACACTGGAACGAAAGGTGCCTGCAGAAATTGAAGTGGACGAGCAGGACGTACCTGGCGGAGATTGTGAGCATTTTTTGATAAAACGAGACGGGGAGTCAGTGGGAGCCTGCCGTTGCATGCATACAGAGAGTGGTATAAAGCTGCAAAGATTCTGCATTCTAAAGGAATGCAGGGAGCGGGGAGTGGGAAAAGCGGCACTAACGCAATTGGAGCAGTATTACAGCCGTAGGCAGCAGTCCGGCTTTAAAATGGAGTTGGATTCCAAATTTGAGGTCTGCGGATTTTATGAAGCCTGCGGCTATCGCAGGGAATCAGAGGTATTTATGGAAGCAGGAATTCCTCATGTGAAGATGGGGAAGGAGATAGTTGTGCGAATAAGTTAAACTATTTATGCGACTTTGACGATGTAGGAACAAATTTTGAAAATGAACTATACAATACGTGAAATGAAAGAAACAGAATATGAGATTCTAAGCGAGTTCTTATATGAGGCAATTTTCATACCCGAGGGCGTAGATTCACCGCCAAAATCCATAATTAATACACCAGAGTTACAAGTATATGTTTCTGATTTTGGAAAGCAGAAGCATGACCGGGCCTTGCTTGCGGAGATAGACGGAAAAATAGTGGGGGCTGTCTGGGTTCGCATTATGAACGATTACGGTCATGTGGATGATGAAACTCCTTCTTTCGCCATTTCTTTATATAAGGAGTTTCGCGGACAGGGAATAGGAACTGCCATGATGAAAAGCATGCTGGCTATTTTGAAAGAAAATGGTTATAAACAAGCCTCACTGGCAGTGCAGAAGGCCAATTATGCGGTCGATATGTACCGTAAGGTGGGTTTTAAGATTGTGGATGAAAATGAGGAAGAGTATATTATGGTGAAGTCCTTTAAGTAAAAAAGATTGAAAGGAATCTGTTGTATAGTTAAAAGCAAGCTACGGAGAGAAATCATATGAACTTTGAATATACAAATGGCGGAAACAAAGATTTTGTTGCACTATGCCATGAGCTGGATGCATATTTAAATCACATGGTGGGCGGAGAAGAAAATAGAGCGCAATATATTCCATATAATTCTCTGGATGATATTGAAGATGTGATTCTGATTTATGATGAGGGCAGGGCTATAGGATGTGCCGGTTTTAAACGATATGATGACGAATGTGCAGAAGTAAAAAGAGTATTCATTTGTGCTGAATACAGGGGACAAGGACTTTCAAAGAAACTAATGGAGTTGCTGGAGCAGGCTGCGAAAAAGAAAGGGTACTCCAATTTGATCCTAGAATCCGGAGAAATATTGGTTGAAGCAATGTCATTGTACAGAAAAATTGGGTATAAAGTCATACCCAATTATGGACCATATCAGTGTATGGCGGAATCGGTTTGTATGAAAAAAGAATTATAAGGAGGAATATAATGAATTTTTAGAAGAGTTGAAAGTGTTTTGTTAATGGAGTAATGGGTTCGGACAGTACTTGATATTGTGCCTTTATTTAAGGGTATGAAGAACTTTGAATTTTGGCTCTAGGTGCTGGCGTTAGAAGACGCTGAATCCCATTTGCACAAAAATATCAAGAAAAAACGTACAAGGAGTGTCGTTCTATAAACTCATACATAAATTTGGACATTTACAGGAGAGGCAAATGATTAAGAGAGAGCTTGCTGTAGTTGTTAGTAATGCTAATAAAGTTGTTAATGTGATTGATACAATAGATGCGATTCAAAATGCAGGTTTTAAAAATGTTTTTGTACAATGGTATAATAGAGAATGGAATCCTACACAAGAAGAACAGTTAATGTATATTAGAGAAAAAGATTTAAATGTTATTTTTGCACATTTAGGATATCAAAATATAAATGACATATGGCTTGATACGGAAGATGGAAGTAAATTAGTAGATAGATATAAAAATGATATAAAAATTTGTAAAGAAAACAATATTTCTATGGTTGTTATGCATCTTACGGGTAAAAATGATGCACCAAAGTACAATGCGCTTGGCTTACATAGATTACAAGAAATTGCGGATTACGCAAAGGCTTTAGGTATAAAAGTTGCTTTTGAAAACACAAAATTAAAAGGTTATTTAGATTATGTGATAGAAAATATAAAAAATGATAATGTTGGAGTTTGTTTTGACTCAGGACATTATCATGTACATTTTGATGATAATCTGAACTTTTCAAAATTTAAAGGTAGGATATTTGCAGTACATTTGCATGATAATGCTTACATTTAATACCTTTTGACGGAACAATTGATTGGAAAAAAATCATAAAAGAATTAAAAAGTTGTAATTATAATGGACCAATAACAATGGAACTTTGCTATAGATATGAATATTTAAAAATGGGCGTAGATAACTTTTATAAAAAAGGTTATGAAGTTGGAGAAAAATTAAGGGGAATGTTTGAAGAAGAGTAAGCAAATATGAATAAAAACAGATTACTATATAAATCAAAAGAAATAGACAGTTTTAAGAATGATCTATTAGACGCAATTCATATTTGCAACATTGAACTCATTTGCAACTGCATTTAAAGTATGGGGGTGGAATATACAAATTCCAACTCTCATTTTTGTATTGTTTGTAAAATTAAACGATGCCTATAAAAATATATGAGGTAATTATGAATATAATACTTGAAAAAATAAAAGGTGAATTTATCGAACAGATACGAAAATCGGAAATTGTTTTGGGGGCGTGGAACTTTGGATCGGAAACCCATGGTTTATCAGATGAATATTCTGATGTTGATATCGTATTGTTAATTGAAGGAAAATCATTTACACATTCTCCGGAGAAGATTGAGGAATATCTAAAGAACATGGGTAATGAGATTTTATTATGTTATCCGGAAGGCTTTAATGGAGAGGCAATTGTTAATAACGGATATTTAATTTCCTGTGATAATAATATCTTTCAGTTTGATGTCTTTTTAATCAATTCAGAAAAATTGAGTAACTATATTTGTAGATTGCACTATACAGGATTAACAGAACAAGATGTCATTTTTGATAAAACAGGAATGGTTACAGAGTTGATTTCTGGAAATCTAAAGGGAGATTTTTGGAATGACGATTTGATACAACTTCAAAACACATATTGGTATCATGCGTATATGGTAAGAAAATATCTTATCAGAAAAGATTATTTTAAGCTATATAATGTTTTGCATACACTATATGAAACGCATGCATCAATGTTGTTGACCGGCTTTGATAAAATTACTTGGGGCGGAAATGCCAATAAACTGCATTTTATCCCCGAAGATAAGCAACAACATCTAAAGCGGTATTACTGTTCGGAAGATTTTGATGCGATTAGGGAAAATCTTATGTATTGTACGAAAACATTTCATGAAGACGCCAAAGAGATATGTATGCTGAAAGGGGTTAGATATTCAACAACTGCAGCAATTAATATACTCAACTTATTGAAAGATAAATCATAAATTTGATCCGGAGGATAATTGGATTTATCTGCTGATTCAGCCGGAACTTTTTGAAAAGGCAAAAATTTTTCCCTTGCTTTGCCCATATGGGCAAAACAAGGGAAAGTTTTTTCGTTCCGTTTTGATTGGGTTCATTAAAGCGTGAATTTCTTTACATTTCCTTCCAGCGAATTACTGATTTCTCCAAGTTCTCCGACTGAATTATCACATTCATTTACAAGCTCGGAGAGACGTGTCATAGTCGCGGATGTTTCCTGTGTGGATGCGGCATTTTCTTCGGAAATGGCTGCCAGATTTTCCAGGTTGTCATATACCTTATTCTTCGCCTGATCGATGCTCTCTATCTCTCTTGAAATATCATCCACGGCAGTTGTTACATTTACAATTTCCGACTTCAAATGGTCAAAGGCATCTTTTGTCTGATACAATTTATTGTGCTGCACCTGTATCTCATCCATAACAACATTCATTGCATCCACGCTGCTGTTCGAATTCTCGATCAGCTTTCGTACAATCTCTTCTATCTGATCTGCGGACTGCCTTGACTGCTCGGCCAGATTTCGTACTTCGTCTGCAACTATCGCAAACCCTCTTCCCTGGTCTCCCGCTCTTGCAGCTTCAATTGATGCATTCAGTGACAGAAGGTTTGTCTGATCGGCAATGTTTGAAATGAAATTTACCACATTCTGTATTTCCATTGCGGACTGATTGGTGTCATTGGTCTGCCTCTGTACTTTTTCGATGGAGTCCCTTGTGTTGTTACTGATTGAAACAAGAGAATCAAGCGTCTCATTTACCTCATGGTTGGTAGTTTCCATCTCCTCGGTAATCTGCTTTAACGTACCGATATTATCAGAAGATTTTTCCACCGCAATACCCATTTCTTTCATCTGCTCGGCAACATCCTGAGTTTCAGTCGCCTGACTCGTAGCAGTTATGGCAATTTCTTCCACTGCATTATTTATATCGCCGATCGCATCATTAATTGCCGTAAAGTTCTTCCTGATGCTATCTGAAAAATCTGTCAGGGTATTAGAGGAACCATGTAGATTGTTTACAATCCCAATAAATTCCTGCATGAGCGAATGGATAGATCTTGCAATACTTCCTACCTCATCTCCTCTTGTAAGCATTCGTTCGCTGACGGTAAAGTTCAACTTTCCTTTTGCCACCTCGTCCAGATGGTCAATAGATGACTTGATACTCTTCACAATGTTCCGTGCGATAAGAACGACTAAAAGCAAGCTGACAATGGCAATTACCACCATAAATATCGCAGTGGATCTCAGTCTTGATTCATAAATAGAACGTGCATCTGCTGCGGAAATACCGGTACACATAGTCACTTCGTCTCCGGTACCATAATCCGCTATCAACATATACATAGCATAGTATGGCTCGCCATTCACTACTACATCATTCGAAAAATAGGACCCGGTTGCTCTCAGCTGTTGCTGAGCTGCATCCGACAGCGGGGTCCCCACGGCTCTGCTTCCGTCCGAAGCACGAACCGTTGTTGCCCTTCTGGTCGTACCGTAAAAGATTGCAACGCTTATGCCGGTATCCTTCTCGTACTTATCAATGATGGAGTTGTCTGCTGTCAAATTCAAAGAACCGAGGTACAGGTCATCTCCCTCCATATGGAACGTGTCTGTACTTACAAGGCTAAACATCTCCGCAAGCGCATGATCGGATATTGTTAACCGTTGCTCCAACATCCGTTCCGCCATCAGATTTCCGGTTGCCCGAAGTGCTAACACGGCAAATACCACAAGGATAAAAATTGGCAATGTTACGCACAATAAAATCTTGGTAATTAAATTAATCTTGATTTTCATTTTGTAAATCCGCCTTTCTGTAATAGTGGAGCTGTAAAGGATCTCTTTCCGCTGTTAATTAATATATAATATTATAATGCAATCTTTCGTAATATACAAGATAATTCGTAACTATTCAATCAATTCTTCATATCCTATTCGTATTGTGTTATAATTTATTACAGATTTGTCATAGTAAGAATTAGAATTTGGCAGGGCATTTGATATGGACAATATTAAAATTTTGTTCAATAAAGTTGATGAAGCAATTTTAATTATGAAAGAAGTCGCTGACTGGGGGCGCGCTAAGGGATTGCGGGTATGGCGTGATGAGTGGTTGACAAGAGAGGAATTGATCACGGCAGAGGCTCAACCTGAAAACTTCTGTATTGGAGTGCTGGATGGAAAATACGTATGCGCATTTATTCTTCAATGGAGTGATCTGGAGTATTGGAAGAATTCCCCTAAGTATGAAGCAGTATATCTACATAAATTTTGTGTGAGACGTGAATTTGCACACAGAGAAATGACAAAAAGTATAAATGAAGCGATTAAAAATTTTTGTAGGGAAAAGAATATAAAATATATTAGACTTGATACGCGGCTAGATGAAAAAGTAGTGAGAAAAATATATTTGGATGCAGGGTTTAAGATTGTCAATATCATCGACTATGATAATGGCAATTCCATGGCGTTGTTCGAATTAGAAGTATAAATTCCGGTTTCTTAGGTAGTGGCTGAGCAACATGATATAATCAACTTATTGAAAAATAAATCATAAATTTGATTTGGAGGCGTGGATATGGAATGTGTACAAGTTAATTTTTATGAACAAGTTGAAGATGATCTTTTAAAATTTGCAGTTATCATATCTAAAACAGATGGGAAATGGGTATTTTGTAAGCATAAAGAGAGGGATACATACGAAATTCCGGGCGGACATAGAGAGTCAGGAGAAACTATATATGAAACTGCAGAAAGGGAATTGAGAGAAGAAACAGGAGCCATTGATTTTGATATTAAACCGATATGTGTATATTCTGTCAAAGGAAAAACCAGCATAAATGAAAAAGCTGATGATGAAAGTTTTGGTATGTTATTTGTCGCAAACATTTTTTCTTTTGAAAAAGAGTTACATAGTGAGATAGAAAAAATTATAGTTACACATGATTTGGTGGATAATTGGACATACCCGCTGATTCAGCCAAAACTTCTTGAGGAAGCAAAGAAAAGGGGATATTTCATAGATTACGAATACATAGAAGCAACGGAAGAGCTTCTCAAAAGAATCTGGGAGAAAAATATTAAATCAAATAGCGGCGATGAGAGATGGATTAATTGGCGGGAAGAAGCTCTTGCCAACAATGCCGGTGGAAAATCGAAAACTTTTCTTGTGCTTTATCGTGGGGAACCGGTTGGTGAGGGAACGCTCCTTTTTGCAGATGATTGCTCTGCTATTAGTGGACGCAGGATGCTTGCGGATGGAAAGGAAACGGCAAATATTAATGCACTGCGAATTGAAAAGGTTCATGAGGGGAAGGGGCATGTCTCTAAACTGGTTAATCTGATGGAACAATATGCTTTAAAGTGCGGCTATAAAAAGCTGACGATTGGTGTTGAAGCCAAAGAGGCAAGGAATCTCGCAATTTATCTTCACTGGAAATATAATGAGTTTGTTCATGCAGAAACAGAAGATGGTAGTCTGGTTTTGTATTATGCGAAGAGTATCGGAGAGAGGTTGAGATGAAGAAGAGTCTTGTTTTGATAGCCTGGTATAATCCTGAATTAGTGGAAACCTTTTTGCTGTCGGAGATTGAAGAAAATTGCAGGAAGTATGGAATTATGTATCCAAGTGCTTATGAAATTTTTCAACAAAATAAATATGCAGAGAACAGTCTGTATTTTCATCACCATTACGCGGAGAGTGATATACCGATAGGGGAGGAATACGAAAAGATTGCTTTACAAAAGGATTTTAAATCTGAGCCACAGTTTATACAAGATTGTCATGCAAAGGTTTTATGCTTTTTTATACCGTTCAGACCTCAGCCGGCAGACTATGCCGCGAAAGGACATCATGAACTCAGTTTAATACAGTTTCCGCAAGGAATCCCTCAGATTATATATGATGAATTATATGAGATTAAAGAATTAAAGCCATTGGATTTTAAGAAAACGATACATTTATATTCTGAGTGAAAAAAGGAGATACATTATGGAGAAGGAGAAATCGAAGCGGTGGCATGGTGATGCCTGTAAAGACTTGCTGAATAACTTAGATAAATTGCATACTACTGAATTGGGGGTAGTACGCATAAAAAGAAACCTGTCTTTAGATGTAGATGATGTGGTTGAATGGTGTAAGAAGAAAATCGATTCTGCGAATGCTGTTATTTCAAGAAATGGGAAGAACTGGTATATAAATATAGATGAATTTATTATAACGGTTAATGCGTATAGTTATACCATTATTACGGCACATAAAGAAAAGAAATGAATCATCCCTGTTAACTCAAAAAGATTTGGACATATTTATAGAAATGAGAATATGTCAATTGTGGGAAGAAGGGGCAAAAGAACTTCTCTCAAGAGTGGTGGATGAAGCAAGGGAAAAGGGCTGCGGAGCCATTCAGATCACAGCATCTGATATGGGTGTATTACTCTATAGCAATTTTGGCTTTGTGAAGAATGACAATTTTATACAGTATAAATTATAGTTTGGTGGAATTAAATTTACTGGGAGAAACTATATGGGGCATACGGTATTAACGAATCCAGACACAGGTTTTTCTGATCAGAACTAAACAAATTGAAAGATAGAGGAGCAGACAACATGATCCTAAAAGAAGTAAATGCAACTGAGGATGTTGTGGAGCAGCTGATTTCTCTTTCTGAATATTGGGAAAAAGAAAACTCCTGTCACGGCTATCAAAAGAATACATTGGACGATATCAAGGGAAATCGGATATTTCTTGCAGTTGAAGACAACATAGTTATAGGTTACTTATTGGGGCATAAAGCAGTTGCCGAAAAAGCGACCTCTGTATATCAGGCAGACACGAATTATTTTGAAATAGAAGAGCTATATGTAATACCGGCGTTCAGAAATAAAGGCATTGGGAAAAGGCTATTTGAATATGTCGAAAGAGAAGTCGCTGCCGAAGTAGATATGATCATGCTTAGTACGGCCACAAAAAATTTTAGAGCGATTCTGCACTTCTATATAGATGAACTAGGCATGGAATTTTGGAGTGCTCGTCTCTTCAAAAAACTCAGATAAAATCAAGTCTGTAGAACCGGATGGAGAGGAGATGCGGCAAATATAGAAAAACGCTCTGCAAGACATATATCTTACAGAGCATTTAAACTTTTAGTAAAAGTGGTACATTAAATTAAGGCAATCAGGGACACTTTCGTCAATATATCCGGTATCTTCAAACCCAATCTTTTCGTACACCCGCAATGCTGCCGCATCGCTTTTGTTGACACAGACTTCAACCTGACTGTACTTGCCTTCTTTAGACAGCAAGGAAAGTATTAGGCGCAGAGCTTCTGTGCCATACCCTTTGTTTTGGAATCGTTTGTCAATCATAAACTGTTGGAGATCATAACAGGCCGGCTCTTCATCCATATCTTTTACCAGTGCAATACCTATAGCCTGCTCGTCATTATATATGCCAAACACTTTAGCATTACAAGAGCGGTAGATATATCCCCTTGCTACAATTCCAATAGGTGTGTCAAGGAATTGTTGCTGTTCCTCCTTGACATTCAGTGAAATAACATCCAACCAGTTTTCTTCATTGACTTCTAATAATTTGATCATATGAAACCTCCAGATTTTTATTGGAGGGCTAAATTTCGTGCACCCTCCATACACGATTATTTTTCATAAATGATCACTCCTTTCTGTATGTTAAGCAAGAATAGCAATATAAATATTGTAGCGTACTTTTTGTGCCTTTTCAAGGGAAAGAAAGCATGGTACTGACGAGGATGATGGTGTGAATTTATTGTGGTGTTTTCCGGTAATGTGGATATAATAAGCTGCGAGATGATTTTCGAGACTTGATTATTTAATAATTTTCGAGTAAAATAAAGTTGGGTTTTAGAATTCTCGAAAGAAGGTGTTTGTATTGTATATTACGCGGCATTTGAAAAAACAGATACTGGATGCTTCTCGATACTATCCGGTTGTAATGGTCTGTGGTCAGCGGCAGGTCGGCAAATCAACCATGTTAAATCACATCAAGGAATCAAACCGCCGTTACGTGACTCTGGACGATGGAAATGCTCGCCGCCTTGCCATAAATGATCCTGCACTATTTTTTGAGACATATGGATATCCGCTGCTGATTGACGAATTTCAGAGAGTTCCGACTATTCTTCTTGAAATGAAGCGGATTGTTGACGAAAAGGCGCTGGAGGGCACGGACAATAACGGGATGTTCTGGCTCACAGGTTCCCAAAAATTCCAGATGATGCAGGGCGTCTCAGAGTCTCTGGCAGGCCGAGCTGCCATTTTTGATATGGCAAGTTTGTCAAAGTCGGAGCTTGAGGAGCGTCCGGCATTATTGTTTCATCCTGATTTGGATTCCATTCGTGAGCGTCTTAAATATGCGAAGCCAAAGAATATTCATCAGGTCTATGAGGATATTTTCCGCGGTGGGATGCCCAAGCTGTGTTCGACTGATCTGGACCGTGATCGCTTCTATATGGACTATATCAATACTTATATTGAGCGGGATATCAGAGAGCTGGCGCAGGTGGGAAAGTTGAATGAGTTCTATGATTTCCTCGTCTTTATGGCCGCCAGAACAGGACAAGAGCTGAAGTATGACGAAATTGCCAATGCAATCGGAATTTCCGCACCCACGGCTAAGGCATGGGTGACTATTCTGGAACGTTCCGGAGTAATTTTCATCCTCAGACCGTATTACTCCAACATTACCAAGCGACTGGTGAAAACCCCAAAAGTCTATTTCATGGATACCGGACTGGCTGCGTATCTTTGTCGATGGCCCAATGCGGCTACGCTGGAAAGCGGCGCAATGGATGGTGCATTTTTCGAAACCTATGTAGTGTCAGAGATTGTTAAGAGCTATTATAATGCAGGCAAACCTGTTGACTTGTTTTACTATCGAGATATTGACAAGAAGGAGATAGACCTTCTGGTGGTCGAGGGTGGTAAAATGTATCCCATCGAGATTAAGAAAGGTAAAGAACCCTCAAAGCCGGATAAGAACTTTGGTGTCCTGCGGCAGTTCAAGCTGGATGTTCAACCGGGAATTATCCTGTGCATGAGCGATGAACTCATTCCATATAACCGGGAGACCTGGTATTGTCCGGTATCGGTTCTGTGATCAAGGCTTATTCAAAAGTGCATGACACTTATGGAATAGAAGAACCGAGAGAGGGATCTATTATAGAGAGGAAGTAACCAAATGGAAAATTTATATGATCGGGCAGATATTTATGATTTGTTTGACAATGAGAGTAGATACAATGTAGTCCGGGAACATTGGAAAACGCTCCTTCATGGGAAAGAGATATCTTCCTTTCTGGATGTCAGCTACGGAACAGGAAATCTGACCTTACCGTTGGCGGAGCTGGGGGTTGCATTATATGGTTCGGATCTAAGCGCTGCAATGTTGAAACGCGGAAAGGAAAAGGCAGAAAAAAGAGGACTTCAGGTCAATTTACGTCAGTGTGATTTCAGAGAGTTGACGAATCATTTTAAAGAACAGTTTGACTGTGTTGGCAGCACCGGTAACTCGCTTCCTTATGTTTCCAATCACGATGTCCTTAATGTGTTGGAACAGATGGATGCCCTGATAAAGAGCGGCGGTTGGCTTTATTTTGATATGCGAAACTGGGATAAGATTCTGCGGGAGAGAAATCGGTTTTATTTGTATGAGCCTGTTTTTGTAGATGATGTGAGGGTAAATGCCATACAGTTATGGGATTACAATGCGGATGAGAGCATGACATTTCATCTTCTTTACACATTTGAAAAAGAGAATAAGTTTTTTCAAAAAGAGAAATTTGAGGAGCACTATATACCCATAAAGCGTGAAATGATCTTAAAAAAGCTTGTTGAGATGCAATATCAGGATATTAAGCTGAAGTGCCACCCTGCCTGCTTTGAAGGCATAGATGCCGAAGAGGCGGACTGGTATTGTGTAATGGCAAGGAAAATGTAGAAAAAGGAGTTGTTGCAAAAATAAATTCGGAGTTGGAGGTGCAGAGATGACAATCGGAATAAGTTTAGTCTCAATACTAATTACTTTAGCAGCATTGTATTTTGTGATTAAATGGGCTGTAAAAAATGCAATTGATGAGAGTCGTTCTGAAATCAGTAAAGCAGTTAAAAAAGGTATTGAAGAGTATTACGAAGAAAATAAATCAGAGTAGAGAGGTAATATTGTATGTGGATGTTATTTGCGTTACTATCTGCAATCTTTGCGGCACTGACCTCAATCTTAGCTAAGATAGGGATTGATGGTGTAAATTCCAATCTTGCAACAGCTATCAGAACGGTAGTTGTAGTTATTATGGCTTGGGGCATGGTGTTTCTTACAAATGCACAAAGCGGCATTATGGAAATAGGTAAAAAGAGCTGGATATTTTTGATTTTGTCCGGTCTGGCCACCGGCGCTTCCTGGCTTTGTTATTATAAGGCTCTGCAAACCGGTGAGGCTTCAAAGGTAGTACCAATTGATAAATTAAGTGTTGTAATTACTTTGATTTTAGCTTTTATCTTTTTACATGAAAAATTTACTTTTAAATCATTGGCAGGATGTATTCTTATTAGCGGAGGAACTTTGCTTATGGTTTTGTAGTTTCAGGATTTTCAGAACGTAAATTTGCACTAAGCCTAGGAGGAGTCAAGCATGGCAAAGGTTATCCTTATATGTGGCAAGCTCTGCAGCGGGAAGAGTACATATGCAGAACAATTATGTTCTGAGAGTAAAGCGGCAGTACTCTCCGTAGATGAGATAATGCTTGCGCTTTTTGGGCTTTATGCCGGAGACAAACACGATGAGTATACAGATAGAACGAAAAAGTATTTATATGATAAGTCTGTAGAAATAATTGAAACAGGTATCGATGTAATACTCGATTGGGGGTTTTGGACGAGAGGTGACAGAGCATTTGCGAAGGAATTTTATTTGTCCAGAAACATAGAAAGCGAATTCCATTACATCGACATAAGCGATGAAATCTGGAGAGCGCGTTTGAATAAAAGGAATGAAGCAGTATCAGCCAAAACGGCGAATGCCTACTATGTTGACGACAAGCTGGCAGCAAAGTTTCATGCGATTTTTGAGATGCCGGGCAAAGAAGAAATCGATGTGTGGGTTAAGGGTTGAATTTTAATATACCTCACTGCAAATGGGAAAAGAATCGGTGATGAAGAAATGATAAAGTACTTAATAGAATTTTGTGCAATTATAGGGGTTATACTTCCCTTTTATCTAATATTGCGAAAGCCATGGAAGAAAGAACCGGAAAGGGAAATTGCACTGGCGGCATTTATACTTTTTATGATAGGGCTTCTGGCACTGGCGCTGCAGGGAAGGTACCAGTTGCCTTCGCAAATGTTTGAATCGGCTCGCAGGCGTGTTGTTACGGGGGAAGGAATCAATATGGTGCCTTTCCGCAGCATCCATAGCTACTTTACTCATTATAGTTTTGATGCATTTTTAGTGAATTTTATCGGCAATATTGTGATGTTTATGCCATGGGGATTTGGTCTTACGCTTCTGTGGAAGAAAAACCAAAAGCTGTGGAAGGTAGTACTGTATTCTATAGGGCTGACGGCATTGATTGAAACCATTCAGTTGTTTATCGGACGTAGTGTGGATATAGATGATTTGATTCTGAACTTTGTCGGCAGTTGTCTGGGGGCGGCTATATGTACTGTCTTGCGGAAAAGATTTAAGGGCCTTTCTGCATTGGCAAAATAGGTACGTATTAACAAAGTTATAAATGTAGGTGATGAATATGGGAAGAAGTGTCAAGAGCGTATCGGTTATTGGTGGAGCAGACGGACCAACAAGCGTTTTTGTAGCCGGAAAAAGTAATAACCTCAGTGTTTTAGGGCGCATCAAACGGACATGGCGAAAGAAGAAAAGATTAAACATTGAGAAAAAGATAGTTGCTGTTTCACATACTCTGGATGAGGTTGTCAGGTATATGAAACAGCAATATCATGCTGGGGAAATTCCTTCCGGGGAACGGAGATATCAAGAACAGCGAAGATGTTTCAAGGAATCCCTGATCATGCAATATCGTCCTGAATTACTGGGAGAAACAGCCAATATAAAACACCCAAAAGAGTATGATGAAGCATCCCTAAAAGAGCTATGGAAACAAATAGAACTTCGGAGTAAAAAAGCGGAAGAAATCGGGAATGATGTTTTCCCCATAGATTATCACTTATACGAGATTTCTTATTTTGATAAAGGGAAGGTGGCGGTTGAGATAGAAAATACTTGGGGGAAACTTGGTGTTTCCTATAGCGGAAATAAGAAAGCCGTGCGACAGTTAAGGAGAATTACAAAAGATATCATGCGGTTTTACGGTGTCACGCAGGATGATATCAATAACAAAACCGAAAGGTTTCATTCTTTAGTAAGTACGTTATGCGAATAGAATGCTGATAACCAGAATGTTAATGTAGATCAGTTTAAGAAAGGAGCCAAAAGTATTATGAGGAAAACGATCAGATTACTCTATCCTGATTATGTCAGCGGAGGTTTAGACACCTATTATTTTGGCGCCAACTTGTTGGCGCACATTCTTCCGAAGAATGAAAATCAGCCGTTGCTTAAGGTGGAAATTCCTCCACCTGATGGGAAAGAACGCAGCGTGACAGACGGGATTTATGCAAAAGAAGAAGTGCTTGCCGGAATAAAGAACGCCATGGCCGTGATTAACGAAGCGAAGCCTGACAGAATCATTACTATCGGCGGAAACTGCGTGGTTTCACAGGCTCCCTTTGATTACCTGCATGGGATATATGAGAATACGGGGATTATCTGGATAGACGCGCATCCGGACGTATCGACGGTGAAAGATGATTATCCAAATGCCCATGCAATGGTGTTGGGATCACTTATGGGATATGGGGACAGTTCTCTGTCCGATTTGATGAAGAACAGGAAATTTAAGGCAGATGAAATCCTCTATGTTGGATTACAGGGGCTTCACGATTATCAGAAAAATTTTTTACAAGATGCGGGTGTTGACTTTAAGGTTCAAACTGAGGAATTTGTATCGGATGAAGAGATCCGGACTTTTATGAATCGTTTCGAGCATATCCTTGTTCATCTTGATATTGATGTGTTGGATGCGGCCTTGTTCCATTCGACCTATTTTGCAAACAAAAATTTGGTCGGAGATGGAAGCGGCAGCGGCAAAATGACGATGGAGAAACTGACTGCTGTATTAAAATGCATCACCGATAATGCAGATGTTGTAGGCTTAACTATTGCCGAGTATCTTCCCTTTGATGAGCACAAGCTTCATGATATGTTTTCCGAAATCAATATTTTCATAGATTAATTCGAGTTTGAAGAGATAAGAATGTAAGTGATCAATTGGAATTTATGGGTGAGTGGTAATGAGAATTATAAATACCTATCCTAATATGTTGGATTCATATGAAGGAACTGCATTTATTATTGAAAAGTGGAAGCGCTATATTGATTCTCTTCTCCCTAATGCTTCATTGTTATTTATTTCAGATATGGAGAAGTGTTTAGAGACGGCCCAAGTTTCTTGGGAAAAAGACTATCTACCTGTATTAAATGCAGTAGCACTTAACGAAGAATTACGAAATAAAACACAGAACTCTTTTTGCAAGGCAACCGAAAATTTAGAGCGCACATTAAATGATAAGTTTGGAAGAACTCTTGACGTTAATATTGTTTTTTATCTCGGATTGTGCAATGCTGCCGGGTGGGTCACTAAGTATGAGGGGCATAGAACGGTTTTTCTCGGTATAGAAAAAATCATGGAGCTTAATTGGTGTAGTATAGACGATATGTACGGCTTGATTTATCATGAACTTGGACATGTATATCATGCACAGTATGGTATCATGCAAAGAACCTTCGATAACAAGGTAGAGTCATTTCTTTGGCAGTTGTTTACAGAAGGAATCGCAATGTGTTTTGAACAGACATTGGTCGGAGACCCGGACTATTATCATCAAGATAAAGCCGGATGGAAAAAGTGGTGTGAAGGACATTTTGAAGAAATCAAGGCAGATTTTAATCATGACTTAAAAACAATGACGGTTAAAAGCCAACGCTACTTTGGTGATTGGGTAGAGTATAATGGTCATGGTGACGTAGGATATTATCTGGGATGTAAATTCATACAGTATATCCTTTCTATGTATAAATTTGATGAAATTATCTGTTTTGACATAGATAAAGTGACCCGGCTATACAAGCAGTTTATTCAATAAATTTTAGGAGGAAATTAGTATGAAGAAATGGAGTGTGTCAGGAGCGGTGGCGATTTAAAAAAAGTAGGTGGCGATAGTCAATATAGTAAAGTTGTGATGTGCCCGGATGGCTGTGTCTTATTTAGGCTTACAGCAAAACCGTTGGGTGATGAGAATTTTTTGAAGGGAAGTTTTTGATTAACTTTCCGCGGATGAGCAGTGCTGATAGATTGAAAATGGAAACGAAAGGAGTGACCCTATGACGATCAAAGAAAAAATGCATAATACAGAACTCTACTTACCTACCGATAAGGAGATATGGGAAGAGCAGCAGGGCTACATGAATCTGCTTTATGATTATAATCATACTCGTCCAACTGAATCGGAAAAGAGAAACGAGCTGTTAAAAGAGTTATTTGCAGAGATTGGAGAAGGGTGCTATATCGAACCTCCTTTACATGCAAATTGGGGTGGACATCATGTACATTTGGGCAAAAATGTATATGCCAATTTTAATTTGACTTTAGTGGATGATACTCATATTTATATAGGTGATTATACTATGCTGGGGCCTAATGTAGTAATTGCGACGGGTGGTCATCCGTTATTGCCTGAACTCCGTGAAGAGGGCTACCAATATAATGCGCCTGTTCATATCGGCAGAAACTGTTGGCTAGGTGCGGGTGTTATTATTGTTCCGGGAATTACCATCGGTGATAACGTGGTAATCGGTGCGGGCAGCATCGTTACGAAAGATATCCCATCCAATGTTTTGGCTGTTGGAAATCCTTGTAAGGTATTGCGCGAAATCAACGAACATGATAAAGAATACTATTTTAAAAATAGAAAGATTAGTATTTAACGGAGGTAAGAAGTATGGATATTACATTACAGATCTTGCAAGTTGATGATAAATCTTTATTAATTCGACTCATGGAATTATATAATTATGAATTTTCCATATACAGTAATGAGGATATCAACGAATATGGGTACTATGGATATGGACATATAGACGATTATTGGAATGAGGAAGGGCGTTTTCCTTATTTGATACGTGTTGACGGAAAAATAGCAGGTTTTGCTTTGATTTGTCCACATTGCGACTACCGAAAAGAAAAAGATGCACGGTGTTTCGGAGAATTTTTTGTTATGTTGAAGTACCGAAGAATGGGTGTCGGTCTAAAGGCTGCTACTCAACTGTTTGATAAGCATCCGGGTCTTTGGGAAATATGCTTTTGGCGAAACAATGTTCCGGCAAGTAAGTTTTGGCAAAAAGTTGTTTCACAATATACAAATAATCAGTATCAAATTTGCGGAACGGAAAGCAGCAAGAATATGGGATTTACCTTTGAAAATTAAAATTGCCAGCAATTTTTTGTTGTGGTAGAATGGATTTGTGTTTTGCGACACATGTCAGTTATATTTGTTTTTGAGGGAGGATATCTATATGATGAAAAAGAAAATTATTTCCATTATTACTTTAGCTTTGCTCATCTGCACTCTCACCGCTTGTCAGGATATGTCTCATGTAATACCGTATGAAACTACTTTGCCTTCTATAACAGAATCAAAGGACTCCTCGACAGAAGAATCAGAAACACCGGATACTGTTGCTGAATTCAGTGAAGAGGAAGAACTTGAACTCTACAATTTGTATGTTGAAATTTACAATTATATGAACGGACGGATGTACGACTCCATAGACAGATATTTTACATACGTAGCTTTTGAAGAAGAATTTTCCTTGATTGGCGACCATTATTCCTGTTACTCCTTATCTGACACGCAGATTAAGAAAGTGGAAGATGCCTATACTATAGTCTCTTCTAAGAACGAAAAAACTTCGCTGGATGAGGCTTTTTTGGCAATGTATCCCTCTCTCAGCACAATTTTGAGCACCATGGATTCCATTTACGATTACGCTGACCTGAAGTCTTATATGGATGATGATTATGCAAGGGCAAAAGAGTATCACGCTGTACTTTGGGCAGCGCTTGCCGAATATGCGACAACCAGCATGACTTTTATGGCAGAACTGGATATCGTGGCACAAGAGCGCATGGAGGCATCTCTGCAGATAATGAAGGATGAAGGTTATATCGTTTTCTATGACATCAACATGATGTTCAACTGCGCCGGTGCTATTCAGACAGAGCTTTATAATCAGGGAATCACAGATGAGAACCTGATTGAGATGGATTTGGAAACGATCCAACCCCTGTATGATGAATTTGTGGGTTATGTAGAGGAAATCCTTGCCTATGCGGATGATTCGGAACAGCTTCGGTTTGAGGGTATTCCGGAGAATTCCGCCTATTGGCATACCTTCCTGCAGGCCTTAAAAGACACGAAGGTTTCTCTCACCGGCATCATCCAACGTGTGAAAGACCAGAAGCCGGTAAGCTCTTTTGACTTAGATATGAGCTATGCTTTCCCCGGAGATGACACCATTGCATCTTTTAATACCGGGATTGATAAAATGATCAGTGACTACAATGTTTTTATAAATTATTGATCTGTCTAAAAACCAAGGGACCGTGCGCTGCTCTTTTGCACACGGTCCCGGTTTCTTTTGCTCATTATATAATGATTTAAATGGCAAAAAAGATAGGAGGTAACAAACGTGATATTTATATTGATCATACTTGGGATAGCCTTTCTGCTATGTGTATGGGGATGTATTTATTATGCATGGAAAGTGTATATGGCAGGACATAGTGAACAGGGTATGGCAGTATTAAACAAGGTAATAAAGGAGTCCCGTACCTACAGACCTGCCGGATGGAGCTGCAAAGCTTATGTACATATTACATTCCATGGGAAGCAGATTGAGAAAAAACTTTCATTTTGGGTGCGTGAGAGACCAATGACCGCTGCACAAAATAATCATCAAATCCCTGTATTGATTCACGCCAATAAGAATGAAGAAGTGAAAATCACTGTAGAGGAATCAAAGGTTCTGCTTACGGTTCTCGCCGTTGTGTGTGGAGGTATGGCGCTTATATTTGGATTAGTGATAGGGTTGGTTATCTTTTATAACTTTATATAGGATATGAAATAATAAAATGAGGTGGAACTATGGGAAGCCTTCTAACGAGTACAAAAAATACGCGTTCTATTTTACCGGACAGCTTAAGGTTTGTGCGCAGCGACGTTCCAAACTGTATTACAGAACAGGAAATACAATGGCTGATTGAACACAATATTGTCACGATAGTGGACCTTAGGCAGGATGAGGAGAGGAATAAGAAAAGATGTCCCTTGATCGATGATGGCCGGTTCCGATACTTTTGTATGCCTGTGACGGGTGGGGACATTATTCCCAAAACGGCAGATGAGGTTTCAAAAAGCTATATCGGCATGGTGGATCGTCAAATGGACGAAATCATTAATACCATTATGTCCGCAGATGCCAATGTGCTGTTTTTTTGTAATGCAGGAAAAGACAGAACGGGCGTTGTATCGGCAATCCTCCTTCATAAGTTGGGTATGGATCGGAAGTATATCATTGATGACTACATGGAGTCAGAGGAAAATTTAAAAGATATGCTTAAGATGTATGCGGAAAAGTTTCCGGAGGTAGATATAGATATTATTACTCCACATGTAAGGTATATGGAGGAATTTTTGGAATGGTTATTCGATACAGAATAAGGAGGCAAATCGGGAGGATTGTAGTAAATGCAAACTACAAGAAAACATAGATGCGCTACTCGCATACAAAAACAGATAAAAGCAAGCCTGCTTTTATGCACTAGATATTGTCAATTTCCTTCCATGCTTCTTCAACTGTATATACTTCGCCATTTTTCATGCTTTGAACGCCTTTGGCTAATTCATCGTATAGTGCGCCTATGGCTGCTTTTTCGGAATATTCAGTTTCAATAATATTTTTATTTTGGATTGCCTGTGCTGTTAATGCCATAGTATCACTTCCTCTCTAAAGTTATTTTTATTATACATCATATAGGTTTTGTGTATCAAGGCATTTTATTCTATAAAAATTTTACTTCATAAAATGTATAATTTTTGTGCCACACACCTATTCGTTTATACCTTGGTTTTTGTATTATATCCTTTGCAGAATAAATATGTAGTTATTCTTACCAATAGCGACAATGGTTTAATATTTTCAAAAGGTGTAGCAAAAGCCTTTTTCAGTATCAACGGTTATTGGGATATAAAAAGATAATATTTGTGGCTGAATCGCGCCTGTGCTTTTTTGGGCAGATAACAAATCCAGCCATCTCCCGTTCTACGGCAGATTCCAAATTGAGACTGGCAAGAATTAATGAAAGGGAATTCGAAATTTACGGGGGCAGAATCCTTGAAGGAGGAGATATGTATGAAATACATCAAAAATTTCCGGAAAGTGCAGCGTGTTATGATACGGACGGTTCCCCGTGTTTAAAAACTCATTTAGAATGGGTCGCAACATTGCCGCTTTTGTAATCCTGTTTGTTACAATGTTTTATGTTAGAAATACAGCGCCGTGTTCTTAGCCATTCATTATGGCAGAACGAGGAAAATGAAATGTCCTAAATGCGGTCAGAAAAGTTGGAATAAAAAGGTGTTGACGAAGCAGTGTGTTTCCCTTGTTATTGAGCCTGTAAGCTGATAACAAGGGAAATTTTATATTTATAGATAGAATCTTTTCTCCTTTCACCTGCAGATTCTGCAGCTTACCATCAAAACAATACCACTTACTTACCAAAGCATTGAAAGAAAAATGATGCATTGCTATGATGGCCTATATAAAAAAGGAGGTCAGGTAATGAGTGTTATTCGAGTAAACAATCTCACAAAGAAATACAACAATTTTACAACGGTCAATCATATATCTTTTGAAGTGGAAAAGGGGACCATGCTGGGATTCCTCGGAGTAAACGGTGCAGGGAAGACCACAGTCATCAATATGCTGGCAACGCTGCTTACACCAAATGAGGGCAGCGCGGAAGTTTGTGGCGAAACGCTTGGAAAGGCCAATCAGGAAATCCGCAGAAAAATAGGAATTGTCTATCAGCAAAATTGTCTGGACGATATTCTGACAGTCAAAGAAAATCTGATCTGCAGGGGAATTCTGCACGGTGCTTCCCGGGCCGAGGCCAAGGCACAGTGCGGGAAGTTAAGTGAAATATTAAAGCTGGATGAGATACTGAAAAAGAAATACAGAACCCTATCCGGCGGACAGAAAAGACGAGCGGAAATTGCTGCGGCGCTGATGCATACACCGGAGCTTCTGTTTCTGGATGAACCCACCACAGGACTGGATCCGGCTACCAGACAGGATGTGTGGAATACCATTGAAGAGCTTCGAAAAAATGAAAAAATGACGGTGTTCCTCACAACCCATTACATGGAGGAGGCAGCAGGGGCGGACAAGATTATTATTATGGACCACGGAAATATTATTACACAGGGAACGCCTTTTGAACTGAAGGAGAAATATGCCGGTGACAGACTGCGCCTGTGTTACAAATCCGGACAGGAAGAAGAAATACAGATACCCTCCACTTTGAAGGCATTGCCGTTAATTCATGCGGCAGAAGATAAAATAAGCGGGTTTGAAGTGATTCAGGGAAATATGGATGATGTATTTTTGAATGCAGTCGGAAGAGCTTTGACAGAAGAAGGGGGAAAATAGATATGGAACAGTTATTGGCAATTACAGGTCGGAATTTAAAGAGCTATTTTAGGGACAGGGGAGCGGTGTTTTTCTCATTGCTGTCCATGTTAATCGTAATATTGCTCATGGTCTTTTTTCTGGGAGATATGTATATTGAGAATACTGTGGATATTTTAGGTATGTTTCCGGGCAGGGATGCAGTCGTAGACAAAAAGAATGCGGAGCTGCTGATCCTGGTCTGGAACTTTGCAGGAATCCTTGCCATCAATGCAGTGACGGTCACGCAGGCGGTCTATTCGCTTATGATAAAAGACAGGGTAACAGGAAAATTAAATTCCATCTATACGGCGCCGGTCAGCCGCAGTATTATCACTGCCGGATATATAGTGGCAGCGTGGATTGCTTCTGTGCTGGTATGCATGATCACACTCAGCATAACCGAAATTTATGGTATTATAAAAGGGGTAGAAGCATTTTCCTTTACAACTCATTTGCAGCTGATGGGATTGATCGCGGTAAATTCTTTTGTATATGCAGGATTCATGTATCTGTTGGCCATGCTGGCAAAAACAGAGGGTGCATGGAATGGAATCGGTACGGTTATCGGAACCTTGGTGGGATTTCTGGGCGGCATCTACATCCCCATCGGTTCCCTTTCCGAAACAATCGGATCAATCATGAAATGTACCCCGGTTATCTACGGCACATCCATGTTCCGAAGCATCATGACAAAGGAGATTGCAGAAGTAACCTTTTTGGGTGTACCTGAAGAGGTATTAAAAGAATACCGCCTGATAACGGGAATCCACCTGGAAGTATTTGACAGAACAATCGGAATCACGCAAGAATGGCTGGGATTGTTTTTCTGTGGTATTATTTTTATGATCGTGGGTATCATGATGCTAAAATACGGAAGGAAAGCGGATAGATGAAAATTACGATTGAAACTCCGAATGAGGGAGAAGAGGACGAGATCATTGTGCGCTGCGCTGCCTTGGATGAGAAGCTTCTGCATTTAATATCTGCACTAAAGGCTGATCAAGCCGGACTGACAGGGTATCTGGAAGATAAGATCGTCAAGCTGGCGCCGAAGGATATTTTTTATTTTGAGTCTGTGGACAATAAGGTTTTTGCCTATGCGGGCAAAAATGTTTATGAGGTGCATAAGAAGCTGTATGAAATTGAAGAAGAATACGCTTATGTAGACTTTATGAGAATATCCAAGTCGGCAATCGTGAATGTGGCAAAGATTGCTTATATCAGGCCCCTGCTAAACGGACGCTTTGAGGCAAAGTTAAAGAATGATGAGAAAATTATCATATCCCGCCAGTATGTAATAGAACTGAAAAAGAAGCTTGGAATATAGGAGGACCCATGATGAAAAAGATTTTGGAATTTATTAAATGGTTTTTTTATATTACGACCAGCGTTGTATTTATATGTGCGGCTAATTTAACAATTTCCGGGGGAAATACCATTTTTGTAAATACGCTGTGGCAGATTCTTTTGTGCGGCTTTCTTACTGCCTTGGTTACAGTATTGTTGCGGCCGGGTGCGAAGGACGGCGGAAAAATCATGATGCTAAAAATAATTATCCACTATATAATCTTGTGTGTAGTGATGATAATATGCGGGCACTGGTTTGGCTGGATGGTGTTTTCGTTTGCGGATATTGTGATGATGCTGGTATCGGTTGCAGTTGTTTATTTGATAGTATTTACAGCAGGGTTTTGGCTTGATTTAAAGGGAGCTGAGGAAATTAACCGAAGATTAAAAGAGAAATATAACGATAAAGAATGATATTGTAAAGCGTTTGTGATATAATCGAAATCAAGGAAATTTAATCTTTTACCTTAGGAGAAAAGGATGGAAAGATGCGGCTGGTGCCTAGACGATGGAATTGCACAAAAGTATCATGACGAGGAATGGGGACAGGTCCTGCATGAGGATAAGAAGCATTTTGAATATCTGCTGATGGAAGCCATGCAGTGTGGTCTGAGCTGGACTCTCATGTTAAAGAAGCGGGAGATATTCAGACAGTGTTTTGATGATTTTGACTTTCATCGGATAGCGGATTATGATGAACAAAAGATCCAAAGTATCATGAATACGGAGGGGATGATTCGTTCAAGAAGAAAGATCGAAGCCATTATCAACAATGCAAAATGTTTCTTGAAAGTGATAGAAGAATGGGGCAGTTTTGATAAGTATATCTGGTCCTTTTCGGATTACTGTACCATGGTTTATAAAAAGCATCAGCAGGGCTTTGGGGAAACTCGAAATGAGCTTTCCGACCGTCTCAGTAAAGACATGAAAAAGAGGGGGTTTAAGTATTTGGGATCTGTTACCATATATTCCCATCTGCAGGCCTGCGGCATGATAAATGACCATGAGTGTAATTGTTATAAATATGAAAAACTTTTAAAGGAGAATAAGGTCAGATACATAGAGGGATGAAAGAAAATATGATAGAACAACAGCAATTACCATTATTAGAATTTGATACTAATAAAATTGCAAAAATGATGCCGGAGCATTTTGCCCATCTTCCGAAAAAACTGTCCCCTAAGTGCGTGCTTGCGTTCTCTCACACCAGTGTAGAGAAAATCGCTGTCAAGTACAATGCACGGCAGAACGGAAAAATCAGTTCCTGCACGACAGAGCTTCCTGTGTATATTGTAGATTTTCAGGGAGAAGAGATTGGTCTGGTGTGCGGTTTTATCGGTGCAGCAAATGCCGCAGCGCAGATTGAAGAACTATATGCGGGAGGTGTGAGGAATTTTATTGCCTGCGGAGCAGCAGGTTCGCTCACACCACAGCCGTTAGGGGCATTGGTAATTCCCACCGCTGCGGTGCGGGATGAGGGAGCCAGCTATCATTATGCACCACCCTCCTATGAAATAGAAGCGGATAAAGATGTGGCGGCATGTATTGCGAAAACGCTGAAAGAGGCGGGGATGCCCTATGTGGAGGGTAAGACTTGGACAACGGATGGGTTATATCGGGAAACAGAGGAAAAAATAGCGTTGCGTAAAGAGAGGGGCTGTATTACGGTGGAGATGGAAGCTTCTGCAATGATTGCAGCAGCTCGATTTCGTGGCGCACGTTTTGGACAGATCCTTTATTGTGGAGATGACTTGAGCGGAGCCGGGTACGACCATCGGGACTTTTTTAAAGCGGAAGATGTACGCTGCTTATTAATTGAATTGGCGCTATTAAGCTGTAAAAACTTGCAACAATAGGATACTATTAAAATGGAGGAACTGATATGAAAACCTATATTCCCAATCAGGACAATGTGAAAGCGCTGGGGCGTACCTGTTTTGTAGAGGATACTTTGTGGATGGCTTTTTCCGGTACAGGTGCCGCATTCACTTTTCGAGGAAGCAAAGCAGCAGTGACCCTTTTAGGGGATAATACCGCAGTACCGGTGGAAGGTACAGGGGATTTGGCAGATGAAGACGTGGCCGCTTCAAATAATGCGGAGGCCGTAAAAGATGGGAATGCAGAGGCAAATATACAGTCCGAAGCCAATGTGACCACACATCAGGACACCGCTTCCCAATCCGAGGGGGAGGATGTACAGACCCGTATTGCCATCTATGTCAATGGCAGACGGGTAGTGGATGATATGATGGACGCACCTAAAAAGGAGTATCTTGTATTTGAAAGCGAGCAGGCGGAGGACTGTTTGGTGGAGATTGTGAAACTGTCTGAAACGGCCATGTCCACTGTGGGTATTCAGTCCATTGCAATAGAGGCGGAAGACGGTATTCATCCTGCACCTGAAAAAGCACATTATGTAGAAATTATCGGGGACTCTATTACCTGCGGCTACGGTGTGGATGATGAGGTTGCGGAACATCATTTTTCCACTAAGACGGAAGACGTGACGAAAGGCTATGCATGGCACACCGTTAAAACGCTGGATGTGGACTATAGTTTGGTATGTATCAGCGGCTATGGCCTTGTCTCCGGATATGTAGGAGAGGGAGAACCGAAAAAGCCGGAACAGACCATGCAGCAGTACTATGACAAATTGGGCTTTTCCTATGGAGAATATCTTGGCAGGAAGGCTGCTGAATCAGAGTGGGCTTTTAATCGTCAGCCGGAATTGATAGTCATCAATTTGGGAACTAATGACGACAGCTATGCATTGGATGATTCGGAGCGACAGGAGGAGTACCGTCTGGCTTACATAGCATTTTTAAAGCAGGTAAGAAGTAAGAACCCTAAAGCAAAAATTCTCTGTACTCTGGGAATCATGGGAGACAGGCTCTTCCCTATCCTGGAAAAAGCGGTGGAAGCTTACAAAGGGGAAACAGGGGATACCGATGTGCGCACCATGCGGTTTACACCACAGTTATTGGAGGACGGCTATGTGGCGGACTATCATCCTACGGTTATTACCCATAAGAAGGCGGCGGACAAGCTGACCGGTGAAATCAAGGCACTGATGGGATGGTAGAAAACTATTGACATCTCCTTTTGAAGTGTTATAATATGCTTAAACATATGAACAGTTGTTCAAATGAAAGAATATTATAATTCGGAAAGGACGATGAGTATGAAAAAGACTTATAAGATTGAAGTGGACTGCGCAAACTGCGCCAATAAAATGGAGGAGGCCGCAAAAAAGACTGCAGGTGTAAAGGATGCAGGCGTAAACTTTATGACTCTGAAGATGTGGGTAGAGTTTGAAGACGGTACGGAGCCTAAAGCCGTTATGCAGGAAGTATTAAAGAACTGCAAGAAGGTTGAGGATGACTGCGAAATCTATTTATAAGGAGAAAGGGCGTTTATGCGCTTTTGAGGATAGAAGCTATGAATAAAAAGCAGAAAAAGGTATTGTTTCGCATTATTGCTGCTGCTAGCTGCATGGCCCTGCTTTTGTTATTGCCGCTGGGGGACGGGCTGCTGCAATTAATCTTTCTGATACCCTACCTGATCATCGGATATGATATTCTCTTAAAAGCGGGAAAGGGAATTCTGAACAGGCAGGTCTTTGATGAAAACTTTCTGATGGCGGTAGCGACAGTTGGTGCGATCCTGTTAGGCGAATATACCGAGGGCGTGGCCGTAATGCTGTTCTATCAGATCGGAGAGCTGTTCCAGAGTTATGCGGTGGGAAAGAGCCGCAGGAATATCAGCCAGTTAATGGATATCCGGCCTGACTACGCCAATATTGAGGGTGAGGATGGATCACTTTTACAGGTGGATCCGGACGAGGTGGAAATCGGTACCTTGATTTTAGTGCAGCCCGGAGAAAAGATTCCCATTGACGGTGTTGTTGAGGAAGGAAAGAGCACCTTAAATACCAGCGCCTTGACGGGAGAGAGTCTTCCCAGAGAAGCAGGAGAAGGAGATGAGGTGATCAGCGGTTGTATCAATTTGACAGGTCTGCTGAAAATCCGTACCACCAGGGAATTTGGGGAATCCACTGTTTCTAAGATTCTGGATTTAGTGGAGAATGCCAGCTCTAGGAAGTCCCGGTCGGAGAATTTTATTTCAAAATTTGCCAAATACTATACGCCGGCAGTCTGCTATGGCGCAGTTGCTCTGGCGATTTTACCGCCTCTTGTGCGAATGCTGTTTTTAAGCCTTACGCCTGAATGGAATGTGTGGGTATTCAGGGCGTTAACCTTTTTGGTTATCAGTTGTCCCTGTGCGCTGGTCATCAGTATTCCTTTAAGCTTTTTTGCCGGAATCGGCGGGGCGAGCAAAGCGGGTGTGCTGGTAAAAGGCTCCAACTATCTGGAAACTCTTTCCCAGGCAAAATGCGTGGTGTTTGATAAAACCGGCACCATGACTCAGGGCGTATTCGAGGTCAGCGGTATCTATCACAATACCATAGATAAAGAACAACTGTTGGAATATGCCGCTTTGGCGGAAAGCTATTCCACGCATCCCATCAGCAAAAGTCTGCAGAAAGCATATGGGAAGCCTGTGGATAAAAGCCGGATCGCAAATGTGGAAGAAATCAGCGGTAACGGTGTCACTGCACTGATAGACGGCAGGCCGGTGGCAGCAGGCAATGAGAAGCTTATGAATCGGCTGGGGATTGCTTCCGCAGAGTGCACGGAGGCAGGAACCGTAGTGCATATGGCGGTGGACGGAACCTATGCGGGATATATTTTGATATCCGACCTGTTAAAACCCCATGCAAAGGAAGCGGTTGCGGCTTTAAAGCAAGTGGGAGTTAAGAAGACGATCATGCTCACCGGAGATCGGAAACAGGCGGCAGAACAGGTGGCTGCGGAGCTGGAAATCGACAAAGTATACAGTGAACTTCTTCCTGCCGATAAGGTAAGCAAGGTGGAAGAGTTGTTACAGGAAAAAGGCCGGAAAGAGCAGCTGGTATTTGTGGGAGACGGTATTAATGATGCTCCTGTATTATCCAGAGCGGATATCGGCATTGCCATGGGAGCCTTAGGATCCGATGCAGCCATTGAAGCGGCGGACGTGGTGTTGATGGACGACGACCCGCTAAAGATTGCGAAAGCCATCCGGATTGCAAGGAAATGTATCCATATTGTCTATGAAAATATTTATTTTGCCATAGGTGTCAAGCTGGTTTGTCTGATTCTGGGAGCGGTGGGTATTGCCAATATGTGGGTTGCTATTTTTGCGGACGTGGGCGTTATGGTAATTGCTGTGTTGAATGCCATTCGAGCTCTTTCCGTGAGAAAGCTATAAAGTCTGTCGTAAGTGATTGTAACAGGCGGAATAGGAGGATACCGTGAAAGAATATGAAATGGAGCATTGTGATACGGTAGAAGTGCATGAGGAACTACTTAAAATTGTGAATGAAAAAATGCCGGAGGAAGAGGAACTCTATGATCTGGCGGAGCTTTTTAAAGTGTTTGGAGATTCCACCCGTATACGGATCCTTTTTGTGCTGTTTGAAGCGGAAGTATGTGTTTGTGATCTGGCAGAACTTTTGCATATGACTCAGTCCGCGGTTTCCCATCAGTTAAAGATATTAAAGCAGAACAAGCTGGTAAAGAGCCGCAGAGAGGGCAAATCCATTTTTTATTCCCTAGCGGATTCCCATGTGAGGACCATTATCAATCAGGGACTGGAGCACATTGAGGAAGACTGACTCTGTGTATTGAATTATTATATAAAAACCGATGTTTAAATAAATAGTGGTGTATAGAAACTGTCTCCTTCACAAATACTAAAAATGAAAAAAAGTGAAGGAGGCAGTTTTATGTCAAACATTTCAGAATTAGAATTACAGAACTTAAGACATTTGATTGGCGGCTACGATACCACCCACTCCAAGATGCAGGAGTATGCTAATTGCGCCAGCGACGCCAAGGTAAAGCAGTTTTTTGAAAAAGGCGCAAAATCCGCTATGGAAAATAAGCAGCAGCTTATGAAATTTTTGCAGTAGGAGGGAAAGAACATGAATATTCAGGAAAAAACTATGGTAGCCGACACCTTAACCGGTATTAACGGGGAACTGATCAGATTTGCGGAGATGATTCCCCAGACTGAAAACAAGGAACTGAAGACCACTTTAAAGCAGTTTAGGACCACCTGTGAGCAATCTCAGGAGGAGCTGTACCAGATTGCCAGAGAGAAGTCCTACTATGTGCCTGCCCAGCAGGCAACACCGGAGGAAATCTCCCATGTAAGAAATCTTTTTACTTCCAGTACACTGTAGAGAGAAGTCGAAAGGAATAGAATAAAAAAGAAAACAGTCTGCTGTGCAAAAAAAGACGGCAGACTGTTTGCACGTCAAGACATAGTGTGCTATAATGCAGGAATAAAAGCATTGCATAGGGAGGAGAGAGAATGATTCCATACTTTTTTCCGGATAGACAGGCGCTGACAGCTTTTATCGGAATTCTGGCGACATTTGCGGGAACCTGTATCCTTATCAGTAAATGCAGCCCTTACCTGCCCAAGGACCACGGCCGGGATTTTGCGGTTGAAGGACAGAAATCCGCAGGGAAGCCCAGAGGAGCCGGTATTATTTTTGTGCTTGTATTCGCCGCCGCAGCGCTGCTGTTTGTACCTTTGAGCATGGAGCTGTGCATCTACCTGATCTTGGTGGTATTGGAGATGCTGACCGGCTTTTTTGACGATACGGCAGAAAAACCATGGGGTGAATGGAAAAAAGGAATCTTAGATTTGTTTGTGGCGGTAGCCGTGGCAGGAACCTATATCTCTTACAATTCCACTACCATCACACTGGGCAGTCTGCAGTACACACTGCCGCCTGCGGTATTTGCGCTGGGAGCTGTTGTGCTGGTGTGGGCCTCTATCAATGTAACGAACTGCTCGGACGGTGTGGACGGTTTATCGGGAACACTGACCATTATTACGCTTGCCACGATTTATATTCTCATCCGGCTTTTGGGAAAGGGCGGAGAGTTTTCGTTTCCGATCCTGTTGTTTATGGTATGTATTCTGGGCTATCTGTGGTACAATGCCACACCCAGCAGACTCCTGATGGGTGATGCGGGCTCCCGGGCCATGGGAGTGTTTATCAGCCTTGCCATTTTGAAGACGGGAAGTCCCCTGCTCTATATACCGGCAGCATTGGTGCTGATTCTGGACGGCGGATTGGGCCTGCTTAAGGTGGCGCTTATCCGTGTCTTTAAGCTGCATATTTTAAAGAATACGCTGACTCCCCTGCACGATCATGTGCGTAAAAAACTGGGATGGTCCAATACACAGACGGTGTTCCGTTTTGCGATCATCCAGATAGTGGTGTCCGCGGCTACCATTTATATGCTGATGCTCTAAAGGGGATATTTCAAAAAAGTTTTGCATATACATGGCAGTAAGAAAGCTTTACGGACAACAATATGTTAAACTATATCTGGGCCTTTATGATACTGATAGGAGTGATTTATGCGGCCTTTACCGGAAACATGGCGTCAGTTACGGATGCGGCGCTGTCATCTGCGGGAGAGGCGGTGTCCCTGTGCATTACCATGGCAGGTGTCATGGCGCTGTGGATGGGACTGATGAGAATAGCGGAGAAATCGGGGTTGATTGCTGGACTGGCTTCCGGCATTCAACCCTTTTTATCATTTATGTTTCCACGCATTCCCAGAAAACATGAAGCAAGGGAATACATTGCCACCAATTTTATTGCCAATATTCTGGGACTGGGCTGGGCCTGTACACCCGCCGGATTAAAAGCCATGGAAGCCTTGGCAAAGTTGGAGGAGGAGAGAGGAAATCCGGCCTATTTGGCGGAGTCTGCTTCGGGAAATAAGGCCGGACCGCGTATTGCCAGTAAGGAGATGTGCACGTTTTTAATTCTGAATACTTCTTCCCTGCAGTTGATACCCGTAAACATGATCGTCTATCGGACGCAGTACGGCAGCGTCAATCCGGCTGCAGTCATCGGACCTGCCATACTGGCGACCCTCTTTTCCACAGTGATTGCGATTATTTTCTGTAAGATTATGGACAGAAAGGGATAGGTGTTTCTATGGCGACTGTACTGGCTAATTTTTCCAACATTATCATACCGGTGATCATTTTTTACATAGTGGCTCATGGCCTGTTAAATAGAGTGCAGGTATATGAGGAATTTGTAGGAGGGGCAAAAGACGGTTTAAAGACGGTGGTGCAGATTCTGCCCACCCTGGTGGGATTAATGGTGGGAGTGGGCGTATTGCGTGCTTCCGGATTTATGGAGTTTTTTGGGGGATTGTTGGGACGATTGACAGCCGGAATGGGAATTCCCGCGGATATTGTGCCCCTGCTTCTGATAAAGATGTTTTCTTCCTCGGCGGCAACGGGATTGGTGTTAGACATTTTTAAGACCCATGGAACGGATTCCTATATCGGGATGCTGACTTCCATACTCATGAGCTGTACGGAAACCATTTTCTACACCATGAGCGTGTACTTCTTAGCCGCTAAGGTGACAAAGACACGCTACACGCTGGCGGGTGCATTGGTGTCCATGGTGGCCGGGGTTGTAGCGAGTGTGGTGCTGACGGGGATGGTGGTGTAATTGGATTTAAGAGGGCTGATGCAGTATGTGTAGGAAAAGGGCTAAAAGTAGATGCACTGCAACAGCCCCTTTATTTTCAAAAGTCTTCTTACTTACCGGAGATGGTAACCCCGGATACGGCAATATAGGGCAATACACTGGTTCCGTCCGCAACGGTCTCCTTAGAGATCGCCACGATATTTTTCAGAATGTCGGACAGGTTTCCGTTGATCATAGTCTCGCTGAGGGCACCTTTGATCTGCCCGTCCTCAATGAGAAAGCTGTTCTTGGCCACACCGGAAAAATCTCCGTTTGAACTGGGCGATCCTCCAGAAAAACGTCCGACGATGATTCCTTTTTTAATTCCTTTGATCATGTCTTCATAAGCGGTATCGCCGCCCTCGATCACGGCTGCATAAGAGGTATTCTTAGCAGGGGCGTAATCGGACTTGTTTGCCACATACAGGCTGAGCATGTAGGAACGAAGCACGCCGTTTTGAATGAGGTCATAATTCTCGGAGAGGAAACCGTCCGATGTATGACGCTCCCCACAGCAGATTCTCTCATCCAAAGGGGCCAGGGAAAGCGTCAGGCAGTCTGCGGCCACCTTTTCTCCCAGTTTATCCACCCAGATACTGGTCTTGTCGAGAATGGTAATGTCCGATACAAAGTTTTCCATAGCGCTATAGAGAAAGGAGCCTAAACTGCCCGGAGTCAGTACTGCGATGCCTTCAAATTTTCCCTCAACGGGAATGGGACTTAATTGTGCTTCCACATCACACAGGTCTTTCTCCACAGACCCAAGTTCGATAAAAGGTCTATCCAGATTGTCAGTAGTCACACTGCTTCCGAAAAAGGAGGTGGTAGAATTGCCCTCATGCCCGCTGAACATTAAGCTGATGCCATAGGAACCGGAGAAGGTCTCAAATTCCGTGCCATTGGTATTCTGATATATTTCATGCTTCTTGACATGTTCCACGATCATCTGCTCCATCAAAATCTTGGGATGGCGCTCTTTGATGGTCTCTAACAGCTCCTTTGTCCGGGCGAACAGCTTGTCCACATCCGGCTCGTAGCTGCCTTCCTCAAATATTTTATTTTCCTGCTTCGGCGCAATGTCGTAGGCGGGATCCGCAATTGCCGCTTCAGCGGACTGAATACAGTTAGAGACAGCCCTTGTGATGGCCTCTCTATCGAAACTGTTGGTGGAAATGCTCCCCTTTTTGTCATCCTTGTAGACAGTGATGACTAAGCAGTTGTCAAACAAAGTGCGGAACAGGGAAAACTCTCCGCCGTCCACGTTAAATTCCCGGGTTTCTTTTGCGGCTACCGTGTATTGCGCCTTCCGGACGCCTGCCTTCGAAATCTCATCCCCTATCTGTCCCGCAATGCTTTTTAAATCCGTCATATCAGCGCCCTCCTATCATCATTTTGCAGCGAAGTGCGGGACCACCCATTCCGACAGGCATGGGCTGTTTTTTGCCGCACATGCCGGCGCTGGTCCAGACCACTTCGTCAGAAACCATGTCCACAGTCTTTAACATCTCAAATGCAACACCGGTAATGGTAGTATCCAAAATGGCTCTTCCCAGCTTGCCGTTCTTGATTTCATAGCCAAGCTGCACGCCAAACATAAATTCACCAGTGGTATCCGCTTGGCCGTTGTTGGTCTTTACCAGATAATAGCCGTCATCCACGGAAGCAATCATATCCTCCAGTTTATCCTTGCCCGGCAGCACAGCGGTATTGCGCATACGGATCAGGGGCTCATCAGAAAAGCTATAGGCACGGGCATTACCTAGGGGCTTCATACCGAAATGCTCCGCAGTCTCCCTGCTGTTCATATAGCCGGTAAGGATGCCGTCCTTTATGAGCACCACATCCTCCGCAGGCGTACCCTCGTCGTCTAAATAAATGGGCAGGGGCGCTTCCTTCCCAAAAGCCGTATGGGCAAAGTCCACCAGATTGACCAAATCGGAACCCACCCGCTTGTGCAGAGAAGGACCGGCCACAGAACCACCCAGTACCAGATCAGCTTCTACTGTATGTCCCACCGCCTCATGGGCCAGCATACCTGACAGGAATCCACCCAGCACCACCGTCTTATAGCCGGCCTGGGCATAGACACCTTCCCGCTTTTCCATCAACTGCTCATATAACGCGTCAATCTGGGGATAGAGCAGTGCCGGATCCGTAAAATTGTCTTCAAAATTTCCGTTGCCTCCTATGGGCTCAACCAGTTCAACAGGAACACCCGCGGGTGTCTCCGCACTCAACAGGATGTTCACGTAACTCCTTGGCACAAGGACATGCCCGTTACTGCCGTCGGAAGTATAGATTCTTTTCTCCATAGAGTCCACATTTACCACCACATACCGGCTGGCCAGCTTAGGGTAGGTCTTTTCAATGTAAGCATCTACTTCTTTGGCAAACTCTATGTAGCGTTTTTGCTCAGGATCCAGCAGTTTCTGGCTGGTAGACACCGTTCCTTTTTCAAGAGCGGGGAACATCCCCTTTCCTTTGTTAATATGTCTGTCCATGAACAGAGCGTTTTCCGTCGCCGCCTTCAATACCGCTTCTGCCGCATCACCGGAATTTTCCGCCATGGACGAAAACCCATATACGCCGTTCTTGTATACTCTGGCGCTGACGCCTGAGGTCTCCTCCCTGCCATTTGCTGCAAGGTTTCCTTGCACCATGGTCAGCCATCTGCGTCGATTTTCCTGAGCCCGCAGTTCCGTGTGCACACCATCGGCAAATAGCGCTGTTTTGCTTTCAATATGATTTTCCAGCATGATCCTCCTCCTTTTTCACTCAAAGCCAACCTGTCATTTCCCAGCGTCCTAGCAGTTGACTGATTGTAATAAGATTATAACATAATTACGGTCCTAATCAATGTAAACCCGCTATTTATTTTCTGATTCGAGCCCTTTAAAGAGAGATGGTTCAATTTGGAGGAATGGCTGGTTTTTCTGTTGCCAGTCAACTGTCCGGCACCCGAAGTCCGGAAAGAATTTCGGATTTTTTGTGTCAGCCCACACAACAAGAGAATTATGTAATCACTTTAAATCTTTTTTGGTCAAACATTATTCTTAATTAAAAATCCACAGGAGAGGAATGGGAAATTTCCACAGCCCCTTGCAGGAATAGAAAAAAGCGGATAAGATGGAAAACAAAAGAGGTTTTGCATAACAAAACAGTGCAGAAAAGAGGAGATTATGAAATTATTACTAAAGCTGAGTAAAGAAGCGTCTCGCTATAAATTGTTGTACGTGGTGGCAATCCTGTCCACGCTCTGCTTAACCGGTATAAATCTGGCGGCACCCCGAGTGCTGTCGGCGATGACCGGTGTAGTGGAACGGGGCGCAGGAGAAGAGGCGATTTCCGTTACCGTCCGTCTTGCGCTGATTTTGTTGGCGTTGTATTTGTTGCGGATTGTTTTTCGTTTCCTCAGCAATTATCTGGCGCACAAGGCTGCCTGGTACCTGGTGGGGGATCTGCGAAGCCGGATGTATGACAAGCTGCAGAGTATGGATCTGAGCTTTTTCCACGATAAGCAGACGGGAGATCTGATGAGCCGGGTGGTGAATGACACCAGAGATTTCGAATTGCTTTATGCTCATATTCTGCCGGATCTGATTACGAATCTCGTGACCTTTTTGGGTGTTTTGTTTATTCTTCTGTTGATCAACTGGCGATTGGCGCTGATCACTTGTTTTCCAATCCCGCTGATTCTCCTCTCCGGCGTGGTGTTTGCCAAAAAGGTGCAGCCTTTTTTTAAGGTTTCACGCAAATGTGAGGGTGAGTTAAATGCCAAACTGCAGGACAACCTCTCCGGTATTCATGAGATCCAGTCCTTTGGGCAGGAGACCTATGAGAGCGGAGAAGTGAAGGAAAAGAGCTTTGTGCAAGTACGCACCATGCTGCGGGCCCTGCGGGCCAGTGCGGTGTTTCATCCCGGTGTGGAGTTCCTCTCTTCCGTAGGTACGGTGCTGGTGGTTTTTTTCGGTGGCTTTATGGCGGCTCAGAGTCGTCTGTCCGTGGAGGATATCGTTTCCTTTGTCCTCTACCTGTCCCTGTTCTATGCGCCGGTATCAGGATTCGCCACGCTTTTAGAGAATTTGCAGCAGTCTCTGGCCGGTGCGGAGCGTGTGGCTCTGATTCTGGATACACCTTCCGGCATCACGGATGCTAAGGATGCGAAACCCCTGCAGTCAGTGAAGGGACAAATCTCTTTTGAGCAAGTGAGTTTTCACTATAATAATCAGGTGCCGGTACTTCAGGATGTGTCCTTTTCCTGCGAACCCGGAATGATGGTTGCGCTGGTTGGACCTACAGGGGTGGGAAAGACCACCATGACCCAGCTCGTTTCCCGTTTTTATGAGCCTTCTAAGGGAAGGATTCTGATAGACGGTCAGGATATCCGGACGGTGACGCTTAATAGCCTGCGTCAGAACATTTCTCCCGTTTTTCAGGATACCTTCCTGTTTAACGGTACGATTGCAGAAAATATCGGCTATGCCAGACCGGACGCAACCCGGCGTGAAATCGAGGAGGCGGCAATGGCCGCCAACATCCATGAGGATATCATGGCTATGCCTGAACAGTACGAGACGAAAGTGGGTGAGCGTGGGCTGCGCTTATCAGGGGGACAAAAACAGCGTGTGGCTATTGCCAGAGCCATTTTGCGGAAGGCCCCTGTTATCATCTTGGATGAGGCCACCGCATCGGTGGATGTGGAAACGGAGCGTCAGATTCAGGAAGCCATTGGAAAGATGATGGGGCAGCGAACGATACTTGCCGTTGCTCACCGCCTGTCCACCATCCGCAATGCGGATATGATTCTGGTGATACAGGAGGGAAAGATTGTGGAGCAGGGCAATCATGAAGAGTTGGTTGCGAAAAGAGGCGTCTACTACCGCATGCAGCAGGCCCAGATCGTGTTTGAGAGTCCGGATTGTTAGATGACCGGACTGTATCAGATCATCCCAAACGAGCGCAGAATAAAAAGCCAGAAGGTAATGGTAATGGAGCTTAAGAAAGTAGTGGCAACTACCACGCTGGAGGTTAAGGTACCCTCGTGCCCCATATTTTTAGCCATGATATAACAGCTTACGGTGGTGGGCGCTCCCAGCATAATTAATAGGGCAACCATTTTTTCGTCCCGAAAGCCCATATAGGCGGCAAGGGGCAGGAAAAGCAGGGGCTGAACCAGCAGTTTTACCACGGTACAGATAATGGTTGGCTTGATTTCCCGGAGCGCTTTTCTGCCCTCAAAGCCGGCGCCCAGACCGATCAGAGCCAGGGGTGTGGCCAAAGAGGAGACGCTGTCAATACTTTTTTCCAGGATGATGGGTAACCGGAAGCCCGACATGGAAATGACCATGCCGAGTATAATACCGATAATAATGGGATTGGTGACAATGCCCCGAATGGATTTTTTAAAAGATGCGCGGCTTAAGCCGCCGGCTCCCGGCCCTGTAAAAGAAAGGATGGTAACGGCAGCCATATTATACAAGGGGACTGTTCCGATGATCATTAAAGGAGCCATGCCTGAATTGCCATAAATATTTTGAATAAAGGCGACGCCCAGCACTGCGGCGCTGCCTCTGAAAGAGGCCTGCACAAATTCGCCAGTGTGAGCCTTGTTTTTATAGAAAAGTCCGGTGAGAAACCAAATCACTACTATGCAGAATAATGTTACAAAGAAGCAATACAGAACATAGGAAGTGTCCCATACCGAATAAAAGTCAGACTCTGCAATATCCCGGAATAATAAAACGGGCAGAGTTATTTTAAAATTAAATGCATTCAGCGTCTTTACAAAGGGCTCGTCCATCAGTTTAAACAACTTCAAAATGTAGCCAAGTACCATCAGCAGAAACACCGGAACGGTAGCGTTTAAACTGAATATCAGGTTCTCCATAGTAAAATCAGGCCTCTCTTATCGTAACAAATCTTTCAAGGACTTAGTATAGAACCAGAGGAGACGTTTGTCAAACCTTAAGAGGTTTGAGCCAGCGCCTCCTGCAAGGTAGTAAAGTCGGAAGGCCCGCAGTCCAAGAGAAAAGTATGGAAACGCAGATCGCTGTAGTCATTTCCCCATCTCGTCCGGGCAGTGTCTTTCAGGCGCAGAAGCTCCAGATAGCCCAGATAATATTTCAGATAGTTGGAAGGTTCTTCCGCAATATAGTCATAAATTCTGCGGGTAGTATCCGCATCTGTAATGCCAAATACGTTTAGCACCTCCTGCACCTGCTCATATGGCGCTCCGTCATAGTGAATAGAAATATCCAACAGGGCATACAGGCACAGCTGCATATCCCGATTGTGCTTTTCAATAGTATAGGCAAAAGCAGCATCGGTATCGCCCTGTTCGGTGGCAAAAGCGGCGGCGTAGTCATAGGATAAAAATTCCACATAGAGAGCCCAGCCCTCCAGATAGCCGCCATACCACAGCAGCTGGCGGACGGGGGCTCCGTTTTGTTGCTGCATTGTACGCTGGCTGTAGACTGCCTGATAGAGATGGCCGGGATAACCTTCATGAGCCAGGGTAGTATACAATTCCAATCCCTGAGGAGTACTTTTTTCATTGATATAAATCACATTGTTTTCGGGATCGTCCAAAGGGGGCGTTAAATAAAAGGCGGGCGCACAGTAGTCCTGCAGACTGGGAGATACGGTTTTAACCAATAAGCCCGGATCGGGGGAGGGCAGAAGAAACGTGCCCGGAAAGTCGGGGAAATCCTCATCCATACGATTTTTTAAGTCATCTAAGATTTCTTCAGGAGAGAGGTTGGGGAAAGTGTCCTGATTCAAAAGCCAAAGCTCGATTGCATTCTCCTCCTTAAGTAAGTCATGGAGCCGGGAATAGGTCTGCTCAAAATGAGGGTAAAGGAGAGCTTTGATTTCCTCCATGGTGAGGGCGGAACCTGTATTTCTGCCTACCAGCCATGTGTAGTATTCTTTTCCCCGAGGAAGAGAAGACAGTCCGGTTGGTCTGGAGGTACCGTCTTCCATGAGAAGAAACAGGCCGTCTGCCAAATTTTCGTAGGCAGGCTGCATAACAGTGGTGAGCAGCCTGTCATTGAGGGAGATATATTTTATGGCTTCTTCCTTCGTTATGATACCCTCTGCCAGCAGAGTTTCCAGTCGTTCCCCAAAAGTAATCTGCAAAAAATGTGTGCCGTTTGCCAGTTCCGCTTTGGAGAGAATGGAGTAACACTGCTCACAGACTTGCAGCAGAGAAGTATCTGCCTGAAGCAGTCCGGCTTCCTTTTTTTCCTGTTCATAGAGCAGAAGGGAGGCAAAATATTCATCGGTCTGATCCAACAGGGCCAGATAATCCTCCACATCTGTTTTGGAACGAAAGGTATATTCTGCCAATAGAATGGGGAGTTCGGCCTGCATGCCGGAGGAGGGAGCCAACGGTTCATCATAATAGGCAAAGAAACTGCCCTCCCTGCTCTGGGCAAGAAAACGGGAGAGCAGGGCATAGGTGTACTGCTGGTCTTCGGAAAGATGTTTTACGTCTATTTTTTCAAGCGCTTCTATGTAATCGTCCAGTCGCTGCAGGGAAGCCTGCCCGCTGTCTGCTTGGTAACAGGGAAGCACGGGCGGATAATGCGCAATACCATAATCCTCTGGCTGAGCCAGAATATAATGCAGGTTCAAGGTATTACCGGACATTCCTTCTTCAAAAATAGTTTCGCACAGGGCAGTAAAATTGCGGGAGTCGCTGTCCATAGAAAGATTTTCTATGGAAAATCTTTCATTAGAAAAGTTTTCTAAAGGAAACAGGAACAGGGTCACAAAAAGCAGAATGGGCAGCAGTAAGAACAATGCCAGGGCTTTTTTAGGAAAATGAGAGTTTAGCATAGAGAAATCCTGTAATTTTTGTTCATATATATCTATGGACGTAAAAGGAAAAATATGCTAGAGTAAAAGCATCAAAGAAAGCGGACGGTGCAAACCGTTACGATAATTATAGGAAAGGCATGGGAATTAACATGAAAAATTCAGAGCTGAAAAAAGTGGCGAATGAAGTCCGTAAGGGCATTGTTACCGCAGTACACGGTGCAAAAGCCGGACATCCCGGCGGGTCGTTATCTGCGGCGGATATGTTCACTTTCCTTTATTTTGAGGAGATGAACATCGATCCCAAGAATCCCGGTATGGAGAATAGGGACAGGTTTGTTTTGTCCAAAGGACATACGGCCCCCGGTCTGTACTCGGCAATGGCTAACAGAGGATATTTTCCAGTAGAGGATCTGCCTACGCTGCGCCATTTGGGTTCTTATCTGCAGGGGCATCCCTGCATGCATATACCCGGTGTGGATATGTCTTCCGGTTCCTTGGGACAGGGGATCTCAGCGGCAGCAGGTATGGCTTTAGGCGCAAAACTGGACGGTAAAGAGTTCCGTGTTTACACGCTTTTAGGTGACGGCGAGCTGGAGGAAGGACAGGTCTGGGAAGCTGCTATGTTTGCAGGACACAGGAAACTGGACAATTTCTGTGTCATTGTGGACAACAACAATCTGCAGATTGACGGTCCCATCGATCAGGTCTGCTCACCTTATCCCATCGACAAGAAATTTGAGGCTTTTAATTTCCATGTGATCAATATAGACGCTCACGATTATGATCAGATCAGAAACGCATTTGCGGAGGCAAGGGCCACCAAGGGACAGCCCACCTGTATTGTGATGCACAGCTTAAAAGGTAAGGGCGTATCCTTTATGGAAAATGATGTGGAATGGCATGGCAAGGCACCCAATGACGAGGAGTATGCGGTAGCTATGGCGGACCTTGAGAAAATTGGCGCAGAGCTGGAAAAGGCAGGTGAATAGAATGGCTGAGGAAAAAATCGTTAAGAAAATCGCAACCAGGGAGAGCTACGGCAACGCTTTAAAGGAGCTGGCTGAGGAGTTCCCCAATCTGGTGGTATTGGATGCCGATCTGGCGGCAGCTACCAAGACCGGTATTTTTAGAAAAGCATATCCTGACAGGCATATTGACTGCGGTATCGCAGAGTGTAACATGGTAGGTATTGCGGCGGGCCTTTCTACCGTAGGTAAAATTCCGTTCGTAAGTTCCTTTGCTATGTTTGCGGCGGGAAGAGCTTTTGAACAGGTGCGCAATTCTGTGGGTTACCCGCATCTGAATGTGAAAATAGGCGCCACCCATGCGGGAATTACCGTAGGTGAGGACGGCGCCAGTCATCAGTGCAACGAGGACATTGCTCTGATGCGGACGATTCCCGGGATGGTGGTAATGTGTCCTTCCGACGATGTGGAAGCCCGTGCTGCAGTGCGTGCCGCTCTGGAATATCAGGGCCCCGTATATCTGCGTTTTGGACGTGCTGCAGTACCGGTGATCAATGACAGACCGGACTACCGGTTTGAAATCGGAAAGGGCAGCGTGGTAAAAGAAGGCAGTGACGTGACCATCGTGGCAACCGGTATCTGCGTGGATTCCGCTCTGGGTGCGGCTGCGTTGCTGGAAGCAGACGGTATAAACGCAGAGGTTATCAATATCTGTACCATCAAGCCTCTGGATGAGGAAATTATCATAAACAGCGCAAAGAAGACCGGAAAAGTTGTTACCGCGGAGGAACATTCCGTGATCGGCGGTCTGGGCAGCGCGGTCTGCGACGCACTCTGCAAGAGTTATCCTGTACCTGTCTGCAAGATAGGTATGCAGGACGTGTTCGGAGAGTCCGGTTCGGCGGCGGCTCTGGTTGAGAAATACGGATTGGACGCCAAGGGCGTGTATAAGACAGTGAAGGAATTCTGTAAATAGATATTTTTTTCGGGGGAATGGACGCATTCCCCCGAAATTCTACCAACAGTCGGTTGTACGGACGGCTTTTTGATTCCTATAATGGCGGCAGGAGGTGGAAAATATGTATGAAATGGACAAAGAAAAGGTCGGCACATTGATTGCCGCCCTAAGAAAAGAAAGAGGCCTTACTCAAAAGGAGCTGGCACAGCAGCTTTTTGTGTCGGATAAGGCTGTAAGTAAATGGGAGCGTGGTCTGGCAATGCCGGATGTTACGCTCCTGATTCCGTTGTCAGAAAGTTTAGGCATTACAGTGACGGAGCTCTTGGAGGGCAGGCGGTTTTCGGCGGCCGAGCCCATGCGGGTAGAACAGGTGGAGGAGATTGTGAAAAAAGCAATCTGTCTGCCGGAGATCGGACAGAGTCTTAGCATGAGCATAGGAAAGCGGGTCTGTATCTATTTCGGAGGACTCTTGCTTGCGGCTCTGGAAGTGCTTTGGCTCGTTTACTTAGGGCATACCGGGGAGGAACTGTCCGTATGGATACTTACCGGAGACCTGCTGGGAATCATCTTTGGTGCCTATTTTTGGCTGTTTGCGAAGGAAAGATTGCCCCACTTTTATGACGAAAATGCTCTGAGCTTTTACACTGACGGAATCTTTCGGATGAACCTGCCGGGCGTCCGGTTTAGTAATGCGAACTGGCCGTATATTCTGCGTGCGGCCAGATGGAGCTGCTTATTGATGCCCTGCCTGCTTCCGGCGGCCTATGAACTGGCCTGCAGACTGCTTCCATCAGGACTTTTTTTCCTGGCCTTTTTGTATATTGAGCTCTTTTTGATATTGGGAGGGCTTTTTATTCCGATCTATGTGGCTGCAAAAAAATACAGTAAGCCATAAAATTCTCCTGCCTTTCTCGTATCTCATTTATGAGCCGTTATCTTATGCGGTTATTTAGGATTCGGAAAGGCGGGGAGGAAAATGAAAAAGAAAATTATAATTGGAGTGATCGTGATCGTAGTGGCGCTTGTTTTGCTGGTGCCAGTGCCCATGCATATCAAGGATGGCGGAAGTGTCAGGTATAAGGCGTTATTGTATGAGGTGACAACCTATCATATGCTGATAGGTATTCCAGAGAGTCCGGGGCCGGCATATTTGGAGGGCATGGAAATCAAGATACTTGGATTTACGGTGTATTCCAGTCCGGATGTGAAGGCCTTTTTTGCACATACACAAACGGTACCGCTCTTTCCGTCCACAACGGGAGATACGCCGCAAGCACCGGAAGCCTCTTCTTTGCCGGAATATATTTCGCAGCCGATAGAACAGGATGCTGTCCAGATGTTGAAAAACGGCATCAATCGGTTTGCGTTTGAAATGTATGGGGAGTTGGAGGATGGAGAGAATCTTTTCTTTTCACCCTACAGCATCTGCAGCGCATTGTCCGTTTTGAATCTGGGTGCGGGCTCGGATACGAAAGCGGAACTGGAAGATGTGCTGGGAATCATCGATTTTGAAGCCTGGAATGCGGGTATGCATAACTATCTGCATAAAACTTATTTTGGTGACACGTATGTCACAACAGCCAATTCTCTGTGGCTGCGGGAAGATAAGGAATGGGCGGAAAACATGGAGGCCGACTTTTTAAAGCCTGCAGTAGAGTACTACAGCGCAACGGTGGAGGAATTAAATTTTAGGGAAAAGCCGGAGGAAGCCATAGCACGGATGAATTCCTGGGCGGAAGAAAATACGGACGGCATGATTCCCCGTGTGATCAATCATATAGATTCCAATACGGTAATGGTACTTATGAATGCTGTCTATTTTGATGGGAAATGGGAGATTCCTTTTCTTGAGGATGATACCAGAGAAGGGACCTTTCATGGCACCAATGGGGATGTTACCACGGATATGATGTATCTGTGGCATGAGGAGTACGCCTATGTTGAAATGTACGGATTAAAAGGGGTTGCCATACCTTACAAGGATTCCGACATTGTGATGAAAGTCTTTCTGCCCCTGGAAGCAGAACGGGAAATACCGGAGGATTCTTCGGTGAATTATGCTTATGGCGCTGATATAGAAGGGCTCTTTAACGCATTGAGCATGGAAGAAAAACAAAAGCTGCTGGATGGTCTGGATACGGCGGATAAGGAGGAGCTTGCAAGACTTGTCCTGCCTAAGTTCACTATGGAATATGAAGTAGAGGATCTTCAGGGGATATTGCAAAATATGGGCATTCAGTCGGCATTTCTTACAAATGCCGATTTAGACCGGATCGCAGATGATGTATATGTATCTCAGGCGCTCCATAAAGCCAGGATAGAAGTGGACGAGAACGGTACGAGAGCTGCTGCGGTTACTGTGATAGTAGGAAATGACGCCGCTGCGCTCCCCGTGGAGCCGCCCAAGGAGTTCGTGGCGGACAGACCTTTTATTTATATAATCCAGGATGCCGAAACGGGAATTATCCTCTTCATGGGACGCATGAACAATCCGTAACAGAGTGTCCTGCAGAAGAAAATTTTTTTAAATTTGTGTGAAAAGACTACCTTTTCTGAGCAAGATGGATTATAATGGTAGGGCATGCGGTGGCGTAGAGCACACGGAGCGGCGAGGAAAAGGAAGGAGATATTCCAATGTCAGGAAAAGCAACACCCCAAAATGAAGAAACACAAAAAATTGTGACAAAATATGATAGAAAGGTGCAACGGAGAAAAGAGGAAGAGGCGAGGGCTAAAAGAGAAAAACAGATCAGCCGTATCATCGGTATTGCAATATTGGTAGTGATCGTAGGTGCGCTTCTTTATTCCCCGATCAGGAAATTTGTGGCGGCACATTCTACTTACATCACGGTAGGGAATCATAAGATCAGCGAAGTAGAGTTTGATTATTATTATGCGCTGGCGAGCAATGATTATCTGGATACCTACGGCGAATATTTATCCTATCTGGGCTTAAATATTTATGGTTCTTTTGAAAATCAGGCATACAGTGACACCATGAGCTGGAAGGATTATTTTGATCAGTTGGCTGTGGAGGCTATAAAGCAGAACAAGGCGTTGTTGGATGAGGCGAAGGCTGCGGGATTTACCTATGATCCCTCTGCAGAACGTGACGCATTTATACAGGACAGCAAGGAAGCAGCCGCTGAAGCGGGTGTGACACTTGGCAGATATTACAGAGAGACTTTCGGACAGTATGCAACCGCCTCCAACATCAAACCTTTCATAGAGGAAGGGTATATTGCTTCCGCTTATTACAGGGCGGTTGCAGAATCCAAGGAAGCAGGGGAAGCGGAAATCCGGGCATATTATGAGGAGCATACCGCTACCTATGACAGCGTGGACTATCTTTTGACCCAGATAGATGCGGAGATTCCGGAGGCACAGACTACTACGGATGCTGACGGAAACGAGGTTACCACGGAACCTACGGAGGAAGAGATTCAGGCAGCCATGGATGCCGCTAAGGAACAGGCTGATGAAGCGCTGCTTGTGATCGAAGAAGAGGGAACGGAAAACATAGGAAGGCTGCAGTCCGGAGTTTCCACCTATTACAGGGATTGGCTGTATGACGATGCCAGAAAAGAAGGTGACACCACTGTCATAGAGGACAGTAACAATCATAGATACTATGTGCTGATGTTTGAGAGAAGATATTTGGATGAGTCCCTGATAACGGCCAATGTCCGAGCTATTATGACCTTTAGCGACAACGGTGAAGCGATTTTGGCTGAGTGGGAAGCATTAGGCGCTACGGAAGAAGCCTTTACGAGTTTGGTACCCAAGTACAGTTTGGATACGTACAGCAGCAACAGCGGCGGTCTTTATGAAGATCTGAATCACTCTTCTTTGAACAGTGATACCTTGAATGACTGGGTATTTGCGGTGGAACGTAAAGCAGGGGATACGGTGACGGTAACCGAACAGGGTATTACTTATGTGCTCTACTATATCAGTCAGGGCCGTCCCGAATGGCAGGCAAGTATTGCAAACACGCTGTTGAGCGATGCCATGGATGAGTATATGACGGAAATTCAGGAGAAGTGCGAAGTATCTGATCCCAAGGGCCGCTTGGTTTATTTGAAAACACCGGAACCTACCGTTGCAGACGATACAGGTGCTGCTGACGGTACGGCAGTGGAAAACGAAACAGAATAAAATATGCCCTCCTTTTGACAGCCGGCGCTGTTTGAAGGGAGGGCATTTTTGTCGGGACAAAGATGGGACGCGGATGATTTATTTCGGCCCCAGTTCCACGCCCGTATAGGGGGCCAATGCCAGCCGGATAAAATAACCCTGGTTGTGCTTGCAGACGGGACAGAGTTCAGGAGCGGAGGCTCCCCAGTATATATGTCCGCAGTTTAAGCACATCCACGCAACTTCTACATCCGAAACAAAGAGTTTGCCTTGCTCCAGCAAATCAGCAAACATACCAAACCGATCACCATGGAGTTTTTCGATATTTGCAATTAGCTCAAAAGAAGCAGCCGCTTCCGAAAAGCCCTCTTCTCTTGCCTTTTCTCCAAAACGTTTATAGACATCGTCGTGTTCCTCGTACTCATTATGCTGGGCAAAACGTAAAAGCTGTGCTACGTTTTCACTGAGATCCACGGGATAAGCGCCGTCGATGTGGATATTTTCGCCGCTTAAATCTTTTAACAGGTTATAAAACACCTCAGCGTGCTCTCTTTCCTGTTCTGCAGTGAAAGTAAAAACAGCATCGATAACATGCAGCTTTTGACTGCGGGCTTGTCCGGCAGCAAAATTATAACGGTTTCGGGCCTGGCTTTCTCCTGCAAAGGCGCGCATCAGATTGTCCTTAGTTTCACTGTTCTTAAAATCTACTGGCATAGAATTCTCCTTTTCATAACCGGCTTAAATTGCCGGTGCTTTTTATATTGTTCTTATAGCTTGCGCAAAAATGGAAAAATTATGCAGTCTGTTCTAAAGGGATTTTCTATGGTAAAATAATAAAAATACAACTGAGGGTACAGCTTGGCTGAAACGGGAAGGAATTATGATAAAGACGGTAATATTTGATTTAGACGGCACACTCATCGATACGGAGAAATATTTTAAGGTATTTTGGCGGGAGGCTGCCGAAGCTTTCGGCTTTGATATGAGTGAAGAGCAGGCACTGCAGTTAAGAAGCCTGGGAAGGCCTTTTGCGCCTGCGCTTTTACGGGAGTGGTTCGGAGAGAACTTTGATTATGGGGCTGTCCGGGATAAACGCAGACAGCTTATGAAAGAATATCTCAATACAAAGGGTATTGAATTAAAACCGGGGGCAGAGAAAGCTTTAGCTTGGTTAAAGCAGAACGGTTACCGGGTGGCGCTGGCTACCGCAACGCCTGTAGACAGAGCGACCGAACACCTGAAGGAAACAGGTATATATGAGTATTTTGACACGATTGTCAGTGCCGCTCAGGTAGAGAAGGGAAAACCCGCGCCGGATGTATATCTATTTGCCTGTAAGCAACTGGGAGAGCAGCCGGAGGACTGCATTGCGGTGGAGGATTCCCCCAACGGTGTGAACTCTGCATATGAGGCAGGGCTGAGGGTAGTAATGGTGCCCGATCAGACAGAGCCGGACGAGGCCTTAAAAAGGAAGCTATATTCCTGCATTTCCTCTTTGGAGGAATTGGGAGAAGTGTTAAGAGAATCAGATCAAGCAGATAAAGGTTGAAAATAAGATGCAGTGTAATTCATTGGTAAGTATAAACGGCAGGAGGTGCAGCATGGAAAGCAAACAGTGGAAAAGAAAACAGCCGAAGTGGCTGGATAACGCTATATTTTACGAAATCTATCCCCAGTCTTTTAAAGACTCTAACGGCGATGGGATAGGAGATTTTCAAGGTATCATTGAGAAACTGGATTATATTCGTACTCTTGGCTGCAACGCCATCTGGATGAACCCTTGCTTCGTTTCTCCCTTTGGAGACGCAGGTTATGATGTGGCGGATTATTACACCGCTGCTCCCCGATATGGAACCAACGAGGATTTAAAACAGCTCTTTGATGAGGTGCATAAAAGAGGCATGCATATTCTGTTGGATTTGGTGCCGGGACATACCTCCGTGGAGCACCCTTGGTTTTTAGAGTCCATGAAGGCGGAGAAAAATACCTATTCGGACCGTTATGTGTGGACTGACAGCATCTGGGAGGAGCCGCAGGGCATGGGCTGCATACGGGGTATTTCTGACCGGGACGGTTCCTGTGCAGTGAATTTTTTCTCCCACCAGCCGGCCTTGAATTACGGTTATTATAAAATTGACAGATCTTGGCAGCAGTCCCCGGAGGACGAGGGTCCGCAGGCTACGTTAGAGGAGTTAGAAAATATTATGCGCTTCTGGTTAAGACTGGGAGCAGACGGTTTTAGAGTGGATATGGCAGGTTCCCTTGTAAAGAACGATGAGGATAGTAAGGGCACCATAAAGTTATGGCAGAAAGTGAGAGCCTTTCTGGATGAGGAGTTTCCGGACGCCGCCATGGTATCCGAGTGGGGTGAGCCGGACAAATCTTTACAGGGCGGTTTCCACATGGATTTTCTTTTGCATTTCGGGCCCTCCCACTATAATGATCTATTCCGTTGTGAAGAGCCCTACTTCTCAAGCCGAGGAAAAGGAAATATTACGCAGTTTGTCGAGAAGTATCTGGAAAACTATGAGAAATCCGAGAGAAAGGGTCTGATCTGCATTCCTTCCGGTAATCACGATATGGACAGACTGGCAAGAACTCTTTCGCAGCAGGAAATGAAGATTGCCTTTGCTTTTCTGCTTTCCATGCCGGGAGCCCCTTTTATTTATTACGGGGACGAAATTGGGATGCGGTATGTGGAAAATCTGACTTCCGTGGAGGGCGGATATAACAGAACCGGTTCCCGTTCACCCATGCAGTGGGATGATACGGAAAATGCAGGCTTCAGTACGGCGCCTGAGGAACGGTTGTATATTAAGCAGGATGCGTCTGCCGACAGACCCACGGTTGCTGCACAAATGGCGGATAAGGATTCTCTCTGGCATACGGTCAACCAACTGATTACCTTGAGACTGGTAAATAGAGCCCTGTCCAATTGCGGAGAGATTGAATTTCTGCAGGTGGGTTATCCTCTTGTTTACAGGCGCTGGCTGAATTCCCAGAGCATCACGGTGATAATTAACCCCGCAGTGAGTGCGGCCTGCGTGGAAGGGATTCCGGGACGGATTCTGTATAATGTGGGGGGCAGTGCAACGCTGGCGGGTGGACAGTGCCGCGTGGATGGTATGAGTGCGGTGTTTATAGAGGATGAGGAGTAAAAGATAAGGAAAATTTTTCTTAATTACAATTTTTAAATTTACAAGGAGTGACACGGTATGATGACCAAGAAACGTCTGGACAGGGACAGTAAATGGGGGTTTCAAGGATTTCCATATTATCACATGAGAATGGATACGGATGATTTTCACGGACTTGTTAGTATTGTAGAACTAGTAGACGGAGAGTACTTCTTTTGGGAAATGCCGCAGGCAGGAAAAACTCCGGTATGCGGGAAAGGGATGCTGTGGTTGCAATTAATTCCCGATAATCAGCATCGGGCCATTACGGCAAAGTTTCTTCCTAAATCTCGGACTATTCAAGGCATAACGTATTCAAAATCGGTTTCTGTATGGTATGTTGATGTGATTGATAGTTGGGGATATGATGAAGATCAAGTTGCATATTTCATGGATAAATATTTGGATGTGAAATTTGATATAGAAGGCGATGTGCTCATTGATGACCGTGATGAATTAGACGCGGCATACAAGTCTGGTGAACTGACTAAGGAGCAATATGAAACAGCTATTGCAGAAGGCGATGCCATCGTCTCGGAGTTATGTTCGGATATAGAAAAAACTCAGCGATGGTGCGAAAACATACTGGAACTTGCAATGAAAAGAATTGAAAATAATGATAATATTTTTAAGAAGAACGTATGACGGGAGAAGTGCATGAAAATTATTTTTATAGATAAAACAGGCGGAAGCCCTGCCATAATGAAATAATATTAACTGGGTTTTTTAATAGACTGCAGACCGAAACAGGCCTGCAATAGATATTATACATTTATGATTGGGTATGATGTGAAATTAGAGCGTGTCTAGAAGGTATCTGAGTGAATCTGATATTTTTTGCACATTTCCTGAAAGAAGTCGGAATCGGCAAGCTGTGCAAGTTTATCGCTTTCTCCGGCATCTACCATTTTTCGCAGCAAAAGGCCAAAGAGGGCCTGGCCTTCGGCAAAGCCTTCTTTACGACTTGCTTTTTCAGCATCTTTAATCAGCTCGTCCAATGTCATATAACGTCGCTCCCATTCCCGGCTCTTTTTAAGAGCCGTTATTTTTTCGTGCAGCAGCCCTACTTTTCCGTCCGGATCTTCTTTGGCACATTCTCCTGTGCTGTTTTCTACATAATGTAGGAAATGCCGCAATTCTTTGGATATGTTCTCATCGTTGCGGCCCCGGGTGTTGAAAAAGATTTTCCGGGTACCGTCCCCCAAAGGGAGGTCTGTCTCCAGACACCGATTTTCAAAGGTATAGCGATAGAGTCCTTGCCCGAAAGGGTCGAAGCAGCAGAGAAAGATAACACAGGAGGGGCCCAGTTCACTGAAATCCTCTCCCGGTTTTAGGGAAGTCACGTCCGTCTCCGCTTGGTGATAACGGCTGCGTTTGGGCAGGTTTCCTTTATCCTCCCCCTGCATTTCCACATTGTAGCAGCGCCTTGCCTCATCCTGTGCATAGATGTCAAGTCGGATGCTGCGGCTGTCGGAGTTAAAGAGCAGTGCATGCTCCGCATGAACCCGTACCTGCTCCACCTTTTCCCCCAGCATGACCTCTAAAAGCATCCGGCAGGTTTCCTCATCGGAAAGTGCTGCTGCAAAAAGAAATGCATCTTTTAGATGTAAATCTTGAAACTGTTTCCTTGCCATAATGTTCTCCTTGTTCCATGGCAGGAAGCGTTCCGCCTGTATAGGTATTATACAGGAAGATAGTTATAAGTGCAATCAGTATCGTTATTCCGTTTTTTCTTGACAAGTAAGAGCCGATGACCTACAATCACTACATACCGTATTTTCGGTGAGATAAGAGATTATGGCAATGACGAGGGTTAGTAAGGCCGTGGAAGATAACAGAGAGAGAGCCGTTTGGTGGAAGGCTCTTATGGGAAGCGCCCGAACCTGCCTCCGAGTCCTGTGCGAGCCGGTGAAAACCGGAAAAGCACGGCGCAATACCGGCGTTACCGGTAAAAGAGCAGAATGCAGCGGCTGTTTTAAAATAGGACGTGGGCATTAATCAGGGTGGTACCGCCGGTTTTCCGGTCCCTTTGGGGACGGAAAACCGGCGTTTTTTTGTGTGGGTCATGACCCTGTTGAGCACGCAAGCGTGCGAAATATCAACCACCCGCTATGCGGGTGCGCGGTGTTTGTTATACAAAAAAATCACCTTTCCGTTATAATGAGGTTGTTCAAGCCAATTTATAACGAAAGGAAAGGTGATTTTAATGGCCAAAAAGGCAAATAGTTTAGCACACACCAAGTGGATGTGTAAATACCACATAGTGTTCACTCCTAAGTATAGGCGAAAAATTGTATATAATCAATACAAAGAAAGCATAAGGGACATCATAAAACAGTTGTGCGGATACAAAGGAGTGGAGATCATAGAAGGGCATCTGATGCCGGACCATATTCATATGCTGGTAAGCATACCGCCCAAGATAAGTGTATCCAGCTTTATGGGATATCTGAAGGGAAAGAAGTGCAAAGAGGGGTGTTTACAACACCCTCTTGATGATATTCGATAAACATGCAAATCTGAAGTACAAATTCGGTAACCGACATTTCTGGGCAGAGGGCTATTATGTGAGTACGGTGGGATTGAACGAGGAAACCATCCGAAAGTATATCCAGGAACAAGAAAGTTCTGATATAGCCCTCGACAAGTTGAGCGTGAAGGAATATGAGGACCCCTTTAGGGGTAGCAAGTAGTAACTGACCCCTTCCAGGGGTGGCGAAGGCGGCAAAGGCGAATGGCTTGAACGAAGTGAAAGCCAGCGTCTTTAGGCGCTGGCCGGTAACAAAGGCTTATAGCCGCAGAGCAAACCACCCGTTAGACGGGTGGTGCTGATTTTAGAAGAAAGCGAGGAGAAGAAAATGGCAGAGAAAAAATTAGTGGAAGCAATCACCTCCATGGACGAGGACTTCGCCCAGTGGTACACGGATGTAGTAAAGAAGGCTGAACTGATTGACTACACCAGTGTTAAGGGATGTATGGTGATCAAGCCTGCGGGCTATGCCATCTGGGAGTTATTGCAGAGGCAGTTGGATGATAGGTTCAAGGCGACAGGCGTACAGAATGTATACCTGCCCATGTTTATTCCCGAAAGCCTGTTGGAGAAGGAGAAGGACCATGTGGAGGGCTTTGCGCCTGAGGTAGCCTGGGTTACCCATGGCGGTCTGCAGCCCCTGCAGGAGAGGCTCTGTGTCAGACCTACTTCTGAAACCCTGTTCTGCGATTTTTATAAAAATGACGTACAGTCCTACAGGGATCTGCCTAAGGTATATAATCAGTGGTGTTCCGTGGTGCGCTGGGAAAAGGAAACCAGACCTTTCCTGCGCTCCAGAGAGTTTTTATGGCAGGAGGGACATACGGTCCACGCCACCGCGGAGGAGGCTGAAGAAAGAACCATACAAATGCTGAATGTTTATGCTGACTTCTGTGAAGAGGTGCTGGCGATTCCTGTTATCAAGGGGCGCAAGACCGATAAGGAGAAGTTTGCCGGTGCAGTTGCAACCTATACCATTGAGTCGCTGATGCACGATGGAAAGGCACTGCAGTCCGGTACCAGTCACAATTTCGGGGACGGCTTTGCCAAGGCTTTCGGCATTCAATTTACCAACAAGGACAACACATTAAAATATGTGCACCAGACCTCCTGGGGCATGACGACCCGTATGATCGGCGCTATTATTATGGTTCACGGGGACAATTCCGGACTGGTACTGCCTCCCAAAGTGGCTCCCATTCAGATTGCCATCATTCCCATCCAGCAGAAGAAGGAAGGGGTACTGGATAAAGCGTATGAGCTCAAACAGCGTCTGGAGAAGAACTTCCGTGTTAAAGTGGACGATACGGACAAGAGTCCCGGCTTTAAGTTTGCAGAGGCCGAAATGAGGGGTTTCCCTCTTCGATTGGAAATCGGTCCCAAGGATATCGAGGCCGGAAAATGTGTGCTGTGCAGAAGGGACAATGGCGAAAAGCTGGAAGTGGCCCTTGATAAGGTAGAAGAAAAAGCAGCTGAGCTTCTTGAAACTATTCATCATGATATGCTGGAAAGAGCAAGAGCCCACAGGGACGAGCACACCTATGTCGCCCGCAATTACGAGGAATTTGAGAAACTCTTTACAGAAAAGACCGGTTTTGTAAAGGCTATGTGGTGCGGCGAACAGACTTGCGAAGATGCTATCAAAGAAAAACTGAGCGTTACCAGCAGGTGTATGCCTTTTGAGCAGGAACAGCTTACGGACACCTGTATATGCTGCGGAAAGCCTGCTAAAAAGATGGTTTACTGGGGCAGGGCATACTAATAGATTTTCAATGTAAATTAATGTTGCGGATATTTTTTGGACCGATAAGCAGCATCATAACCAACAAGGGCGAATGCTACCGCATCTGAGCCCGGTTGGTTATGATGTGTAATTACTAAAATGCCTATATAAAATGAAGGAAGGAGACAAGGTATGTTCTATCAAGAAATCCCCCTGCATCTGGAGGGCTCCCTTCCGGAGGCAAAGCTGGTGGTGTATATACAGGAATATTCAGAGGGGCTTTATGTAAAGGAAAGACCGCTTGTGCTGCTGTGTCCCGGAGGCGGATACACCTATACCTCAGACAGGGAGGCCGAAAGTATCGCCCTGCAGTTTCTGGCTATGGGCTGTCATGCTGCAGTACTGCGGTATTCTCCGGCACCGGCTGTATATCCCATACAACTGAAGGAATTGGCCTATTCTATGAAATATATCCGGGCCCATGCGGCAGAATGGCATATAAATCAGGATAAAATCGTCGTGCAGGGCTGCTCTGCGGGCGGACATTTGGCGGCTTCTCTGGGCGTGTTCTGGAAAGAGGAGTGGCTGGGAGACGCAGTGGATGCTTCCCCGGAAGAAATAAAACCTAATGGTTTGATCCTCTGCTATCCCGTGATCACTTCCGGAGAATTTGCCCACAGAGGCTCCTTTGATAATCTGACGGGAGGAGATGATTCTCTGCTTGAGAAACTTTCCTTGGAGAAGCAGGTGAATGCCCATACGCCTAAGACATTTCTCTGGCATACTTTTACAGACGGTTCGGTACCGATGGAGAATTCTCTGCTGTTTGTAAGCGCTCTGCGGAAATACAATATTCCCACGGAGTTCCATCTTTATCCTGAGGGACGGCATGGACTGGCGCTGGCAAACGAACTGACCGCAGGAGAGGATGGCGGGCATATACAGAAAGAATGTACTTCCTGGGTGGAACTGGCACATACCTGGCTGAAAAATATCTGAGAAATTGAACTCACTTATTATAAAAAATATTCAGTAATTGAAGTAGAAAAAAAGCGGTATATTTTTTAACACCCTTTTTTTATAATTATGGCAAAATGAAAAACGATTCCGGAGGAGAAAATTATGTTATTTGGAAACGGCTGTTGGCTGCAAAAAGAAGGTTGCGGATGCTTTAGCCCGCAGGAGGTTTATTTTGAAAAGGTAGAAGAAAATAAAGTAACATTGTGTCTGCCTACATCTAGGATCACCACAAGGGGCGCCACTCTTGGCGGCATTAATCTGACCATGATCATTACTTCTCCGGCACCGGAGGTGCTGCGGGTACAGACTTATCATCATATGGGCGCGTTAAAGAAAAGTCCGGAATTTGAACTGTATCAGAACGAGGAACTGCCTCTTAGCGTAACCAGCGATGAAGACAGGCTGACCATAGCAAGCGGCAGTCTGACTTTGGAGATTGAGAAGAAATACTGGTCCATGACTTATAAGAGAAACGGCGAGACGATTACCCGTTCCGCAGCCAAGGATCTGGCCTGCATGAAGACGAATTGGAAGGGCGACTATTACGATAAGGGAGACGTTACAGAAACCTATATGCGTCAGCAGCTTTCCATGGGTGTGGGTGAGCTCATCTACGGTATGGGCGAGCGATTTACTGCTTTTGTAAAGAACGGTCAGAGTGTGGCTATCTGGAACGAGGACGGCGGTACCAGCACTTATCAGTCCTATAAGAATATTCCTTTCTATATTAGTAATAAAGGCTACGGTGTATTTGTAAACCACCCTGAGAGAGTGGAATTTGAAGTGGCAACCGAGCAGGTTACCAAGACGGCGTTCTCTGTAGAGGGCGGCTATCTGGACTACTATCTGTTCAACGGCCCCACCATGAAAGAAGTGTTGGGAAGATATACGGATCTGACGGGTAAGCCCGCCCTGCCGGCACCTTGGACTTTTGGACTGTGGCTTTCCACTTCCTTTACCACCAACTATGATGAAGAAACGGTCATGAGTTTCGTAAACGGCATGCTGGATAGAGGAATTCCTTTAAGAACCTTCCATTTTGACTGCTTCTGGATGAAGGAGTTCCATTGGACAGATTTTACATGGGATTCCAGAGTCTTCCCCGATCCTGAGGGTATGTTGAAGCGCATTAAGGACAAAGGCCTGAATATCTGCGTCTGGATCAACTCCTACATTGGTCAGGAGAGCAGCGCCTTTAAAGAGGGTATGGAGAAGGGGTACTTTGTAAAGCGCACCAATGGCGATGTATGGCAGTGGGATATGTGGCAGCCGGGTATGGCGCTGGTGGACTTTACCAATCCTGCAGCCTGCGAATGGTATCAGGGTAAACTGGCAGAGCTTTTGGATATGGGTGTGGACTGCTTCAAGACCGACTTCGGCGAGAGAATTCCTACTGAGGATGTAGTATATTTTGACGGTTCCGACCCTAAGAAGATGCACAATTACTATACATACTTGTACAATAAGGTAGTATACGAGATATTGGAGAAGAAACGCGGTAAGGGAGAGGCAGTGCTGTTTGCCCGCTCCGCAACCGCCGGCGGGCAGAAATTCCCTGTACACTGGGGCGGCGACTGCTGGTCCGACTATGAATCCATGGAAGAGAGCTTGAGAGGCGGTCTGTCCCTGCTCATGTCCGGTTTCGGCTTCTGGGCTCACGATATCGGCGGCTTTGAGAGCACTTCCACACCGGATGTCTATAAGAGATGGGTGGCTTTCGGACTTCTTTCCTCTCACAGCCGTCTGCACGGCAGCACCTCTTACAGAGTACCCTGGGCTTATGATGAAGAGGCTGTGGATGTAGTCAGATTCTTCACCAGACTGAAGGCAAAGCTGATGCCCTATCTGTATAAAACCGCTATCCAGGCCAACCGCACCGGTGTGCCCACCATGCGGAGTATGGTACTTGAGTTTACCAATGACAGAACCTGTCACTATGTAGACCGCCAGTATATGCTGGGCGATAATTTGCTGGTGGCGCCCATCTTCAACGAAGAAGGCATGGCTGACTATTATCTGCCGGCCGGTCGATGGACTGATTTCTTTACCGGCGAGGTAAAGGAAGGCGGCTGCTGGGTACAGGAGAAGCACGGTTACTTAAGCGTTCCCATGATGGTGAGACCGGGCTCCATCGTGGCGGTGGGTTCCCATGACGACAAGCCGGATTACGATTACGGCGACGGTGTGGAACTGCGTATCTATGAATTGCCGGAGAATGAGGCTGTGTCCACCGTAGTATACGGTATGGATCAGTCCGAGGAAGTAAAAGTGACCGCTATTAGACAAGGTAAGACCATTACGGTAGATGTGGATACCAAGAAACCTTTCAGTGTCCGGCTGGTAAATACTGCGGCGAAGGGATTGGAAGGTACGGAGGCTGTATCCGAAGAGAAAGATACGGTTCTGACCGGCGCTTCGGGACATCTGAAGGCAGAATGTGAAGCATAGTCTCATTTTGGATTAAGCTATTTTAAAATATGATAAGTTATAAGGGACCGATTACAAGGCTGTGATCGGTTCCTTTTCTGTTGTTCTATACTTGCAGTTATGCACCAGATACAACAAGGTATAATTTTGCTTGTATAACATGTAAAAAAGAGAAGGTTTTTTTCTGGCAACGCATTCGTTAAACTTTACTATGTAAAATAGGCGGGGTGTCTTTATGCCCAAATAAGGACGCTCTGGTCTAAATTAATTTAGGAGGAAAAAACAATGAAAAAGTTCAAAAAGTTGTTGGCTGCTGTTTCTGCCTGCACGCTTCTGTTCTCTTCGCTGACAGTATCTGCTGCACAGCCTACGGACGGTTTGGCAGACGGCACCGCTTACCTCAACATCAACAATGCCGATTGGGGCGATTTTGATGCTGAGTGGACAAATGTAGAGATTACCGGCGATGGTTCCTACACTGTTGCAATGAAAGCGGCAGAGCCTCAGAATCTGGCACAGTTCAATGCGCTGGAGGTAGTTAACGGTGAAGCTGTTCTCGGTACAGGTTGTGTCCTGACTGTAGACAGCATCAAGATCAACGGTGAAGATGTAGCACTTCAGGGCGCAAGCTTTACCTGTTCTGCAGACGGCGGCGGTGTTACCACTCGTGTAAATATTTACAATGAGTGGAATGCTCCCGATGATACTGCAACCGCAGGCAATGATGGTCATTTGGATCACCGTGTAGCAGAAGGCAATCTGATGGATGCAACGGCAATGCTGTTCTCTTCCGATTACTTGACTTTAGGCATTACGGATATCGAGGTTGCTTTCACTGTATCCGGTTTCGGTACAGCCGCACCTATTGGTGAAGCAGCTGAGGTGACCGCAGAAGGTCCTGCAATCGCACACCTGAACATCAACAAGGGCGATTGGAGCGAGTTTGATGCAGAATACGGCGATGTTGAAATCACCGGTGACGGCAGCTATACCGTAACCATGACTGCAACAGAGCCTGTAGATATGGGCGCATTCAATGCACTGGAAGTAGAGAACGGTGAGCTATTAATGGGTAACGGCTCTGTTATTACTATTGACAGCATTGTGATCAATGGCGAAGAGATTACGCTCGAGGGCCCCAGCTACACCTGTTCTGCAGATGGCGCAGGCATTACCACCCGTGTAAACCTTTACAATGAATATAATGATCCCGATGATACTGCAACCGATCAGCGTGTAGCAGATGGCAATCTGATGGATGCAACGGCTAGAGTGATTCCTGCAGATCTTTTGGTAGGCGTTACCAGCCTGGAAGTAAACTTTACAGTTTCCAACTATGGCGTTTTCAACGATGCAGAAGGCGGAGATAGCGGCAGCGCAGCAGCTGTTGATTTAAACGGCACCTATCATGGATATCTGGGTATCCAGACTCCGAAGTTCTCCTTCCGTAACGCATTTGACGATGCGACCTACGGCCGCGATACCGAGTACTTCAATCAGGTTACTGGTTGGGATGAGTCAAACAATGCACTTGTACTTCCCGGTACTTTCCATGATGTTGAAATCAAAGGAAATGGTACTTACACCGTGTCTGTAGACGGTCTGGAGTTCCCTAACGGTGAATTTGACAGCCAGGATTACATGAACTTGATCTTCCTGTCTACCGATATTCCAAACAGCGGTGAGATCACTATCTCCGATGTAAAATTAACTGTTGACGGCAGGGATGTAGCGCTTGCAGCAGCCGGCGCTGTGCTGGGCGAAGACAAGGCTTACATGGAAGTAGGTATTCAGAACATCTGGAGCGATGATATCAAGGAAATCGGTTTCTACACCACTCCGATGAGCAGCATGAGCATTACCTTTACTGTAAGCGGCTTTGCATATGATGCAGCTCCTGCTGAGGAAGCACCTTCCACTGATACAGCTCCCGTAGAGAGTGCAGCTCCTGCAGAAACTACCGAATCCGGCAGCAATACCGGTTTGATCGTTGGTATTGTAGCAGCAGTAGTTGTTGTAGCAGGCGGCGCAGCAGGCGTTGTGGTAGCAAAGAAGAAGAAAGGCAATAAGTAATTTATAATCGACTTTCTTAAGATAAAGAGAGGATGCTTGACTTTGGTCGGACATCCTCTTTTTTTTAATGTATTTATAGCGAAAAAATTACTGTATTTTCTATCAAGTATTTGCGGTATCTTTCACCCTGTTTTCTCTTGTATAATCTATGATAGGGGTCAAAAGTGGGAAATCTTTCCCTCTCATGGGTTTTACGCTACGCAAAACCTGTCGGTCTGTGTCATGCTACAATAGCAAAAGACTGAATAATTCCAAAACAGCCGTAGCGATGGAGGTTATAATGAAAGAGAATATAACGGGAAAGGAAAAGACTGCCGGTTATCTCTATTATGTGGCAAGAATAGCAGCACTGGTTTCAGTGTTTCTGATATTCTTCCCTGCTTTTAATCCGGCGAAGATCTGCGGTTACATAAGTAAGAATATGTCGTTGTTTACTGCGGGCATTTCTTATTCCGGACTGGTGGAACAGTGTACCCGTGCCTTTGCACAGAACTGGATACAGAAGTCCTCTTTTGTGATTCTGTTCATTTCCAGCATGGTCATTTGTCTTGGTATTGCCGGAGTTGCGGCTATGGGCTGTATGTCTTTGGGCAATCTTAAGCTGAAGAGATTGGGCAACTGGTTCGGCATTGGCGGTTCTGTGGCACAGCTTCTGGGCCTGTTAGGCATTTATTTAGCTTACAGTCAGGTGGCGCAGACCACAAGAGCTGAAAAAGTGGAGCCCAGCTACCCTTTAACAAACAACTTGCTCTTTATCATTGTGGCGGTTGTGGTGCTGATCACGGTTCTTGCGGCGCAGCTTCTGTTACCGAAGGCTGAAAAAGAGGACAAATATGAGATGCAGTCTCAGTATAAACTGTTCTTAATGTTTTTGCCCTTTGCGTTGTTGATATTCTTATTTTCCTATTTACCGCTCTACGGTTGGAGATATGCTTTTTATGATTATACATCGGGCGGAACTCTCTCCAGTGAGAATTTTGTCGGGTTCAGATGGTTTGCATCCGTATTTCGGAATGCCGCTACCAGAAGTGACATAGTCAGAGTGCTGCGGAATACCCTTGCCATGAGCGGGCTGGGTATTGCCACAAGCTGGTGTGCCATGGCCTTTGCGATTTTCCTCTCCGAGGTCAAGACTCCTTGGGTGAGACGGTTCGTACAGACCTTTACCACCATCCCTAACTTTATAAGCTGGGTTTTGGTGTATGCGATTGCTTTTGCAATCTTTGCGTCCGACGGTTTTGTCAGCAGTATATTTGTGAATGCCGGTATCTGGGACCAAGGGGTGAATATGCTGCAGGATAGTTCCCATATATGGCTGAAGATGCTCGGCTGGGGTATGTGGAAGGGCATCGGCTGGAGCGCTATTATTTACATTGCGGGTATATCCGGTATCGATCAGCAGCTCTATGAAGCGGCTACCGTGGACGGCGCAGGCAGATTCCAGAAGATGTGGCATATCACAGTGCCCGGTCTGATCTCTACCTATATGGTACTGCTGCTCATGTCCATAGCGGGTATTTTGAGTAACGGTATGGATCAGTATCTGGCATTCTACAATTCAGCCAATATCAATACGATCGAAGTACTGGATCTCTATGTATATCGAGCAGGTCTGGTCAATGGTTCCATATCCTTCTCCACCATGGTCGGCATGGTAAAATCCGTGATCAGCGTAATCCTGCTCTTTGCTGCTAATGGTATTTCCAAGCTGGTCCGCGGTGAGAGTATCGTATAGGAGGTGTGAAAATGGCTAAGACAGCACAGGAAAAATTAGACGCGAAAGCGGAAAAGAGATATGCAAAACTCCATAAAAGGCAGTTTAAACTGACCACTGGGGACATTGTTTTCAATATACTGAACTATACATTTTTTATTGTGTTTACAATATCATGTGTATTCCCTTTTTATTATCTGTTTATCAATACCATTTCTGAAAACAGCTTGGTAAGCAGGGGTGCGATCAACTTTATTCCTCGGGGAATTCACCTTACGAACTATACGAATCTGATAAAATCCAGCGAGATACTGCAGGCATTCGCAGTTTCCATCGGCAGAACGCTCTTAGGAACGGCACTGATGGTATTGGCTTCCGCATTTATCGGCTATGTTGTGACCAAGCAGCAGATGTGGCACAGAAAGTTCTGGTACCGTTTCCTGATCATTACCATGTATTTCAACGCAGGTACCATTCCCTGGTATTTGAATATGTCCATGTTGGGACTGACCAATAACTTCATGGCATACATTATTCCGGGTATTGTGGCTCCCTACAATATTATTCTGGTAAAGACCTATATCGAGTCCATCCCGGCAGAATTGGAAGAGAGCGCATTTATGGATGGCGCGGGCTATTTTACTATTTTCCGGAGTATTATATGGCCGCTGTGTAAACCCATATTGGCAACCATTGCGATTTTCGGCGCCGTAGGCCATTGGAATTCCTTTACGGATTCCATGATCCTGATGCAGAATGCACCGCAGTTTTACACGCTGCAGCACCGTCTGTACTTGTATTTGAATACGACTACCAACATAGGCGCGCTGATGAATGGTGGAAGTTCTGCCGGAATGGATACGATTATGCAGAGTGCGCTGAATGCCAAGACGATCAAATATACCATTTCCATGATATCTATTATTCCCATACTGCTGGTATACCCTTTCATGCAGCGGTATTTTGAAAAAGGTATTATGCTGGGTGCCGTTAAGGGTTAATGGCAGACCACTAATATAAAGGAGGATAAAAAATGAAAAGGATGAAAAAGGCAGTAGCAATGCTGTTGGTATTTATCATGACCGGCAGCCTGCTCTCAGGCTGTGGAAACAGTAAGGGCAAATTGATTACCCTGACGATCTACAGCCAATTGGCAAACTACTCCGGCGAAATGCAGGGTTGGTTTGCAAAGATTTTTGAGCAAAGATGGGGCGTAAAGGTGAATTTGGTTCCTGAGACCGGCGGCGTTTACGATACCCGTATGGAGGCCGGTGACTTGGGAGACATTGTGATCTTAGGCAGCGACGGGGCCGATTTTGTGCAGGCTATAGAAGCCGGACTGCTGTTAGATTGGGAAGAAGACAATCTGCTGCAGGAGTACGGTCCCTATATTTGGGAGAATATGCAGCCGGCATTGAATAAGAACAGAGAAGTATCCGGAGATGGTAAAATCCATGGTTTCGGATACAATGTAGCCGCAAGCTCAGACAGCCATGACGCATTTATGTATACCTGGGATATTCGCTGGGATCTGTATGAGCAGTTAGGGCATCCCGAGGTAAACGATATGGACGATTTGCTGGAGGTTCTGGCGGATATGCAGGAGCTCTCTCCTACCGGTGATGACGGTAAGAAGACATATGCTATGTCCCTCTGGCCTGACTGGGACGGTACTCTGGTAATGTATCCGAAGTCTTTGGCTACCGCGTTCTACGGACCGGACGGTGATTTTGGCATGGGACACTATAATCCGCAGACCGGTGAGTTCCAAGGTGCGCTGGATGAGGGAAGTATCTATCTGGAGATGGTAGAATGGTTTAACAAATTGTACAGAAGAGGACTCTTGGACCCGGATTCCATGACCCAGAAATACGATCAATATATTGAAAAAGCGCAGAACGGAAACGTATTGTTCTCCATTTTTGACTATGCGGGTTCCCAGGCTTTCAATAATGACGCACATTTTTCACAGAATCAGATCATGCTTCCTTTAGTACCCACCGAGGCAACACCTATCGTAGGTGGATTAAGCCCTCTGGGCGGTTCTCGCGTATGGTGTATCGGCGCCAACACCCAGTATCCGGAGATTTGCATGGAGATTATCAACTGGCTGTGTACGCCCGAAGGTGTTATCACAATGGAATACGGTCCTAAAGGTCTGACTTGGGACTATGACGAAAACGGCAAAACATATTTTACTGATTTCGGTAAGACTTGTGTGGAGGACAGAACCACGCTCATGCCTGATGAATGGGGCGGCGCTACCTTCAATGACGGCGCTTTCCAGCCGAATAACAGGACATGGACAATCGCTGATATTAACCCTGAATCTGGAGAGCCCTACGACAAGCAATACTGGGCAAGCAATCAGGTACCCGAGGGACGATGTGACGCGGAGAGAGATTGGAGAGCTTTCACCGGTGCTGAAACCGTACAGGGATATATGGATTCCAGAGATAAGTTTCTGGTAGATCAGCCCACCACTTACTCATCAAGCAAGAAGGATGCTGAGTTGGACAGCATTTATTCGCAGGTGGCTACCTGTATCAAGGACTATAGCTGGAGAGCCATCTATGCAAATTCGGAAGAAGAATTTGATCAGATCATCAGCGAAATGATAGAGAAAGCAAATGCCTACGGATATGCTCAGTGTATAGAATGGGATAAAAAGGAAGCTGAAATCAAGAACGCTCTGCAAGAGCCTTTGAGATAAGCGTAAGTAAAATAGCAGATATTTATTATTTGAAAGGGCTGCCGGGCAGGCAGCCCTTTCTGAATACAGAGGTAATATGTGAAAAAGTATTTTTTTACATGTTACAGAAAGGCATATTTTAACATGAAATTTTTTAGTGTGGACGGCCCGTTATACAGATTTATATCCAGACTTTGGGATATGATTAAGTTAAATTTTCTGTGGTTGCTCTTTTCCCTGCCTATCGTGACGATAGGGGCGGCTACGGTAGCAGCATACAGTGTAACTTTAAAGATGGTGGACGAATCGGAAGGGTATGTGGGAAGACAGTTTGTAAAGGCATTTAAGGAGAACTGGAAGCAAGGGATTCCGCTGGGGCTGCTGGGATTGTTAGCCGCATATGTCATTTATCTGGATTTTGAACTCTTCAATAAGCTGGAGAACAATCCCATGATTTTTCTGATTGCGGGTATTGTTGCCGTTTTTGTGTTCGGTGTGGCGTTCATCTATGCCTTTCCTTTGAGTGCGCGCTATGAAAATACACTGTTAGAAACACTGAAAAATTCAGCCAGAATTGCAACCCGTTACTTTGTAAGAACGCTGTTTTTGGCAGCGGTATTGGCAGTGGAGGTTGTGATAGGGATTTTCAATACCACCACGCTTTTCTTTGCTATTTTAATCGGACCGGCCTGTTTGATGCTGACGATCAGCGGCTTTGCCATCTATTTTTTCAGGGAGATAGAGCGGGAACCCGGTTCCGTACGAGAAAAAGAGGAGGAGAAGGAGGAAGAATGAAAAGAAAGAATCAATTAAAGCAGCTCTTTGCAGGGCTGTGTGCAGGCGTTCTGCTGTTTACGGATCTGCCTGCATTAAGCCTATCTGCAGCGGAAAATACGCAGACGGTGAGCAGTCAGATGCCTTTTAGAGAGTTAAGGGCAGACGAAATGGTAAGGGAGATGGGGAACGGCTGGAATCTGGGAAATACCATGGACGGACATACCGGTTTCACTCCTTCGGAAACCCTTTGGCAGAATGTAGAAACCACACAGGGACTGATGAAGGCACTGCACGATCTCGGATTCAATACAGTACGTGTGCCCGTCACCTGGGGTACCATGATTGACGACGAGAATAACTATCAGATTGACGAAGCATGGATGAGCCGTGTACAGGACATTGTGGATTATTGCGTCAATATGAATATGTACGTCATTATCAATGTGCATCATGACGGTGCGGAACAGGCCGGTTGGCTGCATATTGCAGCTGAAGATCTGGATCCGATCAAGGAGAAATATGCGGCAGTCTGGAAGCAGATTGCAGAGCGTTTCAAAGATTATGACGAACATGTCATATTTGAATCCATGAACGAGGTTACAGGACCCGGAAACAATGTTGCGCAGGATACCGCAATCATCTGCGAGTTTAACCAGATATTTGTAGATACCGTGCGGGCTACAGGCTCCAACAATGCTTACAGATGGTTGTCGGTGCCGGGCAGGTATACCAATATTGAGAATACCACTAATCCGAAAAACGGTTTTAAACTGCCTGAGGATACGGTAGAAAACAGATTGTTTGTAGCGGTACATTATTATGACTGGAGTTTTGGACTGAACGAGAATGACTTAAAGACTACCGATTTTACGGATCAGAATGTAGCCCAGCTGGGGTTAGACTTTCAAAAGCTGATAGATACTTTTACTTCCAAGGGCATTCCTGTTATTCTGGGTGAGTACGGTGCCATCAATAAAAACAATACGGAGAACCGGGCATACCATATGGAGGTTGTGACCAGAATGTGCCAGCAGGCCGGTGTGGTGCCCTGCTATTGGGATCAAGGCTGGTATGACCTCAGTCTGGAACCGGATCTTAGTTTCACGCTAATTGACAGGGAAACTTATGAGCAGGTTTACCCGGAAATCATATCCGCTATGATGCGGGGACTCTTCCTTTCCGGCCCGGGGGACTATAGCGATATTGAACGCAGTCCCGTAATCAAGGAAATCACGGATTTAGGAAGCTATAAAGGAACTTTTTTACTGCATATGGGTGAGGTAGAGCGCATTGATCTGAGTGACAGAGTGGATAAGCTTGCCTTTAATGATGTAATACTGTGGAAAAGTGCGGACGAAACCGTAGCTACGGTTAATCCGGATGTAGCAACGGATGTCTGGGCGGCCTATGTCCATGCGGCAGGCATCGGCAATACGGTGATCACGGCCTATTCCCAGAGCGGTAAGGCAGTGCTGGAGATTCCGGTAGAGGTGCGGGCAGCCGTAACGGAAAATTCCTGCACCGGCATTACTGTAGAGCAGAATGCCTATACCATGACTGCGGGAGAATCCCTGTATCTGAATGCGGCTATGGAGCCGGCGGATACGGATACATTCCTGACCTATCGCTCCTCCGACCCTTCGGTGGTAACGGTTTCCAAGATAGGTAAACTGGTAGCAAAGGGTAAGGGCAGTGCCTATATCATCATCACTTCATCCGACGGTATGACCTGTGTTGTGCCGGTAACGGTGGAAGAGAGCGAAATAAGCAAAGAGATTTCGTTGGCCTTGAATGTATATTTCAATGATAGTGCCCACAACTATTATAGTAACGAGTACGGCAGTGCCATTAGTATCAGCGAAGACGGCCAGTACACCCTTTCCTTCGATTGTACGCAGGACCTTTCTTCCGCGGCAGGTGAGGCCGGTGTAACGGGACTGAACGATCTGACGGCCATCTATATCAAAGATCATAGCGTCACCTTGGGCAGAGCGCAGAAATCACCTCTGGTATCCTGCGATATTTACTATGATTCTATTAAGGTAGACGGTGTGGAATTGGAAGTACATATGGACGGTCCCAAGTCAGCCATTAAAGCATCCGGTATTCTGGATACTAACGACCCCATTAACTCATGGGATGGTTCTGTGATTGAAGAGGTATCAGTAAGTAACCATGTACTGAATTTTACCAGCGTAACAGATCCCCAGAAGGTGGAAGTCACCTTTACTATCAGTAACCTAGTGTTTGACGAAGGTGCTGAAATGCCGGAAGCTGCGGAAGCTACGGCTATAGAGGCAGCGGAGAGCAGCGTGAGCGTAAGCAATGGGGCACCCGCCACGATCATGGCACAGATTGCTCCTGCGGACGCCGGAAAAGTAGCGTTTGTTTCTTCCGATGCTTCCGTTGTGTCCGTATCCAATCAGGGTATAGAGGATGCAAACGGCTCCGTATCTGTAAAAGTCTATGCCCATGGAACCGGAGAAGCGGTGATCACTGCCTATACCACTAACGGACTGACGGCAGAATTTACTGTCAGTGCAGAAGTTTTCGAAGAAGAGAGCATCCCGGAAGGGAATGATCCGGACACCTCAGAAGAGCAGCAGCCGGAAGATGTGACTGCGCCGGAGGAAACAGAAAGCACAAGTCAAAACAGCGGGATTGTAAGTACGATTCTTCTGATTTTAGGAGCTCTTGTATTGGGAGCTGGATCTTTCTTCGGTGCTCTAAAACTGGCAGGAGGGAAGAAAAAATAAACCAGATGAAACTCGCTTGGCGAGTTTCAACGGTTCACAGGCGGTGCCAAATTTGGTTTATGCCTTGGCAAAAAAGCGGGGCAGAGGTTTATTCCTCTGTCCCGCCATTTTTTTTACGGAATTCTACGGGGCTTTCCCCCACATATTTCCTAAATTTTTTATGAAAATAATCCACATTGCGGTAGCCCACCCGTTCCGCGATTTCATAGACCTTAAATTTCTTTTGTAAAAGAAGCTGTTTGGAATGTTCTATCCGTATATGATCCACATAGGAGTTGAAGCTTTCACCCACTGTCTTATTGAAAATTTTTCCTAAATAAGCACTGTTGTAACCAAACAGGGGAGCAATCGCTTCCAGCTTGATATTGTTCTGATAGTTGTGGTCTATATAGTAGAGGATGTCATCCAGTACGCTGTTGCGGTTAGGGTTGCCGGTAGCGCTCATGATCATTTCAAACTGCTCCGACAAAAACTGTATAATTTGGTATAAATACTGTTTATAAGCGATAAACTCAATGGCTTTAGAATTAGTGGGAAAAGGAATCGTCACCGTGCTGTAGACCAGATTGATTTTTTCCTTGATACGCAGATATAAATCCGTCAAAAACAGTTGTACTTCTACAATGCCGTTTTCGACATGATAGAGATAATTTTCCAGTCTGCTCAAAGTCTCAGATACGTTTTTGCGGTTAAAAGTCTGTAGATAACCCACCAGATTATCAGTGTATTCGGAAAGGGCTTCCGGCGTGAGCCGCTGCATGCTCTGCCCTAAAGCAGAAAGCTCTTCATAGCCTATAGTGTGTTGTCCCTGTTCACAAAAAAAGCGACGGATAATGAGCTTGCGGGCATCCTCGTAGGAGAGAGGGATATCATATGGTGCTTGTACAGGGCGTCCGTACGCCAGAAAAAACGTGTCCATGGGGCTGCCCGCCTGCGGGGGGGTTGCTCCGTGATAATGAGATAAAAAATCATTGAAGCGATTGAGTGCATAGGTGCCCTTTAGAAGAATAATATGTTTTCCGTCCTCTTCAAAATTGCTGAAGGTATGCTCTTCTCTGTTGGTGACTTTTAATAAATCTGCAAAACTGTAGGCCGGACTTTCCGAAGTCCGGCTGAAATTTTCACATATTACTACTTGATAAGCGTCCGCACGCAGTTCCAGATCCTCCATGTCTTCGGGGGATAATATGACGGGCGTGTCATATTGCCCTGTGACCAATTCGCGCAGAATGACATTGCGGGCTTTGCGTTTTAATAGTTCCATGCTGTCAGTACGGCGGTTTTCACGGTCTAAGGACTGCTTTATTTTTTGAACGGTTTCGAAAAGCCCGTCCTTATCAATGGGTTTGGTAAAGTAGGATTCCACACCGTAACGAATGGCCTCTTGGGCGTATTTAAAACTCGAATAGCCGCTTACAACAATAAAGCGGCCCTTAAAATTCTGCTCTCTGGCAGCTTTTATGACCTGCAATCCCTGTAATTTGGGCATACGGATATCCATCAGAGTCAAGTCCGGCTGCAGGGAAAGAAGCATCCGGAGAGCCTCCTCTCCGTCAGAAGCCTCCCCGCAAATGGAAAATCCCATGGCATTCCAGTCCATTATGGATTTTAGCCCGTCTCGTATAAACACATCGTCATCTACGATTAAAACAGAATACATAAGTTCTCCCGCTTCCCAAATTGGCAAATTGCATCTTCTTTAGTGTAGAAGTGTTTGAAAACTTTGTCAAGAAGTGTAATGTAAAAACTATACGGCGGACGGAAAATGTGATAATATAAACAGAAAGAAGGAAGGTATGTATATGCTACGGGCAGCGGCGGTATTCAGTGACAATATGGTACTACAGCGGGACAAAAAAATCCGGGTGTTCGGCACGGGGAAGAGTGGCAGCAGGATACGGGTCACACTCCTTAATAAGACGGCGGAGACAGTCTGCAGCGAGGGAAAGTGGATAGTTTACTTACCGGAGTTTGAGGCTGTGGAAAGTGCCGTTATGGAAATTACGGACGGAAGCACAACCCTGCGTTTTAGCAATATCGCAATCGGTGAGGTATGGCTGGCAGGCGGGCAGTCCAATATGGAGCTGGAGTTGCAGAATGCGGACGGTGGGCAGGAGATACTGCAGAATTTTAACAGCAGCCGAAAAGTTTTGAGAGATGGAGCGGAAATGTCGGAAGCGATAAGACGGGTTCGCTTTTATTATACCCCCAAGGTGGCTTATGAGTGCGAGGCTCTGTGGGAAGCGGAGAAAAACTCCCGCTGGGAACTGTTCGGGAAAGAGGAGGCGGCCAAGTGGTCGGCAGTGGGCTTTTTCTATGCGGTTCGACTTGCTGAGAAACTGGGTGTGACCGTGGGTATTATCGGCTGTAACTGGGGCGGCACCTCCGCCAGTGCATGGATGAGCAGGGAGGCTCTTTTAGAGCAGGAAGCTACCAAAAGTTATGTGGAGGAATACGAGAACTCCGAATGGGTAAAGAAGTCCAGAGTGGAACAAATAAAGGACTACGACGAATACGTGGAATATCATGCGGACTGGGAAAGACGGGCCGGAAAAATCTATGAGGAGAATCCCAGAGAGTCTTTTGACAGAGTACAGGAACTGGTGGGGCCGTGCAGGTATCCGGGCCCCATGAACTGTGCGAATTTTACCAGACCGGCCGGGCTTTATGAGGTCATGCTCAGAAAAATAGCACCCTATACCTTGAGAGGCTTTTTGTACTATCAGGGAGAGAGTGACGAACATAAGCCTAAGAGCTATTACGCGCTTCTGACCCGTATGATGCAACAATGGCGGGAGGATTTTCTGGATCACGAACTGTTCTTTTTGCTGGTACAGCTTCCCATGCATCAATATGAAGGGACAGAAGATAACAAGAGCTGGTGTATGATCAGAGAGGCGCAGCTTAAGGCCTATGAGAATATCAAAAATACGGGACTGGCAGTGATCATCGACTGCGGGCAGTTCCATGAAATCCATCCCCGTAATAAGCAGCCGGTAGGAGAGAGGCTGGCGCTGCAGGCGCTCTGTCAGGTTTATCACAGGATAGGAGCAGAGGAAGCCTTTGGCCCGCTCTATCGGGATTTCCTGTATCGGGACGGCGGAATGGAAATCTTCTTCCGCTATGCTAAGGAGGGATTTATAATAAAGGGAGCAGTTCCGACGGGCTTTGAAATTGCCGGAGAGGACGGCGTATTCTATCCGGCCGGGGCAGGTTTTACGGAAAGAGGGGATTCTGTCTTTTTAAAGGCTGCGCAGGTAGAGAGGCCGCTCATGGCAAGGTATCTCTGGACAAATTATGCGGAAGTGAATGTCTTTGGAAAGAACGGTCTGCCGGCAGCACCCTTCAGAACGCATTTGTTTGATGAATAAAGGCAGGATTGCCGATGACAGAGGAGCAGCATGAATTATATCGTATTAGACTTGGAATGGAATCAAAGCAGCAGAAAAGAAGAAGCAGACAGCGGACTGCATTTTGAGATCATCGAAATCGGAGCAGTCTGCTTAAACGACAGCAAGGTGATGGTCGGCGAATTCAGCCGGCTCGTCAAACCTCAGATTTATCATGAGCTGCATAAGATCACCAGCAGGATCATTCATCTGCAGATGCAGGAGTTAGAGCATGGGCAGCCATTTCCTGAGGTGTTTAAGGATTTCCTTACATGGTGCGGAGAGGATTATATATTCTGTACATGGGGACCCTTGGATTTGGCCGAACTGCAGGAAAATATGCGCTATTACGGGATGGAGTCTTTAGCCAAGGGGCCGATTCCCTTTTTGGATATCCAGAAGCTTTTCAGCATTGCATTTGAAGACGGGAAAAGCAGGCGGGCCTTAGAATATGCGGTGGACTTTTTGGAGCTGGAAAAGGATATCCCTTTTCATCGGGCGTTCAGTGATGCTTACTACGCCGGCAAGGTGTTGGCGGCTATTCCGGAGAAGGTCTGTTCCAATCTTTCCTACGACCTTTTTAATCCGCCTAAAAGCCGGAAGGAAGAAGTTAAGGTTGTTTTTGATACCTATGCAAAATATATTTCGCGGGTGTTTCCAGACAAGGCGGCACTTTTAGCAGATAAAGAGGTGATCAGCAGTAAGTGCTATATCTGCCATAAGAATTTAAAGAAAAGAATCCGCTGGTTTACTCCCAACGGCAAGCATTACTACTGTGTGGCCCATTGTGATGTGCACGGGCTGATGAAAGGTAAAATCCGAGTCCGCAAGGCTGTGGGAGAAGAAGTTTACGCGGTCAAGACCACCAAATTCATCGGAGAAGAGGAGTTTGAGAGCATCAAGGAACGCAGAGAGCATGCAAGAGAGCAGCGTAAAAAAAGAAAAAGAAGAAAATAGGAGGAAGGAAAAGTGAACAAACTGACAGGAGTACGGCTGACGCCGGCAAAATGCGCGGTAGATTTAGGAGACGGCAGCGAAAGAGGGTTTTATGTAAACCAAGATTATATTCTTCAAAAAATGCACAGACCTCACCGAGGCGTCAATCTGATGTACTGCTATTATCCCTTGGATGAAACCTGGCCTGTGCGGGCGCAGGATGCCTATGCGGACAAGGAGGTTTCGTTTGCCTGGGATTATCCTTATGACAATTATTTTCCCTATCTGGGAGGCTTAGGCGGCAGCAGGGATGGCGAGCCCTTTACCTGTATGCGGGATGTGAGACGGCATGGGCAGGACGTGGTGCTGACCCTGACCTGTGATCCCCATGTGGACGATGAGAAGATTATTGCCATCGCCAAGGATCTGCGTACTTTCGGCAGAATGATGCTGCGTTTAAATCACGAGGCTACGGGCGATTGGTTCTCTTTTAATAAGAGAGCGTCCTACCAGGAAGTAGCGGATTTCTTTGTTAGATTTCACAAGATTGTGAAAGAATATGCACCCAATGTCAAGACCATTCTCTGCATTGGCGGCGTGGAGGATGTAAACTCGGAAAAGATTACCAAGGAGGAAGAATTTGCCGAGGCTGTAAGGACGACGGATATTTGGTCTGTGGATAAGTATATGGCACTGAACTGGGGCTGGCCTTATGAGGTGGCGGAAAAGGACAACAGCCAGCACAAAAAAGAAGATTCCGCCTATGTCTATGAAATGACAAAGCGCAGCTGCAAGCGCTATCAGGAGCTGTGCGGCGGAGAGAAGAAGCCCATGCTCATGTCTGAAATGAATGCGGACGGCGATGTGACCGGTCCATTCGATCAGGTGAAGATGGTACAGGAGTTCTGCCAATTGATAAAAGAAGATCCGGAAAGATGGTTCAGCGGATTCACCTTCTATCAGTTCAGGGACGATGGCAGACTGGGACTGGAGATTACCGACCCCAACAATCCGGAAGTGGGTATTGAACAGCCTCTCTTAGCAGCATACAGGGATATTATCAATGACGATTTCTTTAAACCGGGCATGGAGCCTGCAGGCGATAAGGAACTGCCCGTTACCCTGCGCTGGGGCGGTGCCGAGGATGCGGAAGGTCTATGCATGGAGCTTGTATTTGAGGGCAATCCGGTATTTGCGGAAGCGAACTTTAAGGGTGCGCTTGCTGAGGCCAATCTGATGTTGGAAATAAACGGCAGATGGTTTTACAAAGCCCCGGGGGTTACTTTTGTGGATTTCATGCCTGCATTCTTCGAGCAGAAGTTAAGCGCTCCCTGCAGCATGAAGCTGCATATCTTTGCACCTCCGGCAACCGGTGAGAACGACCCTTCCCAGGGCGAGGACTGGCAGGAGAACTACTACTATACCTTAACGGAACTGCCGGATATCCGCCTGCGTTTTGAGCCGATCATGTAAGATGGTATCATTTGGTCATATATTATGTGTGGGTGACTTTCTTTACCGTGATGATACTGGTACCGTTTTGTGGCGGAATAGGTAGTCAAGTTGTTGCGTTTTATAAACTGCATACGAGGTATAATTATGTGCATAATGATGGTAATCGAGATGAACTGAGCAAGGACCTGCCGGATGGGGAGTATATTTTTGGGTATGAGATCTTAAGGTCTATAAAACCCGGAAAGTTGGTGAATGAGGTCATCCCCGAAATTATAGAATACCAGCGGGGGGTTCAACAGCGGATACCGCATTCATCTTTTGAGGGTTATAATCTCGATGCGGATTTTAAACTGGAATATGACGTTGAAAATGATAAATTCCTGCTGCGGCTGGATAGAGAAATAGCCGGAGAAATTCTGGTAGAGAATACATGGTTTTTCAAACAGCTTTATTTTCACTATTATCGTGATGTACTGGTAAAAGAATAAAAAGATATCATAAAGAATTAATTTTAGTTATGCAAAGGCGTCGCTTTAAAATGAAGCGACGCCTTTCTATATAGTATATGTAACATCATAGTAGTAAGGAGCATAATAATGCTTTTAATGTAAGATTTGTGAAAGGTTTTTTGTGAAAACATATGATACAATAAAACAAAAAATTCATTAATATAGTGCAAAAGATATGGATAATTTGGCATTTATCCCGTTAGGCGTGTTATTATTTCTGTTTATCAGAATGTCGGCAAAACGGGCGGTATTTTATAAACATCAATCAGGCAAAAAAGAGCTGATAGACCATGTAAGATGGTATCATTATGTCATATATTATGTGTGGGTGTCTGCTTTTACTTTAGTAATACTGATACCTTTTTTTCCCAGAATTAATGAGCAGATTGCTGCATTTTATGCCTTACATACAGGGCATAGGTTTGTGTACACGAGTGACAACGGAAAAATGGGCAAGGATTTGCCGGACGGGGAATTTCTTACAGGGTATGAGACCTTAAGAAATATAAATTCGGATGAGTTAATAAATGAGATTATTCCCTCAATCATAGAATATCAGCGTGGATTTCAACAGCAAGTACCGCATTCTGCTTTTGAAGGATATAATCTCAGTAGGGATTTTACGCTGGAATATGATACTGAAAATGATAAATTCCTACTGTGGCTGGATAGGGAAATAGCCGGAGAAATTCTGGTAGAGAACACATGGTTTTTTAAACGATTATATTTTCACTATTATCGTGATGTGCTGGTAAAATAATTAAAGGAGGAAAGAAAATGAAAGGATTCAGTAAAAGATGTTTTAAAAAGGTACTTGCGGCAGCTATGGCAGTATGCCTGCTGACTGTAAATTCAATGGCGGCATATGCACAAACCAATACAGGTATTACGGATCAACAGCTTTCAGATATGCTGGCCGCTGTACAGGAAATGACGGCTAATTTGGAGGAATTAGGATTTACCATGGAGGATGTGGTGGATTTGTTTTCTATATCAGGGAATGTAGCGGAACAAGATATACAACTGATGTATGAAATGATAGAACTTCAAAACACGGTTCCCATGGCATTATATGATTATGATGGCAATCCGCCTGCAGACCAAGCAGAACAAAACAGGAGGTTATGCAATGTGTATTCCATAGCACGAAATAATCCGTCAAGATATTATGAAGGAACCATTAATGATGCTAATGAATTTGGTGATTATGTTGCATATCTCTATATATCGCATTATATTGATGGGCCGGGAAGAGCACCCACTGCAAATGATCTGCCATACATAATATCATCCAGTGATATTGCTGCATATAGGACATTTTTAAATTCTGCCAATCTGATGACACTTTTTTCTGCGCTTACATCTTTTGGGTCTGCATGCTATGGTGATTTTGATTATGCAACAACAGTAGGAAATATCAGCAATATAAATTCTGTGGTGTTGGATAGAATTGCACTACTTTATGCAGCCAGTAATGGACTATACGATATTGATACCACAATTGATGCGTTCGGAGTGATTTGCAAGAAAGTAATTTGGTATTATAATCAGTGTTACGCAGATGATGTAAATTCGGATACATTTCAGAAAGACATGGAGAACTATGTGAAAGCAGAATTGAGTGCATTGGATTTCTATAATGATTTTGATGAAGATTTTGTTTCAACGCTGGTGGGTATTGCCATATCCGTGACATGGAGTATCGTAACAAATTCTTTGTCAGTTTTAGGCGTTTTTATTGCAGCGCTACCTCTTTTTGTATATGCGTTTTCAAGTCTTATGGAAGTGGCAGTTTTAGTAAATCTGGGATATTCATTTAGCGGAAGATATGCTATACGAACAGGTATATATTTGGATTTTTAGAAGAGAATATGCATAATGAAATATGTTTATACTAAAAAGGCTGTCGCACTAAATTATTAGTGCGACAGCCTTTTTGCTTCTGTTCATAAGTTACTTTCTTATCAATATCCGTTTGAAATGATCTTTTACTCAATATATAAGTCCTCTCGAGTTTTTAGATACAGACTGTCTGTTTCTGTTTCACACTTTAAATTCGTTGTGCAGCCTACCCAATACATTATCTAATAACTCAGCAAAATTATTTGCAAACTCTCCATACTGCGTTTTCAAATAGTCTCTTGTTTGCTTCATTAGATCAGCAAACTGCACCGGCTGTCTATTGTTTTCCACTTTTTCTTTCAATTTTTCCATCTGCGCCTGATGTTGTGCTTCTGCCGCATATGCGTCGCGCTTTTCTCTCGCCGTCTCCCACATATCCTGTGTTCTCTGAATTCCCGCATACATGGCATCCCTATCTTCATTCACAAATCTCAAATATGCTTGCGTATATGATACATGGAAATCAAAGGCGGCATCTAATGCAGCGATTTCCTCTTCTTCGGTGGCCCGTCGATACCCAAACTCCGCGTTCCCGTCAGCAATATATATTTCCCTCGTTCCATCCGCATAGCCTCTTTTAATCTCATCATACATATCAGCATATACAGAAAGAGCATTCTTTGCAAAACCTTCTGCCTTCATATCGCTGCTTTTGGTTTCCGAATTTAACCTTGTATATCGATGATGAAAATCTGTTTCTATGGAGCCCACAACATCAATCTGCGCCTTTGATAATATACTTCTATACTGCTCCGCTTTTTCCACTCCCATTGTATTTGATGGGGCATTTTGCTTTAGTTTTTCCAGACCCTCCCGCGAAATAGTCACCGAGTATGCCTGCTCCTTACCTGCTTCCTTTTCCGAAAACTCATTATTTGCAGAGGTATTCCCAAACAAAAAATGATGGTTAAGTATGTTCATCATGCTATTATTTGCAGAAATAGTTAAACCCATATCAATACCCTCCTGTTTCTTCCTATAGAATAAACAATACATTTTTCTAAGTCAATTCTTAATAGTCAAAATCCCGAAACCGATTGGGACGTCTGGGCCTTCTCCTGCGTTTTTTGCGGCGGCTCTTCAGCCAGCTGCGGCGGTTGTTGCGCTCCCTGGGTTCAAAATGGTAGTTCACAAAAAAGGCCCGGATGAAGACAAGCACAATGCATACGCCTGCAATTCCCACAATCCACAGAATCACCTTGAATACATTGATAAAAATAATCCGTGATTCGGAAGGTTTATGATCGGAACTTTGGGGTACAGGCTGCATAGTACCGCTTTCGAAAGAATAGCTTTCCGTTCCGCCTGCAAAGTCCACGGACACGGAGCCCAAAAAACGGTCCCGGTAGGTATAGGTGATCAGTGCGGCCTCCTTTGCGTTTCCCGTATCATAGGTTATCGTGGATTCCACCTCTGAAAAGGAGATGGTCTTGGGTACGATGATGCAGTCCTGCGTATTCAGGGAAAGTATGGGTTTGGAACTGCCGAAGATATCGTTGTTGCTGTAGAAAAAGCCTGCATTATCTATATTGTATTTTGTTTCCGTTTCCGCAATATTCACCCTGTCAAAATTATTGAAACCGTAGTTGAAAAGCGCTACGGTATCGGCAAACTGGGTGGGAGATTCCTCCACCATCACCACGGCAATCAGTTTCATGCCATCCTTTTGGGCGCAGGAAACCAGAATGTTTCTGGCGGCATTGGTATAGCCCGTCTTACTGCCCACCAGATATTCATAAGCATAGGTTTTGCCGGGAAAGAGTTGGTTTTTGGAATATGCCACAATATTGTCGGGCTGGGTGGCCGTAGCGGGAAGATTCAACTTCTCTGTTGAAGAAATTTTGCACAGCAGTTCGTTAGCAAAAAAAGCCCGGCCGATCATGGCCAGATCGTAGGCGGAAGTATAATGGTCCTCATCCGGCAGGCCGTTGGGGTTCACAAAGTGGGAGTCCACGCAGCCCAATTCTTTCGCCCGTTCATTCATCATATCCGCAAAATCCCTCCAGCTCGTGCCGGTAACATGCTCGGCCAAGCCAAAAGCCGCTTCGTTGGCGGAGGCGATCAGAACTGCATTCAAACATTGTTCTAAAGTGATGGATTCTCCTTCGTCTAATGCGATATGGGAACTGTCTCTGGGAGTATCAAAAATAGCGTCGTGGGAAAAGGTGACGATTTCATCCAAAGAGCAGTTTTCCACTGCGATCAGACAGGTTAAAAGCTTGGTAGTGCTGGCGGGATAGAGATGCTCATGTACATTCTTCTCATACAGGATGGCACCGCTGTAAGCATCTATTAATATGGCGGACTGGGCACTGATCTGCGGGGCAGCCGGCCAGTTGGGAATCTGGGCAGTTTCTGCGGGAATCAGCAGCCGTTCCTCCACTTCCGTAACGACAGGCAGGGCGCGGATAGTAAGTGCGTCCTGCAGCCACAGGGCGGGGAGTAAAATAAGTATTGAAATTGTAAGAAATTTATGGCGAAAATGACAATACAATTTAAACACCTATAACCGCAACCTTTCAGAAAATACTACTATATTATCATACACTATTTTAAGAAAAAACCAAAGTATTTCTTTTTCCATACTGTATTTTTTTTGAATTTGTGCTATACTGTTTTAAATAAAAATATGGAAGAACATGGTATGAGAAATGCGTCTGAGAAATATCACCGGTTCCAGGGAGAGAATCGCAGAAAGCTGCTTTGTTGTTAGGGAGCCCCATGAGCGGCGGGGAAGATGGCGGGAATTGTTTGGAAACGAGAATCCCATACGGATTGAAATCGGTATGGGAAAAGGGAAATTCCTGTATACGCTTGCGGCAGAGAATCCGTATATCAACTATATCGGAATTGAAAAGTATTCCAGCGTACTGCTGCGGGCCATTCAGAAAATGGAAGAAGAGGAGCTGCCCAATCTGCGATTTATCCGGATGGATGCGGAGGAGTTGACGGAGGTTTTCGGAGAGGGTGAAGTCGACAGAATTTATCTGAACTTCTCCGACCCCTGGCCCAAGGACAGGCATGCCAAGCGCAGACTGCCTTCCAGTCAGTTTTTAATGCGCTATGACAAAGTATTAAAGCCGGAGGGAAGGCTGGAATTTAAAACGGACAATCGGGCGCTTTTCGATTTTGCCATGGAGGAGCTGCCCCGGGCCGGCTGGAAGACGGAGGCTGTTACCTATGATCTGCATCATGAAAAGGAACTGCTTTCGGGAAATATTATGACGGAGTATGAGGAAAAGTTTTCCGCTTTAGGGAATCCTATTTACAAGTATATCATTTACAGATAGTAGTATGGATGGCGCAAAACCGGGCATACTACCGGAAAAAGAGAAAGAGAGGGTACGGCGATGGAATTAAAACTCACAAAACAAAATTTTGAAGAGGAGGTATTGGCCTCAAAGCAGCCTGTTCTGATAGACTTTTATGCAGATTGGTGCGGACCGTGTAAAATGATGGCGCCGGTAGTGGAGAAGCTGGCCGAGGAGTATGAAGGGAAAATAAAAGTGGGAAAAGTCAATATAGACGAGGAATTGGAACTGGCACAGAAGTACCGTGTAGCAAGCATACCCACCTTTATCATATTTAAGGACGGTGAGGCAAAGAGCACCTATATCGGTGCTATGAGCGCGGCGGAACTTACGGAAAAAATTGAGCAGATACTGGCCTAGGCCGTATCTGCTTTCTTGCGGGAAGAAACAGCGAAAGGATAGAGTATTTATGTACATAATACTTTTTTTGATGTGGATTATTTTCAACGGGAATATTACTTTGGAAATCATTCTTTTTGGTCTGGTGATCGCGGCGTTCATGTATGCGTTTCTCTGTGCATTCATGGGATACAGCATTAAAAAGGATCTTTTTCTGTGTAAAAAGAGCCTGCGTATCCTGCAGTATGTATTGGTGCTGGTGTGGGAGATCGTGAAAGCGAACGCGGCGGTCATGCGCATGATTCTATCTCCGCGTTTTCATAATGAACCGGTATTGGTCAAATTTAAAACGGATTTAAAGTCCGGAATGGCGAAAGCGTTACTGGCAAATTCCATCACCCTGACACCGGGAACCATCACCGTATCTTTGGAGGGGGACGAATACACCGTGCACTGTCTGGACAAGCGGCTGGCTGAAGGCATTGACTCCTCCGTTTTTGTCAGACTGCTGCATAAGCTGGAGGAAGGAGGTCCGAGGTAGCATATGGAACTGGCTAATTTATACCATGCGGAATATATCGGTATTTTAATATTTATGACCATTCTGCTGTTTGCGTGTCTGCTGCGCGCTGTTTTAGGCCCCAGAGTAGCCGACAGGGTAGTTGCAGTCAATATGATGGGTACTATGGTTATGGTCATGATAGCAGTTTTTGCCCTGCTTTTAGGCGAGGGCTATCTGGCGGACATCTGCCTGATCTATGCCATGATCAGTTTCCTTTCGGTAGTGGTACTGACTAAGGTCTACACCGGCGTCTATCTGGCGAATAAGCAGAACCGCAAGGAGGACGGCAGCAGGAAGGAGGATGAGCAGGATGCTTGAGTGGTTCCGCTTTGCCTTAGGCAGTCTGTTTCTGTTTGTGGGCATTGTGATTTTCTGTGTGCAGCTGTTTGGTATTTTTCGATATAAATATGTGCTGAACCGTATGCATGCGGCGGCAATGGGGGATACGCTGGGAATCAGCTTTTCTCTGGTAGGCTTGATGATTTTTTCCGGTCTTAATTTTGTGACGTTAAAATTTGCGCTGGTAGTTCTGTTTTTGTGGTGCGCTTCTCCTGTTTCCTCCCATTTGATCGCCAGATTGGAGGTTACGACGAATGAAAAACTGGAGGAAAACTGCAGTGTGGAGACGGATTCTGAGCCCAAAATGCAAAAAGAGGGGAGCGATTTGGGGAAGGCCATAGAGGAGGAAAAAGCATGACGATCATAGAATATATCCTGCTGGGATTTCTGGTAATGTGTGCGGTTTCCGTAAGCTTGTCCAAAAATCTGCTCAATTCCATTTTAATCTATATGTCTTTTTCCCTTGTGATGTCCATGGTCTGGATATGTCTGGAATCACCGGATCTGGCCATTACGGAAGCAGCGGTAGGTGCGGGCGTCACCAGTATTCTGTTTTTTGTAACGCTGAAGAAAATTCAGGCGATACGGCAGGAGGACAAAGAAGATGAGTAATGAAAAAGAAAAAAGCCGCTTTATGAGATGGCTGGACGGAGAAAAAGATATTTATGAAGGCAATGTGGAATTAAAGCCTCAAAAAGAGTATGTGCTCACACCTCAGCGTTTAAGCGAACAGGAACAGGAACGCCGGCAGCTGACGGAGCGCACCAATGATGTAGAGCGCAATCGGGTATATCTTTTTTTTAAGTCCGCATACGTTGTACTGGCTGTTGCTTTCTGTCTGACCTTCATATTTGTGTTATTATGGGCGGTGTCCTGGCTTCCGCCTGTGGGAAATGCCGCCAATCCCGACAACAATGAGGTTTCCGCCCGTTACATAGAAAGAGGTCTGCAGGAAACGGGCGCTGTCAATATTGTGACAGGTATGATTCTGGATTACCGCGCATTTGATACGCTGGGAGAGTCCCATGTCCTTTTCGTGGCTACGATCACGGTGTTAGTGCTGCTGCGTAAGGATAAGGGTAAAAAGGAGGATAACGACAGGGTATACGAGCCTAAGAACGATACCATTTTGCAAAAGGTGGCATTTATTCTTGTGCCCATGATCATGATATTTGGTATTTACATTATCTTAAATGGGCATCTTTCACCGGGCGGCGGGTTCTCCGGCGGCGCTATCATTGGCGCGGGACTGATCCTATATCTCAATGCCTTCGGTTTTGCCAAGACGGAGCGGTTTTTTACGGAGAAAACGTATAAAATTGTAAGTTTCTGCGCCCTGTCTTTTTATTGCCTGGCTAAGAGCTATTCTTTCTATACGGGCGCTAACGGCTTAGAGAGCGGCATTCCATTAGGAACGCCGGGAGCCATTTTAAGCAGCGGCCTGATACTGCCCCTAAACATCTGCGTAGGCCTGGTGGTGGCCTGTACCATGTACGCTTTTTATGCCATATTCAGAAAGGGGGGCTTTTAAATGGGAGCCAATCTGTTTGCGAATTTTGGAGAGGCGGTAGCCATGGTCTTATTCGGAATCGGTTTCACGAACCTGCTGCTGCAGAAAAATCTGATCAAGAAAATTATCGGTCTGAATATTATGGACAGCGCTATCTATCTGTTTTTGGCGGAAAAGGGATACATCGAAGGAAGGACCGCCCCCATTGTGGTAGACGGAATACAGAGTGTGGAAGCTTATATCAATCCGGTACCCAGCGGCCTGGTGCTGACCGGTATCGTAGTTTCCGTTTCCGTTACAGCGCTGATGCTCTCTCTGACAATTCGACTCTACCGCCGATATCATACGCTGGATTTGGATGAGATTTCCGCACTCCTGAAAAAGGAGGGAAAATAGATGGCTTTTATACAGAATTTCCCTTTTTTTTCCATAATCATATCGCTCTTTTCGGGTGCGATCAGTTCCATTTTAAACGGAAGAGCGGCCAGAGTGCTCAACCGTATCGTGATCATAGTGGTGGCGGTATTGTCTGCGGTGACCTTATTCTATACTTGGGGAACGGGGACAAGCTATGTATTTTGGATGGGGCATTTTCCCGCCCCTTTTGGAAATGAAATCCGGGCCGGCGTGCTGGAGGCCGGTATGGCGGTGTTCTTCTGTCTGGTCATGCTGCTGTCCCTTTGGGGCGGCAGAGAGCATTTGGAGGAGGAGATAGAGGGTTCAAAGCAGAACTACTATTATATTTTGACAAACCTGCTGCTCTGTTCCCTGTTAGCACTTCTGTATACCAATGACCTTTTCACCGCCTATGTCTTTGTGGAGATCAACACCATATCCGCGTGCGGGCTTATTATGATAAGGCAGAACGGCCGTACTATTGAGGCTGCGGTACGTTATATGATCATGAGTCTCTTGGGGTCGGGTATGCTGCTAATGGGACTTTGCATGCTCTATGATCTTACGGGACATTTGCTGATGAGCAATATACAGGAGGCGGTGGCGATTCTCCATGCCTCCGGCGAGTACAAAATTCCGCTGACCGTTACGATCGGCCTGATGACGGTGGGGCTTGCCATTAAAAGTGCGCTATTCCCTTTCCATACCTGGGTGCCGGATGCTTACGGCTATTCCACAGCGTCCAGTGCTGCCATTTTATCATCCCTGGTGAGCAAGGGTTATATTTTCCTGCTGATCAAGATCATCTACCGCGTGATCGGGTTTGAGACTTTTCATGATACCAAAATCGTGAATGTGCTTTTTGTATTTGGATTGGCCGGTATGATTTTCGGTTCCCTGAGTGCGATCAAAGAAGACGATATCCGGAGGATGATCGCGTTTTCTTCCGTAGCGCAGATCGGGTACATCTATATGGGCATTGGTATGGGAACCCGGGCCGGTATGGTGGCTGCCATTTTCCATATATTCTCCCATGCCGCAACCAAAGCCCTGCTTTTTATTGCGGGCGTGGGGCTGACAGACGCTTCCGGTGACAATGTACGGTTCATACCTTTGACGGGAGCGGCGTACCGTAATAAGATTGCGGGAGTGGCATTTGCCGCCGGATCTCTTTCCATGGTGGGTATGCCATTACTTTCCGGTTTTATCAGCAAGCTGCTCTTTGCTCAGGCCGCGGTACAGAATCAGGGTAAGCTGCTGCCGGCGCTGATCGTGTTGGCCCTCAGTACGATTTTGAATGCCATTTATTTTATAAAAACAGTTATCCGCATCTATACACCCGTGCAGTCTGACTTTGCGGGACGCAGAATAAAAACACAGGTGTTATTTGCGGTTTCTTCAGTGCTGTTGGTGGTTTTGAATTTATATCTGGGATGCATGTCCCAGTTTTTGGTAGATTTGATCGAGAAAGGATTGGGGATGTTTGCATGATATTCATATCGATTCTGATACCGGTGTTTACAGGCCTCATTCTGCTTCTTTCGCCGGAATGGAAAAACAGAAAACTGCTCTGTGCATTTACGACAGCTGCCCTGCTTTTATCGGTGAGTGCGGTGGGAATCACACTGTCCGTTACGGGGGACAAGGAAGCGGTGACGCTCTTTAATCTCACGCAGAGTCTGCCCATACTGTTTAAGATAGACGGTGTGGGACGATTCTTTGCCGTGCTGACCGGTGCAGTATGGGTGCTGGCGGCTATATATTCTTTTGTTTATATGGGACATGAACAGAAGGAAAAGTGTTACTACGGTTTTTACTTGCTGAGTTATGCCGTATTGATCGGCTTGGATTTTTCGGGAAATTTAATTACCTTCTACCTTTTTTATGAACTGATGAGTCTGCTCACCCTGCCGTTGGTATTGCATAGCGAAACCAAAGAAGCGACCATGGCGGGATTAAAGTATCTGTTTTTCTCGTTGGCGGGTGCATACATGGTGCTGTTCGGCCTGTTCATATTAAACAGATTTGGCAATACGCTCACCTTTACGGCAGGGGGCGTGCTGGACTTGACCTTGATACAGGGAAAAGAAGGCCTGCTTTTGGCGGCCGCTTTTCTGATGCTCTTAGGCTTCGGTGTGAAAGCGGGCATGTTTCCTCTGCATGCATGGCTGCCAACAGCCCATCCTGTGGCTCCGGCTCCGGCTTCCGGCGTATTATCGGGTATCATTGTAAAATGCGGCATTCTGGGTGTGGTCCGCACGGTGTACTATCTGTTCGGGGTCGGATTTTTAAGGGGAACCTGGGTGCAGCAGGTATGGCTTGTATTAATATTGCTGACGGTCCTTTTAGGTTCTATGATGGCCTATCGGGAAAAGGTGTTAAAAAAGCGGCTGGCTTATTCCACTGTCAGCCAGGTGGCATATATTCTTTTTGGTCTGGCAATGATGCAGCCCGGGAGTTTTGTGGGAGCGTTTTTGCATATCGGTGCCCATGCATTTATGAAATGCGGTCTATTTTTAATAGCGGGCGTTATTATTTTTAAAACAGGAAGGACCAAGGTGGATGAGCTGGCAGGAATCGGCAGAGAAATGCCCGTTACCATGGTTTGTTATACGCTTCTGTCCCTGTCCTTAATCGGGATTCCGCCGTTTGCCGGCTTTGTGAGTAAATGGTATTTGGGAATGGGAAGTGTGTTGGCTGAAGCGCCGGTATTTGATGTTTTAGGACCGGCGGTGCTTTTAGTTTCCGCTCTTTTGACAGCGGGATATCTTCTGCCCTTGTCCATTCGGGGCTTCCTGCCGGGAGAGGAGACTGCGGGAATCAAAGTGGAAAAACAGGAGCCGTCCATGCTGATGCTGGTACCAATCCTGATTTTGACGATCCTAATTACGATCGGAGGACTGTTTCCCGACCAGATAATAGAGTTTGTCAGCCGTATCGTGGGAACATTGTTTAAGGAGGTGCTTGGCGGATGAGCAAAGTTTTGATGCTTGCAGCAATTCTGCTGCCCATTATAGGCAGTATTCCTCTATTTTTATTTAAATGGCAAAATCGGAGAGCAATGCGGGTATATTTGGAGATACTGGTCTGTATGACCTCCTTTTTGGTTTGGTACCTGTTATTAAAAGGATCGGCAGAACCCTTTACGGTGGTTTACTTTACGGGAAATCTGGCGATAGAACTTAAGATAGACGGTCTATCCACCATGTTTGCGGGGCTGGTTTCAGTGCTCTGGCCTTTTGCAACCCTGTATTCGTTTGAGTATATGCAGCATGAGCCACGGGAAAGAAGTTTTTTCCTGTTCTACACCATGACCTATGGAGTAACGCTGGGAATTGCTTTGTCAGGCAATCTGCTGACCATGTATTTCTTCTATGAACTGTTGACGCTGGTAACGGTACCCCTTGTGATGCAGACACTGACAAGAGAGGCCATATTGGCCAGCAGAAAGTATATGTACTATTCCTTGGGAGGCGCCGCATTTGCCTTTATCGGCCTGATATTTGTCATCATCTACGGCAGTTCCATGGATTTTGTGTACGGCGGGGTGTTAGAACTGGAAAAAATCGGCAGCCGCACCAATCTTTTGCTGTTGATCTATGTATTTTCCTTCTGCGGCTTCGGTGTGAAGGCGACGCTCTGGCCGTTTGATTCCTGGCTGCCACATGCAAGCGTGGCGCCCACGCCGGTAACGGCTCTGTTACATGCGGTAGCGGTAGTAAAGTCCGGTGCTTTTGCCGTTATACGGATGACCTACTATAGCTACGGCACGGATTTCTTGCGGGGAACCTGGGCGCAGGATGTAGTGATGACGCTGACGATCATAACCATTGTATATGGCTGTTCCAGGGCAGTGAAGGAAACTCATTTGAAGAGAAGGCTGGCTTATTCCACCGTCAGCAATCTTTCCTATATTCTTTTCGGAGCCAGCCTCATGACCCCGGCGGGATTGCTTGGTGCGCTGACCCATATCCTGTTTCATGCCTTTATGAAAATCTGCTCTTTCTTCTGTGTGGGAGCGGTCATGAGCAAAACAGGAAAGAGCTATGTGCACGAAATAGATGGTTTTGGGAAAAAGATGCCGGCGGTTTTTGCCTGCTTCACGATTTCGGCGCTGGCTCTTATTGGGGTGCCGGGCATGGCAGGATTTATCAGTAAGTGGTATCTGGCTTCCGCAGCGGTTTCTGCTGACAATCCACTGGCATATGCAGGAGTGGCGGCGCTTTTGCTCTCCGCGCTGTTGACGGCCATTTATATGCTGACCCTAGTTGTGCGGGCTTATTTTCCCGGAAAAGATTTTGACTATGCAGCGATCGAGCGGGTACAAGATCCCGGAGTCTGCATGTGGGTTCCTTTGGTATTCTTTGTAGTGGTGATCATGATATTCGGCCTGCGTTCGCAGACGGTTATCGGCTTTTTAAGTGAGATAGCCGCAGGCAGATATTAGGAGGTGGCTGTTTTGAAGGACTATATTACATTGGCGATGCTCTGGCCCTTTGGGGGTGCCGTACTCACATGGCTTTCCGGCAGAGAGTGGCAGGGAAATACAGTCACGCCGCAGGGACAGAATGAAGCAGCGGTTAGAAGGGCAGATTTATGTAGAAACATGATGGCCGCCGTTACCGTGTTGGGAGAGTTACTCATTGTTTTGGGGCTCTGGTTCTCGAGCGGTCTGGCGGATCGGATGGGACTGAGCGGTTTGTCAAGCGTTGCAGGAATTTTTGGAGGCGGAGGACAAAAGACTGGAAATGCGGTTATTGTGTATTTGCAGCATATCTGCGGTATGGAACTGAGTTTTGCCGTAGATGGATTCAGAGGCCTGTATGCATTGATTGCCGCCTTTATGTGGCTGGTCAGCACGTTGTTTTCTTTTGATTATATGGCGCATTATTCAAATAAAAACAGGTATTATTTTTTCCTGCTTTTTACTTTGGGGGCAACGGTGGGCGTCTTTTTATCTGCGGATTTCTTCACTATGTTCCTATTCTTTGAGATCATGTCCATGGCATCCTATGTGTGGGTTGCCCAGGATGAGAAGAAAGAATCTCTGCGGGCGGCGGAAACTTATCTGGGAATTGCCGTTATCGGCGGACTGTGTATTCTGATGGGAATGTTTTTGCTCTTTGGAGAGTTAGGCAATCTGTCCACAGCAGGAGAAATCGGTGGAAACGGAGGACTTCTTCTGCTGACGGAAGGGCAGTATTCTCAGATGGCTCTTTCCGGAATACGCCGAGGCAGGGTATTGGCGGCAGGGCTTTTGATGTTGACGGGCTTTGGGGCCAAGGCAGGTGCCGTACCCCTGCATATCTGGCTGCCTAAGGCGCATCCCGTGGCACCGGCACCGGCTTCCGCACTGTTATCCGGTATTTTGACCAAAACAGGTGTATTCGGCGCCATGCTCCTGACTCTGCAGGTATTCTTCGGTAATCAAAACTTTGGGCTTTTGATTTTTGGGCTGGGGATTCTGACTATGGTGACAGGCGCGGTGCTGGCGTTGTTTTCGGTAGATTTAAAGCGGACGTTAGCATGTTCTTCCGTATCCCAGATAGGATTTATTTTCACGGGTGTAGGCACTGCGGCTCTGTTTAGGGGCACTTCGGTTGTTTCGGGAGAAGGCTATACTATATCTTTAAACGGTGGCATCCTGCACATGGTAAATCATTCGTTGATCAAGCTGGTGCTGTTCTGTGCGGCAGGTGTGGTCTTTATGAATCTACATAAGCTGAATCTGAATGAAATTCGAGGCTTTGGCAGAAAGAAGCCCCTTCTCCATATGATTTTTCTGGCAGGAGCTCTGGGAATTGCAGGTGTACCGCTCTTTAACGGCTATGTGAGCAAGAGTCTGCTCCATGAAGGGATTTTGCTTTTGCAGGAGGAACAGGCGGCTCTTTGGCTGAAAGCATCGGAATGGATTTTTATGATCAGCGGCGGTTGTACCGCGGCCTATATGACCAAGCTGTATATAGCGCTTTTTTGGGAGAAGAATAAGGAAGAGTCTAAACAGGCGGCATATGAGGAGAAAAAGCAATATATGAAGCCCTTAAGTGCGGTACTGCTCGGTACCGCGGCGTTATTGCTTCCGGTTCTCGGCATCACAGCCGGTATCGGAGAGGGGGTATTTAACGGGGAGAGCCTGTGGGGAGCCCTGCTTTCTATGCTGATCGGTGCGGCGGTCTACCTGTTGGTCGTACGGCGTATTTTGATGAAGGATGGCGTTTATGTGGAACTTTGGAAGCCGCAGTGGGATTTGGAAGAACGTTTCTACAGGCCGATCCTGCATGGACTGGAGTTGGGACTGAGTGTAGTGTGCAGAGTGCTGGACAGGCTGCCGGATTATCTGGTGGTGGGGCTGCGAAAGAGTATTTATAAGGATTCCCCCCTGCCTCACGAGCTGGAGGAAGGCAATGCGCTTACTCATGCGGCGGGTGTTTTGATGGATGACGGGAAAAAGGTACTGAATCGTACATTCTACAGGAAGCGTCCGATTCAGATTTCCTTTGAACACAAACTGGCAATGTTTTTAGAGGCAGTAAAGGAAAATCATACCATGATAGGAAGAAGTTTATCGTTTGGTTTGCTGCTTGTCTGTATCGGATTGCTTATGACACTCATATATATGCTTCTGATATAAATGTCAATTTTTGGGGGCATGAAGGATAACTTGCAAAATTTGTCACAATATGCAAGAATTTAAAAATAACTTGCAAAATAAAAAATTAGGCTTTCTGATTTTCATATCAGAAAGCCTTTTAAAATCCCTAAAATACGAGAAAAGAAAATTAGATAACAGTAAAAATGAAATCATAATTTAAATAACAAACGAAATTATTTAAAGTCTATTAAATTTTTCCCGGTATACTGCAAGGCAATACGGTCCTCAGGGCGGGGATCCGTCAGATAGAGGATGATCAAGAAGCTCCACTCTAAAGGTTTCATGAGATAATATATCATATCCGCAATATGGCGGGACTTGATCAGTCGGGCAACCGGAAAACCGTAGGTGTCATAGAATTTGCGGACGGCTCTGTGGAAGCGGGGTGTCCGCTCTTCCAGAATCTGCTCAAAAGCATTTGCCACGCAGAGCTGACGGTTCACAATGACTTCATGCCCATGGCGGACGCCCAGACGCAGGGGCTTTACGATTTTTCTATGTCCGCCTGCGGCTACGGTACACAGATAGTGTTCATCATGGTAGACGTTCTGTGGAGACACTTTCTGGGAAAGATTCCACTGGCTGGTTTCTGTAAAGGCTTTGATCAGGATGTCGGGAGACTGCCCGAATAACAAAAGTACTGCTAATAAAATACCCAGTAAGGGCCACATCAGAAGGAATGCCGCAAGGGGCCAGCGGCCGGAATTTTGCAGCAGGGAGTCAGCCCAGGCAAGTACGGGCACCCGGTTGATCTTGTGGGGAGGAAAAGTATGGGCGAAGAGCTTCCATTCTCTTATCTTTACAATTACGCTTCTGGCCGTGATCAGAATGCAGTTTAAGGGAAGGAGCAAAAGCAGGTAATCAAAAGGTGTGTCTATCACAAAAACCTGCACTCCCCATATCATACTTTCCAGTGTGCCCAGATACATGGCAGCAAAGCCCAGTACTAGTAACAGGGGCGGCATTTTATGCAAGGGAATAAAGGTTACGATCAAATAGCCCAGTGCGCCTACCAGCATAATGAAGAGAAGGGCCGGAACGGCTTCGGTATAGATTGGCGTATGCCGGGCGGCATTGGCCAGCGTGACCGGCCAGTCCGCCGAAAATACCACCTCTTTTCCTATTTCTAAGTACAAGAAGCTGTACCACACACCCAGCAAAACAGTGATCACATCAATAACATGCGTCTTTTTTTGGCGTTCCACTTGTGCCGGAATCCAGATAAGAAAGAGAATTTCACTGAGAGTAAGCACTGGGGGATATACAAAAAAGGCGGAGGAAAAAATAATCCCCAAAACCGAAGCGATCAGTTCTGCCAGCAGTTCCGTAATACTCTCTGCCCGAAAAGGATTCGACCACATTGTAAGATGTATCATGCCCAGAGCATACAGGCCAAGCATTAAAATAAAACCGCCGCCCAGAGAAAGCAGTATGCCGGATACAAAGGGATGGCGCAGAAAAAAGTCCTTGATTTTACTTAATTGATTCATTGCAATACCGATACCTTTCCGCCTGCGCAGAATACCCGTGGCACAGACTAAAAAATCTCCCCGCCCGGGAAGTGACCCTTGGGCGGGGAGATCACTATGGACATTTACCATAATAAGGCATCAAAAAGTGAATGTCAATAAAAATTTATCGAATTGCAATAAATATTTATTGAAATGCGAAATTTGGTTAGGACATACCGTTACTCATTCTTAAACTGCAGAGCGGCTTCCACAAAACCTTTGAACAGAGGGTGCGGTCTGTTGGGGCGGGATTTTAATTCGGGATGTGCCTGAGTAGCAATATAAAAGGGATGCTCCGGCAGTTCGCACATTTCCACGATACGGTTGTCGGGAGAGGTGCCGGAAAGCAGCAGGCCCTTTTCTGCCAAAGCTGCCCGATAATCATTATTCACCTCATAACGGTGTCTGTGACGCTCGGAAATATGATCGGCGCCGTAGAGTTTATGGGCCAGAGAGTCCTTGGCAAGTACGCAGGGATATGCTCCCAGCCTTAAGGTGCCGCCGATATCTTCCACTCCGTTTTGATCCGGAAGCAGTGCAATGACAGGATGGGTGGTGTTCGGCTCCATCTCGATGCTATGGGCGTCCTGATAACCGACTACATTGCGGGCATATTCCACAATGGTAAGCTGCATACCCAGACAAAGCCCCAGAAAAGGAACTCCGTGGGTTCGGGCATAACAGATGGCGGTGATCATACCCTCGATGCCCCGGGAGCCGAAGCCGCCGGGAACCAGAATACCTTGTACATCGGCAAACAGCTCGTCCGCATTCTCCGGAGTTACGGTTTCCGAATCGATCCATTTGATATCTACCGTGGCATGATTGGAAATGCCGCCATGTTTTAACGCTTCGACTACACTGATATACGCGTCGTGCAGCTGCACGTATTTACCCACAAGTGCAATGGTAATATTATCGGTGGGATTTTTCAAATCTTCCACCATTTTTTCCCAGTCCGTCAAGTCTGGTTCGGGACAGTCTAAATGCAGACATTCACAGGCTACCTGTGCCAGACGCTCCTTCTCCATGGCAAGGGGCGCTTCATACAAATACTCCACATCCAGATTCTGCAGTACATGGTTGTGCGGAACATTACAGAAAAGAGCAATCTTGTCTTTGATGCCCTGATCTAAGGGATGTTCGCTCCTGCAGACAATGATATCCGGCTGAATCCCCATACCCTGTAAATCTTTAACGCTGGCCTGCGTGGGTTTGGTCTTGAGCTCTTGGGAAGCGTTCAGATAAGGAATCAGAGTAACATGGATCAGAATCGCATTCTCGTGGCCCACCTCATGCTGGAACTGTCGGATGGATTCTAAAAAAGGCTGGCTTTCAATATCACCTACGGTGCCGCCCACCTCAATAATGGCGATGCAGGTATCCTCATCCGTAAAATTACGATAAAAACGGCTCTTGATCTCATTGGTAATATGCGGAATTACCTGAACGGTGCCGCCACCATAATCGCCCCTCCGCTCCTTGTGCAGAACGCTCCAATATACCTTACCGGTGGTTACATTGGAGTTTTTATTCAGATTTTCGTCAATGAAGCGCTCATAATGTCCTAAGTCCAAATCAGTTTCCGTGCCGTCATCGGTGACGAAAACTTCACCGTGCTGAATGGGGTTCATGGTACCGGGATCAATATTGATGTAGGGATCAAATTTCTGCATGGTTACCTTGTAACCGCGGGCTTTTAACAGACGGCCCAAAGAGGCGGCAGTGATTCCCTTTCCAAGACCGGAAACGACTCCTCCCGTTACAAATACATACTTGACTGGCATAGCGACACCTCGACTTTAATATTTTGGTAAAATAAAAAAGGCGCTATAAATACATCTATAGCGCCTTTGCTTTGATAATTGGATTTTAGCACCCCGGGATTCTATTGTCAATATTTGAATGGTTTGGGGCAGGAGGGGCAAAAGTGTTATAGTGCGGTAATTTTATAAAAAATTGATATTTCTTCATGTCTTTTTTATAGCATATTTAAAAAGGTTGTGTTACAATAAAAGCCGAAATATGTATAGAAACAGGAAATCAGAAATTTGCAGAAGGAAAATGGTTAAAATACATTATGAAAGCAGGATTTGACAACGAAAAATATCTAAAACTTCAGTCGGAGCATATCAGGGAGCGTATCGGCAAATTCGGAGATAAGCTGTATCTGGAATTTGGAGGGAAGCTTTTTGATGATTATCATGCTTCAAGGGTCCTGCCGGGTTTTGAACCGGACAGTAAGCTGCGCATGCTGATGAAGCTTTCCGACAGAGCGGAAATTATAATCGTAATAAATGCTGCACATATTGAAAAGAATAAAGTACGCGGAGACTTAGGTATCACTTACGATGAAGACGTGCAGAGACTGATGTATGAATTTACAAGCCGCGGTCTCTATGTAGGCAGCGTCGTGCTGACCCATTACGCGGGGCAGCCCCGTGCAGTGGAATTCAAGGCTAAGCTGGAAAAAAAGCAGGTAAAGGTGTATCTGCATTATACCATAGAGGGTTATCCTTCCAATATTCCCCTGATCGTCAGTGAGGATGGCTTTGGCAGAAATGAATATATTGAAACGCAGAGACCGTTAGTAGTAGTGACGGCACCCGGTCCGGGAAGCGGCAAGATGGCAACCTGCTTGTCCCAGCTCTATCACGATAATAGAAGAGGCATCAAGGCAGGATATGCAAAATACGAGACTTTCCCTATCTGGAACGTGCCGCTTAAGCATCCCATCAATCTGGCCTACGAGGCGGCGACAGCCGATTTGAACGATATCAACATGATCGATCCTTTCCATTTGGAAGCTTATGGAGAGACGACAGTCAATTATAACAGAGATATAGAAATCTTCCCTGTACTCCATGCTATTTTTGAAGGGATATATGGGGAAAATCCCTATAAGTCCCCTACGGATATGGGCGTGAATATGGCGGGGTTCTGTATTGTGGATGACGAAGTATGTAAAGAAGCGTCCCACATGGAGATTATCCGGCGCTACTACACGACTTTGAATGATGTGCTCAAAGGCAAAGCCAAGGAAAATGAGGTTTACAAAATAGAGCTTCTGATGAAGCAGGCCAAGATATCTACTGACGACAGGAAGGTAACGGTCGCAGCAAAGAAACGGGCGCAGGAACTGCAGGTGCCCACCGCTGCCATAGAGCTTTTGGACGGAACGATCATAACATCCAAGACTACGGACCTACTGGGAGCGTCCGCGGCATTATTGTTAAATGCCTTAAAATATCTGGGCGGCGTGGAAGACGATGTGCACCTGATCTCTCCGGAGGCCATTGAGCCGATTCAGGAATTGAAAACGAAGTATCTGGGAGGGAAAAATCCCAGACTGCATACGGATGAGGTGCTGATCGCACTCTCGGTTTCCGCTATGAATGATAAGAATGCCAGAAAAGCATTGGAACAGATTCCGAAACTGCGGGGATGTCAGGTGCATACCACCGTTATGCTTTCGGAAGTGGATATCAAAACATTTAAGAAGCTGGGTGTGGACCTGACCAGCGAACCAATCTTAAAAGGAAAGAGTAATTAAATGAGCGACCATAACTTAAACGAATTTGATAACGGAAACGGTTATAATAACGGAAACCGCGGAGGAAGCCAAGGCGGCGGGGGGAACGGAAGCAGCGGTGGCGGCTCCAATCCCAGACGTGTTAATTTTCTGCTGCTGTTGGTTGCAGCTCTGATTACTTTGGTACTGACCAGCGTTTTTATGCGCACCTTAAGTAACAGTAACACCGAGGAGATCAGTTACAGCCAGTTTATGCAGTGGGTGGATGACGGACGGGTCGAAGGACAGCCCAATACCGTTGTGGAAAGCGTACATTACGGTTCTGACAGGATTTATATTGAAAAAGTAGCGGAGGAGGAGCGCCAGATAAATCCGCTGCTGGCTTACTATACCACGGCGGCTAAAACGACTTACTATACGGCCATGGTGGAGGACGATACTCTGCCTGAAAGGCTGCGAGAGGCCGGTGTTTTGGTATGGGGGTATATTCCTGACAACTCCGGAATTATTGTGGAAATTCTGCTGTACTATGTATTGCCTTTGGTATTGTTCTGGGTGTTGCTCAGTTTCTTATTCCGCAGGATGAACAAAGGCGGCGGTCCCATGGGCGTGGGTAAGAGCAATGCAAAGGTCTATGTGCAGAAAGAGACCGGCATTACCTTTAAAGATGTAGCGGGTGAGGATGAAGCCAAGGAATCCCTGCAGGAAGTAGTGGATTTCTTACACAATCCCGGCAAGTATTCCAAGATCGGTGCAAAGCTTCCAAAAGGCGCGCTGTTAGTGGGACCTCCCGGGACGGGCAAGACCCTGCTGGCCAAGGCGGTAGCGGGAGAAGCCGGCGTGCCGTTCTTCTCTTTGGCAGGTTCCGACTTTATCGAATTATATGTGGGCGTGGGCGCTTCCCGTGTGAGAGATCTGTTTAAGGAAGCTACCAAGAATGCTCCCTGCATTATTTTTATCGACGAAATTGATGCCATCGGCAGAAGCCGCGATTCCAAATACGGCGGTGGCAATGAGGAGAGAGAACAGACCCTAAATCAGCTGCTCTCCGAAATGGACGGTTTTGATACTTCTAAGGGTATTTTGATTCTGGGCGCTACCAACCGCCCGGAGATTCTGGATAAGGCCCTCTTGCGTCCCGGTCGTTTCGACCGCCGGATCATTGTGGATAAGCCGGACTTAAAAGGGCGTGTGGAAATTTTAAAAGTACATGCCAAGGACGTAAAGATGGATGAAACGGTGGATCTTGACGCCATTGCTCTGGCTACCAGCGGCGCGGTGGGTGCAGACCTTGCCAATATGATCAATGAAGCCGCCATCAATGCGGTCAAGGACAATAGGGAATATGTCTGCCAGAAAGATCTGTTCGATGCTGTAGAGCAGGTACTGGTAGGCAAGGAGAAGAAGGACCGCATCATGAGCAAGGAGGAGCGGAAGATTGTTTCCTACCATGAAGTTGGTCATGCGCTGGTGAGCGCATTGCAGAAGAATTCGGAACCGGTGCAGAAGATTACCATTGTACCCCGTACTATGGGTGCATTAGGCTATGTTATGCATGTGCCGGAAGAAGAGAAATATTTAAATACCGAAGCGGAACTGCGGGATATGTTGGTGAGTCTGGTAGCAGGACGGGCCGCTGAGGAGATCGTATTCGAGACCGTTACCACGGGTGCAGCCAATGATATTGAAAAGGCGACGGGTATCGCCCGCTCTATGGTTACCCAGTACGGTATGAGCAAGCGCTTTGGATTGGTTGGACTGTCCACCGTGGAGAGTAAGTATCTTGAGGGGCGCGAAGTGATGAACTGCAGCGACAAGACCGCGGCGGAAGTGGATGCGGAAGTAGTGGCAATCTTGAAAGAAAGCTATGAAAAGGCCAAAGAACTGCTTTCCGAGAACAGAGAGCTGATGGATAAGCTGGCTGCATTCCTAATAGAAAAAGAGACCATTACCGGTAAGGAGTTTATGGAAATCTTCCGCAGGGAAAAAGGCCTGCCGGATCCGGAAGAAACTTCTGAGGAAAAAGCAGAGGAGGAGAAGCCTGAAAAAGGCAGTTTCGTGGATGCGACTATTAAAGACGAAATCTCCGCAGCGGAAAGTTCCGGCGAAGGAGCTTCCAAGGACGAAGTTTCCATGGAAGACATTTCCACAGAAGAGAATTCCGGCACAGAAGTTTCCAGAGAGGAAACTTTCCGGACTGACGCTTATACACAGCCGAAAAATTCCTCTGACATCGGGGTGTTCTCCAATCATCATTTGGGAGACGACAGATAAAACAGGCACAGGGATAGAAGCCGTATCAGTTTTGGTACGGCTTTTTGCAGGTGGGAGAGCGATATGCGCTTTGATTTTGAAGAAGAATTAAAAAAACTCCCCAATAAACCGGGAGTCTATATCATGCACGATGCGCAGGATGCCATTCTCTATGTAGGAAAGGCGGTAAATCTAAAAAACCGCGTCCGCTCCTATTTCAGAGAAAATATAGGCAGGGGACCGCAGATTGACAAAATGGTATCCCTGATTGCCCGATTTGAGTACATTGTGACGGATTCAGAGTTAGAAGCGCTGGTGCTGGAAAACAATCTGATCAAGGAACATCTGCCAAAGTACAATACGCTCTTAAAAGATGATAAAACCTATCCCTATATCAAGGTGACCGTGGGGGAAGAATATCCCAGAATCCTTTTTTCCAGAGAGATGAAAAAGGATAGGTCCCGTTATTTTGGACCCTATACCAGCGCGGCGGCCGTGAAAGATACGATAGAGCTTCTGAATAAACTTTACAGACTGCGGACTTGCAACAGAAGCCTGCCGAAGGATATCGGTCAGGACAGACCTTGCTTAAACTATCATATCAAGCAGTGTATGGCACCCTGTCAGGGCTATATCAGCAAAGAAGAGTACAGACAGCAGGTGGAACAGGCGCTGGATTTTTTAAATGGCAATTACACGGCGATCTTAAAGGAACTGGAGAGTAAAATGCAGGAGGCCGCGGCCAATATGGAGTTTGAAGAGGCCGCACGTTATCGGGATCTTTTAAACAGCGTGAAATCGGTTTCCCAAAAGCAAAAGATCACCGACAGTGTGGGTGAGGACAGAGATATCATTGCGCTTGCCAGAGAGGATAAGGATACGGTGGTGCAGGTCTTTTTCGTCAGGGACGGAAGACTCATAGGCAGGGAGCATTTTTATATGATGCGGGGTGAAGGCTGCGGCAAAGGTGAGCTTTTAGGGGATTTTGTGAAGCAGTTTTATGCGGGTACCCCCTTTATTCCAAGGGAGCTGATGCTCCAGTATGAAATCCCCGATGCAGAACTGATAGAGGACTGGCTGGGGAAGCGGAAAGGCGGACGGGTCAGACTGTTGGTACCTAAAAAGGGCACGAAAGAGAAGCTGGTGGAGTTAGCGGCACAGAATGCGGCGTTAGTCTTAAGTCAGGACAAGGAAAGACTGAAACGCGAAGAAGGCAGGACCATTGGTGCGGTGAAGGAAATAGCGGCACTTTTAGGACTGCAGAATGCCAGCCGGATGGAGGCCTTCGATATCTCCAATATCAGCGGATTTGAGAATGTGGGTTCCATGGTGGTCTTTGAAAAAGGAAAACCCAAGCGCAGCGATTACCGTAAATTTAAAATTCGTACCGTAGCAGGACCGGACGACTATGCCTGTATGCGTGAGGTGCTCACCCGTCGCTTCATGCACGGTATGGATGAGCAGCGAAAACTTCAGGAGAAGGAAATAGACAACGAGTTCGGCAGCTTTACCAAGTTTCCGGATCTGCTTTTAATGGACGGCGGCAGGGGGCAGGTAAATATTGCATTGGCAGTGCTTCATGAACTGAAGATCCATATTCCGGTCTGCGGTATGGTAAAGGACGACAACCACAGGACCAGAGGACTGTATTATAACAATGTAGAAATAGATATTGACACCCGTTCGGAGGGTTTTAAACTGATTACCCGTATTCAGGACGAGGCCCACCGCTTTGCGATAGAATACCATCGGTCCCTGCGCAGCAAAGCTCAGGTCAAATCGGTGTTGGACGATATCCCGGGGGTAGGACCTGCCAGAAGAAAAGCCCTGATGCGGCATTTTAAGTCTATGGAGGAGATAAAAAGCGCAACGGTGCAGGAACTGACGGAAGTTCCCGAGATCCCGGAGCATATTGCGGAAGTGGTTTATGCCTTTTTCAGAAAGGAATAAAAGCGTACTTCACATAAAAAAAGGAGTGTGCTACAATTAAAAAATGTAAAAGCAGTATCATTTTAATGATAAGAGAGGTGTGGGTATGGCAAGTATTACACTGGGAGAAATAGTGGAAAAATTTAAACTGAAAAATCTGACGCCGGATATCGATATAAAGAGTATTCGGGTTACGCTGCCGGATATCAACAGACCGGCGCTGCAAATGGCGGGATTTTTTGAGCATTTTGACTGTTTGCGCGTGCAAGTCATCGGGTTTGTGGAATATACTTATATGGAGGGACTGGACGAGGCGCGCAAGAGGGAAATTTATGAGGAATTGATGGCCTATGATATCCCCTGTGTAGTATTCAGCAGAGAACTTCAGCCGGATGAAATTTTCATGGAAATGGCACATAAATATAACAGACCCATTTTTTCCACTAACCAGAATACTTCCGCATTCATGGCGGAAGCTACCCGTTGGCTTAATGTCATGCTGGCACCCTGCATTTCCGTACATGGCGTACTGGTGGATGTCTACGGCGAAGGCGTGCTGATCACCGGTGAGAGCGGTATCGGTAAATCCGAGGCGGCGTTAGAGCTGATCAGAAGAGGGCATCGTCTGGTGACGGATGATGTGGTGGAGCTGCGCAAGGTCAGCGATGAAACACTGGTTGGTTCGGCTCCTGACATCACCAAGCATTTTATTGAGCTAAGGGGCATCGGCATCATAGACGTAAAAGCGCTGTTCGGTGCATCCAGTGTAAAGGATACGCAGTCCGTGGATTTTGTGATCAAGCTGGAAGACTGGGATAAGGACAAAGAATACGACAGACTGGGGCTGACTGAAGAATATACGGAATATCTGGGCAACAAGCTGGTATGTTATACCCTGCCCATCCGTCCGGGACGAAATCTGGCGGTGATCTGTGAATCGGCAGCAGTCAACCACAGACAGAAAAAAATGGGTTATAATGCGGCGCAGGAGCTTTATACCAGAGTACAGAATTCCCTTGCCAGAAAGCGGGATGATGAGGAGGACTAAGATGAAAAAGTACGTATTTGGGGTGGATGTAGGCGGTACTACTATTAAAATGGGGCTTTTTGATATGAATGCCAATGTGCTGGAAAAGTGGGAGATTCCCAGTGTGACCGCCAATGGCGGTGAGCGCATCCTGCCGGATATAGCGGACAGCATAGAAAAAAAGCTGACTGAAATGGATATTGCGCAGGACGAAGTGGCCGGCGTAGGTATCGGCGTACCGGGGCCGGTGGGCGCTGACGGTACGGTATATAAAACCGCCAACTTAGGCTGGGATACCGTGTTCAGTATTCCGGAAGCTTTTCAGAAATACTTGGATCTGCCCGTTATGGCAGGCAACGATGCCAATGTGGCTGCTTTAGGAGAAATGTGGCAGGGCGGAGGCAAGGGCTATAAGGATTTGGTAGTGGTGACCCTAGGAACCGGCGTGGGCGGCGGCATTATCTGCAATGGGCAGATGGTGACGGGTGCAGGCGGCGCAGGCGGAGAAATCGGCCATATTCATGTGGAGGACAATGAAACGGAAGAGTGCGGCTGTCACAATATCGGCTGTCTGGAGCAGTATGCTTCTGCAACGGGCATTGTGCGGCTGGCGGCAAAACGGCTTCAAAAGGACGATATGTCCAGCGTGCTGCGGGAGCAGAAGCTTTCTGCCAAAGCGGTTTTTGATGCGGTTAAATATGGAGATAAGCTGGCGGTTGAGGTGGCTGAACAGTTTGGGGAATATCTGGGCAAGGGGCTTGCCGCCGTTGCCGCGGTAGTCAATCCGCAGGCTTTTGTGATTGGCGGAGGCGTGTCTAAAGCCGGTGAAGTGTTATTTGAATATATTAGGCCTTATTATATGCAATACGCATTTAGGGGCTGCAGGGACGCAGAGTTTGCACTTGCAACTCTGGGCAATGACGCCGGTATTTTCGGCGCGGCAAAACTGATTTTGGACAATTGTCGGTAAAAGGGACGGATTGAGATAACTAGAGGCAACAAAGCGGTGGCAGACGTTGGATGCGTCAGTGTGAAGGGGTATATGATGATAAGTCAGGCAGTGAAAGAAGCATTACAGAAATTTGTACCTGCGGGAAACATATCTTACAAAGAACCTTTGAGTAAGCATACTACTTTTCGGGTAGGCGGAGAAGCGGATTGTTTTATAAAAATAGGAACCGAGAGACAATTGTCGGCGCTGCTCGCCTACTTAAAACAGGTAGAAATCCCCTATTTTGTCATGGGAAACGGCAGTAATCTGCTGGTGGGTGACAGCGGCTATCAGGGAATCATTCTGCAGATAGGGGATCGCTGTAACAGAATCGTAGTGCAGGGAAATAAGATTTATGCGCAGGCTGGAGCCTATTTATCCCAGGTAGCCAGAGTGGCCTGTGAACATGGTTTAAGCGGTTTGGAATTTGCGGCCGGTATTCCGGGAACCGTAGGAGGAGGCGTGGTGATGAACGCCGGAGCCTATGACGGAGAAATGAAGCAGGTGGTGGAAGGGGTTACCGTACTGGATAAGGAAGGGAATAGTCTGGAATTGGACAATGCGACCATGGAATTCGGGTACCGCACCAGTGCGATCAAATCCCAGCCCTTTATTGTGTCCGAATGCTGTTTTAAACTTGTGAGCGGAGACAAAGAAGCCATTGCCGCAAAGATGGAGGAACTGCAGCGTAAGAGAAAGGAAAAACAACCCTTGGAGTACCCCAGCGCGGGCAGTACCTTTAAACGTCCCGAGGGACATTTTGCGGGAAAACTGATCATGGATGCGGGACTTGCAGGCGCGAGCATCGGTGGGGCACAGGTTTCAAAAAAGCACTGTGGCTTCATTATCAATACCGGCTCGGCCACGGCCGCAGATATCCGTCAGTTGATCCTATATGTTCAGAATGAGGTGAACAAACATTTTCATGTAAAGTTGGAGCCGGAGGTTATTTTCTTAGGTGAATTTTAGCGGATAGATTCCAAAATGCGATATAATGAGCGTAAGTGAGCCGGAGGGAGCTTGCTCACTCTTGGCGAACGGCGAATGCCGATCACAAGCTATGCTTGTGATATATAATGTAGAAAGGAAAAGGGAAGATGCGTTTTGTTGTGGTAACGGGCATGAGCGGCGGAGGAAAAAGTACCGCCCTGAAGATGCTGGAAGATATGGGATTCTATTGTGTTGACAATCTTCCCGTTTCTCTGATTGATAAATTTGTGGAATTGATTGCCACACCGGGGAGTGAGATTACCCGGGTAGCGCTGGGATTGGATGTAAGAGCGGGGCATTCCTTTATGGAGGCCTCGGAAATTTTTAAGAGTCAGAAGGAAAAAGGATATCAGTTTGAAATCCTCTATATGGATGCCTCCGATGCGGCGTTAGTAAAGCGTTATAAGGAAACCAGACGGGTGCATCCTCTGGCGGCGGAGGGCCGTGTGGAAAACGGTATTCAAAAGGAAAGAGAATTACTGGCGTGCTTAAAGCGGGATGCTGATTATGTAATCGACACATCCAATCTGCTGACCAGGGAATTAAAGGAAGAATTGGACAGAATTTTTATAAAGAATGAAGAATACAACAGCCTTATGATCACGCTTCTTTCCTTCGGTTTTAAGTATGGAATACCGACGGATGCGGACTTGGTATTTGACGTGCGGTTTCTGCCGAATCCCTTTTATCTGGACGAGCTCAAGAGCAAGACTGGCAACGACAAAGAGGTTCGGGACTACGTCATGCAGTTTCCCGAGGCAGGTATGTTTTTGGACAAGCTGACGGAGTTTTTGGACTTTTTGATTCCGGGCTATGTGAAAGAAGGAAAGTACCAGCTGGTCATCGCCATAGGCTGTACCGGCGGCCAGCACAGAAGCGTAACGCTTGCCAACGAGTTGTATGCCCGAATGAAGAATCGGGGGAGCTATGGAATAAAGCTGTTCCACAGGGAGCAGAATAAATAGTGTTGTTTTACAGATCCCATATAACGGATGATATATAACATGTGCTATGCAATAGATGGTGTGTAACGGATGCTGTATCACAGATGCTGTATAACAGCAAGAAAAGAGGAATCATGTCTTTTTCGGCCGAAGTCAAGGAAGAATTGTCCAGACAATGCAGTTCGGCAAGGCACTGTCAGATAGCCGAACTGGCCGCTCTTTTGCATTTCAGTGGGCAGTATGGACAGGATAAAGAAGGGAATCTGACAATCGGACTTCAGACAGAAAATGAAGCCGTTATCAGAAAATGCTTTACATTATTGAAAAAAACATTTAATATAGATACGGATACGGTCCTAAACGGGGGGAATAAGGAAAAGCTGATTGCCAAATTCGGTGATTTATCAGCCCCGGTTGATTCTCTGCTGTTAAAAAACACCTGTTGCAGAAGAGCCTTTTTAAGAGGTGCGTTTCTTTGCTGCGGGTCCATAAGCGATCCGGAGAAGGGATATCATCTGGAGTTTGTATGCACAAATCGCGGGCAGGCAGCTCAGTTGGTTGAGGTCATGAAAAGCTTTTCCATAGAAGGAAAGACCGTATTACGAAAAAAATATAATGTGGTGTACCTGAAGGAAGGCGCGGGTATCGTAGACCTTCTGAATGTCATGGAAGCCCATGTTTCTCTTATGAATTTAGAAAATCTACGCATTTTAAAAGAAATGCGCAATTCGATCAACCGCAGGGTAAACTGTGAAGCGGCCAATATTACCAAGACCGTGCAGGCCTCTGCCAGACAGATAGAGGATATCTTGTTCATAAAAGAACACTATGGATTTTCCAGACTTCCGGACAATTTGCGTGAAATGGCTGAGGTTAGACTGGAGTATCCGGACGCGGCATTAAAAGAGTTGGGTGAACATCTAAATCCGACGGTAGGAAAGTCGGGAGTCAATCACAGACTGCGAAAGCTCAGCGAGCTGGCAGAAAAGATTAGGCTGTAAAAGGAGGAGAATATGACAAAGGAAACAATCACAATCAATCTGGAAAACGGATTGGAAGCGACACCGGCAGCCATGCTGGTGCAAGTAGCCAGCAGATATGACAGCAAAATTTACATTCAGTCCTCTGACGGTGCTGTAAGAGTCAATGCCAAGAGCATTATGGGAATGATGAGTCTGGGCTTAAGCGCCGGGGAAAATGTAGTTGTGGAAGCAGACGGTACGGATGAGCAGGAAGCATTACATGGCATAGAGGATTACTTAAGCGGCAAGATTGCAGGTTAAGAAGGTCAATTTGGAAAATTAAGCGGAATCAATAAAGAATTCATAATTTCTTTATTGATTCCGTTTTTGATTTGGAGTATGTTTAGGGAAAGGAACGGAGAAACGCGAGGAAATGCCATGATAAGAAAGAAACTCCTGTTTATAATAAATCCTAAGGCCGGAAAGGCGCAGATCAAAAACCATCTGTTAGAGATAATTGATATTTTTATAAAAGCGGGCTACGAGGTTACGGTCTGCATTACCCAGGAGAAAGGGGATGCCATACGGCTTGTGGAAAAAAGAGAGGATGGCTACGAGCTTTTGGTCTGCAGCGGCGGTGACGGCACGTTAGACGAGGTGGTGACCGGCATGGTAAAAAGCCGCAGATCCCTGCCCATTGGGTATATTCCGGCAGGCAGCACCAATGATTTTGCAAACAGCTTAAGGATTCCCAAGAATATGAAAAAAGCAGCCTCCGCTATTGTAGAAGGCAGCCCTTTTGCCTGTGATATCGCTTCCTTCAATCGGGATATCTTTGTCTACGTGGCCGCCTTTGGCATGTTTACTGATGTGTCCTACGGTACGGATCAGGAGATGAAGAACGTGCTGGGACATATGGCGTATATTTTGGAGGGAATGAAAAGCCTGACGGCCGTGAAGGCTTATTCCATGAGGTTTTCCTATGACGATACGGTGATAGAGGGCAGTTTCCTTTTCGGAATGATCACAAATTCCGTTTCTGTAGGCGGTTTTAAGCGGATAACCGGCAAGAATGTGGAACTCAATGACGGTGAATTGGAAGTGACGTTAGTACGCATGCCCGCCAGTCTGGCGGAATTGAACCAACTGATCGGCGCACTGATGGAGAACAATCATGAGAATGCCCTTATTTCCTGGTTTAAAACCTCCCGCCTGCAGATAGAATCCGAAGAGGAGATCGCATGGACCCTGGACGGAGAATATGGCGGCAGCCACAGAGAGGTTTTGATCGAAGACTATAAGGAAGCCATGCAGATCATGGTACCCCAAAAGTAGGCCATGCTTGGAATGCGCCATATTTTCCAGAATATGCTTGCGCAAGGCCATGCTTTGGATTATAATAAAAATCGTAGTGAATATCCAGTCTGACAGCAGGTCAGAATAATATTAGGAAAGGTGGTAATGACAATGCCATTAGTTACAACAAAAGAAATGTTTGAGAAGGCATACAATGGCGGTTATGCGGTTGGTGCGTTCAATGTCAACAACATGGAAATCGTTCAGGGCATCACGGAAGCAGCCGGCGAGCTGAACAGCCCTGTGATTCTTCAGGTGTCCAAGGGTGCGAGAGCTTATGCAAATCATACTTATCTGGTTAAGCTGGTAGAGGCGGCAGTCGCAGAGAATCCCCAGATTCCCATTGCTTTGCATCTGGATCATGGCGATACTTTTGAACTTTGTAAATCCTGTATCGACGGCGGTTTTACTTCCGTTATGATTGATGCATCTTCTAAGTCCTTTGAGGAAAACATTGCCCTGACCAAGCAGGTTGTAGAATATGCTCATGACAAGGGTGTTGTAGTAGAAGCCGAGCTGGGCACACTGGCCGGTGTTGAGGATGAAGTCGTAGTTGAGTCGGGCCATGAGTCTTATACCCGTCCGGAGGAAGTAGAGGAGTTCGTTTCCAGAACCGGATGTGACTCTCTTGCGATCGCGATCGGTACTTCTCACGGTGCTTATAAGTTTACTGCTGCTCAGTGTACGAGAAATGCTGACGGCATACTTGTCCCCCCTCCGCTTCGCTTTGACGTGCTGGAAGAGTGCATTAAGCGTCTTCCCGGTTTCCCGATCGTTCTTCACGGTTCCTCTTCCGTTCCGCAGGAGTTCGTTAAGATGGTTAACCAGTATGGCGGCAATATGCCCGATGCGGTTGGTATTCCGGAGGAACAGCTTCGTAAAGCAGCTGAGCTTGCCGTATGTAAGATCAATATCGACTCCGATATTCGTCTTGCCATGACAGGTAATATCCGCAAATACTTTGCAGAGCATCCGGATCACTTTGATCCCCGCCAGTATTTAAAACCCGCTCGTCAGGCAGTCAAGGACATGGTCGCTCACAAGATCGTAAATGTTCTTGGTTCTAACGGAAAAGCATAAAGATTGAACATAGAGCGCCGGCAGGTAACTGCCGGCGTTTTTTTGTCCGAAGTCAGATTTTATGCAAAAAATCAAATAGGGATTTCCGCCAGATGATATAATGGGATTACAATATTGTAAAGGGGAGCGCTGCATGGAAAGCATAAAACTGCTGGTGGACAGTCTGAATTATATTGAATTGCATCTCAAAGATAATATTAAGACGGCGGATATAGCGAAGGCCTGCTACTGCTCAAAGTCCACTCTTGAAAAGCTGTTCGGGCATGTTTATTCCATTTCCATACATGAGTACATTGTCCGTAGAAGAATCACACTGGCAGCAAGATTGCTTTCGGAAAGACCGGAAACCTCCATTCTGGAGGCTGCGGTGGAGTATGGCTATAACTCTCATGAAGCGTTCACCAGAGCCTTTCGAAAGGTGTTCAACTGTAACCCTTCGGAATTTCGGAAAAGAAAACATATGGAGTTGTTTCCGAGATACCGGGAACCTATCAGGAAAGGAGATTCTTATATGATGGAAAGAAGAAATGTGGATATCAGCGAACTTTATGATCTGTTCTGCGGACGGAAAAACTGCTGTTTTGTATGCTGTGATATTAAGGGATTAGTCCCCATCAATGACATTTCCCGCAAGGCCGGCGACCTTGCCATTTTAGAAACTATGCGGCGCATGGAAGAAGCTGTCGGAGAGGAAGATATTGTTTTCCGCATCGGGGGAGATGAATTCTGTATTCTGACAAACAGTGAGGATGAGGGTTATGCGGAAGAAATCGTACAGCGTATCAAGAGTCATAACGAGGAAACCTTCCGCTATGATGATGAAGAAATACCGTTGAGTCTTTGGGTGGTCTCGGCAAAACTGACGGGAGGACAGGTTAAGTACAATGATCTGTTTACCGGACTGCATGTGGCTATAAAAGGCGGAAAAGATCATGCGGAATAAAAGAACAGCCATCGTATAGAGGCTGAGAAGAGAAAATACCCTGTAAAAAGGGAGGATGCCAGGCAAACTGCTTTGCCTGGCATTTATTATGAAAAAGTTATTTAATAAATTAAATACTGATATTGGCTAAATTGGGATGATATTTATCTTATGGTTATAGTATAGGGAAAGAAAGTGTCTAAAGAATGAGTAGCAAATGAAAAATAATTTAATTAATTGTAAACAAAATATGAACGGGACGCCTTTAGATGGCGTCCCGTCTATATTTGATCGTTAATTTATTTAGTAATGCTCCGGTTCGGGATATTCCTCGCCGAAGGTGTCCACGGTAACGGATTTCATGACCTGGTTCTCCAAAGGCCTGTCATTGTAATCGGTGGCCGTTTCCGCAATTTTGTTTACAACATCCATGCCCTGTATAATCTTACCGAAAGCCGCATAACTGCCATCCAAATGAGGCGCATCCTTGTGCATGATAAAGAACTGGGAGCCTGCGGAATTAGGGTTCATGCTGCGAGCCATGGATAAAACGCCTGCCGTATGCTTTAAATCATTCTCCACCCCGTTGGAAGAAAATTCTCCCTTGATGCTGTAGCCGGGACCGCCCATTCCCGTGCCTTCTGGATCACCGCCCTGCAGCATAAAGCCTTTGATCACACGGTGAAAAATAAGGCCGTCATAAAATTGTTTCTGAATGAGACTGATAAAATTATTGACGGAAATGGGTGCGATATCCGGATAAAGTTCCAGTTTCATCACATCGCCGCTTTCCATGGTTATCGTCACAATAGGATTCTGTGCCATCTTGTTCTTCCTTTCTTTTTGAAATTGATTTACAATACAGATATACTACATCATTTTAAAGGAAAAAACAAGATGGAGAGAATACTGAAGAAAGTTGTTGTTTATATAGAGGAGCCGGATGAAACGCTCAAGCGGCAGACTGGGGAGATGGCGGAAGGTCTGAGGAGAGAAGGCCTTTGTGTGGAACTGCCGGAGGTTTTAGGGAATGCATCGGGACAGAAAGCAGAAATGTCAGAAGAAAGGGCAGGAGTTGTTTTATATCTGACGGACAAGGCGGATTTTGCAATTTCTCTGGCAGAGAATGGGCTGCCTGTGCTGGGGCTTTTACATGACAGAAACAGACAGGAATCTTTCGGAGGGGTACAGTTTTTGATAGAGGGTGCGGAGGATATTACAGCGGACTATCTGGAGAGAGTGTATAGACGGTGCGTAGGTCTGCCCTGGGAAATCATGGAGACAAAAAGTTGTATCCTGCGGGAGACCACGGAAGAAGATTTGGATGCCTTTTACCGAATTTATGCAGAACCTTCTATTACCAGATACATGGAAAATCTCTTTGAGGATAGGGAAAAAGAACGGGCCTATATCGCACAATACCGGGAAAAGATCTACGGATTTTACGGTTTCGGTATCTGGACTGTTCTGTTAAAAGAAACGGAAGAAATCATAGGTCGGGCAGGTCTTGATATGCGGGCGGGCTTTGAGGAACCGGAGTTAGGTTTTTTGATCGGTGTGCCCTGGCAGGGCAGAGGTTTTGCACAAGAGATCTGTGAGGCCATCTTGTTCTACGCCAAGGCGGCATTGGAATTTACGCAGGTGCAGGCTATGGTGGAGCCTGAGAATGATGTTTCCCTTATGCTGCTTGACAAGCTGGGTTTTACACCGGTGGGAGAGTATGTGCAAAGGGATATTACCTATCTTCGGTTGTTAAGGGAGTTGTAGGTGGGGCGGAAGAACAGAATACATTGAAAACCGTTTGAGTCTCGTGGTATAATGATTCTGCTAACGCAGAATACATGCTGGTTTCACCGGCATGTCACCGCTTAAGCGGTGCATTATACCAGCAGGCCGCCGCTTGAAAAGTAAATGCCGCTGTGCGGCGCTTCCTTTTCTGCGCTTGTGGTATAATCTATGATATAGTGAATGACTAAGGAGAAAAGATGGATATCATTAAAACTTTCTGTGACAATTTGTTTGGATATGATGGGCTTATCGTTTTAATGGCGATAGGGAATTTTTTAATATACTTAAAGGTTCGGGATGAAGCAAACAAAGTATACAGCCATTTTAACAGTGCAGACCGAATTGCCAATCTGAATGATGAAGCCAAAAAGGTGTTGCAGGAGAATACAAAAAAGGAAAAGAAAAAACTGACTGCGGCTGAACTTTTGGATTATCGGGAAAAAACGAATAAGCATTATTCATTTTACTCAAATTTTACTACGATATTTCCGCTTTTGGGAATGCTGGGAACGGTTATATCCTTGATTTTTATGACTGATTCCATCGGCACGGCAGCAACAGAGTCTTTTTTTGCAGCATTGACGTCGACTTTTTGGGGAATTGTAGGAGCATTGATCTTCAAAGTATTAGATGCTTCTATTTCATATAAAATTGAAGATAATGAAAAGCATATGGAGTATATGTTTAATCCAAACAGAAAGAATTAGGAGAGACAATAATGAAAAAGAAAGAACTGATTCTTGATTTCACTTCTTTATTGGATGTCATAATGATTCTTTTGTTTGTGGTGATCAGTAATATGAATCAAGCTTCTTTAGCGATTAATGAAGAGGCAGAAATGGCGGTGTCGGAAGCACGATCACAGTATGCAGACATCAGTTCTCAACTGGAAGAGTTAAAAAATGAATATGATATACTTCAAAATGAATACGACTACCTGAAAATAACGACTGACTATGATGCGGATGATGTGTCCGTATATGAAGCAACAATTGAAAGAATGGCAAAAGTTGTTCTCATTTGCAATACGGACGAGAATGATCTGACCGGAAACTATGAAGTGAAAATAAATATTTATTTAGACGAGAACATAAATGGTGAATCATCCTTTCTTGAATCGGTGATAATAGAACATGATCTGAACTTATCAAGAGAAGAACGAGAGAAGGTTAACGCGGAACAAGTACTGAACGTGACAAGAGTATTATCCGGCGCATTGAGAGATGTAGACGAAGAGATGATATGGGTTTCTGTTCAATACGCATACGATGATGAAAATTTTTCTAATTCTGACCTAAGGATTATTAAAGAATCAATCAACAATTTGGAACGAAGTTTTTCAAAAACCTGCTACATAGATGAAATTAAATTATATTAAAGGAGACAATTATTATGGGTAAGGTATTAGGAGTTATCGGTACAATTTTAGTTGCTTTTGCTATCTTTTGCTATCTTTTCTTCGGAAAAGGATTTGGACTTGGTAACGGTAAAGGTGATGGCGACGGTAATGCTAATGCAGTAAGCAATGAACAAGATGTAAAAGAATCAGAGCCTCAAAATGAAATTAGTGAAGGTACAGGAGCGGATAATGAAATTACGGTAGTAATCGAAGTGAAGCAGAGTCAATATCTGGTAGATGGGAAGGAAATGACTCTTTCCGAGATAGAATCGCTGATCCAGGGTTATGATCTTGAGAATACGTCATTTATTATTGAAGATAATTATGCTGCTGCTAAAGCATGGGATGAGATCAAAGATTTGTTTTTGAGTTATGAGGTTAGTGTGGTGGAGCAGTGAGATTTTATCAAATGAGAGGAGTTATGGGGATTTCTATGAAATCATGAAAATGTAGGAACTTAGATTTAGCCGCTGATTTTTTGTGGGATAATTTAAAGCAAATTCAATGTTTAAGAGTAGTAAAATTTGTCGATTTTTAGGTGATATGCTAGAAAAATTTGTTTCCATAGCTGACGACACGAAACTAGAGAAAATTGATGTTGCAAACCTCACAGAGTCAATGTCCCCGCTAAATTGCATGGGTGCCCGACTATTGAAAAGGATGAAGCCCCTTCCTTTACCTCATGACAAGAGGTTCTACTCTTGGAAACAATTCTTTAGGAATGCGAGAAGTGATAGTCGAACTTGTCATGATGCAAATGCTCCAGCAGTTATAACATACACAGGTGGAACAACGGATGGTTCTAAAGGCGCAATACTTAGTAGTAAAGCAGTGAATGCACTTGCTCAACAATATCTTGTGAGTGAGCGTAATTTGCATCGTGAGAGTACTTGGATGCAGGTATTGCCACTCTTCATCGCCTACGGTGTAACTAGCTCTATGATGATTGCCTTGGCCGTTGGCATGACACAGATAATAAGGATTCCCATGGTTGAATCAATAGCAGAATTTTGCAAAAAATTTAAGCCAAATCATGTTTTATACGGACCGGCATACGGGGAAAATTTGCTGATGATAACGAAGATTTGGACTTATCAAATTTCATTGCCCCAACTTCCGGCGGTGATGCTTTACGCCCTGCTGTTGAGGAAAAAATCAATCTATATCTTCAGTCTCATGGATGTTCCTGCCCTATTGTGAACGGCTACGGCACGACAGAAGTCGGAGCAGGTGTGGCCATTAATTTTCCTCATGCATATAAAAGCGGTAGTGTGGACAAGCGGTTCCAGATGTGGATAAAATTATTCGCAAGAGTGAGTTGTTTCAGGTTTCCACTGACACCATATTACTGCGAAACTCAGACGAAGAGGCCGTGAACCGGAATCCGCTGCATTTGGGCAGTATCTATCTTGTAGTAAAGGATTTTGAAAAATCCGTTGTATTTTATGAAAAGTTTTTGGGTATCAGTGTTTCTAACCGTTGCCGCAGCGGAAATAAGTTTGTTGAATTCCATATCGACAACAAATGTCTCTCCTTGATGAATGAAGAAAATATCATAGGTCATTGCACTTCTCCGGAAGGGGATTACAAATTTGTGCAGAATTATTGGGTGGAAGATTTACGGGCAGAACATGAACGGGTAAAGGCTCTGCAGATCGGAGAAGTGACAGAAATTTTGGAAGCGTACCCCACCTATCACTATTTTCATATGCGTGACCCGGACAATAATGTAATTGAGGTAACAGGCGGTTATACACCACAAGATGGAGCAGAATGATGAACAGTATTATTTTGAAAGCTCGGAATGAGATTAATCTGTTAGCAAAAAATGTGCCTCAGGGAAAGCACATAGTTACAACCGATATTAGAAAACTGTCGGGCAAACTGTATAGAACTTTAGACAATCATAATAAAGAAGTCGTTTTTGCTTTGTGTGAAGAATTACTGGAACAGCGTAATTGGGAATCCGGCGTTATCGCATTTGATTGGGCTTACAGAGTAAGAGACCAATATAATGAAGATACATATTTCGTGTTTTATAAATGGCTTAAAAAGTATGTGCGCGGTTGGGGCGATTGCGATGATTTTTGTACACATGCTTTTGGCGCACTGATAAAAAGCCGCAAATATCTTTTTGGGGAAGTTCTCAAGTGGACTGGGGATGATGATTTTTGGGTTCGCCGTGCGTCAGCTGTCGTTCTGATACCAGCCATTCTTCACAATGATTATGAAGGTATTCGCCCCTTTCTAATTTCTGATGCCCTTATGTTTGATCAGCATGATCTGGTTCAAAAAGGATATGGATGGATGCTGAAAAGCCTGTCTACGGTGGATTATGAAAATGTAAGGAATTATTTGGTTGATAAACATTCTCTTATGCCAAGAACTGCCTTTCGCTACGCACTGGAAAAATTTGATGAAAAGACGAGAAAAAGGCTTATGGAATTATAATACTCATTTTGAAAAAGGCGCTGTAGATGGAAGATGAATGGATATGGTATGAATAAAATAGTTTTGGATATACTTGAAATTGCTTATTGCATATGATATAGTATGCGTAGGCAAAACGATAGTAATTGACACGTAGGCAAAGTGAAACCCCAAAGAGTGGCAGCTCTTTGGGGTTTCTTTTCCGTTAACGGTGGAGTAAACCGTTTAGGCTAGTTACCGACTAATCATCTCCATCTAGCCATTTGCATTTGTAGTAGGCAACTACACCTGCTCCGACAGAGATTACAAACGATAGTAAAAGGCTCACGCAAGCACCCCCTTCCTGTTGCCAGTATTGGGGCGGTAACGAATCTATGATAAACAAGAATTTGTAGCTAAAAACGCTTTTCCATCAAAAAGAATTTTCCTTTTCGCCAGTCAGCGTAACCAACTTCCGAATAACCTAAAGAATTATATAGCCTTAATGCAAATGGATTATTAGAGAATGCATCTAATCGAATCACATGAATCCCCATTTCTGTTAATTGCCTTTCAATATATAATAGTGTAGATTTAGCAATTCCCTTATTTTGAAAAGCCGGATTCACGCATAGCCTATGTACGATGTAAAATGGCTCATCTTTATATTTCCATTTGCCGTTTTCATATTCATTTTCACACTTTTGATTTAAGGTATACATAACCGCTATTTGACCATCCACTAACCCAACATAGAGTTGACTTTCGTCAATATCTTCCCAAAAATCTTCTTTAGCTGGATACAAATCATCCCATTGAAAAATACTATTTTGCTCCATAACCTCTATAGCAGTACGAACTATACTGCATATTTTTTCAATATCATTTGGCGTCGCTTTTCTATATTTTAGTATCATTACTTCTTCCTCACAAATACCAATATATCTTACGAACAATACAAATGTAAAAAAGAATAATATGTAAAAGAATCTCAGACATGTTATACTTCTCCTGCCAACTCCGTCAAGGTTTCATATAATGCGGGGAATTCCTTACTCAATCGCATTGGCATTCCCCGCTGATTTAAAAAGCAGTGCTCTGACTTTGCTTCACAGACAACTTTACTTTCTGCGTTTGTCATCAAATAGCCAAGTTTTAGTTTCACACCTTTAAATTCCTCAACTGATACGGAAATACGGATGATATCAGAGAAAGTGGATGTAGTTTTATATTTACATTCTACTGAAACCACAGGGGATACGATACCCATGGACTCCAGCTTGGCATAGTCCCAGCCAATTTGAGACAAAAAATCCACCCGGGCTTCCTCCATCCACCTAATATAGTTGGAGTGGTGGGTAATGCCCATTTTATCGGTTTCATAGTATTGCACTTTGTGCTCATAAATTGGATTTAACATTTTTTTGCTCCTTATATTTGAAAGCTTTCATTAACTGCGTCTAAGATTCTGCGATGAGGCTCTTAGTGAACAAATATAATTCCTCGATCTCTGCCTGGTGCTTGCTCTTTAAATCTTCCAGTGAATCGGTTTCGCAGATAGATACTCTTTTTATAGTATCAATCCCCAAATGCCCATAATAGTGGGCAATGGAATTTAGAATAAGTTCATTTTCCTCTTTCCGAACTCCTGCACGAACTGCAATAGCAATTCCTTTTATGGCTTTTTGGGGTTCCATAATTCGATTTGGATTCGTGTCGCCGTAAGGCGTATTTCTATCAAAAAATGTTTTTAACTGTCCCGGTATGTCGGCCCAGTAGGAAGGTGCGGCAATGACAACATAGTCTGAAGTTAGAATATCGGAAACTATCTTTTCAACATCATCTTGCTGCACACATTTACCGTCAATATAACACTTTTTGCATCCATGGCAAAAGTTAATATGTGCATTGCCAATGCAGTATTTATAAGTTTCTATACCACTTTCCTGCATGCCTTTTATTATGGTATCCACAAGATAAGCAGTACTTCCGTTTGCTCTTGCACTGCCGACAAGACAAGTTGCTTTCATGATGATTTCTCCTTTTTGAATAGTCAAGAATCATTATACCACATCGCATTTTTTGTGTTAAGATGGAAGTTACTGCTGCAAAACGGGATGAAAAGCTGTTTAAGATACAATATTTGATAAAATATAATGAAATCAATTATTAAAAAAAGTCTTGACTCTCCTCTTAGGTCAGAAAGTATACTATCCATAGATTCGAATCGAAACTACGAAAGGAGGAGGAGCGGATGCTTCAGATCGGCGAATTTTCAAAGATATGTCAGGGCAGCGTCAAGACGCTCCATCACTATGATAAGATCGGCCTACTGGCACCCGCAGAAGTTGGATAGTGCGTAGGGGCGACAAAATAGAAACAATAAATAAGGGACTTCCTCATTCCACTAAAAGCTCTATGACGATAACAGTTATAGACATTTAACAATAACGATATTTTGTTGTGATTGGAAGGGATACATGGTATAATCTCAATGTTGTTGTGAGCGACAAATCGTAAGTTTGTAGAACTGAATAAATTGGGATTTTTGTTGTACAGTGATTATATAGAGACACTGAATTATGCAAATGTAGTAGGAAGGAGAAATGGACTGTGGTTTTTTGGGATATGATCGCAGGTGTATATGACCTCTTTGAAAAACTCTACAACGGGAGATGTTATGACGGGACGGGAGCGAGAGTCGCACAGGAGATAAACAAGAACGATATCGTGTTCGAATGCGCTTGTGGTACTGGCTCGATCAGCAAGCCTGTTGCAAAAAAATGTAGAAAGCTGTTTGCAACGGATATGTCGGTGAACATGCTGAAGCGTGCACAGAAAAATTGCAGGGAGTGTGCTAATATTACTTTTAGAAAAGCCAATATCATGTCAATCAGAAGTAAGGACAACCGCTTTGATAAGGTTATAGCAGGTAATGTGATACATCTGCTGGATGAGCCGTATAAGGCTGTCGATGAACTGCTTCGGGTTTGCAAGCTGGGCGGAAAGGTCATCATACCGACATACATCAATGCAGGAAAATCCAGTAGCGAATTTTTGGTCAAAATATTTGACTTTGCAGGCGCGCATTTTACAAATCAGTTTGATCGGGAGAGCTACAAGGACTTTTTTGTAAAAGGCGGATACGATGCTGAGATTGACATTGTGGACGGTCAGATGCCATGTGCAATTGCTGTTATAACAAAGAAATAAGGGGGGATGAATTATGAGCAGGTTTTCTGACTATTGGGCTTCACAATGCGGTAATCCGAGAGGCATTGTCGGACATCTGGTGACATGGGCAATGAATCGTACAAACAAGGTCATGTATAATGGAATTATCGAAAATATGAGACAGTCAAGGGTATGAAGGTTCTGGATATCGGCTTCGGTAACGGATATCTGGATGCTCTGATCTACCGGAAGGAACAATGCACGATCTACGGAATTGACATCTCAGAGGATATGGTAAAACTGGCTTCTGAAAAGAATCAAAAGGGAATTGAAAATGGTGACATTCATTTTGCCGTGGGAGATTGCTGTGATCTCGCATTTGAAAATCAGGCATTTGATATCGTAGTCACCATGAATACAATTTATTTCTGGAACGATACGATAAAGGGTTTGCAGGAAATATATAGGGTATTAAAAGATGGCGGTGTGTTCTATAACGCCGTTCTGAAAAAAGAAAATTTAGATAAACTATTCTACAAAAAAATGGATTTAAGAAATTTGAGAAACATGAATACTCCGAAATGGGAAAGAAAGCTGGTTTCAATAAAATATCCTTCAAGAATCTTGGAAATTACGGATTGCTTATCATATATGAAAAGCAATGA
>JAFLSY010000012.1 GCA_022510745.1 Lachnospiraceae bacterium
TATCGTTCATACCTAACTTTTCTATGTATAAAAATATATGCTAAAACAATTAAAATTAATGCGATTATTATATAGTAAACATAATGACAAGGATCTACTATAAACATGATTCCATTTATAATAATTGTTATAAAACATCCAATAAAAAGTGATAGACTCATCTCAGAAATAACATTAAAATTCTTATATTTTCCTATAATGTTTTTGTTCTCTGCAATATTGACACAGTAACCAAAAACAATAGAATTTAAGTTCTTATCATTTCTATTACATCTTTTTTCTCCATTTTTTGAACTATTATCATTAGATATATAAACATATTGATTACAAATATATTCATATAATGTTTTGACATTACCAAAAAATTCGTCATTGTCAAATATTATAACACGAAATAATTGCCAGCGTTTTTTGGGTTTTGGATCCATAAAACATATTTCTCTTGGCTTTCCCCCATAGATAATTTTAAAAAGTAATCTGTTAACTATTGCTCCCAACTCATGAAAAATAACACCACAGAAATAACTGAGTATAAAGAAAACAACATATTTTGAAGACCCATAGTTTTTCCATAATTCATAATATCTAAATGATAATGTGATTCCTAACAATGTAGTAATTCCAATACCAGGAATTAGCATCGAAAATAAATCATAAATATTAAATTTGTCTACGAATTTATCCAATAATATCACCTCCAAGACAGTATATATTCCCCACAAAAATCAGCTATTCATCATACCGTCTATCCATCTTTCCTATATATCCATGAACCATTATCAATAACATATACACCATTTTCATTTACAACATTATATCTTGACTCCTGTGTATCTCCATCCTTTTCAAAATAGAAATATCCATCATCAGGAACTAATACAATCAAAGCTGGCTCTCCATCCTTACCATCCATGCCAATTTCAGCATAATCACCATCAATAGTTAATATAAAATCAAACTCAGTATTGCCGGTTCTCCATGTACCATTGATTATTTTAGACATTTCATCTTCGCTCTGAAAAGCGGATGTATTATTTGACTTCATAGCAATGGTCACACCTACAATAACCAGAAAAACACATATAATTAAAACAATAGCAATTATTTTATTATTTTTCATCACTCATCACTCTCCATCTAGCATTCAAGAAACCATGCTGATACCTTTTTCTGAGTTATATATTATATTGGATACAAATACATAATCCTTATACTTTGTTTTAAGTACAAAATTTATTCTTTAAAAGCTTTAAAATGTGAAAAGTAATTTTTCTTTTTCCCCTTTAAAATCGTCCGGAAATACATTCACCATTCCGTTTTCCGAAATTACTATGCAATGCATTTTATATTTACTTTCACATGCATTTTTTAGAGATATATAATTATTTTGCAGAATTATATCTAGCGACCCTTGAAGGCGTATCAGATTACCCATTCCCCAGTATACCTTATCATATACCATCTTTCATCTTCTATCAACTACATTTTGGTCTTCGACCGCAGACCTAAAAGTAAAATTTTACATCATTTGGGTCTGCTACAGAGGTCATTTTGTGTCAGTCAATATCAAGATAGACTCATATTATCAAGAGAAGATATATATCTTATTTTCGCTTCGCTTCAAGTTAGACTCTATTAATTGTTTATTATTGGCTATTGTTTTATGAAGTTAATCACTATTTATATAACTTATAATTTAACTAACGATATGCCGTTTGTATACTATCAAAAGTATTATAATCCATTAACTTATCAAATGTATAATCACTATCTAATGATGAGACTCCATAAGTATTAGGATAATGTATACTACGTTGCGATAAAAATTTTTTGTATTTATTCAACTTGTTTTCAAAATCAAGATTTTTATAGTAGGCTATTTCTTCTTCTGTAAAATCCGGATTTTCTATATATCCCATCATGTTCCATGGATTATTTTCTCCGTAATCTAGCGATGCAAAATAAATATCATAATAATACCCTGCATAAGAATGATATCCTTCACCATAAAATACACGTCCAGAACCATTGGTAAAAAAGCCATACGCTGTAAAGAGTTCTATTGAAGAATACTTAATTTCATCGTAAGATAATATTCCTAGTTTTTCTTCTTCACCAAATGTATTATAATATGTATTACTAATAGTTGGCATAAATGGTATAGGCTCTTCTGAAGTCTGAGTAATAAAGAACATTTTACAGGCATTATCTTCTATACCAAAGAAAGCTCTGATTAAAGCAATATCTGTAATATAAACTTCTTCTTTAGTAATTCCATCAATATTAGTAAATACAGGCATTCCAAAAGCATAATCCATCCATTCCTTATTACATCCAATGCAAATAGTTTGCAAATCATACAATAATTTTTCCTGTTTTGCAATATTACTATTTTCTTCTTTTTTCATATCAATAAGTGCTGTTGCAATAATTGTAGCAGCAATTGTAGTTATTAATGTAATAGTAATTGTTTTTATTGTTTCTTTAATAATTTTTCGCAAATTAACCAATTTATATTTTAAATCGCTTTTCCATTTTCTAAATCCATAAACTCTCATATAATTATCTCCAATACCATTTGCAATTTTATTAAATAACTTTACCATATAATTATCGTTATTATTTTCAAAGTCTTTATATGTCCTATACTTTTTTAAGGGTAGGTGGATCTGTTTCCATTCTGAAAACACCAATCCCTATATGGGGAGCTATTCCCTCAAAAAATATTTGCTCCTTTACTATTTGCATAAAATATGCTCCTTTTCGATAAGAATTTGATAACTTGATTCTTATCAAAAAGGAGTTGTTTTTACCAGAAACATTAACTATCTTACACAGCCCAAACGAAAAATATTACTTCTATTTCATCATTTATGTAATAATTATATTTTTTTTAAATTGTAAATACAGGCCATTGGACTTCTGTGTAATTCCATATTTGAAATCACTTTATCTACTGTATACGTCAATAACAAAGTCGAAATAGATGCAGCTCCAACCAATAATGTTTTATTATTGCCATTAATCATATCTATAATAGGAGTACATGAAGATAACATTGTACTTATTGCTCCGGTTGTAATTTGTATCCCATGTTTTTTTATTGCAAACAAATATTCATCAAATTCATGCTCTAACTTTTCTTTGACCTCATTACATGTTAATCCATTACATTCAAGGTCTGACCATCTCATAAGTCTTTTGGCTGAAGATACACATTTCTTATCTTTTCTAAATTCCATAACCTGTTTCCAATCAAGCTCTTCCTCTAATATAATCGGGATATTCTTTATAATAAACTCAATAGCCTTTTCCGAAACAGTTTCATTTTCATTATTATAATTCAAACTATTTTCAAAATCTGTTTTATCAAAAAATATTGGGGTAATATCTATTTGAAATTCATTATGCAAGGTATTAGCGATTTGTAAAAGACTCCTATTTCTCCATATAGAATACATATATTCTCCATATATAAAGTCAAATTCATAAAAACGAGAATTTCGGATCATCCCATAGCGAAATATTGAATCCAATTTATCCTTATATTCACTAATTTTAAATTTTAAAACTATTTCATTTGGTATTTTACTAAAATAGTCTTTATCTTCTTCATTAATAAAAACACCATAATGAGGAACCCATAATTTATCAAAAAATATTGCTGTTGTCTTAGGATTAACAACTCCTGTTGCATATTTCAAGTCCATCACTTACTCCTTATAGCCATCTATTTGTTCTATTTTATCATTAAATTTTGTTATTTGAGAATATATTTATTATACCTCATAACCATCAATTTTTCCATACTCTAATAACCCCATCATTATCAAAGTAAAAAAATAGGGCATACCAGATATCCCTATCCGATATGCCCTACAAATTACCACTTCCTCAATGCATCCATCTCAGCTTTTGCTTGCTCAATTTTCATGCGTTCCTTATTCTTCGCAACACGCTCATCATATCTACGCAAATTTTCAGCAGCCTTTCTATTCTGCTCTTTCATTTCACGCTCTTTTCTCTCAGCTTGTCTTTGTCTGTCTTCTGCATCTTCCTTTTGTCTGCACCTATCCAACATAGAATTGATAAAATCATTCTGCTGCGAAATCCTCACCTGTTCCTCAATATTTTTCTGTACTCTGTCACTTTCCATACGGTTATGTTTATCAACTTCTGCCTGTTTCCGCTTATTCATGCCATCATTAAAGCCATTTATCGCATCCATAGCAGCAGTCGTATTATCTAGCTTGTAAATAACCCTGTCCAGTAAATCACCATATTTATCATTTAACACTGTAAAATCCCCTTTAATCCTCTACAAATGGTTTGATCTCATACCTTAACAAAGCCTCATATACGTGTTTTGGTATCTTATTTTTGTATTTAGCCGCCATCATCATAATATCAGCCTTCTTAAATTGTTTGTATTCTTCAAATGCTTCTTCGGCTGTTTTCCAATAAGACAATTTAATCACTTCATCATGTCCACATGGCTTGATTTCTCCATAATACATACCCATGCTATTATTAAATCTAACTCCAAGAGGCAGATCCTTTTTATCCGATTTCCACTTAGGTAATCTGTGCTTTTTACAATTAGATAGCATAGTATTTAATGTCTGTGGAAGAATACAGCACTTATTTGGCGCATACTCTTTATTACCTGGGAATAGAAGATCTTTATCAATTGCCATAGATTCCCCATCACACTCATAATATTCTGCGCTCCACCACTCTGCAAAGGCATCCTTATCATTTAGCCATAAATCACACATAAACGAATCTTCATATGTTTTATCCTCAGAACGATAGCAGCGGTTATATATTCCATTCCAAATAGAATATGCAACATTGGATTTCAGAGTAATATATGGAACATAATCTTGTCGTCGGCCTAATTCATCTACACGTAGAATACCTCGATCCAAATCAATATACTCTTCATCGTTTACCCATACAAGATTTCTATAAAAGCAGTTATTCTTATCCCTGTCAATATGCCATATTCTGTTACAATTCTCAGGCTTTTCAAGAAAATGCTCTGCTACCAGTTTATCCGTATATGTCTCAATCTTATATGATGTTCCACTTAATGTATAATGAGCATATCCGCTCTTATGCGTATAGAATTTACCACGCAGATTATTTACAAGTCTACCATGATTAGAAATCCAGTAATTGCTTGTACCTTTAACAATTACAAATACCTCATCATCTGCAATAAGCTCTAAGCCTGACTTCTTCATGTCAAGTACACGCTTGTCAGCAACAATTATGTATTCACGGAAATCCTTTCTTTCCTGTATTCTTTGTTCTTTTCTACTAATTCTTTTATTATCACACATTTGTCCTCCTTGTAATCAACCGGTATAATATAACATTAGCCGGTTTGCGGTTTGTTTGACTTGCGCCGCAATCGCAAATTCACCTACATTTAAGGCTGTAGTATCACCTTCTTTTTAAATATTAGTCAAGTTCAGCAAATTACACTCTTACAGGAAATCCCTGGCTCTTCAAATATTGGATTGCTAATTGCAGCAGACTTCCATTATTGATAGTCTCATCCATCGTATCATCCCACACATGGGGTTTATGGCTTACAGACAACCCTCCATGACTTCCAGTATTCGCCCATTGTGCTACCTGATAGCCGGTTGCATTTACATAATTGTCCATACTCTCATAATCTATGTATACGGACGCTCTTACACCGCCCTTATATGGTTTTGCATCTATTTTCACCGCTGACCGCAGAAAATCTTCTGTCCTTTTATAGACTGAAGGCTCCCAACCCTCATAATATTCCAGCAGAAAATAATTCAAAGTCTCGTAGACTCTATCTGCTAATTTATCAACCATTTTCACAAGCATTGACTGTAATGCTTTTTCTAAATCATTCATATTGCTAATATGCCTTGCCATTATCCCTTACTTCCCTTCATTTTCTTCATTTGGTATCATGCCACTGTTCTTAAGAATAGCCATCTGTTGTTTACTAAACGGTAATTCTTCTAATCCAAGGATACCGTTCTTAATATTCTTATGTAACTTACGGTTCATCTCCTGCCCAAGAGAATAAGTCCGTGTCATTCTCATTCTTGTATAAGGAGGATTCCCATCCTCTTTGTTACATACTGGAAGATTGAAATGCTCATGAGTCTTAACTTCCGGAATTATCGTGCCAATCCCTGTTAAGAGTATCCTTTCACCTCTAAGCAGCCCCTTGCGGCACTCTTCAATATACATATTTAAAATCTCGTAAACAACTTTTTTAGAATACAGATTACCATCTCTATCACATATGCGACCTGCAATCTGATTGACTGTTAATGCGCTTTTACTTGACATATCTCTGTGTCACCTCCTTTTCGGCAATAAAATACTTCTTTCATAGCATGGGTTACATTGTGGCTATATAATACCTCTATGACGCTCCATAAGACTCATACAGCCACTTTAATGTTGTATGTGTGGGTTTTCTTATTTGATAAATTTAGTCACTAAAATAAGCCCATATACTCATATTCCTACAAGCATATAGACTTATTTATATGTCCAATTCATTATTTATGGTTCGTATTTGTATCAAACTCTTTTTACACAACTACACAATCACTACACAATTTTGCCATTGAAATACATACATTTATATTGAGATACATGGTAGTTATAAATTATTCAAACATTGATAGTATAAGGATTTATAGGTATACACGAAGATACATAGAGATACATGAAAAAGGCTCACAAATTACGATTCCTAATTTCATTTTATCTTAATCTCCTTTGGTTTTCTCTTTTCCTATAGTAAAATCCTTTCAAAAAAAGCTTTAACGACTAGGACAGTATAGCATATCAAAGTTCAAAAGTAAATTGTGGGATTATGATAATACCACTGTGCTGGTTAAAACTGTTTGAACTCTCTACGTTTTATGAGGTACTTTTTCTCTACATACAACACAATTATTTTATTTTTAAATATTATTCTATTAAAATGAATACTGCAATAAACCTGGATAAATACTAGGGATAGTGGCATTTACATAAATCAGTGCGGTTTGGTGAAGTCCTGCGCATCACTTAAGATAAATTAAGATAAACTGGACAAAATAAATTCTATGCTTGCAATTCCAGCCTCAATACTGTGTTGGACTGCAAATGCGATAAAATTAAGGAATGGCATAAAAAGACCCCGGAGAGTGCTCCGGGGTTTTTACAGCTTATTTCTATTTCATATTATCCTAATATGCATAATTCTGATACGTGCTTGCCAGTTAAGAAATCAGGACTTTCATTTACATCTTACTAATCTCATCAATACATTCCTGCGGGGACCAGACTGGCAACAGGCTTTTAGTGAAATCTTTTTGGTTTCCGGTGATCAAGCAGTCCAGTCTGTTATTTTCGGCAGCTGTGATCTGTATGCAATCTTCAAAATCCTTCCATTTCTTTTGAAAAGCATCCTGAATATCATTTGCAGATACAGACAACACCGTTACCAGTTTAAAAATATTCTCTAATATCTGATAGGTCTGTTCAGTATCATGCGTTTCCTTGCGGATGATATAAAGGAAGCTGTAATGTAAGCCCGAAATCCTTTTCTTCCTATGATTCTGAATAGTTCCAGGGATACTTCATATCCTTTTCTGCCAAAGACTATATCCAGAATGATATTGGTGTCAATGAGTAACTCCATACTGCTCTCTGACCCTTTCTTCACGATAATCCTCTAGTGATTTTCCGGTATCCTGCAGAACACCCACAATATTCCCAAAGACTGTCTCCAGCGATTCCGATGTTTTCTGCTGTGATTCCTCTGCCTGAGCATTTAAAAATCGAACATAGCTGTATATATTCTCCAACTGGTTTTCTGACAGATGGCTTAATAAATCAATCGTTTTTTCCAAAGTTGACATAACCATCATCTCCTTTCAATTCAGCGTTGGGCAAATTAATTATCTATTATTTTTCATTCCGAATATCTTTGTCTATATTTATATTATATCCTTTAAAGCCGCTATATACAACATTTTATTCATTGTCAATATACTTCTCCGTAGTTTGAGGATTTACATACAGGCTATGATATTTAACGGCAAATTCATGAATCTCTTTATTTTCTGCCATAGTTCACGCCTTCTTCTTGCCGTCCCTTTCCTCTTTCTTACGGTCCTCATCGATCATATCCACGATCTTAAAGTACTCATCAATCTCAGCCTGCGCTTCTTCCTCAGACATATCAAAATGCGCCATGAGCAGATGCAGAACTGTTTCAATCGTACAGTCCTGTGAAAACTTATCCCATATCAAGTCCATTGGATCCATAAGTCATTCCTCCATACCATCACAGTTCTTGTGTCTTCTCCTATTGCTGTGCCGTTTTTAGGAGAAAACTTTCAACTTTAGGTTCTATCCCGGTAATTATACCACAGAATAATGTCTTATAAAATGCTCTCTATATATTTTTACCTGACAAACCTACACGCATTGATACAACCAATGAAGCCTCTTACATCTCCTGGCCAATAAATTAAAATTCAGCCAACAGTTCTTTAACACGTGATTCTTTCACTTATACAAAGTCCTTAAAATCTACAGTTTTATACCACCCATTAGGCTGCATGGCATATTCTAAGCAATATTTAAAAAAGACAAGCCATCTCTGACTTGTCCTTCCCTAATACTTTTTTCTATTCTTCAGTTCTTCGTACAGAAGTGTATAATTTTCATAGCGTGCTTTACTGATAAGTCCCTGCTTAAGAGCCGCCTTTACACCGCAGACCGGCTCGTTCACATGGGAACAGCCCTTAAAACGGCAATTCGGTTCAAAGGGCTGAAACTCCGGATAAAACTCCGCTAATTCTTCCTTTTCCAGTTCAAAGATACCCAGTGAACTGAAGCCCGGCGTATCCATGATATAGGTTCCTTCTCCAATGGCAAGCAGTTGTGAATGTCTGGTGGTATGCCTGCCTCGCTCCACCTTTCTGCTGATGTCGCCGGTTTCCATTACGGTTCCACTTTGCAGTCTGTTTACCAGAGAAGACTTTCCCACACCGCTGGGCCCTGCCACCGTGGTGGTCTTATGTTTCAAGAGTGCCTTCAATTCCTCGATACCCTCTTCTTTTATAGCGCTTAAAAACAGTACCTTGCAGCCGCAGTTCTCATAGGTTTCCGCTAACATCCTGCGTTCTTTTTCTTCCGCAATATCCTGTTTGTTAAAACAGATGATACAGGGCAGCGCATGCTGACGCATCATGATCAGAAATCGGTCCAATAGATTCAAACTGGGAGCCGGCTTGGTGATAGAAAAAATCACTAATGCCTGATCTACATTGGCTACCGCCGGACGCAGCAAAGCGTTTCTGCGCGGCAGCAAGGCGGTGATATTGCCTTCCTTTTCCAGATCATCCAAAATCTCTACTTCAACATCATCCCCCACCAGAGGCTTCTGCTTATCCTTGCGGAAAATCCCCTTTGCCTTGCATTCATATATTCCTTTATCTTCTATATGCACATAATAAAATCCCGCAATTCCCTTGATTATTTTACCCTGCATATTTCACCTGATCATGTTATTCCTGCACAAATATGGCTTCTCTTGTAAATGTCCTGGTTTCCGTATTATGCACTACCACAGCTTCTCCGGCTTCATCCGTCGCGGTACTTTCTATAGTTACGGTATAGGTAAAAGTAATGGTCCCCTTCGGACTCTTTATTCCGTAGTAATTCGCCGCATAGGGAAAAGTGGTAACAGAAGTATTGTCCATCAAAATCTTTCCATCCTCTGCCACTATACTGATATTCACAGGGGTACCCGCCACATAATCCGGCGCTTCCTCAGGGGTAGGCGCTGTGATGCTGGCGTTATATTGGTAGGTCACCGCCGCGGACCCAAGGCTAACCGTAAAATCCACTGATGTTCCGGGATCCACATAGGAGCCGTAGGAATAGCTCTGGTAGCAGACCAGCCCCTCCGCATATTCCTCGGAATTCATCTGGGATACGGCACCCACTGCCAATCCTGCCTCTATCAGCTTGATAGTTGCCTCATCCTCCGGTAGTCCCATCAATTCGGGAACCCTGACCTTATTATCCTCTTCTCCCAGACTTACATTGATGGTAACGGAAGAACCTAAGGGTGCTTTTCCGCTTACGGGATTCTGGGAAATGACATATCCCTGTTCCACATCCGCAGAGTATTCATCCTTTTTGTTTACCTCAAAGCCGCTGTCATTCAGCCTTTTAACCGCATCCTCATAGGAATACCCAACAACATTGGGCACTTCCCTGCCTTCCGTACCGGCACTGACCGTCAGTGTGACGGTGGTACCTTTCGGAACCTCCGTTCCTTCCGTGATACTCGCTCTGATTACGATGTTTTGTTCGACTTCCGATTCCTCATAGACAACCTCTGGCAATAAGCCGATGGCTCTTAGCTCATTCTGTGCATCCACAGAAGAATGGTTTACTACCGGAATCATTATTACATTTCCTTCTAAAAGGCTGTCTGTTTCTTCCGTCTCGGAATTATTTCCATTAAATCCCGCACCGAAAATACCCGTAATCTTACCTACAAAGAAAATAATGACACAGCAGATTACAATTCCCGCTATTACAGTCAATGCGGTGGTGATACGCTCCATACGAGGGTCGTAATCATCCTCATAATCCTCTTCCGCATACTCTTCTTCAATATCGTCCTCCACATCTGTTCTTAAGCGGAGAGCTTCATCCATGGAGTCCCTTCTCTCCGATTGACGCTTAATCTGCGCCATCTCATTATCGGATATAAAGCGTGTGGCCGATTCCTCATCCGGATCCTGGAATACGACAAAGGTATCCTCCGGATTGATGAGGGACTGCTTTAAATCCTCAATCAACTCTCCCATGGACTGATAACGCCTGTCCGGACTCTTCTGGCAGCATTTTAAAACAATCAGCTCCACGCTGTTTGGAATTTCAGCTATAAATTCCCTGGGTGAGGGCATTTCCTCCTGTATATGCTTAATTGCAATCGCTACCGTAGTTTCTCCGTTGAAAGGCACCCTGCCGGTCAGCATTTCGAACATAGTAATACCCAAGGAATAAATATCGCTCTTCTCATCACTGTATCCGCCCCTTGCCTGTTCCGGAGAAGTATAATGCACGGAACCCATGACATTGGAGGTAATGGTATTGCTGGTGGCCGCTTTTGCAATGCCGAAATCCGTTACCTTTACTTTACCTTCCTTGGAAATAATGATATTCTGCGGCTTAATATCCCTGTGAATGATATGATTATTATGAGCAGCTTCTATGCCCAAGGAAACCTGAATGGCAATGCTCACTGCCTCTTTATAGGAAAGTCTGGCCTTTTTCTCAATATATTTTTTGAGGGTGATGCCCTCTACTAACTCCATTACGATATAGTAGATGCCGTTTTCTTCCCCTACATCATACACATTTACAATATTAGGATGCATGAGGCCGGCTGCCGCCTGCGCCTCTACACGAAATTTGGATACAAAATTGGCATTCTCTGAAAACTCCTGTTTTAGTACCTTTACCGCCACAAAACGATTCAGCTTATGACATTTTGCCTTATAAACGTCCGACATACCGCCCGTTCCGATTTTTTCCAGTATTTCGTAACGCTCTCCTATCATCATTCCAATTTTAATCATACTTAACTCCTTAACTATTCAGTAAACGGCTCAATCAGCACTACAGCTATATTATCCTTACCGCCGTTACGGTTGGCAGCCTTGACTAATTCTTCAGCCTTTTCTACGATATCCCGCTGTCCGTTTAAGATCATGCGAATTTCTTCGTCTTCCAACATATTAGTCAGACCGTCCGAGCACATGAGTACAATTTCTCCACGCATAAGAGAAACCCTAAAAAAGTCGATGTCCACGTGCTCATCGGCACCGACTGCCCTCGTAATGATATTTTTGTCAGGATGATTTCGTGCGGTTTCCCTGTCTATACCGCCCATTCGAACCATTTCCTCCACCAGAGAATGGTCCCTGGTGATCTGACGGATCTTCTCTCCTACTACATAGAGCCTGGAATCTCCGACATTTGCGACCAACAGATTATTATGATTGCAGGTAGCTGCAACCACAGTTGTTCCCATTCCTTCCAGATCAGTATTCTCTCTTGCCTGCTTTCTGAGCTGTTCATTTGCGGTCTTGATGGCATTCTCCAGTATTTTTTCTGGAAATTCCTCCTTGGAAGCAGCAATTTCCCTAATAATGGTCTCTACCGTATATTTCGACGCATAATCCCCTGCATTGTGGCCGCCCATACCGTCTGCAACAATAAAAATATTGGGCAGCCTGCCCACAGGCTCCTCTGAAGTATATACATAGTCCTGATTCAGTTTTCTTTTCCTACCAATATCAGTTATGGAAAACGTCTTTAACACCGTCTGTCTCCTTATGTGCGTTCATGTGCCGTCGTCTGAGCTGGCCGCAGGCACCGTCAATATCCCGCCCCATTTCTCTTCTTATAGTAACATTTATTTTGTTTTTTTCAAGTTTATTTTTAAAGGATACAATCCGGAGAGCCTCCGACTGTACAAATTTCCGCTCTTTAATTGGATTTACCGGAATCAGATTTGTATGACAGCAAAGGGTGCCTGCCAAGCGGCTAAGCGCTTCCGCATCTTCGTCGGAATCGTTGATGCCGCCCACCAGACTGTATTCAAAGGTAATCCGCCTGCCCGTCTTATGAAAATAGTTACTGCAGGCCGCCATCAGTTCCTCTATGCTATAGCGGTTCGCAATGGGCATCAGCTGTCTCCGTTTTTCATCGGTGGCAGCATGGAGGGAAAGCGCCAGCGTAATCTGCAGGCCCTCCTCAGCCAGCTCGTACATCTTGGGTACGATCCCGCAGGTGGATACCGTAATGTTTCTTTGGCTGATATGCAGTCCGTTTTCATCACTCAACAATCTGATAAATCGCAGCAGATGGTCATAATTATCTAAAGGCTCTCCCGTTCCCATTACCACCACGTTCGACACCCGCTCACCCGTTTCCAGTGTAATGGCATATATCTGATCCAGCATCTCAGAGGCTGTCAGATTCCTTTCCAATCCATCCAGCGTAGAGGCACAGAACCCGCATCCCATCCGGCAGCCTACCTGGGAAGAAATACATACGGAATTACCGTGTTTATAACGCATCCAAACGCTTTCCACCATATTTCCGTCAGCCAGTTCAAACAGAAATTTATTTGTGCCGTCCAGCTTGGACTGCTGCCTGTCCACTATCCGCAGGGCTGTATATTGATAAGTATTCCCACATTTTTCCCGAAAATCCTTGGACAGATTCGTCATTTCATCAAAACCGCGAACCAGCTTTTTATGCATCCATTCATAGCACTGCTTTGCACGGAAGGGCTTCTCCCCCAAACCGCTTAGTTCTTCCTGCAACTCTGCAAGAGTCAGGGATTTTATATCCTTTTTTTCCATGTTCTCCTCTCCAACATTACAGCCATCAAACAAAGGTGACTTCATATCATTATCCACCATAATCAAACCGGACTCAGATGCAGTGGCATTCGCCCGGATTTGATTATGGTGGAAATTTGCAGAAGTACCCCCTTATGATAACGGTTGTTTTTTTAGACGGGCTAAAAAGAAACCGTCCGTATCATGCAGATGCGGCAGAAGCTGTAAGAATCCCTCTTTTGCTGTATCAGCATGAGGCAAATCCGCAGGTAAAAAAGAAGCTATCGATTCTCTTACAAATCCAAACTCCTTGCAGAGCCAATCTACCTGTTGCTCATTCTCCGCAGGATTGATGGTACAGGTACTGTATAAAAGCGTGCCACCGGGTTTTACATAGCCCGCAGCCTGCCTTAAAATCTCTCTCTGCAGATGGACGATGGGCTCTAGGCCTTCCTTTGTCTGTCTATATTTGATATCTCTTTTCCTGCCCATAACTCCAAGACCGGAACAGGGCACATCCGCCAGAACTACATCCGCGCTTTCCACGGCTCCCTCATCCCGCTTCGTGGCATCCCAGAGTTTCAAATCTATATTGGTCAATCCCATCCTGCTTACATTCTCTTCTATACGTTCCATTCTCCGAGGGGAAATATCTCTGGCCTCCACCCTGCCCTCAGGACCCGCATATTCCGCCGCTAACAAAGTCTTTCCACCAGGGGCTGCGCAAATATCCAACACTCTGTCCCCCCGTTTTATACCCGCTGCGGCCACTGCCAGCCCGGAACTGGCATCCTGTACGGTAAAAAGCCCTTGTGCAAAGCCCGGTAAAAGGGCAATATTCTCACAATCATGCAGATATCGGATGTCTTTCACCCAGGCATGTCCGCTTATCTTGACGCCCGCCTGCTCCATGGCCCGGATACAGTTCTCCTTCTCCTCTGTGGAAATCCCCGATACAAAACGGATCATAACGGGCCGGATATGTAACAGTCCCTCTAAGAGGGATTTGGTCTCCTCATAAGAGTAGCTTTCCAGAAAATGTTCTGCGATCCATTCCGGCACAGAATACATAACGGAAAGAAACTGCCGCGGATTCTCCCTCTCGGAAGGTAGTTTCGCTGCAGTTTTGTTTGCGGAAAGATTCCGCAGTATGCCGTTAACAAAGCCTTTTAGCTTAGAGAAACCGCGCTTTCCGGCTAGTTTGACCGCTTCGTTTACTGCTGCCGCATCCGGCACGCTGTCCATATAAAGAAGCTGATAGGCGCTCATACGCAGCAGATTGCGGATAAGAGGTTTCATTTTCCGGGTGGGAACGCTGGAAATGGCATTCAGCCTATAATCTAACTCTATTCTTCTCTCTAAGGTTCCCTCAAAGAGCCTTTTGATAAAAGCTCTCTGCCTCGCTTCCAGATAACCGTATTTATCGAGCACCTGTCCCACCAGACGGTGGGAATACTCCTCTTCCCGCTCTATAACAAGCAGCATATCCAGCACGATTTCCCTTGTATTTTCCGACGACATACCTTAGTCCCGCCTCCTGTTGCTGCCACCGCCGCCATACAGAAGTACCAGACGCAGCAACTGTAAAACAGAAGATGCAGCTGCCGCTACATATGTCATTGCCGCTGCTGTCAGCACTTTTCTTGCACCTTGCTGCTCCTGTAAACCTAAAAGGCCACTTCTTTCTATGGCATTCATAGCACGACTGGATGCATTAAATTCTACCGGCAGCGTTACCAGCTGAAACAGTACCGCGATCAAAAAAGCCCAGATGCCCAGCTGTATCAATACCTGGTTCCAGCTTAAAATGATTCCTATAAAAATCAAAGGGATTCCCAATTTTGAGGCAATATTTACCACCGGTACCATTGCGCTGCGTATGGAGAGAGGCGCATAATTTTCCTGATGCTGTTTGGCATGCCCGCACTCATGGGCAGCCACTGCCACTGCCGTTACAGTGGGATAATGATAGTTTTCATAGGAAAGGCGCACGGTTTTACTCCGCGGGTCATAATGGTCTCCAGCTCCCTTCTGCAGGCATTCCACCCGCACGTCATAGATACCGGCATCCATCAGAATCCTCTGCGCAGCTTCTGCACCTGTCATACCTCTGGCATTCTGTATGCCATTATATTTTTTCATGGCGGAATTCACCCAAATGCTGGCCGCAATACATATGACTGCTCCAATCAGCACCAACAAATAAGTGGGGTCGTAGTAGTAATGATAGTATCCATAGTAACCGTAAGGCATATCCATTCTCCTCCTATTCTAAAACTGTACCGGGAAGCAGTTCTTTTCCCATCAAAAAATCCCGTGTGCTCATTCTTTTTTTGCCTTCCAGCTGAAGTTCCCGCACCAAAAGGGCATCTTTACCGCATTTTATAACAAAACCATCGGGCATCACTTTGATGATGCTGCCAATAGGATTTTGTCCATAAACGGCTTCCTCTTCTCCCTTCTCAGGCACATAAATCTCCGCTTCCCATATTTTTAACTGTTTCCCTTCCAAGAAGGTGTAGGCGCTGGGCCAGGAATTCAGTCCTCTGATCAGTCTTTCCAGCTCCTGTGCGGATTTGGAAAAGTCCAACTGCCCCATCGCTTTGTTTAACATGACCGTATGACTGGCTTCTGCCTCGTTCTGGGGAACGGGTTTTAATTTCCCGGCCTCTAAGAGAGAAAGGGCCTCCACTATGGCCTCCGCTCCTAAAGCAGCCAGTTTGTCAAACAGGGAGGCGCCAGTTTCCTTTTTATCGAGAGGGATTTCCTTCATGTAGAGAATATCTCCCGTATCTACTCCCTCGTTCATCTGCATAATGGTGACGCCACTCTTTTCTTCCCCATTGATCACGGCCCATTGAATAGGGCTGGAACCCCTATATTTAGGCAACAGGGAAGCGTGAATATTCAAACAGCCGAACTTCGGCATCTTCAAAATTTCTTTGGATAAAATCTGTCCAAAGGCTGCTACCACAAATACATCCGCCGGAATCTTTTGCAGTTCCTCCACTGCTTCCGGCCGCTTGATGCGGACCGGCTGAAGCACTGGTATCTGCTTTTCCACGGCATAGGCCTTCACCGGTGAGTAGACCGGCTTATCACTGCGGCCTTTCGCCTTGTCCGGCTGCGTTACTACTGCCACTATATCATGTCCCGCCCTGTAAAGGGCATCCAGCGCACCCACCGCATAATCCGGGGTTCCCATAAAAACAATCTTCATGCATTACTCCTCTTCATCCTCATTCGCCGGTTCTACATTCTTTAGGCCGCCCTCTACTTTTTCCACATAGAGATGCCCGTCCAAATGCTCCAATTCATGAACGATAGCTCTGGCTAACAGCTCCGTGCCTTCCAGTTCATAAGGTTTCATGTCGATATCCAATGCCGTTGCTTTTACATAGTTGGGGCGGGTTACAATACCGCATTTATCCGGTACGCTTAAGCATCCTTCCTGTCCGGTCTGTTCACCGCTCTGTTCTATAATTCTGGGATTGATCAGCACATAGGGATCTTCTCCCGTTACATCTATGACTACCACCCTCTTTAAAATACCTACCTGAGGTGCCGCCAGTCCCACACCGTTTGCCTCATACATGGTGTCCAGCATATCCTCTATCAACTCCCGCAGTCTGGGAGTCATTTCTTTTACCTCTTTACAGGATTTTGTCAGACATTCTTCTCCGATTTCCCTGATATTTCTGAGTGCCATATTTTTATCCTTTCTTACTATAGTTTGTGCTTTTTATATGCATTTCATTTGGAGTTACGGTTTGTTTTCCTAAAAAGTATTGACCGGATTAAAATCTATCTGCAGCATTTCCTGAGAAGATTGCAACGCTGCAGCCTTTTCCTCCAATGCATCTTTTATCTCTACCAGTTTATCATACTTTTCGTATTTTATATAGAACACAAATCTAAAAATATCATGAATCTTTCCGATTGCCGCCGGTGCAGGCCCGATGACCATAAGGCATTTTTGCTGATTTTCCGACATATCGATGTAACTCCTCGCTATCGCAGCCATTTCCTCCGCCAACGTCTCTCCCCGCTTTTCATCCGAGGCAAAAATTTGAACTGCCAGCATATTGCACACGGGAGGGTATCTCAGCAGCTCCCGGTAGAGGATTTCTTCCTCGTAAAACCCTTCATAGTTCTGGGCTGCCGCATGGGTGACGCTGTAATGCTCCGGCTGATAGGTCTGGATAACCGCTTCCCCGGGGAGCGCTCCGCGTCCTGCCCGCCCCACGGCCTGGGTCAATAAGGCAAAAGTTCTTTCCCCCGACCGATAATCTCCCACAGAAAGGGACAGATCAGCCGCCAGAACACCCACTAAGGTAACATTGGGGAAATCGTGTCCTTTCACGATCATCTGGGTACCGATCAGCACATCCGCTTCTCCTGAGGCAAAGGCAGAAAGAATTTGTTCATAGCTATCCTTGGTTTTGGTTGTATCCGCATCCATACGCAAAACTCTGGCCTCAGGATACAGTTCCTTTAACTTTTCCTCTATCTGCTGGGTTCCCGCACGGAACCCGGAAATATATTTGGAGCCGCATTCCGGGCAGAGGCGCACCGCAGGCTCCTCATAACCGCAATAATGACAGATCAATCTGCCTCCTCTGTGTTCCGAAAGAGAAACATCGCAGTGCGGACATTTCATGACGTGTCCGCAGGCTCTGCAGGAAATAAAGCCCGCATATCCCCTGCGGTTTAAAAACAACATGATCTGCTGCTTCTTTTTCAGTCTGTCCGCCATAAGTTCCTGCAGTCTCCGACTGAAAATAGAACGGTTACCGGCCCGTAGTTCTTCCCGCAAATCCACGATAGAAACGGATGGAAGCGTTCCGCCCGTCAACCTCTGTTTTAAGGTAAAAAGCGTGTATTCTCCCTGCTTTGCTCTGTAATAAGCATCTAAAGAAGGAGTTGCGGAACCTAAGAGCAGACTGGCTCCGTGCATCCTTGCCACCTCCTCTGCCGTTTCTCTGGCATGATATTTAGGAGAATTTTCGCTCTTGTAGCTGCTTTCGTGTTCCTCATCTATAATAATCAATCCGATATTGGGAAAGGGCGTAAACAAAGCAGAGCGGGGGCCGATAATAACTTGTATTGCCCCTTTTTTTGCTCTCTCACACTGGTCATATTTCTCTCCTGCTGACAGAGTGGAATTCAATACAGAAACACTATCCCCAAATCTGCCATAAAAGCGCATCAAGGTCTGATAGGTCAGCGCAATTTCCGGAATCAGCACAATGGCCTGCCGGCCCCTTTTCAGTATTTCCTCAATGAGCTGCATATAGACTTCGGTTTTTCCACTGCCCGTAATACCGTGGAGCAGATAGGTGCCTTTTTTGCCGCTGTCAAAATCCCCAAGCAGCGTATCCACAATCTGCTGCTGTTCCTCGCTTATGGTTTTTCTTTCCGCATCCTGTACCTGCAGTTTAACCGGATTGCGATAATGGCTTTCCGTCTCCACCACCAGCATCCCCTGCTTTTCCATCGTTTTTATGGTTGCCGGACTGACGTGCAGCTTGCCCGTCACGATCGGATAGGGCAGGCAGGAATATTTCATTAGCTCTTTTAACAATCTAACTTTTGCAGTCTGATGTTTTCTTTCGCAAAAATCCAGTGTTTTCTCCGCTTCTTCTTCATTCAGTATAAGCCGAACAGTCTTTTTTTCCAGCGCCCGTACCGACTGCTTTGCCGGCAGTACGGTTTTCATGGCCTGAATCATGGTGGAACCGTAATTTCTCTTTAAAAAGGCTGCCAGCCGTATCTGTTTCTCCTCAATGGAAACACCGCCCGGGGCCACACTGATAATTTCTTTTATTTTTTCAACATCCCAATCCGGCGTGTCCTTGATAGCCACCACATAGCCTTTGCGCAAAGCATTACCTGCTCCAAAAGGTACAGTGACGCACTGTCCCTCCGTTATCGTTTCCCGCAGCGCCTCCGGGATTCTGTACTGAAATGGACGATCCAGCTTCTCATGAGCAATGTCAATAATTAAATCTGCATATAACTTTTCCATGGCCAGATCCCCTCCTTTTCTTTCGCACTTTAAATAACGCATGATATAAATCCAAATAATGACGCTGCTTCCACCCATAAAAACCAAATCAGGTTCAGATGCAGTGGCATTCACCCGCTTTGGCTTTTATGGGTAGGATACTGCGCAGAAACCTTTTCACTATAATATAACCGGAACATGTATTCGCCACCATGCTCTAAATCTGGATATCCATGAAGGTCCTATGCGTTACTGCGCTGCCGCAGAATATCTGCGATCAGGTCCCTCTCGTCCATGGGATACTTAACGCCTTTTATTTCCTGATAGTCCTCATGCCCTTTACCCGCCAGTATGATAATATCTCCCGGTTCACCATGGTCGATGGCATAGGCAATAGCTTCTTTTCGATCGCAGATCTCCACATATTTGCCGTCCGTCTTTTCGATACCGGTCTTAATGTCCGCAATAATATCCTCGGGCTCTTCAAAACGGGGATTGTCGGAAGTAATAATGGTGAGATCCGCCAGCCTGCCGCTGACCTCCCCCATCTCATAACGTCTTAACTTGGAACGGTTGCCGCCGCAGCCGAAGAGGCAGACAAGTCTGTGGGGTTCATACTCCCGCAGGGATTTTAACAGACTTTCCAGACTCATGGCATTATGGGCATAATCGATCAACAGGGTAAAGTCTTCCGATACTTTTACCATCTCGATCCGCCCCTTTACCTTAGCCGCCAACAGCGCTTTTTTAATATTCTCCTCCGCCACGCCAAAGTGCCGGCAGATGGCCATGGCAGTCAGGGCATTGTATACGCTGAAACGGCCCGGCGTGGACACTTCCGCTTCCATGGCAAGCAAACCTTCTGTCTTAAAAGTAACACCCAGTTCTCCGGGCTTTTTCACCAGCTTAAGTTCCCCTGCCCGCAGGTCATTACCTTCTTTTAATCCGAATTTTTCCAGACTGCAGGTATGCCCGGCAGTGACGGCATCACAGTGCATATCGTCGCCGTTTACAATACCGACCAGACATTGTTTGAATAAAAGACCTTTACAGGCCATGTATTCTTCAAAATTTTCATGTTCGCCCACACCGATGTGATCCGGCTCCAAATTGGTGAAAATACCATAGTCAAATACAAATCCCTGGGTGCGGTGGAGCTTCAGTCCCTGGGAGGAAACCTCCATTACTACCGTATCACATCCGGCATCTGCCATCTGTTTAAAATAGGACTGCAGCAGATAGGACTCGGGAGTGGTATGTTCCGCATGAATATGGGTGTCCCCGATAATAATTTCCACAGTACCGACTAAACCCACTTTGTGTCCGGCATTCTCTAAAATAGACTTTACCAAATAAGTAGTTGTTGTCTTTCCCTTGGTGCCGGTGATGCCGATAACCTTCAACCGCTTTGCCGGATGTCCAAACCAAGCGGCAGAAATAAACGCCATGGCATAGCGGGTATCTTCCACCCTGATCACCGTAATATCGGCGTCCTCCTGCAACTCTACTTCTCTTTCCGTCACCAGTACGCCCGCGCCCGCAGCCACAATTTCCGCCGCATGCTCATGGCTGTCATAGTTCATTCCTTTGATACAGATAAACAAGCATCCTTTAGAAACTTTTCTGGAATCATACACCACTTCCGGTATATCCGCCTCCAGGCTTCCTCTCTCACAGGTATAGGTAAAACCTTGTAATAACGACTCTAGCTTCATACTCATCCTCCTTGCGGTTATTTCTATTTTACTCCAATTTAACAGTATTTACCACCCTTAAAGCAGAAAAACCGCAGGACGCAGAAAAGTCCGGAGGGGATTCCGGACTTTTCGCATTTTCTTTTATGAGGGGGGAGATAGTGAATTCATCAACTATCTGATTCAAATGTTAACGTCAAAATGTGTTCATTTTGTGTCCAAAATATGATAAAAGAATAAAAACCAAATTAAAGATTTCTTATGACTAACAAAAATTTTGCATGGTCAACTGGACCTCCGTCCTGCCCATATAGGTGTGCAGCCCCAACTGATAGGTTACAGAAACAGGAAAACTGCCTTTTCCCATATACAGATCTTCCACCGCGTTCTGCCCGAATTTTTCTTTCAGAAAATCATGAAATCTATCCAGCCCGCCAAAATATACTAGGGAGTAGCTCTTATTGTCCTGCAGTACCCGATATCTTGCGCAGCTACCCTTTGCACCCATTCTGATCCCTTCTTTAAAGATGATATCTTTACAGGCAAACAACGGCTTGGAATTGGCTGTCCCAAAAGGCTCTAACAACTCCAGCTCCTCCGCCAGTTTTTTGTCTGCATAAGCAAGGGGCATGGGAATATCAATGTGCACTTTTGGAATAAAATCCTCCTCGGTCAGATTGCACTGTGCGTTTAATGTTTTACGTAAAAGAGAAATATCCTCCTCCTTCATAGAAAGTCCCGCCGCCATCTTATGCCCGCCGAATTTGGTAAATAACTCCCTGCAGGCGCTCATGGCTTCGTACATATGATAGCTTTCTATGGAACGGCCGCTGCCCTTTACTCCCTCTTCTCCTTTCGTCAATACGAAGGTGGGTTTTCCATATTTTTCCCGGATTCGGCCCGCTATGATGCCCGCCAGACTCTCGTGGCAGTCCGGAAGAAAAATGACAAGTACTTTGTCCTTGTAAAACTGCTGCTCTTCCACACAGGCCACGGCCGCTTCTACGCCCGCCAAGGTCATAGTCTTTCGACTGTCGTTCATCTCTTTCAGTTCTCCGGCTACGGAGACCGCCGTACGCACTTCTTCGGCCGCCAGCAGTTCCAGAGCTCTCTTTGCCGTATCCAGTCTGCCCGTAGCATTTAAGCAGGGTCCGACGATAAAACCAAGATGATATGCATTTATTCCTGACGGTTCTATCTGATTGACCTCCATCAGCGCTTTCATGCCTGTACAAGGATTTCTGCGAAGCCGTTTTAAACCTTCTTTTACCAGAATCCGGTTTTCATCTAATAACTCACAGACATCACAAACTGTGGCCACCGCCGCCAGTTGTATAAATTCATCTAAAAGCTCCTGCTTTTCTTCCGGTTCCCATTTAAAATGGCGCAGTAAAAGTTCCATCAGCTTGTAAGCCACTGTCGCACCGCAAATATTTTTATAAGGATAGTTACAATCTTTACGCTTCGGGTCCACAACTACCGCGGCAGGAGGCAGAATTTCCAGCCGTTCTCCGTCCTTTTCTTCAAAAGGTACCTCATGGTGATCAGTCACCACCACAGTCATTCCCAGCTTTACTGCTATGGCTATCTGAGACGCGGCCGCAATCCCGTTGTCACAGGTCAGTATCGTCTTAACGCCCTGTGCGGCAGCCTCTTCGATCAGCTGCTCATTCAAGCCATAGCCGTCCCGTATCCGATGGGGAATGACGGTATCCGCAACAGCGCCTAACGCCCGCAGACCCTTTGTTAAAATGTGGGCGGCAGTAATGCCGTCCACATCATAGTCACCAATTACCCGTATTTTATTGCCCAGCCGTATCTGCTCCTCGAGAATGGCTGCCGCATCCTCCATATCCATCATCAGCTCCGGAGGATATAAATCCAGAAATGAGCCGTGAAGATACCTCTCCACTTCTTCCGGTGTGCAGATTTCCCGGTTGCGTATCAGCCTGGCCGTTATAGGGCTGATGTCAAAACGTCTGCCCCACTCCTCGAAATCTGCTCTTTTGGCTGCTACAAACCATTTTTCCATTACCGTGTTTCCTTTTTATGTCTTCGGACCATACCTTCCGTCATTTCGCTTTCTTTTCAGAAATTGCTTTCTGCTTTTCAGGAAATCTTTTTCTAAATACATAATAAAGACTGCCCGCTATAAAAATGGAGGAATAGGTACCGCATATAATACCCACCATCAAGGGCAGGGCAAATTCCTTGATTGCGGTAACACCCAGAGCGTACAGGGCTGCCACCATGATAAAGGTAGTCAGGGAAGTAAAGATACTTCTGGAAAGAGTCTGGGTCACGCTCTTGTTCACCACTTCCTTTAATACTTCCACTCCTCTGCCCATGCTGATCTGATTTTCCCTCACACGATCAAATACAACGATGGTAGCGTTAATGGAATAACCTACAATGGTCAGCATGCAGGCAATGAAAGTACTGCCGACAGAAACCCTGGCAACTGCATAAAAGGCCAGTACCACCAATACGTCATGCGCCAGAGCAATGACGCTGCTTGCACCAAAACGGATATCCTTAAATCTGATTCTGATATAGACAAGCATACACAGAATTGCCACACATACCGCCAATATGGTATCCCGTTTCATTTCATCGGAAATAGTGGAGCTGATGGTTTCCGATTCAACCTTCTCTGCGGAAACTCCAAAATCCGCAAGCAGCATATCCTCTATTGCCTTTCTTTGATCCTTATCCAGTGCATTGCTCTTAAACACAACCTCTCCGGTTCCCTGAACGGGCTGAGGCTGAACCGCACTGCCGGTAATTGCCTCCAGCTTGGGAATCACATTGGCTTCGATCTCCGCCAGACTCATCTCTTCATTGAAAGGAACCGTGGTAGACGTACCGCCTACAAAGTCCAGACTGTAATTTAAGGCCGCGCCTTCACTTGCCTGATAAATCCCCATCGTCACAAAGCCGCCTACGACCAATACGATGGATAAGATAAAATATATTGTCTTCCTGCCTACAAAATCAATAACCTTACGCTCCTTTGCCACGCCAAACCACTTCTCGTTTGAAAAGCCCAGGGCATACAGGGCCTGAATCAGCCATCTGGTGACAAAGAGAGCTGTAAACATGGAGAGCACAATACCCAAGACAAGGGTCTGTGCAAAGCCCCGAATGGAACCGGACCCCAAAACCCAAAGCACCGCTGCCGCGATCAAAGTGGTCACATTGCCGTCGATAATCGCAGAAAGCGCTTTGTCAAAGCCGATCTTGACTGCGGATTTTACCGTCTTGCCGGTGGCCAGTTCTTCTCTGACACGGGCAAAAATGATCACGTTGGCATCCACCGCCATACCGATGGATAAGATGATACCTGCAATGCCGGGCAGGGTCAGGGTCATGCCGAATCCGTTCAATAAAAGCACAACCAGCGCCGTATACAGAAGCAGAGCCAGACTGGCTGCCAGACCGGAAATAAAATAGACCACGATCATGAATACCGTCACTACCGCCAGACCGATGGCACCCGCCTTTAAACTGGTGGAAATAGCCTCAGAACCCAACTGTGCGCCTACCACTTTGGAATGCAGTTCCTCCAGTTCCAGCTTCAGACCGCCGATACGAATCTGAGAAGCCAGTCTGTCCGCACTCTCATAAGTAAAATTACCGGTAATCTGAGCCTGTCCGGTAGTTAATGGTTCATTAACGGTGGGGACGCTTAAGAACACCCCGTCATAATAGATTGCCAGCGTTTCCCTCGTCTGAGCCGCTCTGGTGGTAGCATCCGCAAATTTCTGTTTTCCTGCTTCCGTCATAGTCAGATCCACGCAGAATTCAGAAACACCTGTCAACTGATTCTGATAAGTGCCTGCTCTGGCATCTGCCACATCCGTACCGTAGAGAGGAATAGAACCGTCCGCTTCCAGTTCCTCAATCGTTTTATTTAAATAATACTGAAAATAGAAATTTCCGCTTTCATCCATAGAATAACTCTGGGAATAGTTTTCCGTTCCGTCAGATCCCCTCTGATAGATAAAGTACAGAGTTCCGGGTCTTCCCAGTTCTTCTAAGATTGCATTCGCATCGGATACGCCGGGAATCTCAATATTGATTCTGTCACTACCCTCCTGATATACCAGCGCTTCATTGCTATAGTTGTACACACGCTGCTGCAGCTTGCTGATCGTATCGTTCATATCCGTCTGGCTGGGGGATTCCTCACCCACTACCTGATAGGTGATGCTGACGCCGCCCGCCAGATCCAGCCCCAGCGTAATCTCCTGAGCGGAGGCACTTCCCATGCCGTCCACACCTGCTACATCCACATAGGCAATGCCCGCCAATGCCAGGAAAAATACCAGCAGGATTATAATTGCTCTATTCTTCTTCATGATTTGCATCCTCCATTTCGGCCAATGCGGCCTTTATCATTATCGCGCACTCAATCCGCTTGCGTTGTAATTCACATCCCACATCGTAAGCATCGTTAATATTGCCATGGAAATTATAGGAATTGGCTGCGCAGCCGCCGCTGCAGTAAAACTTGGCAAAACATTTTTTGCACTTCTCCTTGGCATAGACATTGCAGCACTTAAACTCATCCCGAAGCGCCGTATTGACAACTCCGTCTTCCACATTTCCCAGAAGAAATTTTTCCTGCCCTACAAACTGGTGGCAGGGATACAAATCTCCCCAAGGCGTGACTGCCAGATATTCCGTACCTGAACCACAGCCGGAAAGTCTTTTTGCGACGCAGGGTCCGCTCTCTAAATCTATCATAAAATGAAAGAACTGAAAACCCCGTCCTTCTTTTCTTCTTTTAAGCAGTTCCACCGCCAACTTATCATATTCTTCCTTCAGAGTGGGAATATCCTCTTCCTTGATGGCATACCAGTTCTCCGGCCCTGCCACCACGGGCTCCACGGAAATCTGTTCAAAGCCCATATCCGCCAGATGCAACACATCTTTGGAAAAATCCAGATTGTTATGGGTATAAGTGCCACGCACGTAATAATTGGTCTGATTTCTGCTCTCTGCCACATGCTGAAACTTTGGCACAATTTTATCATAGCTGCCTTGTCCGCCCCTAAAAGGCCTCATCTTGTCGTTGACCTTTTTGCGTCCGTCGATGCTCAAAACCACATTGGACATCTCTTTATTGACAAAATCCAGCATTTCTTCGTTAAGTAACACTCCGTTGGTTGTCAGGGTGAAACGAAATTTCTTGTTATGGGGCGCCTCCAGACTTCTGCCGTAGGCTACCAGATCCTTTACTACCTGCCAGTTCATAGTAGGCTCGCCGCCGAAGAAATCCACTTCCAGATTGATACGGCTGCCGGAATTCGCCACCAGAAAATCTAAGGCTTTCTTACCCACCTCAAAACTCATCAGCGCTCTTTTGCCATGGTACTCTCCCTCTTCCGCAAAACAATACTGACAGGCCAGATTGCAGTCATGAGCAATATGCAGACAGAGCGCTTTTACTACTGTCTGTCTGTTCTTAAAATCAAAGATATAACTTTCATAGATGTCCTTTGAAAAAAGCTGTCCCTGCTTTTCCAACTCCAACACTTCATCTACGGCTTCTCTGACCTCTGCCTCAGGATAGGGCATTTCCGTACAGTTTAATACCGCGGCTTTTATCAGCTCCGCATCTCTGATTCCCTCTTCCACAAAAGGTTCTACCAGAGAAATCATATCATATACCATATCATCTACAATATGCACGGAACCGCTGTTTACATCCATGACAATGTTATAGCCATTGTTCTTATACTGGTGTATCACGTTGTAGTCCTCTTTCTTACATAAATGAAGCAGCGACATGCATCGCTGCTTTCTACTATTGCATCTTGTATATCGATACTTATTTGAGCTTTTCGCAGCTCTGATTACCGACTGTACAGGAAGTCTTGCAGGCTGACTGGCAGGAAGTCTGGCACTCACCGCATCCGCCCTTCTTCACAGACTCCTTTAAATCTCTTGTACTTAATGTCTTAATATGTTTCATATGAATACCCATACCTTTCCGTACTCTTGGTACTTGTGTAGTATATCATAAATTTCCTATTTGTAAAAGGTTTTTTTCAAAAATAGCTCAAATTCCTAACTAAACATGCCTCCTAACATTCCGCCGCCTGCGCAGAGAGCCAGCACGGTGAAGAAATTTACGGCTACATCCTGAAAAGAATGGTTGGCTATAAGGGAGATCACAGCCAGTACCAGAAAGTACAGACTCCCAACTAAAAGTCCCCACAGAAATTTCCTTTTCTGCAGTCGTTTTCCGGCCAGCCAGCCACCAAAAAAAGTGGTTCCCACATAGATTGCGATAATGATAAGACTCACTAGTTTTTCCGACAGGGAAAAACGATAAACCATAAGGGCTAACAAGGCAAGCAGCACTGCAGTCAATATGTACGCAAATGTAAGACATTTCAATAAAAACAGTCCTCTTTCCAAACCTTCTCTCTTTTCCAAATGCTTTCTCCTTTCCTAAACGTCCCTGCCCGTATTTTCCGGGTATTCCCAAACTCCTGTAAAATTATATGTAACCCTGCCCCCAAACTTGACAACTTATCAGCATTTATAGTAATATGGCCTATAATTACTATAATTACTATACTTACTACAAAGGAGTGGTTTTTTTGGATACCCCTGGGGTCATAGGGATTCTGGTTTTATTACTGTTGATTGTTTTATCCGGCTTTTTTTCTTCTGCAGAAACGGCGCTTACCACGGTCAACCGTGTTAAGATCCGCAACATGATAGAAGAAGGAAACAAACGTGCAGTTATCGTAGAACGAATTCTGGATCGCTACAGTAAGATGCTGAATGCAATCCTGATTGGAAACAATATTGTTAATTTGAGCGCATCCGCACTATGCACAACACTTGTTATCGATATGGGTGCCAATGCTTATGTAGGTGTTGCTACCGGCGTGTTAACTTTCGTTATTTTATTGGTTGGTGAAATCGTACCGAAAACCTGGGCCAGTCTCAATGCCGAGAAAATATCCCTCTCCTATGCATGGATCGTCTATTATATGATCAAATTAATGACGCCCGTTATATTTATTGTGGACGCCATTTCCGGTGGGATACTTCGATTGATACATATCGATCCTTCCAAACGGAATGATACAATTACGGAGAATGAATTAAAGACCTATGTTGATGTCAGTCATGAAGACGGAGAGATTGAAACCGAAGAACGGGAACTGATCTACAATGTATTTGAATTCTCAGATACTTGTGCAAGAGATATTATGATTCCCAGAGTCAATATGGTAACGATTGCCTCGGATGCCGGCTACGACGAGATTTTTGAAACCTTTAAAGATTCCATGTATACCCGTCTTCCTGTATATCAGGAGGAAAAGGACAGTATGCTGGGCTTTATCAATATCAAGGACTTCTTTTTAACAAAAGATACAGATGTTATCTTTTCTTTGGAATCCCTTACCAGAGAGGCCTATTACACCTATGAATATAAAAAAACAGCCGATCTGTTATTGGAAATGCGTGAAAAATCCATGAACGTGGCATTTGTGCTAAACGAATACGGCTCCACGGTTGGTATGATCACACTGGAAGACCTTTTAGAAGAACTGGTTGGTGAAATTCGGGATGAATACGACGAAGATGAAAAGGAGCTGATTCAGAGCGTCGGTGAGGGCTGCTATCTGATAGAAGGCAGCATGAGCCTTTCTGATATTAACGATACCATCGGTACGGAATTGGATTCCGAGGATTACGACTCTATCGGCGGCATTATCATCGGCCAGTTGAACCGTCTGCCCGAGGACGGCGAGTCCGTGACCCTTCCGGACGGTACGACACTCCAGGTAAAAGGGCTTGAGCAGAACCGTATCTCTCAGGTACTTCTCACCCTGCCCCCCATAGAGGCAGATAAAGAGAATTCAAATGAATCGGAACAAGCGGTTGAAACCGACCATTGATCAAAGAGCCTCCCGTTTAAGGAGGCTCTTTCAATATACTTTCTTCTAATTGCTTATTACGATTACTTACGGCAACATATACTTTTCTCTGTATGCCAGTACCTTACCTTTAAAATCAAGATTATTTGCTTCTCTCAAGGTATCCAGATACTCATGAGTTTCAAAACTGTCCTCTCTCACCTGCAGCAGACACACCGCAATATTGGAGCAATGGTCCGCCACCCGCTCAAAATTCGTGGTAATATCCGACAGCACAAACCCCATTTCAATTGTACATTTCCCTTTGCGCAGCCGTTTTACATGCCGCTTCTTTATCTCTATATTCAGCTGGTCAATAACCTCCTCCAAGGGCTCAACCAAGTTCGCTTTGCCCAAATCCTCCGTTTCAAAAGCCTCAATGGCCAGCGTCAAAATATCCCTAATAGCTTGGGAGAAGATTTCAACCTCCTCCTTGGCCTTATCGGAAAACTCCATATCCTTACTCATCATTTCATCTGCCGCTTCCTTAATATTCAGGGCATGATCGGAAATCCGCTCAAAGTCTCCTATGCAATGAAGCAATACGGATAAAACATGGCTTTCCTTTTCAGAAAGGTTTTTGCTACTCAACTTTACCAGATAGGTACCCAGTACATCTTCAAACCTGTCCACCTGGCTTTCCATCAACACGACTGCTTCCGCTTTCTTTTCATCATACTGCTTTAACAGATCCAGAGAGACTTCTATGGATCTCCGTGCACAGCGGGCCATGGAAACCGCTACCCTTCTGCTGCGTTCAATCGCCAATCCCGGCGTATCCAAAAAACGGACATCCAAAGTTTTGATTGCTCCCTCTTCCGGAGAAAGAACTTCCGCTCCCACTCGTTCCGGCACGGCAATATAAACCAGCTTTACCAACAATTTCGAGAAAGGCATCAAAATAATACAGGCCGCGATGTTAAAGGCCGAATGCACGACTGCAACACCTACCGCGGAAATGGGTTTATCCATAAATGCAAAATTCACAAAATAATCAATCGTATAGAACACTGCCATAAATAAAAAGGTCTTGGCGAAATTGTAGAACAGATGCAGCAGGGCCGCCCGCTTTGCATTTTTGCTGCCCCCCACACTGGAAAGCAGCGCCGGCATACATGCACCGATATTCTGTCCCATAATAACGGGAATTGCCGTAGCACCGCTCACAGCTCCCGTCTGACAGAGCGCCTGCAGAATACCTATAGAAACCGACGAACTTTGAATCACAGCCGTAATTATAAGTCCTACCAGCATACCCAAAACAGGATTGGAAAACATGGTCAGAACCCGGCTGAACTCAGGGACATCCGCAAGAGGCTTCACCGCCGCTCCCATAGTATCCATACCTATCATTAATATACCAAAGCCCGCCATGATCAAACCAATATCTTTATGTTTTTCCTTTTTGGAGAAATTGATCAGACAGACGCCGATAATAGCCAAAACAGGCGAAAAGGAAGACGGCTTGAGTAATTGTATGAAAAAGCCCCCTCCGTCAATTGCCGAAAGGCTTAGGAGCCATGCAGTAATCGTAGTTCCCACATTGGCACCGATAATGACATTTACGGCCTGCTCTAACTTCATAATGCCAGAGTTGACAAAACCGACTACCATGACCGTAGTAGCGGATGAAGATTGAATAACAGCTGTTACTCCTGTGCCGACCAGTACCGCCTTTATTGGTTTGCTGGTCAGCTTCTCCAAAATACTCTCCAACCGGCCGCCCGAGGCCTTGGACAACCCCTCTCCCATCATATGCATACCGTACAAAAACAGGGCAAGTCCGCCAATCATGGTCAGTAGACTGAAAAAATCCATCTGTTCATCCTCACTGATTCTACTAGTTAATTATCTTATGCCTTTGCCTACATTTGACATTTTACTACAGATAAGTGAAAAATAGCAATGCCATAAGCAAAAATCTGTATAAAATTTTTAGTTACATCATAATTGTTTCCAGAATACCGTCCGCAATGGCCTGTGCAATCGCATTGAACTTGGTGTCAAAGATATAGTTGTCTGTGGGAGTATTGATAAAGCCCACTTCAACCAGCACCGCCGGCATGTCGGTACTATTCAGAACAACCAGTCCCTGCCTCTCCGCAATACCTTGATTGATAAATCCTACACTTTCCAGATTTCGATTGATATTCTCCGCCATGGCTGCTGCGGTTCCGTAGCGGTTATAAACCAGACTCTCTACACCGGAATACTGCCCGGGATATGGACTGGAATTGCGGTGGATGGAAACAAAATAGTCTACGCCCAGTGCATTCGCCTGTGACGCCCGCGCGCGGGGGGAGAGATATACATCCTCTGTTCTGGTATAACTGACATCCTGGCCCGCTGCACTTAAAATATTGCCCACAGCCAAAGCCATAGCCAGTACATCGTCCTTTTCGTTTCTTCCCTCATAGGAAGCACCGCTATGCCAGCCACCGTGGCCGGCATCCAGCATAATTGTTGCCATATAGGCTCACTCCAAATCCTTTTACCCATATCATATGCAAAAAGCAGCCGGATTCTACATCCGCCTGCTCCTCTCTTCATCCTTCCAATTTAAATACTTGTCGTTATTTTATAAAAAATTAATTTATAATTTAATTTTTCCAGTGCATACAGCTAGGGAATAGCCCTCCGGTCCCTTTACAGAATAAAGCTTCCAACACTCTTTTGTTACAGTATCCCTGATTTCTCTTTTTTCAAAATCCGTAAAAAGCTCTCTAAAATCCTTGGAAAGTCCCGCTCCCGTGCATTTGACGCAGGCCTCCTTGGCTGCCCAAAACCGATAAAACTCTGTCAGTTCCTCTTCATGGAGATAATCTTTCTTCTCGCTTACAGGCTGCTTTTTCTGAGAAAAAAAAGCAGCCTTCTCACCGGGACATGAAATTCTCTTCCATACATTGTACTTTACATTCTGATGTTTTTGAATATCCACCCCGATAGGAGCGTCTGAAACTGCACAAGCGGCATACTCTCCGGAATGGGATAAACTGAGAAAAAGCCCCTGTCTGTCCGCATAATATGGCTTACCGTCAGGGGTCCTTTCTATTTTAGCGGGAGCCAGTGAGAAAAGTCGTTGTATCGCCGCTTCCGCAGACACAGAAATGCAATCCGCATATGACGAATCAAAGGTAGCATTTTGCCCGGAAATCTGCTCTCCAGCCTCCGCCGCCGCATATGCGGCTAACAATCCCGCTGCCAGCCATAGTACCCGGCTCTTTTCCTGCCCGCTTTTATTAATTTTTTCTCTTCTCTCAGGTTCCACCAATGCAAGACCCTGCTCAAAATATTTCGCATCCAGCAGTGGAGAAACCTCCATCAAGTACAGCTTAATCATGTGTATCTGCTAAGTCCAGCTTTATCTGCAGATCCCTTAACTGGACATCATCCACCACATTGGGTGCCTCGCTCATCAAACAGGAAGCATCCTTTACCTTGGGGAAAGCAATAACTTCTCTGATGTTATCCGCCTTTACCAAGAGCATAACAAAACGGTCCAGACCAATAGCCAGTCCTGCATGAGGGGGAACACCGTATTTAAAGGCATTAATGAGGAACCCAAATCGCTCATACGCAGCTTCTTTGGTAAAGCCCAGTACCTCAAACATCTTCTCCTGCACATCGGGCTGGAAAATCCTCACACTGCCGCCGCCTAACTCTACACCGTTTAATACAATATCATAGGCCTTGGCCCGCACCTTGCCCGGATCTGAATCCAGCAGAGGTAAATCCTCATCCATAGGCATGGTGAAAGGATGGTGCATGGCAACATATCTGCTCTCCTCTTCACTCCACTCTAACAGAGGGAACTCCGTTACCCACAGGAAATTAAATTTACTGTTATCAATCATCTCTAACTGTTTTGCCACTTCTATACGCAGTGCGCCCAGCACGCTGTAAACTAATGCGTTCTTGTCTGCGGCAAAGAGAAGTAAGTCCCCTTTTTCACCGCCCATTGCCTCTACCAGTGCCTGCAATTCTTCTTCAGTCATGAATTTCGCAAAAGAGGATTTATAACTGCCGTCCGGCTGTACGGAAAGATAAGCCAGACCTTTGGCGCCATACCCTTTTGCAAATTCGGTCAAGGCATCTATCTTTTTACGGGGCATTTCCGCCTGACCTTTGACATTGATACCGCGAACGGAACCGCCGTTTGTGATGGCACCGGTGAACACACCAAATCCGCAGTTCTTCACAATATTTGATACATTTACAAGCTCCATACCAAAACGGGTATCGGGTTTATCGGAGCCAAAACGCTCCATAGCCTCATGCCATGTCATACGCGGCAGGGGCAGAGTGATCTCTAACCCAATCGCATCCCTGCAGACTCTCTCTACCATCTTCTCCGTAGCGTCAATAACGTCTTCCACATCCACGAAGGACAACTCCATATCCACCTGCGTGAACTCCGGCTGTCTGTCGGCACGCAGATCCTCGTCCCTGAAGCATCTTGCAATCTGGAAATATCTGTCGTAACCGGAACACATCAAAAGCTGCTTAAAAATCTGCGGAGACTGGGGAAGTGCATAAAAATTCCCCGGATGCACGCGGCTTGGAACCAGATAATCTCTGGCGCCTTCCGGCGTGGACTTGGTCAACATGGGAGTTTCAATCTCCAAAAAGCCCTCTTCGGTCAACTGCTTTCTGATCGTGGTGGTAATCTGACTGCGCAGCATCAGATTTCGCTGCAGTTCAGGTCTCCTCAAATCCAGATAACGGTATTTTAAACGCAGTTCTTCTTTGGTCTTACTGTCAGCTTCGATGGGGAAAGGAGGCGTTTCCGCTTCGGAAAGCACGCGCAATTCCTTTGCACGCACTTCAATTTCACCGGTAGCAAGGTTCTCATTGGCGGCCGCCGCTCTCTTTTCCACCCGGCCCACTACCGCGATTACAAATTCGCTTCTTAATTTTTCCGCCTTGGCAAAATATTCGCTGCCACAGTCGCTCTCCTCAAAAATGACCTGCAGTATACCTGCCCTGTCTCTTAAATCTACAAAAATAATACCGCCCTTGTTTCTCTGTTTCTGTACCCAGCCCATAACGGTAACGGTTTCACCCGCATTGGCTGCGGAAAGTTCTCCGCAGCGGTGGGTACGTTTTAATCCCTTCATTGATTCTGCCATAATATCCTCCTGTATTCTCTGCTTATACCTTTAACGGATTCTTATAAAATTCCTTAAATTCCGTATAGCCTTCCGCAGTTAACTGCTCCTTCTGGAATTTTTTATTCTTATTCATACGGGCAACCAGCACCTGACGGCCTGTGTCTCTCTCCTCTTTCGCCTTTGCGATCACATTGCAAAGTTCCTCACCGGATACGCCTTTCTCAATTAAGTAAGCTACTTTCTCCGGCTGGGTAGGTACCTGAAAGCCCTTTTCCATTAACAGTAGTACAATTCGCTCAAAACCGATGGAAAAACCGCAGGCCGGCACATTTTGTCCGGTAAACTTGCCCACCATTTCATCGTATCTGCCGCCGCCTCCGCAGGCAGTGCCGCCGAACTCCGGCATAGCAATTTCGAAAATAGTACCGGTATAATAGCTCATACCCCGTACCAGAGTAGGATCAAATACCAGTTCAAAGGTATCCTCTTTGGTAGCCCTGACGCTCTCTATAATCTCGATGAAGGAGGCCAGAACTTCCTCGTCCAGATAGTCTGTAAGCCTTTCCTTTATGCAGGCCACGCCATCTTCGGCTGTTTCAACCGCCTCAAACAAATCCATATATTTTTTGCAGACTGCCGGATCGTATCCCTCTTTTTCCAGTTCTTCTTTGACACCGTCTCTGCCGATCTTATCCATTTTATCCAAAGTAATGAAGACGCTGTCATAGGACTCTTCCGCAAAACCGGCATAAGCAGCCATTGCCTTTAATATCCGCCTGTCGTTGATGCGAATCTGGAAATTACGGAATCCCAGTCTTCCGATGGTGGTGGTGGTAGCCAGAATCAACTCGATTTCCGCCAGATTGGAAGCTTCTCCCAGAATATCGATATCGCACTGCATAAACTGACGATATCTGCCCCGCTGGGGTCTGTCCGCCCGCCATACATTGCCCATCTGCAATGCCTTAAAAGGAGAAGGCAGGGACGCCGCATTGTTAGAATAGAAGCGTACCAGAGGTACTGTCAGATCATAGCGCAGTCCGCCGTCCACCAGATCACTCTCCGTTTCCGCTGTATCTAAATTCAGCTTCTCTCCTCTTTTTAAGATTTTAAAGATGAGCTTCTCATTTTCACCGCCCTGTTTATTGCTCAAATTGGCAATATTCTCCACACAAGGAGTTTCAATAGAAGTAAATCCGAATTTACCATAAGTATCTTTGATCACTCCGATGACATAGTCTCTGATCTGCATTTCTGCCGGCAGGATATCTTTCATACCGGTGACTGGTTTCTTACTCAGTGCCATATTCTCCTCATTTCCGCAAACTGCTTATCTATCTCATTTCTATAATGCATACTGCGGCATAGCGCATTGCACTCATGTCCGCTTGATACTTACAAAATTTTACACTGAAATATCATTCATTGCAAGGGGGATTGTGAGAAGTTGAGAAAGAAATCCATAAAAGTCCGGCGTTGTAAATAGAATAGTCCAGTGCTATAATTTGAATGTTGTAAATAAAAGCGACAAGGAGTACAACATGGAAAACAAAACAGCTAAGACGGCTTTATCCGTTATCATGATATTACTCGCCGCATCGGGTTGGGGGTTGATCGGCGTTTTTTCCCGCCCGCTTTCTACGGCAGGACTAAGCAGTATCCAAATGACACTTATCCGCAGCATCATCGTTATTGCAGGCATAGGACTGCTACTCCTTATTAAGGACCGGACGCTGTTTCGCATTAAATTAAAGGATTTCTGGCTGTTTTTGGGAACGGGCATCATCAGCATTGTCTTTTTCAATGTCTGCTATTTCTCCACGATAGAAATGACTACGCTGGCTACAGCCTCCATCCTGCTGTATACGGCCCCATGCTTTGTTATGCTGATGTCTGCAATGTTTTTTAAAGAGAAAATTACAGCCCAGAAACTGATTGCACTGGCGCTGGCGTTTGGTGGATGCATGCTGGTCAGCGGCTTTGCCGGCGGTGATATCAGTTTTATGGCACTAATCATAGGTATCGGTTCCGGTCTGGGTTATGCGTCCTACAGTATTTTCGGCAAAGTAGCACTGCAAAAATACCACACCTTTACTGTAATATTTTATACCTTTTTGGTATCTTCCGTATGCCTTCTTCCATTTGCAGAACCATCCGGCGTTATCCTCACTTTTACTGCCGATACACGCACTCTATTTCTTTCGCTGGGATTGGGAATCGTATCTACGGTCATGCCCTATATATGCTATACGACAGGCCTTAAGCATGTGGAGGCCGGGAAAGCCTCGGTACTGGCTTTTGCGGAACCCATGGTGGCAACCATTGCCGGGATACTGATATTTCATGAGCAGCTGCATCTAAAAAACGCGCTGGGAATCGGATTGATATTTGGGGCTATTGTATTGCTGAATGTTCCCTTGCGTAAGCAAAAAAAGAGAGAAATGTAAAAGTGTGAAAACATATCCATCGGCGGCCCGCTTTCGCTTCGTGAAAAGCACACCGCCGATGGATAGTTTTCACACCTTGTGATCTAACCGTCATATAAGGACATTTATCCTCTTAGTCCTTGTCATTGTCTTTGCCTTTGTCTTTATCGCCCACCTTCTCATCGATCGTACTGGAAAACAGCTTTGACAGGGTATCGGAGTAAATACCATTCTTTGTATATGCCGCACCTACAGCACTTGCCTTTGCTGCCGCATTTGCAACTGCTCTGGAAATGCCGTCCGCTTTCTGCGCAATCTTATCAGCCAAAGAGCCATAGCCGGTAAACAGCGACTTTAAAGTGGTAATATCCGCTTTCTTTAAAGCATCCTCATCCAGCTCCAACTTGTTACCTTTGCCAATGCTGATTCCCACCTGTGACAAAAGATTTTGAGCTTTATCCGTTATTCCCGTCATCCACGCCGCATTACGGAGTACATTTTTTGTATCCAAACCGCCTGCCTGCTCCACTACGGAGTTATAATCCTCGACAAAGGATTTTACTGCCTTCGTAATGGAATCCCAGTCATAATCCTCTGCTTCGATTTCTTCTCCGGTTTTTTCATCCGTTTTTGTAATCTTTTTCTTTTCCCAAAGGGAAGTATCCGTTAAGGCCTCGGCAGATTTTTTAAGTGAGTCCGCATTTGACCTCATAAGTGCCAGCTTTTGTGCGGAATCTCCCGATGTGCCTTCTGCATCCTGTTTTGCATAATACGCTTTCATCAGCTTTCCATAGCTTCCGTTTTTAATAGAAGCATAGTCTGAGAGAAAATTATCGGAAGAATCGGTAGTTCCACCCAAAAGGGCAGAAAAATCATAACCTTTATTATAGTTTGTATAATCATTAAAATTTATCTTTGACATATGCTCACCCTCCTATAAACGAATATCAACCGATGTATATACTGTCGGCTGTGGTATTGTTGCTGTTTCAGCTGACTGCACACTCCCCGAGTCAAAATTACCTGATTGCGTGTTCACGCTCTCTGCACCGGATACAATTTCTTTAGCATCTTTTTCCTTTGTGCTTTCGGTCTTTGTATCTTTGTTATCTGTCTTTTCTGCCTTGCTGTCTGCCTTCGCAGCTTCCTTTATCGTCTTTCTTGCATCGGCCAAAGTGGAAAGCTGTGCCGAAGTCGCTTCCTGCGCTTTTCTCTCCACCTTGGCAAGTTCTGCTTCTTTCGCCCGTGTATCCCCGCCTTTAGCTCCATCCAGCTTAATTTCAGACTCTAAAACACCTGCTCTCCCTTCCATTCTTGTTGCCACGCTGCCCTGTACTTTTGCCTGTTTTATAGAGCTGTCCGCAGAAATGATCGCTGTCATGCTTGCCTGGGAAATCCCTGTGCTTTTACCGGCCTGTGCACTTCCTGCATTTCTCGTACCGCCCAGCATATCATCCATGGAAGAACCTTGGGCCTGCTGTTCCTTCGCATGACTCATAGCCTCCCTGCGCAGTTCCATCTGATGCTGTCTTAACTGCATATTCAAGTCACTGATCTGCCGCTGTATTTCCTGCCGCTTTTTCATCTTTTCTTCCAACGTCATATTCGCATTGGAAGAAAGCTCCTGTAACTGTTTCTGTGCATTTGTGATCTGGTTCTGAATATTCCGGCTGTAAACATCCGCCTCCTGATTCATCCCCATCTGCCCCATTTGCGTGTTTGCTCCATTGATACCATTGATTGTCATTTTAAATCCTCCTTGATAAATAAATTTGAAATCCGTTTCTCTGTCATCCATTTACGGCTTCTTTTAAGTCTATCGGAGGAACAAATTTCAGAATCAAGCGAATTGCTGTGAGCCGCCTTTTTTCTGTTGTGAACCCAAAACGTTAAAATACCTCTTATGCCGGACCTATTTCCTGTCCGCATAAGAGGTATCATTTACTCCATCATCAGCATAATGCTGAGCTGAAACTCCTCATCTTTTACCATAATATCTATATCTCCGAAATACTTCCTCGCCACTTTACGGATATTGGACATACCATAGCCATGGTTCTCCCTGTCGGCTTTTGTTGTCTCAGGCAGCCCGTTTTCTTCATCAAATTCAAGCTGTTTGTCAAAACTGTTTCTTATCTCTATCATATATGCGTTTTTGTTTCTGTATGAAGAAATGCTTATATATGGGTTTTCGCTTTTTTCAGCCCCTTCTATGGCATTGGTGAGGGCATTGTTTAATATCACGCTGACATCAAAGGCATCAATCTTCATTCCCTGGGGATAGTGAAAATCACAGCAAAAATAAATGCCTTTTTCCATGGCTTCCTTATGTTTTTCCATCAAGATCACATCTGTAATGGGATTGCCGGTTTTAAATTCCGGAGTAATCTCATTTAACTGCTCTTTCCACCGCTGTAAATACTTTTCCGTCTCTTTCGGCTCATTTTTCAAGAACAAATTTTCCAGTGTTGTTATATGGTTTCCCATATCATGACGGATTCCCCGGATATCCCGGTATATTCTCTCGATTCCCCGGATGTGGAGTTTGGTATTTTCTATCTGCTCTGCCAAAAGCACACTTTCTTTCTCTCTTCTATGGCCGTCTTTGATGCTTTGATAGAACATAATGGTTGCCACCATTGCGGCAAAGGATATCAGCTCATAAAAATTTTCTATCCACAGATATGCGGAATGGATATTCCAGATATACTGATTCATATCTGATTCATATACCCTGGAGTAAAAAGTAAATGCGATATCTCCTGCCAACACGGACAGTGGTGTGACAAGCATAAGCCCCAGTTCCTTTTTTGTCATATACTCTTTTTTATAGATGTATGCCTTGCTGAGAATATGAAAGAGAAATCTTAAAAGTAAAAAGCTCCAGCATACATAGGCAAGGTCAACCGCAACATATACCGCAAACTGTAAGATCGGTTTTGTATACATGAAAGGCGTGTTGATCACACAGTCAAACAATATCCTCCTTGGTATCAATGCAATACAGTGGGAAACACGCTGTGTCAGATACATAATAACTGTAAGAAATATTTTCTGGCAGACATTCATCGGCTCCAAAAAGCACATTGCCCCAAAGACAGTCAATGTCCCACACATATAAGGTACCATGCCCCCCATATTCCAGGGTATCATATATAGCGGGAACATAACAAAACAATAAGTGATTCCAATCACCCACGCCGGCTTGTTTTTACCCAAAAAGGGCTTTGCAAAACAGCTGAAACAAATGCCGTTCATACCAAGCAGCATGATACCGATAATACGTGCTGCAATTTCCCAGTAAAACTCCATGTTATCCATCTTCGTGCCTATTTCCCTTTTCTCTGGTTATATCTTAAATAGCTTTTCACAAACCCCTGATAATTCTGCTTTGCCATAAGGGCCTGCCCTTTTTCCATATAAATAGTTGTGGCATTATATTTCCTGATAAAGTTAAAATTTACGAGATATGCCCTGTGCGGACGATAAAATCCTTCTCCTGCCTTTTCCTCCAAGTCTTTCAGTTTTCCATAATATTCTATATCTGAATCCATTGTGTGAATAATGACTTTTCGATCAAACACCTCTGCATATACGATATCCTCATAATTTACAGTGATGTGTGTTCCCCCCGTGGTTATAAAGAGGCTCGGCATATCTTTCTTCGCAGTTATAGATTCTGATTCTTTTCTGTCCTCATATCTTCTCACCGCTTTCTGTAATACTTCAAGCAGTTTTTCATCAGAAAAAGGCTTTACAAGATAATGCAATGCATCTACATCAAACGCCTGAAATACATAATCTTCCATTGCAGTCACAAAAACTATGATAACCTGTACACCCATCCGACGTAGTTCCTTGGCTGTCTCTATTCCGCTTTTTCCTTGCATTTGAATGTCCAGCAGCAGAATATCCGGCAGTTCTTTCGCAAGCAGTTCTTCTCCTGATGCATACAGCCATATATCTGCTATAGGATAGAGATTCTGCACCTTATCCCGGAGCATCTCTCTGATTTCTTTTTCATCGTCACATATCCCTATCCTCATCGTCTCACTTCCTTTACTGTTATTTTTATCATAAATTATGATAAATATATCGTCTCAAAAACAAGCTTAGCGCAAGGAAAATGTTGTAAAAGAGATATATTTTGTTGTGATTTGCATAATACTAATTTCCAATATTCACTTTATAACAAAAAATGCTCCTTTTATAACATAAAATTTTATAACATAAAATAGCGGAAAATAGCGGAATAATTAAGCTTTTGATTGACATTTTCTATACATTCTAATAGAATAATAATATATTGTGTAAAATCGAATTCGAGCTTTTGCTCTCTGGATACTATCACAAAGGGGATTTATAATGAACAAAATCGTAAATGAGAAAAGCGAACTGGACGACTTTATTAAGAGTGCTTTGGTTGAATGTTTTTACAGAATTTTTAAAGTCGATGTAAACACAGGTAAATTTGAAGTCTATATAGACAACGGACTTTTTGATGATGACGTGCTTCGGAGCATCCCCGACATTTATGCTTATATGCAAAAACTCATAACCGATAAGATCATCTTCCCCGAGTATGTGACAACTTGCCGGAGATTTACAAACCCTGAATATATACGGAAAAGTGTTTTTTCGGGAGAGAAGAGAATCGTGCAGAGTTATAAAGCCCGTACTGTCAAAGGGATCCAATGGGTCACTTTTTCCATTATGGTCGGACATGACTGCTCTCCCGAGAATCCTGCAGTGCTTTTCACATGGCGCGAAGCTGACTCCGAGGGTATGACACTGCTTGACACGCTCCCCACCATCTCCTCGCTCTACGACAAACTGCTCAGAATTAATCTTTCAAACAACACCTATGAACCTGTAATCGTAGATGCCGATGAGCAGGAGCAGCTAGTAGGCGGTGTCATCAATATGTACGAATGGTGGGCAGGCTACTCACAAAACGGAAACATTGCCTCAGAGGACATGGGGGCTTTCAGCACGCTCACTAAGACCGGAAACCTGCAAAAGCGCTTCGCCGAGGACCCGACTCCGGTAAACTTCCGTTACCGCAGAAAGATAAACGGCGAGTTCCGCTGGGTGCAGTTAGAGTTATCTCCAAGCGTTGAATACAGTGAGGATAATCAAGTCTATCTGCTCTCCCTCAGGGATGTGCACGAGGAATACACCGCTCAGTTACGCAATCGTCAGGAGCTGGTCGATACCATGAACCGCGACGCGCTCACAATGCTTTTCAACCGCCTCAAATTCAATGAGGATATTGAAAATCATAAAAACAGCAGCACCCCGGTCTTCACCTGTCTGTATATCGACGCTAACGGTCTCCACGAGTTGAATAACCATCTCGGCCACCAGAAAGGTGATGATATGCTTTGCTGCATTGCGGACACCTTGAAAAAATATTTCCCTGATGACAGGGTATACCGCATTGGCGGCGACGAGTTCGTAGTCTTGAGCACAAAGCTATCCAAGCACGAGGTAGAACTTGCTGTTGACAAGGTGCGCCACGATCTCCTTAGGGACAACTACGAAATCTCGATCGGCATTGAAACCGGAGCCTGCGGAGAGAATGTTGAGAAAATAGTTGCAGCAGCAGAACTTGCAATGCGCAACGATAAGGCGGCTTACTATACGCGCAAAGGGGATCGCCGCAGAAAGCGCCAGATGAACGAAGAGCTGGAACAGATGCTCGTCGAAAAGCATGACAGCGAGCACTTCCTCAATGTCATTTCACACTTGTTCTCGGGCGTATATTTCGTAGATCTTGCCAGTGACACCAACCGCCATATCTATACGCCTGATTTCTTCTCAAAGCTTCTGGAAGAGACCGATTCCTGCTTCAGTGCAGCTATGCGGCTTTATATTGAACGATTTGTCAAGTTTGAGTATTATGACTGTTTTAATGAGATTCTCGACTATGACAAGCTTAAACAAAAGCTAAATGAGAGCGAAGCTATACAGTTCTCCTATCAGAAGACAGACAATAGTTGGGTGAATATCCGCATACTCAAGATTGACAGCCAGCAGAACGCCAAGCTCGAAACGATATGGATATTTGCGGAAGAAAACCGCTGATAAAAAGAGGATATCATCAAGTCAAAATGACTTTGTGATATCCTCTTAAAATTTTACTCATACTCTGGCAGACATATGATGGAGAATACGGATTTTCTTTGAATATTGCTATATTTTAAATTTTAAGCCTCCTTGACCATCTCTTTATGGCAAATGGTATGCACACAATACCTATCAGAACAGGAACAGTAATCAGCAGATACGGTGACCATATTATCTTTCCAAAAATATGAAATGTGTTGGTTCGAAAAATATCAGTGCTACTTCCAACCAGCGGAATCAAATCCATTGCTTTCTGTATTTTGTAGGGAAGATACTCAGTAATCATCATTGGACCATATACAACTGCAAAGCTAAGCAGCAGCGCTAACACATTATTTTTTACAGCAGCAGATATCAGCATAACAATTCCGGCAAATCCAATTGCTCCGAGCAATGCAAAAACATACTCGTAGATTTCCGCTTGCAGCATATTCATCGGTGCAATCGCAATCAGTTTAATTGTCTGAATTGGTATATCCCATCCTGTAACTCCCATAAAGAAAATTTGTGACACAATACCGCCAACCGCAAGCATCAAAAATAATTCCACTGTAAATGACAATCCGCAAAGAACTTTTGCGCAGGCGATTTTCTCCCATCCGTTTTTGGTTGTCAATACCAATGAGTTTGTATTATCATGCCACTCTCCTGCAAACAGTGGTGCCAACGCGATTGCAAGAAACAATGCCATTACAGTTCCCAGATCGGCAATCATACCGCCAAGAAGCTGTGACCAGCCTTCTACCCAATTATACTGTAACGGTATATTTACTTTTTCATTCATTTGCAATAAATACTCTCTTTCATTTCCCACTTGATTATTAATTTCCAGAAATTCTTCAATGACCCGCTGCCTTCTTTCATAAAATCCTGTAAGCTTTTCCGGATCAACATAGCTTATCATCGTTTGATAAATTTCGGCATCTTCAAGTTCAGGCCACAATGTTCTCAGCCAGCTATCAATAATTGGCCGATCTGTTCTTTGCAATTCATCTTTCATTTCAATAGCGCTCATTCTTTGGTAATCCCGCACTAATTGCTGCAAGGTTTCATCAGTCAATTCTTCACCAAATAAAAGTGAATACTCCTGACTATCTCTTATAACTGAATATCCATCAAAATTGTTTCCAAAAGCACTTGTATAGTCATTTGAACTTCCGAAGCTGAACCACTGAAAAGAAAGAATCCACCCAAATATTACCGTATAGGTAAAACACAAAAGAACACTGATTTTAACACTGGTTTTTCGCCATAACTTCTTATGTTCCAACCAAAATAATTCCATTTTACTGCACTCCTTCCTCTGCACCAAAATAATATAGATAAAGATCCTCCAATGTCGCTTCACACGGTACAGCTCTCTTATCAGGCATGGTATCGGAAACAATGCGCAATACGACCTGCTTTCCTTCATGCCTTACATTCGCAACTGTTGTTTTTGCCTGCCACTTTCCGGACTCTTCCGGTGGTACTGTAAGTTCCCACACCTTTCCCCTTGCCTTCTGTGTCAGTTCTGAAACAGTCCCCTGCAACACAAACTTTCCTTTTTTCATGAGCAATACTTCATCTGCTATGGCTTCAATGTCCGATACAATATGTGTGGAAAGAATGACAATCTTATCTCCTGCATAATCGGAAAGCAGGTTTCGAAAACGAACTCTCTCTTTGGGGTCTAATCCGGCAGTTGGCTCGTCCAAAATCAAAATCTCCGGATTATTAAGGAGGGCCTGAGCAATTCCTACTCTCTGTTTCATGCCGCCCGAAAAAGTTTTTACTTTCTTACTGGCTACATCGCTTAATCCCACTACCTCTAATAATTTTCCCGCCCTCTCTTTCGCAATATCCTTGGGTATTCCTTTCAGTGCCGCAATATATAGCAAAAACTCCATAGCAGTATAATTAGGATAATATCCAAGATCCTGCGGCAAATAGCCTAATACATTTCTATAATCCGCACCCATTGATGTTATTTCTTTTCCATCTAAAAAAACTTCCCCGGAAGTTGACTCCAAAATAGCACACAGCATCCGCAACAGTGTGCTCTTTCCTGCACCATTGGCACCCAAAAGACCATATACACCCGTCCTTAATGTTGCGCTCACACAATCTACCGCTATCTTATTTCCATAATGCTTTGTCAAACGATCAAGCAATAATTCCATACATTTTTCCTTCCTTTCTCATTTTTACAATAAAATACACTTCTTTTATAAAAAACACCGCAAACACCAACACAACAATAATCCACAATCCTATTGCAGCGGTTTCATACAGCCATGGCAACAGTTTTGCAGACATCCCCCAACAAATACAGGAAGTAAACACAGAAATTGCATATATTGGCATTCCCTCTTTCTTACGTACCCGAATTAACCGCAACAGGGCAACCATACACACTAAATATGGCACCACGCAATATAAAACCATTTGACCGAGCGCATCATAAGATTCTTGTAAATAAACCTCCAAACCAAGAAGCACAGTTATACACACCAGATTTGCAGTTCCCGCCAAAATCAGCTTTGCCAGCATGATCTGAGCACCGGAAGCTCTTGTTACTGCTTCCATCTCACTCATATTATAATATTGGCTTTTAAAAACTGCGGGTATAACAGTAAGCGCAAACAATGGCATAAAAGCCGGAATGTACTTCGGGTCGCTTGCTAATAAAGAGAGCATAAGACACACAAGAAACAATGTAAGTGCCTGTAACCCGAATATCGGTATTCCTTCAAAGCGAAACACATCCGATAAATATCCAAAGAAACCTGTTCTTGTTTCTTCTGCTGCATACCTCTGCTCACACATAATATCAATACAAAGTTTAATGCACTCATCCAATCTCTCCGGCCGTACTTCCTGTTGTAAAGATTGCTTTAAAAATACTTTTAACTCTCTATCATTCATTTCGCTTCTCCTTTCTCCTCATAATCTTTAATGCATTGCGTACTCGGCTTTGTACTGTCCGCATATTGCAGTCTGTTACCTTTGCAATATCTTTAAAACTCATCTGCTCTCCAAAACGCAAAATTATAGCTTCCCTTTGTTCTGATGATAAAATACTTAAAAGATACCGTATTTCCGCCATATCTTCTATCCGAAGTATCTCATTATGTTCATTGGTAAGATTTTCTTCCGCTTTCAATGGATAAAACTTTCTTTTTCTGCCTTCATCAATACATAAACGATTGGCAATCGTGTACAAATATGCTTTAAATCTCTTTTTTTCTTTGTACCCTGATAAATTTTTAAACAGTCTGTAAAATGTTTCCTGTGTCAAATCTTCGGCTGCATCAGAATTGGAGCAGTGCCACTTACAATAGCGCATGATAGATGCGTAGTAGCGTTTTATCAATTCTTCTGCTGCATTTTCATTCCCAAATCTTATTTGTTCAACTAACTCATCATCGCTCATACGCATCCGCTCCTTTCCTTTGACTATATATATATTAACGAACCATATCCTCAAAATGATTAAACTATTTCTTAATTATTTATGACTTAAAGAAAAAAGGTGTATGGTTTTCTCATTTTCCATACACCTTAAACTATTGTTATATCCTTTGCAAAAATCATACTGTATGATTTATAAGCTGATCATCTACATCTCTACCTGCATACATAACACGGATTACGGTTACAATCCTTGTCTCCTTATCCGGAATATAAAACACCAGATAATTGTCAACCGGCATTACTCTAAGCCCACGGCTGTGCCACGGTTCTTTTTCATAAGCTTTGAACTTCTCTGGAAAATTCTCTAGTCCTATAATATGTTCTTCCAATCGCTCAAGCTGTCCTGCTGCATTGTCCGGCGAGAGTAGTTCAAAGGCAATATACCTGTAAACTCCCCTTATATCAGCATCTGCCTGCTCGGTAGTACTTACCTGATAAATCATATCCCATAATCCTTACGAATATCAGCAAATGTCTGTCTTGCAGTTTTAGTTCTCCCTGCTACCATATCCATATATCCTTTCTCAAGTTCTGCATTTAATTCTACTTCGGAAAGTTCTGCTACATCAATAGGTTTTGCAGTGGGAATCTTAACCTCGAACGGAAGTCCTCTATTCAAAATTATCTGTTTATAGAACATATTGATCGCATTGGATGCAGGAATGCCAAGTGCTGATAAAATACTTTCTGCCTGCTCTTTTACTTCCGGCTCTATTCTTGCATACAAATTAGCTGATTTTGCTGCCATAGTATAACCCCTTTCGTAAATCTTAGTATTTCCTATTTTAAGTTAATTATACCAATATGTCCGCACAATAGCAATACATTTTAATCAACCCCATACACTTACAGTATCCACAGGTGACTTACACAATTCCTTTTTTCTTCCCATCCGCCACCATACATATCATGATGAACTTCCCGTTGGTAATTGTTAATCACCGAATAATATACGTTTTCTCTCTATCATTTCCCCGATTCTCTCGATATATTGGGCAACTTCCTTCACATTCTCGCATCTCTCGATCCGCCCGTCAGGATATACCCTTTTGCTGATCGAACCTGCACCGCAGGCCACTATGGTCTGCACTTCCTCCATAATAAGGATATTATAAAGTCCGTAGTTACCCTCCTTGGCATAACCCACATTCTCAAAATTGCCGGACATATTCTTTTGCCGGTAGAGGTAATAAGGATGCATGGAAAGCGCTTTTGCACCCTTTGCGGCGATCGCCATAGTCTCATCGGTATTGCGGAGAGTCTCTATCCCGTTTTCCAGAATCCACCGGCTCAGTTTAGAGGCACGTTTGATAGCAAGGGAATGCACCGTCAAAGAATCCGGTGCCAGTTCTTTGATCTCTTCTATCGTTCTGTGCACATCTTCCGCATTTTCATCCGGCAGTCCTAAAATAATATCCATATTGATATTAAAATCTCCCACCTCTCTGGCTAGGAGAAAGGCCTCTTTTACTTGTGCGGGGGTAGCCTGTCTGCCTATCAGATGCAGGGTTTCTTCCTTCATGGTCTGGGGATTGATGCTGATGCGGTCTACTCCATGAGCTTTTAACACTTCCAGTTTTTCTCGGGTGATACTGTCCGCACGTCCCGCTTCTACCGTAAACTCCTGCACTGAAGCAAACTCAAAAGTCTCCTTTATGGCCGTAAGCAGTCTGTCTAATTGTTCCGCTTCCAAAGTAGTGGGGGTACCTCCCCCTATGTAAACGCTGTCCAGTATCCGGTCTCCCATAATTTCTTTCACAGCACGCATTTCCTGAACCAAACAGTCCAGATAGGCCTCTACCTTCTTCTGATACAGGCGAACCGGAAAAGACGTAAAGGAACAGTAGAGACAGGTGGTGGGACAAAAAGGAATTCCGACATACAGACTGTAGCCATCCTCGTAGTGTACTTTAGAAAGCAGTTCTTTCTCCCGTTTTGCTATCTCCACACTGAGCTTTGCCTTGTCTTCACTGACAAAATGCTCCTCCTGCATGAAACAGCGGATTTCTTCTTCTCCCTTTCCTTCCTCTAACAGGCCCATGGCGATTTTCGTGGGACGGATACCTGTCAAGTTCCCCCAGGGCAGGACCCTTCCCGTATAATCGGAAAGTGCACTGTATAAAAAACGCTTAAAACCTGCTTTATAGGCTTTAAAATCCTCATCCTCCCTGCTGCCGGCATCTGCCTGCCAGGTATATACTTTATCTACTGCAGCGTATGCAATATCTGCTGCAGACGTACCGTAATCTGTCAATCCGGAATCAGAACTGTTTTCCGCTTTCATAAAACGAAACGTAACTCCCTCTGCGGCAAACTCTATCACCAACCGTACCTTACCGCAAAGCTCCGCTTTTTTCTCCTCTCCCATATCCGGCGTGATCACCTTTACGCTCTCCTTAGGATAAAAGGCCTTCACCAGAGAATTCACATCATATTCAAATCTGGTTTCATTGACAGATACCACGAACATGCTTATTTTCCTTTCACGCCATAATGTATAGGTATTTCATTTTTGAACAAATATTTCAGTCCATCATAAGAAAGTTTTAGGTAGCATGCCAAATTTACCGCAGAAAGCAGTTCTTCGGAAAAAGGCGGATTCCCCATAAAGTAATTTCTATATGCGGCAAGTGTAATCATACAAACCATCACGCAGATGCCGATTCGCTTTCTATACAGAACCGCATAGATTACCAGCAAAATTTCCAAGGCATAGCCATAGCGTTCGTGCATTTCCGGCAGAAACATGCAGCAGCTGTAGATTACCCATATGGTAAAATAAAACAGCCTGTGCCCCTCTAGGATGATTTTCTTTTTCAATACCCAATAGGCTCCGGTACCGATAACCGCCAGTGCAAATACGATCGCAGCCTGTGAGAACTCATCATAATTCCCCGGAAAATAGTACCAGATATTGTAATATTTCAAGGTCATGTATTTATATTTTCCCGTTTGAGAAAAATATATGGATATGATATTTCCAATCGGCCTGCCCGCTATGATTGCCGGCAGACAAAGGATAAACTCCATAAATGGGATCAAAAGAAAATGTAAAAGAGAAATCTGCTTTTTTTGCAAATACAATACAACCAGCACCGGAAGGACAAATATCGCCTGCTGCTTAAATGCAAAGCTGATCCCGTACAGCAAGAATGCGGCAAAATATTTTTCCCGCATACAAAACAGGATGCAAAGCACTAAAAAGCTGGTATATATGACATCACACTGCCCCCAATAAGCGCTGTTTATAATAACCAGCGGATTTAGAATGAGAATTGTATACAAAAAAACTGCTTTCGCCTTATCTCCAAAGTGCTTCCAGACAAAAAACGAAGTAGAAGCAGCTATGAATAAATCGAATAACACAGATGGGATCTTGATCAAAAATACATCATACATAGGTATGTATGACATGAGGGCCAGAATCGTGAGGTAGGGAGGATTATAGTCACCGATCTCCAGCTTCAGCGCCGCCAATCCCCCGTTTTCTGTCAGCGTTTGCAGCCATGGTCTTAAAAAAGTGATGATATCCCCGCTGACATGGTCCTTCAGTAAAAATCGGATATATAGACCCAAAATAGTGATTGCCGAAAGATATAACTCTGTTATATACTTCTGAATAAAGTCCGCAATTTTTGCTTCCTTATCAATCCAGCTTTCTATTTTCATCGTTTTCCCTTTTCTGTTCCTTATTTTTATATCCCCACATAGGGATTATACTGCTTTTCATGCTCCACCGTAGTACTCTCCCCATGGCCCGGATAAAGCTGCACCTCATCGGGCAGGGTAAAAATTTTTTCTCGGATGGAAGTAGTTAACGTGGCAGCATTTCCCGTAGGGAAATCCGTCCTGCCTACAGACTCATAAAATATGGTATCACCGCAGATTACAAAGTCTCCCTGCTCAAAATAGTAGCAGCAGCTGCCCGCCGTATGCCCCGGCGTTGCAAGTACTTTACAGGTCATTCCCGCTATAGTCAGTTCCTGACCGTCCCGCAGATATTCATCCGCCGTAATACTGCAGGGCCTTCCTGCGCTGGCAGAAACATTCATGGAAGGATCCGCACACAATTCCCGCTCTTCCTCAAGTGCATAAAGCTTTGCGCCTGTAAGTCTGCGCAGCTCCTCCACGCCCCAGACATGATCAAAATGTCCATGGGTCAGAAGAATACCTGCCACGGTAAAACCCTTTTCCGTCAGGGTCCGGTAAATCTGCTCTCCCCTATCCGGCGGGTCCACCACCAGCGCCTCACTTCCGCCTTCCTTATATACCAAATAGCAATTGGTGCCGTATACCCCTAACACCATGCGCCCAATCAATAACTTAGCCATCAGCCCGTTGTCCTTTCTATATCGATCACACTTTCAATGCTTCTGATTTTTTCAATGATCCTGTTGAGCTCCTCTCTGCTGCTGATTTCAAAAGAAGTCTGCAGGGTAGCTACTCCCTGTTTGTTGATCCTAGTGCTCATGGACTGAATATCGATATCTTTCTCCGTCAGAGCCTTGGAAATATCCGCTAACAGTCCGCTGCGGTTATTGGCATAGATAGCGATTTCCGCAAAGTACTTCTCACTTCCCACACCCTTGTCAGGCTCCTGCCAGTCGGCCTCTATCAGTCTCTCTCTTTCGATTTCGGGAAGGTTCAGTATATTGATACAGTCCGTTCTGTGGATGGAAATACCTCTGCCTCTGGTCACAAAGCCCACGATTTCGTCACCCGGTACGGGGGAACAACACTTAGAGAAGCGAACGGATAAGTCCGTAATACCCTTGACGGTAATGCCGCTCTTGGATTTTATGGAAACGGGGCGGTAGGTCTGGTTCTCCGCAATAGAGGCAAGTATTTCTTCATTCGTCACCTCTTTCTTATGGTCATGCTCATAATGCTCTAACATCTTGTTAATGACCTGACCCTCTTTTAAGGCGCCGTGTCCGATAGCCGCCAGTACCGCATCCCAATTCTGAAATCCGTATTTGCGCTGGATGGCCTCCATATATTCCGCAGTAAGCAAATCGGATAGATTGATGCTTTTACTTTTACAGTAATTTGCCAAAAGCTCCTTGCCCTTTATAATATTGTCTTCCTTCAGTTCATTCTTGAACCACTGGTTGATCTTATTCTTGGCCTGCGTACTCTTGACAATATTCAGCCAATCCCTGCTGGGGCCTTTGGAATTCTGGGAAGTAATGATCTCAATCCTGTCCCCGTTCTTGATTTCATAATCAATGGTTACCAGTTTTCCGTTCACTCTGGCACCTACCATCCGGTTTCCTACCGCACTGTGAATGCAGTAAGCGAAATCAATGGGCGTAGAGCCCGCCGGCAGATTCTTCACATCCCCGCTGGGTGTAAAGCAATACACATTGTCGGAGAACAGATCCAAATCGTTCTTCAACAGATTCATGAACTCCCGGTTGTCGGAGGTATCCCGCTGCCATTCCAGAATCTGACGCAGCCAAGTCAGCTTCTCCTCCTCCTGATTCTCCACTTTTTTGCCGTCCGAAACCTCTTTATACTTCCAATGAGCTGCAATACCGTACTCAGCAGCCTTATGCATTTCAAAGGTCCGAATCTGAATTTCAAAGGGCTGTCCTGCAGAACCGATAACCGTGGTGTGCAGGGACTGATACATGTTGGCCTTGGGCATAGCAATATAGTCCTTAAAACGCCCCGGTATGGGCTTATACATTTCATGGATCACTCCCAGTGCCGCATAGCAGTCCTTGACCGAATCTACAATAATACGAACTGCAAAAAGATCATATATCTGGTCCAGAGTCTTGTTCTGGTTCTTCATCTTTTTGTAGATACTGAAAAAATGCTTCACACGGCCGTCTATTTTGGCTTTGATCCCCGCACGATTTATGTGGTCGGTAACCTCTTCCACAATTCCGGTAATATACTTCTCCCGTTCGCTCCTGCGAATGGCAATCTTATCTACCAGATCATAATAAGCTTCGGGCTCCAGATATTTTAAAGACAAGTCATCCAGTTCTACCTTGATTTTGGAAATACCCAGTCTCTGTGCAATGGGCGAATACACCTCGATGGTTTCCTTCGCAATCCGCTGCTGGCTCTCAGGCTTTTGATAGCGCAGGGTACGCATATTGTGCAGTCTGTCCGCAAGCTTGATCACAATGACGCGGATGTCCTTTGCCATAGCCAGAAACATTTTCCGCAGATTCTCGGCCTGCATTTCCAGTCTTGCATCGCTCTCTGAGCCGCTTCCGCTGCTTAGGGGGATACTCTCCAGTTTCGTGACACCGTCCACTAACTGGGCTACCTCTGCTCCAAACTCCTCTATGATTTCTTCTTCCGTCATGATGGTATCTTCCACCACATCATGCAGAAGTCCCGCTACAATGGTTTCCTTGTCCATTTCCAGATCGGCCAGAACGATTGCTACATGAAGGGGATGTATGATATAGGGCTCTCCGGATTTGCGCTTCTGGTTCTGATGAGCCATACAGGCCACTTTATAGGCCTTCTCTATCATGGAGATATCGTCCGACGGATGGTATTTATGCACATGAGAAATAAGCACCTGATATAATTCATCCGGTGTCATAAATTCCTTTAATGTGGTTATTTTACCGTCATCCAGCACCACTTTTTCTTCTGTCATAAATATCGCGTCCTTAAAAGAATTTATTTTCCTTCATAAATAATTGCAGAATCCATACGGTAATTTTTCAATCTTTCCCTGCCCTTGAGTCCGGCCAGTTCGATCATAAACACCAGTCCCACTACCTGACCTCCCAGAGTCTCCACCAGCTTGATCATAGCTTCCGTGGTTCCTCCCGTGGCAATCAGATCGTCCACGATCAGTACCTTCTGCCCAGGCTTAATGGCATCCTTATGCATTTCTATCACAGCTTTGCCATATTCCAGCTCGTACTCGGCCTCAACGGTTTCGCAGGGCAGTTTACCCTTTTTACGGATCAAAATAAAAGGCTTATGGTTATTATATGCAATAGGCGCGCCCAGAATAAATCCTCTGGATTCCGCTCCCACTACCACATCATAATCCATATCCGCTATCATTTCCTGCATGGTATCCACCGCCAGCCGAAAACCGTCCGCATCCTGCAGCACGCTCGTTACATCCCTGAATATAATGCCTTCTTCCGGAAAATCCGGTATACTTCTTACATAGTCTTCCAATTTTTTCATCTGAATAACCATACCTTTCTACAAATGTGTTTTAATTATTCCAAATAATACTTTTTCCTTTAAAATAAAATAATTATAGTATGTTTAGATAAGAAAGTCAAAACTATTATTCTGCAAGTTATCATTACAGTGTCTTAAGAAGTACTTCTGCATCCTTTAAAAAGGCTTCTGCAGAAGGATATCGTTTTTCCGGCTGCTTCTGCACACAGCGCTCGATCAGCCTTCGGCTTCCCTGACTGAGTATGCCTCCCCGCCCCATTTTTAACATATCCTGCAGCAGCCGGCCCAATGCATAGATATCATTTCGTACATCCGGTCTGCCCGTCCATTGTTCAGGCGGTGCATAGAGGGGTGTACCGCCCCGCTTCTCTTCCACACCGCAATCCCCCTCTCTACCAAGCAGCACTGCTGCGCCAAAATCTATCAACTTTACGCTGCCATCCACCGGTATCATAATATTTTCCGGTTTTATATCTCCATAGACATAAGGCTTTTTGCTTGTATGCAGACAAACCAGGGCTCTTGCAATATTTACCGCTATTCCCAGTGCCTCTTCTTCCGTATAATATCCAATCCGCTTTTTTCGCTCAGAAAGATTCTCCCCTTCTATATACTCCATAAAAAGCAGAGCCATCCCATCCCGTTCCGTATAGTCATAAAGAACAGGAAAAAACGACGTGGTAAATCCTGCCAATATTCCTGCCTCCTGTCTCAACAAGGACTTTTCCGCTCCCCTCTTTAAAGCTAACTTTCTCCCCAAAATTTTGTCAAAGATCAAATAGACCTGTGCAGTAGTGCCGCTTCCCAATAGCTTTAATATTTCATATCGTTCTTCATACGCCAGCAAATATACTGCCTCCTTTTTATCTTCTATACCACGTATCCAATGTTTGGGCGGTATTTATTCTGTGTTTTATATCCACGGGGATCATTTCGCAGGAATCTGCAGAAAAACTGAAAAAGAACAGTCCCAAAAGACCGAAAGCTTTCGGGTTCATCTCCTTAAATACGCATGGAGATGCAGCCCGAAATCTCCCTAAATTAACAAGATTATTTATTCTGATCACCTGCCAAAGATATTGGACAGATCATTGAACAATACTACTACCATCAATATCATAAAGAATACCAGCCCGATAAAATGCACAATACCCTCTTTTTCAGGGGGAATTGGCTTTCTTCGTATCAGTTCTATTATAAGAAAGACCAGTCTGCCGCCGTCCAAAGCTGGAATGGGCAGTAAATTCAGAATACCCAGATTGACTGAAAGCAGCAACACAATATTCATCATATTCAGTACTACTGCGCGGATACCGTAATCTTTTGAGGCCTCATAGGTTGCTCCCACCACATTGACCGCAATACCTACCGGCCCTGCCACATCCTCTTTCGAAAACTGTCCCGTCAGTAAAAGCCCCAGACTCTTGTAGGTTGACACCACGTTATAGCGAATTTCAAACCAAGAGTCACGAAAGACTCTAAGTCCCTTTGCCTGCTCATAAATACCGCCATAGATACCTAACAGATATCTGGCGCTCTCTTCACTGTACACAGGAGTCATGCTGGCGGAGTGGATTTCTCCGTCCCGCTCATAGACCACCTTCATTTCCTCTCCCTTATTCAGGAGCGTCAAAAGATAGACATCACGAAACAGATAGGTTTTCTGCCCATCAATGCTGACAATTCTGTCTCCCGCTGCAAGCCCCGCCGCTTCGGCGGGACTTCCCTCGGATACGCCCGAGAGTATGGTGGTATCAGTGGCAGAAAAAGAAACCAGTATAATAGCCACCAGAAAAGCCAGTATAAAATTAAAAATAGGACCCGCGGCCACCGTAGCAATTCTGGCCCAGATACCTGCCTTTAAAAAAGAGCCTTCGCCGCCTCCGTTTTCGCTTTCCAGACCGTCCTCGCCCTCAAACATACAGGCGCCGCCAATGGGCAGAAGCCTTATGGCATATTTGGTTTCCTTTCTGGTAAAGGAACAGAGCACCGGTCCCATTCCTACCGAAAACTCCACCACATGGATTCCATTCATCTTAGCCAAAAGGAAATGTCCGAACTCATGTGACAAAACCACTATACCAAAAATGATTATAAATAAAATTACTGTCATCATATCCGCTATACTCTCTATGCTTTCTTTTGGAACTGCTCCATAATAAAACGATAGGTTTCTTCCTCTGCCTGCAAAATCTGCTCTACAGAAGGATTCTCCATTACCTTGTGCTGCTGCATACAGGCCTCGATTATTTCCGGAATCTGCAGATAGGCTATTTGATTCTCCAAAAACAAACTCACTGCCTTCTCATTGGCCGCATTGAACACAGTGGGCATACTTCCGCCGATTTCTCCGGTTCTGTAGGCCAGTTTCAGGCCCCTAAAGGTTTCCAGATCCGGTTTTTCAAAGGTAAGCTGTCCCAACTCATAAAAATCCAGCCGCCTGCCCGCCATAGGCCTTCTGTCCGGATAGAACAAGGCATACTGAATGGGAAGTTTCATATCAGGAGTCCCAAGCTGTGCCATGACAGCACCGTCCACATATTCCACCATAGAATGAATCACACTTTGGGGATGTACGACCACCTGAATATCGGAAAGCTTCACATCAAAAAGCCATCCTGCCTCCATGACCTCCAACCCCTTATTGACCATGGTAGACGAATCTATGGTAACCTTTCTGCCCATAGCCCAGTTTGGATGCTTTAAAGCATCCTCAGGCCGAATCTGCCGCAGTTGTTCCAGGGTACGGCCTCTGAAAGGTCCTCCCGAAGCCGTCAGCAGAATCTTGGAAATTCTGTTCTTCGGTTCTCCGTTTATAGACTGAAAAATAGCGCTGTGCTCACTGTCCACCGGCAGAATGGACACGCCTCTTTCCTTTGCAAGAGACATGATCAGATGTCCTGCGCAGACTAATGTTTCTTTATTTGCAAGTGCAATCGTTTTACCTGCTTCAATCGCCGCGATCGTAGGCTTGATACCAATCATACCCACAATTGCCGTCACCAATACTTCTGCTTCGGGCAAAACTGCCAGTTCTAGCAGCCCTTCCATGCCATGGGCTATCCGCACCGGCAAGTCCGCCACTCTCTGCTTTAAATCCGCCGCGGCTTTCTCACTCCACATAACAGCAAGCTTTGGCTTAAACTCTCGAATCTGCTCCTCCATGAGTTCGACATTTCCGCCTGCTGCCAGTGCCATGACCTGCAAGTCTTCATTGTCCCTTACAATTTCCAGCGTCTGGGTACCGATCGAACCGGTGGAGCCCAATATTGCAATTTTCCTTCTTATACCGGTATTCAATGTATTCTGCTTATCGATCGTATATTTCATATCCATTGTATATTTCATATTCATGGCATTCCTTTTCTACTGAATCAACAGTGCCGCCAGAAAATAGATCATGGGAGCGGTTACGATAACGCTGTCAAAACGATCCATGATACCGCCATGTCCGGGTATCAATTTCCCGTAATCCTTAATATCGTGGTTTCTCTTGATTGCAGAAGCGGCCAGATCTCCAATCTGGCTGATAATGGACCCCAGCATACAGATAAAGACCAAAATGAGTGTTACCGTTTGGTTTTCCACCACAGATTCCACCAGAAAATATCCATACGCCGCTGCTAAAAGTCCGGCGCCTGCCACACCACCGATGCAGCCCTCCAAAGATTTTTTAGGACTTAAAACAGGAAAAATCTTCTTTCTGCCAATACACATACCTACCAGATAAGCACAGGTATCACTGCCCCATGAACTGATAAAAATCAACCAGACAAGGTACTGTCCATACTGCAGTTCTCTGGTCATATAAAGAAAGGACAACATTACCGGCGCATATATAAAGTGGAAAAAGCTTTCCATCACTTTTTCGGAAGAATATTTCGGAAAGGTAATGACATATACACCCAGACCCGCCATAAATACGGCTACCGCCACCGCACAGAGCAAAACTGCGTTTCCAGACAAAAACATGGCTGCATAATAGGCCGTTATACCCAAAAAGCCTGCCGCTTCCAGCCCGTTTATCTTTCCACCTGTATGAATACCGGTGGCTCTTACCAATTCAAAATATCCCACAAGGGCTATGAAAAAGGTAACTGCCGCTAACAGCGGTCCTCCCAGAATCAAAGTACACAAAGCAATGAGTATCAGAACCACACTGCTCAGTAACCTCGTCAGAAACATTCCCTAGTCCTCCTTTATAAGGCCGTATCTTCTGTCCCTCTTATTATATGCTTCAATTGCTTTTGTCAATTCTTCCTTCGTAAAATCCGGCCATGCCACCGGAGAAAAATAAAATTCCGTATAAGCTAACTGCCACAGCAGAAAATTGGATATACGCTGTTCGCTGCAGGTACGGATCAATAAATCGGGTTCCGGCAGACCGTGAGTATCCAGATTCGTACTGATCAATTCCTCAGAAATCTCTCCGGGCCTTAATTCTCCTGCGGCGATTTTTTCACCCAATGAGCGCATACAGCGGCAAAGTTCATCTCTTCCGCCGTAGTTTAGGGCAATCTGGAAATGCAGGCCGTCGTTGTTCTTCGTCGCCTCCTCCAGTTCCGCAATTCTTAAACGGATGTCCTCATCCAATCCGTTCTTGTCGCCAATGACCCTGACACACATACGGTTCTTTTCCGCTGTCTTTAAACAAGTCTTCATATAGTCCCGCAGCAGCTTCATCAACGCTTCCACTTCTTTTGGGGGACGATTCCAGTTTTCGGTAGAAAAGGCATATACCGTCAGGTATTGGATTCCCATCTTGTATGCCTCTTCGCAGATGACCTCCACGGTCTTAGCTCCCTGCACATGTCCGTAGTTGCGGGGCATACCTTTAGCCTTAGCCCATCTGCCATTGCCGTCCAAAATGATTGCCACATGACGCGGCATCTTTAACTCTTCCATGGTTTCCTCCATGTGATTGACCAAAGGGCAGGTCCCAGGACCCGCCCTCTCTTATTATACGGTCATGATTTCTTTGGATTTGGATTCAATCAACGCATCTATGTCCTTGATAAATTTATCAGTCTGTTTCTGCAGATTGTCTTCTAACTGCTTGATTTCGTCTTCGGAAATATCTGTCTTGGAAAGCTTCTTGAACGCATCATTGCCGTCGCGTCTGATATTGCGAATGGCAACCTTTGCGTCCTCGCCTTTTTTCTTGACTTCCTTCACCAGATCCTTTCTTCTCTCCTCAGTCAGTTCCGGAAATACCAGACGAATCACGGAACCGTCATTAGAGGGCGTGATACCGATATCTGAAGCCATGATTGCTTTCTCAATCGCTTTTACCAGAGATTTTTCCCAAGGAGCGATCTGAATAATACGAGCTTCAGGAACCGTAATATTTCCTACCTGCTGAATCGGAGTGGGCGTACCATAGTAGTCCACATACAGCTTGTCCAACACATGGGGATTGGCACGTCCTGCCCGGATAGCCGCATAATCCGATTCCAAGTACTCGTATGTTTTCTGCATTCTTTCACTATATACACTGATTCTCTCGTCCATGTTAAATACCATACCTTTCTTCAACCTGCAAATTTGGATCTCCAGCCCAAATTTCCGTGTGAAGATTTTATCTTCACACTGTTACCTTCGTACCACTGAAATCACCTTTTACGGCATTTACAATACTTTTCTCTTTATTTAAGCCGAATACCCACATGGGCATCCGATTGTCCCTTGCCAAAATGGAGGCCGTCATATCTACCACCTGCAGATTTTTGGAAATCACTTCCTCTATGCTCACCTCATCATATTTTTTGGCATCCGCCACCTTGGCAGGATCCGCGTCATATACACCGTCCACGGATTTTGCTAAAAGTATCACATCCGCTTCCACTTCCACCGCCCTGAGCACCACGCCCGTATCCGTGGAAAAATAGGGATGTCCCGTACCTCCCGCAAAGAATACTACCATGCCTTTTGAAAAATATTTGTTGGCCCTGTCTTTAGAAAACAATTTGGTAAAAGATCCGCATTCGAAGGGGGTAAGTATGCTGGTACGCATACCTACGGAACGAAAAATCTCGGAAACATAAATGCAGTTCATCACCGTGGCCAGCATTCCGATCTGATCCGCTTTGGTCCTGTCAATGCTCTCGCTGGAACGGCCTCTCCAGAAGTTGCCTCCGCCTGTAACGATTCCTATCTCGTAACCGTCGTCCACAAGTTCCTTCACCTGCATGGCAACGCCCCTTACCGTTTCCTCGTCAAAGCCCGTATGCTTATCCCCGGCCAGCGCTTCCCCACTTAGTTTCAGTAATATTCTGCGCATGAACTACGCTCCTTTATTTTTTATTTTTTTCCTTCTTATACGCATCAAAGAAGGAAGAAGGATTGACATCTGCATAGCACTGGGAGCACATACCCTCGATGACCGCACCGTTGTTGATCTGCACAGCCTTGGACTTGATATTTCCCATTACGATTGCAGAAGTGTCAAGCACAACGGGACCGTGTACATCAATATCACCTTTTACCGCACCGGCGATCACCGCGCTCTTTGCAAAAATATTTCCGATCACAACGGAACTCTGTCCGATCTTAACAGCACCCTCACTGGACACTTCTCCGTTAATCTTAGCATTATCTGCATAGATTTCCGCAGCTTTGGAATTTCCTGTAATAACGCCTGTAACATTGAGTTTACCCAACAGGGTAATATTACCGTTGATCGTTCCGATCACCTCCATGGAGCCTTCGGAATTAATATCTCCGGTAACGGTCATCCCGGCTGTAATAATAGCGTTTTCATCTGTTGCGGTTTTTAATTGAACATCCATCTTTTTCCCTTCCTCTTCTACAATTTCTTCTGTTGCAGCAACTGTTTCGTTTACTTCCTCTGTCAAATTCTCTACGACAGACGGTTCTTCTTCCATGGAAAATTCTTCCTGAATAGGCAGTTCTTCTTCCATAGGAAACTCTTCCTCAGTAGGTAGTACTTCTTCCATAGGAAACTCTTCCTCAATAGGAAGTTCTTCTTTCATAGACAGCTCTTCCTGAATAGGTGGTTCTTCTTCCATAGACAGCTCTTCCTGAATAGGCAGTTCTTCTTCCATAGACGGCTCTTCCTCAATAGGCAGTTCCTCTTCCATAGACAGTTCTTCTTCAATAGAAAAGCTCTCTTCCGCAGTGGTCTCTTCTTTAATGCTTTCTTCCACCGACTCCGCCACTTCAGCCTCCTGTTCCGGCTTGATCATGTTCATTTCGGCCGGCACCTCAATGAAGTCCACCCTTTCAAGCAGCGCGTCCAACTGCGCTTTTTCTGCCTCAATGGAAATATCTACCGATTCTTCCACAGGCATATCCTGCACGTCCTCTGCTGCCAAAACATTTTCCTGTTCCGGCATCTCATCCGTATTTTCCGCCTCCCCGGGCATTAATTCATTGACCGCCTGGGAAAGGTCTTCCTTTAAATCCGAGAAAAAACCCATTCTCTTATTCCTCCGTTTCTTCATGTGGTATTGTAATATGCTGAACGGGCACTGTCTCCTCCGTAATCGGCAACAGCTCCGTATTTTCCATAGCTTGTATACGCTCTATCAATATGGGCAGCGCTTCCACCGTGGTATGCTTGCTTGCCGCGTCATGCATCAGGATAATGACATTATCTTTCTTCTCAAGTCCCGCCAGACAATTCTCCACGATCTGCTCAGGAGTTAACCTCACTCCCGATGCATCCTGAGAGGAGATATTCCAGTCATAATAGGTAAATCCTTCTTCCTCCAACCATGCGATCAACTCGCGCATATCCGTGTGGCTCACCCTATTGGAACTTCCTCCGGGAAATCTGACATATACGCTTTCCACTCCTGTGATTTCATAGAGATAATCCTGCAGCTTCAAAAGATCCTCTATATACGCATCCAGGGATGCATACATCTGTTTGTAATCATGTGTATAGGAATGCATCCCCAAGGTATGCCCCTCTTCCACAATCCGCTTGTAAGCCTCCTCTGCCCACTCGCCCGTCTTTCCTACCACAAAGAAAGTAGCCTTTACATCATACTCCGCCAGAATATCCAGAATCTCATCGGTTCCAGAACTGGGGCCGTCGTCAAAAGTCAGATAAACTCTCCTTACCGGCTCTTCTGCAATTTCCTCCTGTTCATCTTCTGCATCAGAATCATCTTCGATATCAGAACCATCTTCTGCATCAGGAGCATTTGCCGCATCGGATCCTTCGCCCAAATCTGCCACATCCTCTCCTGACAGATTATTGAACACAGGCTCCGGTATACTTCCCTGACTCTCGCTCTCCGGCAGATTACTCATACCACTGCTTAACTGAAGCTGTCCCGAAATCAAGAGTTCTTCCAATTCCTTCAGCCTGTTCTCTAAGGAAAACAGCCTCACCAATAGGAAAATGCACAATATGATAGGTATCAGTATGGAGGCTATCAGGGAAATAATAATTCCTCTTTTTAGACGCTGCACCCGCCTCCGTCTTTCGTCGGGAAGGGTACTTTTTTCAGCTGACATGGCACCGTCCTCCAACATAATCATATATAGTATACCACATATATTCCTTTGGCGAAAGTATAAAGATTGAAAAATAAAAAATTCATTTAATTTATCAATATTTTATGGTATAATGATTGCGGTACATCATACCAAGGGGGAATGCCTATGACGATCAGAGAATCTGCCGAAAATTATCTGGAAACCATCTTGATCTTAAGCGAGCGCCTGCCCGTTGTCCGCTCTGTAGATATCGCAACAGAACTGAATTTCAAAAAATCCAGCATCAGTGTGGCCATGAAACATCTTCGAGAAAACGGCTATATTACCGTTACGGAGCAGGGCTATATCTATCTGACTGATAAAGGCAGTGAAATTGCCGAAACCATGTACGAGCGTCATAAACTTCTCTCCTCCTGGCTGATAAAACTGGGCGTGGACGAAAAAACAGCCACTGAAGATGCCTGCCGGATAGAACATGATATCAGCAAAGAAAGTTTTGAGGCTATCAAACGCCATATCTGCAGCCACTGATCATCAGTGATATTTTAAAAGCCTGTCTTCTTACGAAGACAGGCTTTTTGTGGGTTGGGCTTTTAAATAGCAGCTGATAGGGGAATCGAACCCCTGTTTCCGCCGTGAGAGGGCGGCGTCTTGACCGCTTGACCAATCAGCCATGGTTTTATATCTACGTCCACATGACGCTTTTTATATTAATATAAAACCGAAAAGAATGCAAGTCCTTTTTTCAAAAAATTTACGAAACGAAATCAAAGAGGCTGATCTGGTTGGATTCCGGCAGATCACCCAATAAATGCAGACTGTCCATCATATCGATGACGGTCTTGCTCGCCTTGGTCCGCTGACGGAAATCATCCTTACTCAGGAAAGGTCCGTCCTTTGCAGCTTCCACAATGGCATCCGCCGCCTTTTCACCCAAGCCGTCAATACTGTTTAAGGAAGGCATCAGCTTATCCCCCACTATCTGGAAAGCACGGGACTGGGCGCTGAAAATATCGATTGGGATAAAGTCAAAGCCTCTGGCATACATCTCCTGCACCACTTTCATATCGTTGTAAGCGTCTTTCTCCCTATTGGATAGGTCGTTACGGCTCTTAAACTCCGACATCACTTTTTCCAAATGCTGCTGTCCCTGACACATCAATTCATAGGAAAAGGCTTTTGCACGGATACTGAAAAAAGCTGCATAGTAGGCAAGTGGATAATATATTTTATAATAAGCTATTCTCCATGCCATCATGACATAGGCAGCCGCATGGGCCTTGGGGAACATATACTTAATCTTTTTACAGGACCAAATATACCAGTCGGGCACGCCTTTTTCCACCATTGCAGCCTCCCATTCCGGCTTTAAGCCCTTTCCCTTACGCACACTCTCCATAATGGTAAAGGACAGAGAACTTTCCACCCCTTGGCTGATCAAGTAAATCATAATATCATCACGACAGCAGATGGCATTGGAAATATCGGTAACCCCGTTTAGAATCAAATCCTGTGCATTTCCAACCCATACATCGGTACCGTGACCCAGACCGGAAATCCGAATTAAATCCGAGAGTTGTTTTGGTTTTGTGTCCAAAAGCATATTTATGGCAAATTCCGTACCAAACTCCGGAATTCCTAAAGAACCCACCAAAGTGCCGTTTATCTGTTCCGGCGTAATACCTAGGGCAGAGGTATTCTGAAACAGGGACATTACCTGCTTATCGTCTAACGGAATCTTAGTAGGGTCCACTCCTGTCAAATCCTGCAGCATACGGATCATAGTAGGATCATCGTGTCCCAGTATATCCAGTTTCAGCAGATTATGGTCGATGGAATGATAATCAAAATGAGTGGTAATGATGTCCGTGGTCATATCGTTAGCCGGATGCTGTACCGGCGTAAAGGAATTGATATCCTGGCCCACAGGAAGCACGATGATACCGCCCGGATGCTGTCCGGTACTTCTGCGTACTCCTGTACAGCCCGCAGTAATCCGGTTGATCTCACTGGTACGTTTGTGCTGCCCTCTCTCCTCATAGTAGTTCTTTACATAGCCGAAAGCCGTCTTATCCGCCAGCGTGGCAATCGTACCTGCCCGATAAGTCTGTCCCGCGCCGAAAATGACCTCTGTATACTTGTGGGCCTTACTCTGGTACTCACCGGAAAAGTTTAAGTCAATATCCGGCTCCTTATCGCCCTTAAAGCCTAAGAAAGTTTCAAAGGGAATATCAAAGCCGTCTTTTATAAGAGGCTCTCCACATACGGGACATGATTTATCCGGCAGATCACAGCCCGCATTGCCGGCAAAAGCCTTGACCTCGGGGGAATCAAAATCACAGTAAAAGCATTTGCCGCATCGATAATGGGCGCTTAAGGAATTTACTTCCGTTATACCCGCCATAAACGCCACCAGGGAGGACCCTACGGAACCTCTTGACCCTACCAGATAGCCGTCCTCCACCGATTTCCATACCAGTTTCTGCGCAATGATATACATAACGGCAAAGCCGTTGTTGATAATGGAATCCAGCTCCTTTTTCAGACGCGCCTCCACAATCTCCGGCAGTTCTTTCCCATAGATTTCATGGGCTCTGTTATAGCAGATTTCAGTCAGGGTCTTGTCTGAGTCCGGAATCACCGGCGCACATTTATCCGGGCGCACAGGCGCTATATTCTCCACCATGTCTGCAATCAGATTGGTATTGGTAATGACTACTTCCTCCGCTTTGTCACTGCCCAGATATGAAAATTCCTCTAACATCTCCTCCGTGGTACGCAGATACAGGGGGGCCTGATTATCCGAATCCTCATAACCCCATCCTGCCATAATGATGCGGCGGTAGATTTCATCCTCGGGGTCCAGAAAATGTACATCACAGGTAGCCACTACAGGCTTATGAAACTGTTCTCCCAATCTTACTATCCTGCGGTTTATATCCTGAATATCTTCGATGGAGTTAATATTGGAAAATCTCTCTGAAGCAATCATAAACTGGTTATTCCCACAGGGCTGGATTTCCAGATAGTCATAAAAGCTGACAATTCTGGCTATCTCCGCATCTCCCCGTTCCTCTACCAATGCCCCATAGAGTTCTCCAGCCTCGCAGGCGCTGCCAATGATCAAACCGTCCCTGTACTTTAAAATCTCACTCTTGGGAATTCTTGGGTGGCGGTTATAAAAATACTGTAAATGAGACATGGACACCAGTCTGTATAAATTGATACGCCCCAAATCATTTTTTGCCAGTATGATACAGTGGTAGGGATGCAGTCTGCTGATATTCTCCGCAGAAGGTCTCGCAAAGGTATTCAGCTCCTTAAGCGTAGTTATTTCCTTCTCCTTTAACATCTCCATGAACTTTAAGAAAATATGGGCCGTAGCTTCCGCATCGTCCACTGCTCTGTGATGATTTTCCAATACGACATTAAAGGTCTTGCACAGAGCATCCAGCGTATGCTTACTCTGGTTAGGCAACAGCACTCTGGAGACCACCATGGTATCCACATAAGTATAGTCCGTGGAAAATCCCTGTCTGGCAGCATTTTCCGTGATAAAACTCATATCAAAAGCGGCATTGTGCGCAACCATCACACAGCCTTCGCAAAACGTCAGAAATTGCGGCAATACTTCTTCAATGTTCGGGGCGTCCATTACCATATCGTCCCGTATACCGGTAAGTTTTTCGATCTCAAAAGGAATGGGCACACCGGGATTGATAAAAGTGGAAAATCTATCCAAAATCTGTCCGTCCCGTACCTTTACTGCCCCAATTTCGATGATACGGTTATTGACCGGTGAAAAACCAGTGGTTTCAATATCAAACACCACATAAGCGCTATCTAAGACCTGTCCCTTATCTCCGGTTACAATCTCTTTTAAATCGTCAACAATATAAGCTTCTACGCCATAGATCACCTTGAAGAAATCCTGCTTGTCAGGATTCTCTTCCCCATTTTCTTTACGTCTGGCCTTTTCTTCCTTCCATAGATCGTCCCAGACATGACTGGCATCCGTAAAACCCTGTACCACACCATGATCGGTAATGGCAATGGCGGGATGCCCCCATTTATAAGCCCTTTTCACAATATCCTTGGCTTCGGACACACCGTCCATGTGACTCATTTTGGTATGGCAGTGCAGCTCCACCCGCTTTTTTATGGATGTGTCCGAGCGGCTCATTGTAAAATCAGAAATCTTTTTGATACCTGCAATGGAACCGACGGTGAGCTCATGATCGAACTTGTCCGTCATGGCAATGCCCTTGACTTTGACAAAACCGCCCGGTTTCAGTCCCGCGCTCAACTCCTCCACATGCTCATTTGCCACAAAGAGCTTGATGGTCATGGTATCCGTATAATCCGTAATATCAAAAAAAAGAATGGTCTTTTCGTTTTTAATCTCCCGCTTGTCAAAGTTCATGATCCGGCCGCGGATGATCACCTCGCCGATCTCACCGATAACATCCTCTATTTTCATGGCTTCTTCATCGAAGTCCCGACCGTAGAGGACATCCGGATTGTCCGAACGCTTGATACTCTTTTTTAACTCCCCTGCTTCCTTGCGGGATATTTTCGTTCCTGCGGATACGATTTCTTTCCTTCTCTCCGCTTTTCTTTCCACAGTTTCTCCTTGGACACTCTCTCCCGCCTTTTCCTGGCTATTCTCCGCTTTTTTTGCAGTTTCTACACCCTGTTCTTCCGCTTTCTCCCCCGCTTTAATACGGGCATAGATCTGCGCCACTTCCATGGCGATTTTCTGTTCGTCTTCTTCCCCAAATTTACTGTCGGCTGCTTCTTTATAATCCAGACGCACCAATGCCTGCTGTCCGCAGCGTTCGTTCAGAATTTTTTCCAGAATGCGCATCATTTCTTCCGCCTTATGGCGAATTAAAACAGTATCTTCCACTGTAAGCAGCAACTCATTTTCCTGAGGAAAAGAAAGGTCCGCACCCTTAAAAGCACTATAAATAATGTGGTCGTACTCCCGCAGTTCCATGAGAATACTCTCTTTATAGATATCTAAAAGCTTTTCCGGCGTATACTGGGCGGAAAGTATATATTTCTCATAAATCTTTACGGTCATTCCGTTCTTATTAAAAAGCTGTTCCCAGATTTCCTTTTCCAGCCTGTAGATCACGTCCTTCTGAATCAGATGGCTGCTGCGTAAATAAATGCGCAAAAAATCCTTGCGGGAGGTCGTGGTGATTTTTTCCACTTCCACCTGCTCCATCTGCTGCTTTATGCTTCCCTCTAACTCCAGAGTGGGAAATACCTCCAGAAAAGCTTTACTCATTACGCCTCACTCCAATTATCCAGCTCGTATTTCAGTGCGGAGAGAAATTCCGTTTCGGGTATTTTACGTACGACCTCTCCTTTTTTGATAAGAAGCCCTTCTCCGATACCTCCTGCAATACCCAAATCGGCTTCTCTTGCCTCCCCCGGTCCGTTCACTACACAGCCCATGACCGCGACCTTAATAGAGAGCGGATAAGCTGCTGCCAAGGTTTCCACTTCATTTGCCAGCTTGATCAAATCAATTTTTGTCCGGCCGCAGGTGGGACAGGAAACTACTTCTATGCCGCCCTTTCTAAGTCCCAGCGTACGCAGGATCAGTTTTGCGGACTTGATCTCCTCCACCGGGTCCCCGCTTAAAGAAACCCGAATCGTATCACCGATTCCCTGATATAGGATCACTCCTAAACCCACTCCCGATTTGATATTGCCGGACCAGACCGTACCGGACTCCGTAATCCCTACATGCAGAGGATAACTTGTCTTTGCGGCCAGTATTTCATGGGCCTTAATACACATGGACACATCGGAGGATTTGATGCTGATCACCAGATTGTCATAGCCTAATTCTTCTATCAGACTTACCTTATCCAGTGCACTCTCCACAATGCCCTCTGCAGTCACGCCGCCGTACTTTTCCAACAGGGACTTTTCTAAAGAACCACTGTTGACCCCCACTCTAATCGGAATCTGTCTTTCTTTTGCGGCATTTACCACCGCAAGTACCTTATCCCTGTCACCGATATTTCCGGGATTTATCCGAATCTTATCCGCACCGTTCTCTATGGCGGCAACCGCCATCCTATAGTCGAAATGGATATCCGCCACCAGCGGAATATGTATCTGCTTTTTGATTTCTTTTATAGCCAGAGCCGCTTCCATGTTAGGTACCGTGCAGCGTATGATCTCGCATCCGGCCTCTTCCAGCCGGTGAATCTGAGCCACTGTAGCTGCTACGTCTTCCGTCGGCGTATTCGTCATGGACTGAATCAGTATGGGATTGCCACCGCCGATCGCCCTGTCGCCTATTTGTATTACCTTCGTATTCTCTCTATACATGCTGTTCTCCTGTCATAGGATTTCTGTTTACTATCCACTAAAATATAACGCATTACATAACTTATTATATAACAACTTCTTTCTATCAGGCAATATCTCCCCATGCCGGATTTGTGATTTTCTTTATCTCAAATAAAATCATACTACAACGGCTCACATAGCGCATAACAGCCGCCTTCCCGCTTTACACAGCCCTTTAGCGTCAAATTTAACAGTATCTCCATTGTCTGAGACAGGCTGAGCTTCTTAAGCAGCTTTTCTGACAGCATCATCAGCCGTATCTGGTCCAAAGAAATTGGGTAAAGGTCTAAGAGTTTTAACATCTCCTGTTCTTCCTCATTTAGGTTTATTCCTTTACGCTTAAAAGGAACTTCCCCAACACATTCATCCTGTATCATCCCCCTGCCGCTCCAGAGGTCTTCTTCCAACTCTTGCAACAGCTGTGTGGGAGAAAGTGCCGCACCTGCTCCCTGCAGTAAAAGGCTGTTACAGCCGTCACTGAGTCTGTCCGTCACTCTGCCCGGTACCGCATACACCTCTCTGCCCTGTTCTAAGGCCATATCCACCGTAATGAGCGTGCCGCTTTTCTGTCTGGCTTCTATCACCAATACCGCATCGGACAATCCACTGATGATTCTGTTTCGAGGCGGAAAATGGAACGCCAAAGGCGGAGTTCCCGGGGGATGGGTGGACAGAATGCCTCCTCTTTCTAAAATCTGCTCATACAGATTCCGATGAGCGGACGGATAGCAAATATCCACGCCACAGCCCAAAACTGCAAAACTGCTGCCGCCCGTCCGTATTGCGGCAGCCTGGGCCAGTCCGTCAACTCCTTTTGCAAATCCACTGACAATCTGCACGCCTGCTGCAGCTAACTGTTCTCCAAAGTTCTCTGCAAGATAACGGCCGTATTCGGAACAGTTTCTGGCGCCCACGATGGCAATACTCCTTTTTTCATCTTCCGGCAGTCTGCCCTTTACATACAATCCAAAGGGCTTATCCGAGATGTGTAAGAGCCGTCCGGGATATTGGGAATGATAAAAGGGGTAAAAGCTGATGCCCTGTTCGCCCAGCCTTTCATATGCTTCCATAATATCCCTGTTTCTGGATGTTTCCAATGTAAGAAGCTGGTCCTCTTTCAAAAAATGAGACAAGCTTTCTCTCTTTGCACAGTAGATTTCTTCAGGGGATCCAAAAGCCGCCAACAGTTCATATTTTCTTGTTTTACCCAACCTTTCTACACGGTCCAGCCAATAGATGAAGGGCTGCTGCTTTGCCATCTCCTCTTCCGTAAACTGGCACTCCCAGCCTGTTTCTGTGTTGCCATGATCTCTTGTCATATTATCCATATCACTCCTTTCTTTCTCTCTTCATCCCCTCATCTTTCTCCCATACCCTCTCTTAACTCCAGAACTGCTGCCTGCCGTTGTTATAGCATACCGCTTCCGACAGATGGGATGTACTGATACGGTTTTCACCCTCCAAATCCGCAATGGTTCTGGCCAGCTTGATCACTTTATGATAGGCACGCAGGCTCATCTGACCTGCATCAAAAACCTGCTCCAGAAAACGCCGTTCATCGCTCCCCAGCACACAGTAGCGCTCTACCTCCCTCCCCGGTAGTTCCCCGTTAAAGTGATAGGATGTACCCCTAAATCGCAGGTTCTGCCTTTTTCTGGCCTCCATGACTCGTCTTCTTATCGTCACACTTGATTCTTCATTCCTCCATTGATGCAGTTCTTTTAACTGCACTGCCGATACCTCTGCCACCATGTCAATCCTATCTAAGATAGGCCCGGAAATTCTTCCCAGATAACGACGGATTTCCGTTTCACTGCAGTTGCATCTGTTTCTGTCAGGATAATGGCCGCAGGGACAGGGGTTCATCGCACCAATCAGCATAAAATCCGCCGGATAGGTACAATTTCCCCTACTCCTAATTACCCGTACAACCTTTTCTTCCATGGGCTGGCGCAGTACTTCCAGCGCTTCCGAGGAAAACTCCGGCATTTCATCTAAAAAAAGGATACCTCTATGGGAAAAAGACAGCATCCCCGGTCTGGGAAGCCTACCGCCTCCGGCCAGTGCCTGAGGCGAGATAGTGTGGTGGGGAGCTACAAAGGGCCGCTCTTTAGTCAGTCCCTCTCTTCCTGCCAGTTTACCGGCAATACTATAGATACTGGCAACTTCCATTTTCTCCTGTTTGGTAAGTGGTGGCAGAATGCTTGGAATTCGGCTGGCTATCATAGTCTTTCCCGCTCCCGGCGGTCCTGCCAGTAACAGATGATGAAAACCTGCCGCCGCTACCTCCGCCGCTCTTTTCGCACTCTCCTGCCCATAAACGTCCGCAAAATCCAATCGTTCCCGGTTTTCCTGTTTTTCCGGATTTTTCTTTATTTTTTCCTGCTGTTTTAAAATACTCTTTCTTTTCTCCTCTCCTGCCTGCAGATATTCTAAAAATTCCGCCATGCTTTTTACTCCGATGAGAGAAATCCCCGGTATCCCGACACCCTCCCCAACATTTTCTATTGGTACGATCAAATATTGAATTCCCTCCTTTTGCAGAGCCAGCGCAATAGGAAGCACTCCGTTGATACGGCCGACTGCACCATCTAATGCCAGTTCTCCCAGAAAGGCCGTTGTTCTTAAGGAATCCGCTTCCACGATTCCCATACAAGACAATAGCCCAGCAGCAATTGCCAGATCATACCCCGTCCCTTCCTTTCTGATATTGGCGGGAGAAAGATTTACGGTGATTTTAGCCACCGGGAGTGTCATACCGGCATTTTTTAAGGCAATCTGCACTCTCTCTTTTGCCTCTTTGACTTCTCTCCCCAGACTTCCCACCAGTTCAAATCCTGGCAGACCTCGAGAAATATCTACTTCCACCCGTACAGGGTAGGCTTCTAAACCGGCTATTCCGCCGGCGCACATACTACTGAACATGTTTTTGCTCCTTTCATGAATGATTTTTATTGAGGTGCAAATAACCAAAACGGGCTCAGATGCCGTGGCATTCGCCCTTATTTGGTTATTTGCACGGTTCAGACTAAGGAAATTTGATATGTTTCATAAGGAAAATGTAAAGAACCTATGAAATCGCTTGAAATAAAAAGACATTACAGATCATAATGCAAAATAATAAATATAATACAAAATATCTTTTTTAAAAAATATTATTAAAAAATCTGGAAATAAAACTCGAATGATAATGGAAAAGACTTTGATAAACAGATTTTAGATAAGGCGGCCAGCCGGAACCGGCCGCCAACACTACTGATTGGTTTTAGATAAATTCAAGAGACATTATATCTTATTTTCCATACCGTCGGGATCCTGTGCAAACTGAATCGCCATATCCCTGCTAATGCGTCCGTTATAATACAGCTGCTGAATGGCTTCATCCATGGTGATCATGCCCAGCTTCCGGTTGGTCTGCATAACAGAAGTCAGCTGGTGAGATTTACCCTCGCGAATAAGGTTGCGCACCGCATGGTTGGCATGCATAACCTCAAAAGCTGCCACACGCCCCATCTCATCGCTGGTGGGTATCAACTGCTGAGAAACAACCGCTTCCAATACGTTGGAAAGCTGCACGCGTATCTGCTGCTGCTGGTGAGGAGGAAATACGTCAATAACACGGTCCACGGTACTGGCTGCACCGATGGTATGTAAGGTAGAAAGCACCAAATGTCCTGTTTCCGCCGCCGTAATAGCCACGCTGATGGTTTCCAAATCTCTCATCTCACCTACCAGTATGACATCGGGGTCCTCTCTCAACGCTGCCCTAAGTGCATTGGCATAATTCTCGGAATCCAATCCGATTTCTCGCTGATTCACCATGGCCATCTTATGCTGGTGCAGATACTCGATAGGGTCCTCCAGCGTAATGACATGGGCATCTCTGCAGTTATTGATTTTATCGATAATAGCTGCCAGTGTAGTGGACTTACCGCTTCCTGTAGGGCCGGTTACCAGTACAAGACCTCGTTTACGCTGATATAATTCGATAACAGAATCCGGTACTCCCAGTTCTTCGGGGGAGGGTACTTTGGTGCCTACCAGACGAAACGCAAAGGCCACGGAACCTCTCTGCTTATATGCATTCACACGATAACGTCCCAACTCCGGAATGGAAAAGGACATATCGTACTCGCCTCTTTCCTCAAATTTGGCTTTCTGGGTTTCTGACATAACATCCAGTACAACTTCCAGGGTATCTGCAGGTAACAGTCTTCCATGGCGTTCCATGGTAATCAGCTTACCGTTTACCCTCATCTTAGGAGGAATACCTACCGTCAGATGCACATCCGATGCGCCGGCGATTTTTGCTTCCTCCAAAATCTCTCTGATATGGGGCATGATTTTTCTCCTTTATAAAAATATTATTGCGGTCCTGTAATATGAATTCCGGCTTTTGCCAGATAGTCATCATCAAATATATAACGGTTGTCCAATGTTTTCATAATATCTACGATTTCCAGATCTTTATTGGCCCTGATATCCAGGTCAATGATATTGTTATCCCGAAAGCTCAAGATCATGGGGCGCAGGATATTTGCCTCGTTTTCTCTGATAACCAGGGCTTTCTCTCCCGTATTCAGTTCCACGCTGATACCCGCCGCCAGAATATGGATGCTGTCAATCAACGCTCTTACCACCTGTGGGTCAAAACTCTCCGGCCGCTCCATCAGATAACGGATGGCCACTACCTCCGACCGGGGCGCTCCCTCTAACTGCATTGCGGTCATGGAATCGTACATATCCGCTACCGCCAAAATCTTGGCACCCGTTATCAGTTTCATGTCGTAGGCTTGTCCTTCCTTCGCCCCGGCAATAATCCTCTCACTTTGCATACAGATACGTCTGACCGTGGTTCCTTCAGACAACGCGGTTTCTATTAATTCATAGGCGCCTGTTTCCGCCCGTTTCAGAGCCTTCTCCGATTCCTCCGTCGGCTCTGCCAGATTCACCTCAGGCGGCAGCGTCAACTTTCCCATATCGTGAACAATGGCTGCAAGAACGGCGGGAAGCTGCTCGTCGCGTTTGATATTCAAAACATGTCCCATCATGGCGCAGAGAATCGCCACATTCAGGGAATGTTTGAAAATATAGTCCTCCTTGCTGCGCAGGTTTTGTATAAAGTTAATCTTTTTATCCAAATGTCCGTAATTTTTAATGATTCTGTCCGCGATAATCTGCAGTTTGCTCTGCTTCTTTGTATTTAATATATGATTCAATTCCTCCTGAATGGAAAAAACCGACATAGTCTGAAAACGTTCAAATTCCAGATCTTCCTCTGTCATGGGAGGCACCGGTTCAGCAGGCTCCAGAATAAAAAGACCTATCAGCCCAAAGTTTGCAATACTGGCAATACCCTGGGCTGTCAGCTTAGAATCTCTCTCAAATAGAAGCACGCCCTCCTTATTGTAAATCGGCCGCGCCAGACGCATCCCTGCTTTTAAGTCCTTCGCTTTTACAAACTGCATCTTTGTCTCCTCGCCTTTTTCTGCAGTAATAATACTTAAAAGTAGTATATCATATAGTAAACTGAAAATCCATGCACTATCAAAAAATTTTTCTCACAGTTCTTAAGTTTTGTGAAATTCTTCCTTCAGTTTCATCAGGGCCTTCTTCTCAATACGCGACACATAGCTGCGGGAAATCCCCAGTTTTTTTCCTATTTCACTTTGCGTAACCTCTCTGCCATCTTCAAGTCCATACCTTAAAAAAAGAATCTCCCTCTCCCTCGGTGTAAGGCAATTGTCCAAAAAAACGCGCATTTTGCGCAAGTTCTCCTCCACGGTCAACCTATCAACCACATCCGTCTGTTCTCCCTCGATCACATCCAGTAGATTAATCTCATTACCTTCCTTATCCGTGCCAATGGGTTCATAAAGAGAAACTTCTCTCGAAATCTTTTTCCTGGCCCGCAGCATCATCAACAGTTCATTGTCTATACATCTGCAGGCATAGGTAGCAAGTCTCCCTTTTCCTGCATCGAAGGTGTCCACCGCCTTAATCAGCCCTATCGTACCTATGGAAATCAAATCTTCCATGTCCTCTTCAATATTTTGATACTTCTTGGCAATATGCGCAACCAGCCGCAGATTGCGTTCAATCAGAATTTCCTTTGCAAATGCGGCTTCTTCCCTGCTTCCCTCTTTCAGTAGACGAATATAACCGGCTTCTTCCTCTGAGGATAAAGGTTTCTTAAAGGTTTTCAAGACAGCCCCCAAAAGCAGATTTATTATATTCTATGTGCCGGATATTCTTCTAGTGCCTTTCCATCCTTTTTAACCCGCTAAAATTCCTCCTATCTCATACATCTTAACAGCGCAAACAAGACATCTATATGTCATGTTTTGACAAAAATATGCGGATCCTTAGGATCCGCCAGGTTTACCATAGAGAAAGATGCTTTTGAAAGAACTCCAAAAATCCGTCCTCCACAATTTCGAGGATCTCCATGGTCAGATCCTTTAAGCCGATTAGTTCGATAGAAAGCGGTGTAAGCCATCTGCGCATCGATTCCAGCTTTGCCGGGTTGCCGGTACCGTATAATAATTTCATTGTTATAGATCCTTTCTTGTGTGTATGTCGTTTTATTTTCTAACCCTATCATTCCAATTCGTTGATATATGATACTTTGAATTGTTGGTATTTCCCTCAGCCACTATGCATCCTGCATCTATAAGCATCTTAAGATACCTTCGTACTGTTGCTGCAGATCTCTTGGCAATATTTTCGGCTTTCTTTGGAGTAATTACTTCATACGCTTCAATAAAATCAACAAGTTCCTTCATTTTTTCTTTAATTCACCCAAAATTTTTGATATGCCTGTGGATTTCTTCTCAGACAAATCAATTTCCATAAAAAACATCTCCTAACTATTTCTTGCTTCTGTGATTTCCGCATTGATTTCTTCAAGAGGCATTTCACCTATACCGTTTTCTGCTGCAATCTTACTTGCCTCTTTCATCGCTATAATTGCACTATTTTCTTTTGGAATGTCCTCTGTATCTTCATCTGCTCTATTATCATACATTGTTATCTCTCTGATACTTTTTACACTCCCGGTTGTACTATATAAATTACTGTTATTCCCATTAGGCATTTGTGACATAAGATAAATGTTGCTTGCTTTTTCTACTTCTATTATTTCATTCAGATACCGACGGCTTGACGGTAAACACAAAAAGAGTGCCGTAAGAAACAGTATTACCGGAATCAACATCTGCACAAAATACGCAATTATGGCAGCCAAAGGATAATTACTGTCGATCTGCGTAAGCAGACCAATATTTTCTGCAATCACTATCACATTCGCCGCAAATGCCAGCCACAGGAGTATAATACCTAAAAAGGCTCTTCCCGCTATCCATAAAATAAAGAGACCGATTAACAGCCTGATTATTTCTTTGCCTAATTGAGAAAAATTATTCATCCATGCCATAAGGATAACTGCACAGATAAAATTTATGAAATACATTATTCGCAAAAACCCCAGAAGTATCTTTCGCACAGCCAAAAATCTTTTTATTCCGGGCTGTTCCTTATATAACTCTTGATATTGCAGTTCCCGAAAAGCTTTGTATTTCTCCATCAATCCTTTACTTATTTTTTGCATATTTTTCCTCCTATAAAAACTGAGCCATCACATAATTACTCACATCTCTGCCCCGTTTGCTCAAAGCTACCCGCTCTCCGTTTTCCAGCAGTCCCATCTTTTCATTGTCCCGTAAGACTTGCCCGTAAATCTCTTCCATGGATACACCGAAGTAACGGTAAAATGCCTGTTTCTCTACTCCTTTCGTGAGCCTCAGCCCCAAGAACATAAACTCCGCCATCTGCTCCTTCACGGAAAGCGGTGTACGCTCCATGACCTTATCAGCTTCCTTTAAATAGGTCTGCAGATCCGTATGATTTTGGCAGCGGACATTGTCTATCAAAGAAGCCGCCCCCAGCCCAAAACCAATATAATCGCCCCGCTGCCAATATACCTTGTTGTGATAGCATTCGTACCCCTCTAAACTGTAATTCGAAATTTCATATTGGTGATACCCCGCATCTTTCAGCAATCTTTCTGTCAACTCATACATCCGTCTCTCCTCCTCCTCAGAGGGAAGATGCTTTTGGGGCTCTCCCGTCCGTTCCAGCGCTTCCTTTTCTTCCCCATACAGGGCAAAAAAGGGAGTTCCTTCCTCAATGATCAGGCTGTATGCGGAAATATGCTCCGGTATGGGTCTAAGAGCCAGCAGTTTGTGCAGAGTATCCTCATAATCCTCCGGCTTCTGTCCCGGCAGCGCCGCCATAATATCCACATTTACATTTTTAAAACCCGCTTCCCGCACGAGTCGGTAGGTCCTTAAAAAATCCTCATAACTGTGTATTCTTCCCAAGAGCGTCAGCTCCTTATCATGAGCCGACTGCAGCCCGATACTTATCCTGTTCACTCCGGCCTTTTGATACGCAGACAAATCCTCTCCCGTAACAGTACCGGGATTGACCTCCATGGAAATCTCCGCATCCTCCGCTACCGTAAAGTGAGAAAACAGGGTTTCCAGTACCCTGCAGAGCCGCCCGGGACCGGCTACGGAAGGCGTACCTCCTCCAATATAGACACTGCGCACCACTTGACGGGAATATTCTTTTGCATGTGTGGTCATTTCCTCAAAAAGCGCATGAAAATATTCCTCCTGCACCCGGTCCGAGGCCGGGGCAGAAAGAAAATCACAATATTTGCATTTCTTTTTACAAAATGGAATGTGAATATAGATACTTAATTCTTCAGAATCACTCATGATATGCCTACTTTTTATCATCCAGCTTTAAGACGCTCATAAAAGCCTTCTGCGGAATTTCCACGCTGCCAATCTGGCGCATACGCTTTTTACCCTCTTTCTGCTTTTCCAAGAGTTTCTTCTTACGGGTAATATCGCCTCCATAGCATTTTGCCAGCACATCCTTACGCATGGCTTTAACCGTTTCTCTGGCTATGATCTTGCCTCCCACAGCCGCCTGTATGGGAATTTCAAACAGATGCCTTGGGATCTCATCCTTAAGCTTTTCACACATCTTACGCCCCCGCTCATAGGCGCTGTCACCATGGACGATAAAGGAAAGAGCGTCCACCTCTTCCCGGTTAATTAAAATGTCCAGCTTCACCAGCTTGGACTCCTCATATCCCTTTAAATCGTAATCAAAGGAAGCATAACCTCTGGAACGGGACTTTAAAGCATCAAAGAAATCATAGATGATCTCATTAAGCGGCAGATCATAACGCAGCAGCGCTCTGGTTTCCTCCATATATTCCATCCCCAGATACCTGCCCCGTCTTTCCTGACAAAGCTCCATAATAGGACCGATGAATTCCGTTGTCACCATGATTTCAGCCGAGACAATGGGCTCCTCCATATAATCTATCTCGGAAGGGTCCGGCAGGTTGGAAGGATTGGTAAGTTCCACAACCTCGCCATTGGTCTTGTGTACTTTATATACAACACCCGGTGCCGTCGTCACCAGATCCAGATTGTATTCTCTCTCCAGCCTCTCCTGCACGATCTCCAAATGCAGCAATCCTAAGAAGCCACAGCGGAAGCCAAACCCCAGTGCAATGGAGGTTTCCGGTTCATAATTAAGGGAGGCGTCATTTAACTGCAGCTTTTCAAGTGCATCCCGAAGATCCGGATACTTTGCGCCATCCGCCGGATACATACCGCAATAGACCATGGAGTTGACTTTTTTATAGCCCGGCAGCGGCTCCTTACAGGGATTGTTCTTATCCGTAACCGTATCTCCTACAGCCGTATCCTTTACATTCTTAATGGAGGCCGTAATATACCCTACCATACCGGCGGAAAGTTCTTCACAGGGGATGAACTGCCCCGCTCCAAAATAGCCTACCTCCACTACCTCCTCGGCCGCACCGGTAGCCATCATTTTAATGACAGTCCCTTTTTTGACACAACCCTCTTTGACTCTGACAAAAACAATCACACCTTTATAGGGGTCGTATACAGAGTCAAAAATCAAGGCCTGCAAAGGAGCGCTTGCATCCCCTGCAGGAGCCGGTATTTTAGACACAATGGCTTCTAGCACCTCTTCGATGCCAATGCCATTTTTCGCCGATATCAAAGGCGCATCCTGCGCCTCGATACCGATCACGTCTTCAATTTCATCCTTGACCTTATCCGGCTGTGCACTGGGTAGATCGATCTTATTGATGACCGGAAACACATCCAGATCATGATCCAAGGCCAGATAAACATTTGCCAGAGTCTGTGCCTCGATACCCTGTGCGGCATCCACCACTAAAATGGCGCCGTCACAGGCCGCCAGAGAACGGCTGACTTCATAGTTAAAATCCACATGCCCCGGCGTATCTATCAGATTAAAAATATATTCCTCTCCATCTTTCGCCCTGTAAACAGTTCTCACCGCCTGAGCCTTGATGGTAATTCCTCTTTCCCTTTCCAGCTCCATATTATCCAGCACCTGCGCCTGCATTTCCCTGCTGGTCAATAAGCCGGTATGTTCTATAATTCTGTCTGCCAGAGTAGATTTCCCATGATCAATATGGGCAACAATACAAAAATTCCTGATTTTGCTCTGGTCGATGCCTGCCATGCTTCTTACCTCACGTTCTTCTAAGCTGTCTATTCCTCTGAAATCATATTCCGATACCAGGTAAGAGAATCAATATAGGCATCATAAATCTGCTCCATAGAGATTTCGTGTACAATCATCAGCCTGGAAACCTCCTGCCATGCTGCGCTTTCATATTCGGTAACAAACTCTAGTACCTTTGCAAAAGGTCCTTTCTTTTCAAGCAGAGCATCCTTAATCGGTCCCGAAACCTGTACTTTTTTCAGTGCTTCCTCCATGGGAATCTCCAGAATAACATCCAAAACGGAGAAAAGACCCATTAAAAACAACTCTGAAGACTGTATTGCCAGACCAAAGGCCGGCGCCAGATTTTCTGCAAATTTCGCACGTAACAGAGAAAGACGGGTAATCTCGTTGGGCTTATCCGTATACAGTACGCCTGCTACCGCCGTAGTCAGCCATTTCCGCAATTCCTTTTCACCTAACATGGCAGCCGCGTGGCGGATAGAGGTAATCTGGGAATTAACAGTAACACGATTTACCATCTTTAACAGGGAAATTACCAAAGCGGTATCCCTTCCGATAACATCCGCCGCTTCCGTCAATTCGAAATCCGGACCATTTACCATGCTTAACAGCTGAATGTAATTTACTTTTAAGGGCGCAACCTCATTCTCTCCACTGTTGATAGGCACACGGAAGAAAGGTCCCTCATAAAATTGATAGCCGCCTTCCGCTTTCAAGCTTTCAAAGCTTTCCATATCCTCAATATTGCCGGCGCAGAGCTGTATATTGGGGTAAACCTTTTGGAAATAAATCCGTGCTTTGGTGATATCTATTTTCTTATGATTTAAGAAAATATAGTCCACTAAGAGCAGAATCTCCCTGTACTCCTCGAATTTTGCCACCTCAAGCTTACGCATGGCCAGCTTGTAGCCGCTGTCCTTCAGTTCTTTCAGCCGCTTCACATAATTTTCCTGCGGAAGAACGGAGTTGTCCATCAACAGTACCAGCCGCTCATGGGGCGCATCGCACTGGCTGTCAATATCGGAAAAAACGGAGATATTCGTAACAGGTACAAATATCGGAATATCTTCGGAAATGGTATCCACACCCATACTCTGAATAATCTCCAGTCCGTCCACAGTGGCAGCCCCGTCATACAGGCCCGATCCCTGCACACTGGGGTTTAAATAAAGATTTTTCTTTTGCGTAAATAAAGAATACGCGTTTACTACCAAATTTTCATCAAATAAAGGGATTAAAGTTGCTAACATGATCATCACACTCCTTTTGTCCATTATAACAGAATTTGGAAAATTTGTCTATTTTAAGAAGCAGGTGTAAATCAGCTTTTACATCTATCATATCTTTTTCCAGACCTGTTACCTTTTCCAGTAATAAATCAAGTTTTTCACTTTCCGTCATATGCTCACGCTCCTGCAAATTATATTATCATGACCCAAGGTCTGTGTAAAGCCTCATATACTTTCATTTTTTCCTGTATTATTTTAAATCATAGTCATAGTCCGTCATTTTGGAAAAATCTATGGCAAAGTCCTCGTAGATTCCGGATTTGACCAAATCACCAAAAGGATGTACTGCCGGCATCTCTTCCTGTTCCAGATTGTAAACTACAATCGTTTTCTTCAAGGAATCCACAAGCCAGTATTCCCTCACACCGGCCTCCTGATAGGCAGACAGCTTCCTATAATAATCCATCCGTCTGCTGGAAGAAGATACCACTTCCACAATCCAGTCCGGGGCTCCGTGGCAGCCCCGATTATCCAGTTTATCCCGGTCACAGATCACGCAGACATCCGGCTCCACATAATTTTTATCATCATTCTTTAAAAACACGGCAAAGGGAGAAATGAACACCCGACATTTCCCGTTCTTTTCCTTAATATAGTTACGAATTTCCGCATATATCCAACCCACTATTTCCTGATGGGTTGTTGTAGGCGATGCCATGAAAAAAATTTCTCCGTCTAGGAGTTCCGCTCTCTCTCCCTCTGGCAAATCCAATATGTCCTGCACCGTATACTCCTGTTTTCCCGATAGTGACATAAGCCTCCAATCTTCTTGCAGCATTCTTTCCATAAAATTCCCTCCTATTCCGGCAGAGAACCATGGAAGAGCACTCTGCCACTATTTTTTGTCATTTTGAATAAAGCGGCAGAAATGCCGGAATGTGCAAACAGCACATAAAATAAAATAGACGTTTCACCGAGCATTCTCGATGAATATATTGTATATCAAGATATGAAGTTTGTCAATTAGGGAATTGGGGAATCAACTTTTTCCATAGAATACATACCACCTGACATTTCATCCCGAAAATATACTTGTCCGTCTTCCCCGATGATAATAAGGAACCTGCTTTCTTTGGTTGTACTATTATAAAAATTATAAAATGAAATCACTATATGCTCTCCTAATCTATTTGCATCAGCAACCGTATATCCACTCCCTAAAGTAACCTCCATACCTTCTATGTTGATTTCATCTTTTGCATAACATTGTTGTCCTAAATATATAGCCGTTCCATCCTCTTTAATATTTACAGTTTTTCCAATGTAAGCATCGTTTTCTTCTGTAAATGCCCCTTATATCCATATCCATTCTTCTGAATACTCCACTCTGTCACTTCCCATTCCCCGACCAAATTTAGTATCCACTCCTGTTGTTTGTCGCTTAAGTTTTCAAAATCTGCCATATTTTGAAAGTACGGTTCACCGACTGTCGGTATATTTATATCCCCATACTCACAATAAATCTGCCAATCTGCTTCATTTTTTAATCTTGCCATACCGTTCTCATCAAAATACAGATATTCGCTGACTTTCTCTGTCCATTCCTCTAATGAGTACATCTCGTTGTCATACACATACTCATCCTCTTCGTCATATCGTCCGTTTCCCTCCGAATCCATATCTTTTTGAGAGAAAGAAACGATCATTTTCTCCTCGCCGGAATCATCAAAACAAAAAACGACCCAGTCATTTTCGCTCCATCTTCCGTCATTGTAGTGCACCATAGTTCCATCATTTAATAAAATAGGAATAAAAATGTTATAGTAGTCCCAAAATAGGTAAGGCTGCCCATTCTGAATAGAGAAAATATAATAATGACAGCCTCCACTTACATGTAATTCCGGAATATTATCATGGTTAACATCCAGAAAAGTATATTTCGTCAGATATCTCCTGTCGGGTTCTCCTGTAGGAACGGCGATATCATAAATATCTATAAAATCGATACTGCACTCTCCCGCTAAGAACGCATTTCCTATCTGAAGCATCCGTGCATAATCTTCCACCGGCTGTATTGGATCTGTACATGCAATGGCGGCAGTAGAGAAAATCACTGCTATTGTTTTTTCCATGAGTATTCCCAGCATAGTTTCCTTCTCTCCAAATGAATCCAATCCCTGTTTTTACCATCATACCGCTTTTTCAAACTACTTTCTATACTGATTTTACACTTTCAGAAATTTATGTATACTGCTTAGAGACAGTTCTTATTTAAATGCACTCGATAAAATAATACAAAACAAAGGAGAACAGATCATGAACGATTTACAGCCCCAGATAAACAGCTATTTACATTACTGCCAATTTCAAAAAAGACTGGATGCCAAAACCCTGAAGGCCTATAAAATTGACTTAACCCAGTTTTCGGAACAAATAGAGATATCCGATATCCAAGAGATATCCCCGGTTTTATTGGAAAATTTTATTGCCGGACTCCACCAAAAATATAAACCCAAGACAGTAAAACGGAAGATTGCCTCTATCAAAGCACTCTTCCACTACTTTGAATACAAAGAATTAATTGACCGGAATCCTTTTAGCAGACTTCAAATAAAATTTCGGGAACCGGTTATCCTCCCTAAAACAATCCCCCTCCATATGATTGAAAAAATCTTAATGACCATATATGCGTATCGCAATGAGGCCAAAACCGATTATCAACGCCGTAATGCTTTAAGGGATGCTGCCGTTATCGAGCTTTTATTTGCGACCGGTATGAGAATTTCCGAACTTTGCTCTTTAAAAGCGATAGATATTAACCTGTATGACAGGACTATCCTTATTTACGGAAAAGGGGCGAAAGAAAGACGACTTCAGATTGGAAATGATGATGTTATTCAGATATTGGAGGAATACAGAAGTAACTATGAATACGAAATCTCACACTGCCACTATTTTTTTGTAAATCAGTCAGGCAATGCCCTATCCGACCAGGCTGTTCGCAGAATGATAAACAAATATACCGCTCTTGCGGCAATTGACCTGCATATCACCCCACATATGTTCCGGCACACCTTCGCCACCAGCCTTTTAGAAGCTGACGTGGATATCCGCTATATTCAGGAAATGCTTGGGCACAGCTCCATCAATGTTACGGAAATATATACGCATGTTGCCCTGGCGAAACAGAGGGATATTCTGACTACTAAGCATCCGAGGAAGGATTTTTGTGTGTAGGTGTTATCATGCGAGATTAGTTGTTTATAAAAGTGATGGATAATTCTAAATTATACTACATTTTAGAGATATTGTAATTCATAATCCCGATAGCCAAAACATTTAGCTATGCGTAAACCATGGGCCCGATCATATAAAAGGATGGACGGGTGATTGATTCCATTAAAGTAATTTTCCTTAGCGAACGTATAGGCTCCCATTTCAGAAAAAACAATTTTATCTCCGACATGAAGAGGAGAATTAAATCGGTATTCGCCTATAATATCACCTGCCAAGCAACTAATTCCCGCAATCGTGTAGATATAATTTCCACAATCATTGGTAACTGGGAATTCTATATCAGGTTGATAGGGCATATCCAATACATCGGGCATATGACAAATAGCCGAAGTATCAAGAATTGCAGTTTGCCTATGATTATTCACAATATCAAGAACCGTTGAAACTAAATATCCGCATTCTGTTACTATAGCTTCGCAGGGTTCTACATATACATCGAGAGCAAAATTTTTCGTTAATGTGGATAATCTTTTTTTCAATGGATTTTGTGGAAAATCTATATCGGCTAAGCGTTGACCACCTCCAAGATTAATCCATGACAGGTTTGGAAGAAAAGTTCCAAATTTATCAATCAAGATATCAATCATGCGTAAAAAGGTTTCTGCATTATTATCATACATAGTATGTAAATGGAAACCTTCAATTCCAGTAACATCTTGATGGAGTAAGTTTTCTATTGTAACACCGAATCGAGAATGTGGCATACACGGATCATATTTATCTACATTAATCTCTGAATATTCTGGGTTAATGCGCAATCCTATACTGGAATTAACGTGTCCTTTAAATAATATACTTTGATACTGCTGCCATTGAGAAAGTGAATTGAAACTCACATGATCACACAGCTTTAGTACATTTTCTATTTCATCTGGCCTATAGGCTGGGGCATGTATATGTATTTCTTTACCCATGCATTTTGCGAGTTGAGCTTCAAATAAGCTTGCTGCTGATAGCCCATTGATATACGGTGCCATATCTTGAAATAATAGTGCTAAAGGAAACCCCTTAATAGAAATTAAGGGTTTTATTTCTAATAAATCACAATTAGTTTTCAGGATTTTAAGGTTGTTCTTTAGGATATCACAGTCTATTACATAACAAGGACTAGGTAACTGGAATAAGTTGATTTTGTCAAAATTCATATTAACACCTCATATTATAATTAATTTTCAAGGAGTTACCACAATGAATGAAGTCAAGTCACAATATGATGACATATTTATTAAAGAAGCCAAATTAAATTTTCAAGTATTTAATAAACTTGAATTAGAAGCTAAGGACTTAAGTCTTTTGCATTTAATAAGTTCAGCAATATCAATTGGTCACTTTAAAAGTGTTTGTTTCTATAATGCATCTTTTTTTAGTACAAAATTTTCAAAAGTAAGTTTTATTAATTGTAATTTAAAGAGTACAGATATTTGCTCCATCTGGGCAAATAATTGTAAATTTCAAAATGTCAATTTTAGTGGTGCTACTATTTCGGACTCAACATTTATTAATTGTATTTTTAATGATTCTATATTCGAAAGTGTTAGTTTAACAAGATGCCAATTTGTCAATTGTATTTTTGACAAATTTTCTGTTGAAGACAGTACCTTTGTACTTAATACTTTTACTTGTTGTAAAATTAAATATTCACATTTTACAGAATCTTTCTATTATCAAATTTTTGATAATTGTACTTTTTACAAAGTAATCATGGAACCGCTTTTACTTGGATTCAATTTTGGTTTTTCTTCTAAAACATTTGCCCAGTTAACAAAAGGAGTTGATCTAATTACGATCAATTCAGATTTCATAAAAAAGGGGCTTTATATAAATGCAGCAATTCTTCGTATTAATCAAATTCAAAATTATTATGATGAGGCAATGATTGCTTGTGTGGCTTCTCTTGGACAAATGATACAGCATGATATTCTTATTAAAGCAGATGAAGTTGAATTTCTAAAAAATTTAACAAAATATTTTCAGGAACGTAAGCAGATTACACCGATAAGTATTTTAAGAATATGGCAGTTAATAAATACCATATTATCAAATAATTCGTATAATATATCTTCTACTAAAGCCATGCCATATATTACTGAATATGCAAATATGCTATACTTCAACTTCATTAACTTTCAGCAAGAATTACAAAAACGTTTAGAACAACTTCCTAAAACATCTAATATATTAGATACAGCAGAATTAAAAATAGTTTATTTAGAAAGGCCAACATTCCCTCTACTGGACTTATTAACAGAATTTAGTTCTATAGCCGACTTAGATTGTCCTGCACCAAATCTGATTTGTACTGAAAAGGGGTCTTTTCATGAATATCACAATATTGCTATTATGATTATACCCTATCTACAAACGTTTTTAGCACTTTTGGGAGTTACTGTTCCAATTATCGTTTATAAAAAGCAGAAAAAAGATCACGAGAATGAGGAACAAGTTAAAAAAGCAGAACAAAAAACTACAGAAATAGAATTAACGCTAGCGACTAGGGGTATTAAACAATCTCCAATTCTTCTTCCCAATACCAACATTACTACAGATACAAATACAATAATATTAGATGTGACCAAAATACTTGAAAGGAAACCTGAGATATATAACATGGACTATTGCGGATACAATTCCCTAAATATAGAGTCTATTACAATCCGGTTTCACTGATACCTCATACTTAAGTATTGCATAATCCTACCAACTGCGCCACCTAATTCTCGAATATCTCCAGTTAAATTGACACGAAAGCCAAAACTTTGATTTGGGTCAAATCCATTAAGTGCCGCTGGTATAAGAGACACAAAATGTGTATGTATCATTTCGTTAAGAACACTTAAAAGTTCCTTTTTTCCTTGAATTTTTAAGTTTGTAAAAATTTGAATATAATGGCCTTCTGTATTAGGGAGTATTGATGCAAAAGGAAATTGTTTCAATATATCGTTCACAACTTTTTTTGATTCATTAATATAACATTTATAGGCAGGATAGCATTTATCAAAATAATTTGAGGAAATATAGTGAAAAACAGCATCTCGGTTTGAACTACTAAGAGCACCTGAAAAAACATCCACCCATTGTTCTAAAAAGTCCTCATAAGTTCTATCACATACAATTACCGCAAATTTTAATCCATTTATTGAAATAGATTTATGAGGACTGTATATTGCAAATATCTTATTATCAATTGGAAAAGAACGAATTAATTCTTTGCCAGGAAGAGCAAGGCTTTCATCAAATATAAGAGTTAGACCAATGGATTTTAGATAATTAATATCTTTTAGATACTCATCATCAGGGTAATAACCAGTACAAAAAATTGGTGATGTAATCCAGATACAATCATATTCACCTGAAATAATTTTGTCAATTGGTAACCGCGGCCGACCACATTCAAAAGAAATCTGTTCTATGCCATATTTCAGTGATAGCATGGTACAACATGTTGAAACGCTAAAATATGCTGGCTGCAGAATACAGAGTCTTTTGCGCTTATAATGAACTAAAAGATTGATTAAATTTACAATGGCAATTGTACTAGATTGAAGCAATAATCCCATAACAGATTGAATTTGTTGTAATGGTATTCCTAGTTTTTTAAGTACCTGCTGTCGTTCTTCTAATGAAATGGAATAAGTATAGTAATAGTTCCATGGCAAGGATTGAACAGGAAGAACCAGAACTTGTGCCATGTACTTTTGAAAAGCGACAGATGAATCCCAATGGGACACATTTGGTATATGAATTCCGTTTTCTTGTTCAACTTGCTTCTCAATAGAGAATATATCATCCAAAATAAATATTTCATTAATAAATGACATTTTATTCTCCTACAAACTTATAACATAATTTAGAATTATCCATCACTTTTA
>JAFLSY010000013.1 GCA_022510745.1 Lachnospiraceae bacterium
CGTATTGACCATCCGCAAACTCACCTTGGTATTTCAGATTCCCTTCCGGATAATATAGGATACCTTCTCCGTCCATTCTTCCTTCTACCAGCGTGCCGGCAAATATTACATTATCCGCTTCCAAATCCCCTACCAGCCGCACTTTACCGGTATACCCCTCCGTGTCCCGGGAATCTATGACCATCGTCTTTGTAAGATAGCGGGCCTGCACCCGGGGATATACGAGCCATAAAAAAGGCAGGGGCAGTAAAATGATAAAAAGTGCCAGAATCAACACCAGTTTCTTTGCCACATACCGCTTCCCCATGCGTAAGTATCCCTTTAAAGCCCCCGGTCTGCCCACAATCTTTTTGCAGTTCTGCCACAAGCGCTGCAGATATGTCCGGGGAAGAAGGCTGCCTTCTTCATCACACAGAACTTCATATACGGGCATGAATTCCCGATACAGTTCAAGATAGCCGGATATTTTTCCGTCCTCAAGTGCAAGCAGATATTTATTAAGCTGCGTCTCCTGCTTCTTATTCAGTTCTTTTTCAAAGAAAAACCTTATCAATTCTGCCAGCCGTCCGCATACCGCTTCCATTGTACAGTAGTCAAAGGTTCCCAGCTCATCAAGATGATAGTTCCAGTCCACATCCAGACTGTCCGCCACTGTGATCATATCCGGCCGCAGGGAATTTCTCATAAAATACGGATGCGGACTGCGCAGCAGTATTTGTTCTAACAACCTGCGGATAATTTCTGCCCGTTCTTTTCCGGTATAATTCTCCGTATCCAGCTTATCCATCAGAGTCTTCTCCTGACTGTATGAAAACACAGCATAAAAGGCTCCCTCCGATTGAAAACACCCTTTATAATCCGGGAATTTAGTACCTCCGATCTTCTCCTCTAAAAACAAGGTAAATCTTTTTGCCAGAGTGATCTCCGTAATTTTGACCAACAGAAAAGTTTCCTGCAATTCCTGCTCTCTGCAGAGAAATTCCGCCATTCTGCTTGTGCTGCTCAGTTGACTCATGACTTCATAGCATTTGTTCAATCTTTGTATGATCATTTATTCTCACTCTTTTCTCTCACAATGACAAAGATAGAAGCCTTTACCTCGGGATACGCAGCACTTACAGCCATGACTTCATAAACACCTGCCGTATTGGGTGCCGTGTACATTCCGCTTTCATCTATGGTACCGCCGTGCCCTTTGACCTGCCACACTACTTCTGTCTCATTCATATTGCTGCATACTGCTTCCAGAAAATAGCTTTCTCTGACATTTAAATTCAGCACATTGGGACGTATAAATATCCTGGGTTCCTTTTTCTCTTCTACCAGCTCTTTGCGGTCACGGATAGCCGTCCAATGAACCCGGATCCTATCCTGAGAAGCTGCCGAAAGCACTCTCACACCGATCACAAAGACACCTCTTTTAAAATCTGTCCTGGCTGCCAGCTCCACTCTGGGCTGATGGCTCTGAAAGATTCCTCCTGTGCCAAAATATTCTTCCTGTGCAGATATTCCCTCTATACTGAGGATAACGGTGGTACGCCCCATCCCTAACCCATGGGAAATTTCCCGGCTAAACAGCTTTTTTCCTTTACCTGAGCCCATTCCCAGTTCTATCTCTTCCACACCTTCCGCAATATTGATGCCATAAGCATCCCTGTGGCTGTTTGTACCTGTTTCACTCCCGCCTGTCTTGGTTATGCCGTCTTTGCTCTCCTGTAGCTCTGACATCCTGAACAATACATCTTCCAAAACACTGACTGCCGCATACTGTTTAAACGGCATCTTCTCAATTTCATTGATGACAACCACGTCTCCTGCTCTCAAAAGAGTGATTTTGGCAAGATAAAGGCTCTGACTGCCGCCTTTTAAGATCTGCCCCATACCGTTCTCATAAAAATCACGTCGCACTTCTTCTCTTACACTCTGGCTGCAGATTTGAAGAATCGTCTGTCCCTCAGCCTTCTCCACCGTCTGGTTCTGTCCTATTCTCAGTTTAAAGCTCTCCGGCACCAGAGAAATGCATGCCTGAGTATCCTTTATGCTCAGTGCGTCCAGCTCATAGGAAAACAAATAGCGTCCTGCCTTTTCAAACAGCAGTTCATCAAATGACACGGTCAGATGCGGCCTTCCCTCATAGGTCAGGCATTGCAGTTCCAACTCGTAAGAAAAAGCAAAATGCTCCTGCTGCCCCATGTTTTCCACTTCAATCTGAAGCGTGGCACTATCCCCGCTGCGCACAAATTTAGGCATACTCTGCCGTACCCTGATTCCTTTGTCCCAGTAGATCTGCTCCGTAGTCTCATAAAAACTCCGATAATTTAGACCGTCCTGCCCCGGCTCATTGCGTGTCAGATACAGACGGTAACCCTCCCGTATCTTATTGAAAGAAGTATTGTCCTTCTGATCACTGTGGCTGATACTATGTACTGCCTGAACTTCTTCCTCCTCATATGCCACACACAGATAAAGATAACCTGTATTCCGATCCTCCTCATAGTCGCCAAAACCCTCAAGCGTCTGCAGCCTGCGGGCCACCGGTTCGTCAATGACGATTTCCCTTCCGGAATAATCCAGTGCCAATCCGCTCTCTACCAAAACGGTGGTGTCATCCACTGCCACCACATTCATACCGGTGACAACACCGGTTCCATAGAGAAAGCGGTTCAGCATGCGCCGCTTATCATTGCCATACTGCTGCTCCATACGGAAATCATCCACGGAAAGCAGTTTACCGTAAAAATAATTGTTTCTTTCAAAAGGAAAATATTTTGCATTTTTCATTTCATACCCAAACCTTTCTATTCTTCAGATATTGCGGTAAAGTTAAGCCTGCCGCCCCTGCCCAGCATGGCTGCTTCATACTGCCCCAATACGCTGTTGACACCCAGATAAGAATACTCATCCGCAAAAATATACGGTTTTAACACCACCAGACGGATTTTCATCTGTACCGGCCCCACCTGCTCCAGCATACGAAGAAGAGCCCTATGATCTTTATAGGTCGGAATACATTCCTCTCTTACCAGAACGGTAACGCTGTAAGGATCATTCTCATAAAGTTTTTTAAGCAGTCCGTCATAGGAATCTGTATATTTCTCCCAATCCTGACATTCAATGACAAAGGGCGTCTCTCCGGTATACAGTTCTACATACATTTCAATCCCTTTTGCCGTTCCTCTCGTCTTAAAGAACTCCTTTGCATGAGCTAACAGATAGCGCAGCTGCTTCTCCGTCCACATATAAGGCTCTTCCACGTCCATCCATGCGGCAATCCCATGCAGCATATCCGGCCCGGCCACCCCGGGATCCAGACAATTCCCAAATTCTTTTATCTGCCGGGAAATGTCATCGTATATAGACTGAAAAATTGCTAAGAATCGGTCCGAAAAAGAATCATTACCCATATCCCGGCGATATAACTCCGGCAGATTAGCCGTCCAGCTCTCAGCCGGAAAATATACCATGAAATTTCCCATTTCTATCTGTCCCGCTCCCTGTGGATAAATTTCCAGTAAAAACCAGAGATAACGCCCTTCTAAGCCATGCAGCAGAATATCCGGTGCTAACGGAAGCTGCTTGCGCAGAAAGGGACGGCAGATATCTTTTTTCTCGGAAAGAGAAAGCTGCTCCGACCGCAGTGTCCTCTTTAAATCCAGAGTCCTACCTTCCTCTTCAAATGTGATCTCATCGGAAGTATAAAAGGAAATCCTGATCACGGCACTTCCGGCCTCCGGTACATTGCAGGTTAGTCTGTGCCACAGAGTACCGGCAGAAACGCTGTCTAAAATACGGGACCAGAAGAAGGCCCTGCCCAAGCAGTCTTTCAGGACGGAAATTCCCGCGGAATGATATGCCATATACTCCCCATACCCTCTCTCATAGTCTGAGGTCTTATTAAAAACAAAGTACTTCATGCTCTATTCTCCTATCCCTGAAAACTGCAGGAACACCGGACATCAATTTCATCTGCAATGCCGTTGCTCGGAAATATCAGGTCTCCATAAGGATTTCTGCTCACCCCATTGTCTTTTGCTTCCAATACCAGGGAACGGACTCCCGCCACACAATCCAGCCGGTCAATATATCCGTACAAGCTGCTGTAAGAAACCATGCCGCCGAATTGCTCCGTCAGAATTGTCAGATACTCTTTCACGGCCTGCTCCACCATACTTTCAGCGCCCTGATATTGGGGATGGGCCACCGTCTCCACGAAAACCGACAGTTTGAAATAGAGTGGAGGAATTACCTTGATCCGCACCCCAAGGAGTCTCTTCTTTTCCAGATGCCGCAAAATATTTTGAATAAAAGCGGATGTCAAGCCGGGACGCGGTTCCAAACTGTAGGGCTTTACCACAATCCTGACGGTCTGCCCCGTTTCTCTTCCATTCTTTTCCGATCCGAAAAGTGCCTTACAACTCTCGATGCACAGTCCGGGTGTGGCTCTTACCATCTGCTCATAATCCTGTGCTGTCACCAGATTCTTAGGCTGCATAAGTTCTCCCCGCACTCTGGCAAAAGCCTCCTCCACCGTTTCTTCATCCTCTCCTCCACAGGCATCCCAGCGATTGAATGCCCTGATCTCCTCGCCGTTTTGATTCCGTAAACTTTGTATCCGCGACGCTTTTATATTTCCTCCGCCGCCCAATACGCGTGCATAAGAAACCAGTAGAATCCGTCCTTCCGGAGCCATACCGTGAATACCGTTTCCAAACAGTATCCTGCCCGTCATGCTGTCCACACAATAGTGGGCATCTTCCGGCCCCGATGCTGCAAAATCTTCTCTTTTTTCCCATTTTTGATATATGCCCGGACACTCCGCCTCCTCTATCAGAAGTTCCAAATCCTCATAGGATAAGCGGTCTTCATCCAGATCAAAGCACTCATTGGGAAAGCCGTGTCCGATTCCCAAAACAGAATGACGCCTATACCAGTCTTCTTTACTATATGCCAATATCCAAAGGCCTTCTGCGCAGGATAAATCTTCTTCACACCGATCGAGTCTGATCCGGGTTCTGCCTGTGGCCGTGTCCGGTTCTTTTTCCAGTATGGGGATTTCTTTGTAATGTCCCCGGTTTTCCGCAAAAACTCTCACCTCTCCTGCTGCGCAAAGATAATGTTCACCCCACAGAATATCATCCTGCATCTCCTTAGACACGGTCAGCCATTTTGCTACGGTTTCCTTTTGCTGTACCCATATGGTATTCATATCCATAAAGCTTATGACAGGAGCGGCTTCGTACCCGTTTTCCTTCAGCAGCACCCGCAGAAAATATCCTTTTTCCTCTCCAACCTCACACTCCTGCATCCGGCTGTTTACCTGAAATACTATCTGTCCGTCAAGCAAAAATCCAAAGGTCTCCTCCCGAATCAGTTCTACGGGCTGATACTGCGTTCCGTCCCAATAGGAAAAACATAGTCCGGCCAGCGGAATACTGTCTTTATGTACAGGATTACGTAAAAAACCGTTCTGCCGGTCCACTTGTATTGTCAAAGCCACTCTTTCCCCTACAGGAAGCGGTCCGGAAAGCCCAATATACAGGCTTGTCCCCTCCCTTGCCTTGCTGCCAAAGGGATAGAAGCAAAAAGGTTGTCCTAAGTTAAGCCGCTCTCCGTCTAAGAAGCTGACCATATTCTCCAGCCATCCAAAGCAGTGCGTGATTGATACCCCGGGCAGCATTTGTTTTTCTCCGGTCTCAAATATTACCCCGGCTGCTTCCAGTCTGCATCCTTCCGCAATCAGACAAGGAGAAGAAGTCTTCACGGTCACAAAACATTCCGCCGCGCTGCGATGCCTTATATCAGTTCCCAGAAGCTGCAGGTATTTTCGTTTGTGCCATTCTCCGATATGATCCAGTTCATATTGCTGAATTTCCTTACGCCAGGCAAACAATTCAATCAATGTGATTCCCGGATCATGATAGTTAAAATCCGTCCATTCCGGATAAAAGCTCACTATTCTGTTTTTTGCCTGTTCGACCATCTCGTCAAAAGACATCCGGTCAAGATGTATATCTGGCAGCATGCTCTACCTCCCTTTTACCGTTACAATGACTTCCGCCTTTTTACAGTACGGAAGTACAAAAGGATGTCTGCGGATGCTCTCCGGCTCCACCTCTTCTCTTCCCTTAGGACCGCTTATAAAGGTCATGAAATAAATCTTGGAAATCCATGCAACCTCCGGTATCTCTTTCAAAATATTCTGAAGCTGCATAACTTCGGGGAACTGTCCGATGCTCCAGCCCGCCCCGTCAAAATGTCCGCTTATGGGATCCAGAAAGGCGCGTATACGTTCCTGCCCCATGCGGCGTACCCCAAAGATGTCCTGGAAATTTTCCACCGTCACCTCGGCCTTCGCCCAAACCTCCACCAGCTTGGGTTCCGTGATATAAAACTGGTGCCTTTTTAAAATACCCCCGTCCATTCTGGGTGCGAGATACTTGCGTATATCTTCCTGTATTGCATAATAGAGAGTTTTGTCCTCTTGTCCCTTTTTAGGATAGATCACCAAAGTAACAGCACCATCCTCTTTGTCTCCCCTGTTATTTATGCCTCCAAAGCAGCGTACCTTCTGCAAATCCCCGGATGCCTCCATAGCCAATTCCTCATAGTCTCTGGCCGTTACGGCCCGGTCCGAGTGACGTAGTCTTGCGCTGCATCGCTTTATCGCTTCTTCCGGCGTCTCCGCGTCCAGCCCGCCCCACAGCGGCATGGGATTCGTAACATTTGAGACAAAGCCCACGGTCCTATTCAGTTTATTGACTTTCCCCGGTCCCACATTTCCTCTGCTGCCGCCGGCGCATTTGTAATGTACCCTGATTCCTTCAAATTTTCCAAAGGGAGGTACCCGTCCGTGGGAACCGTTTCCAAACCTCAAGATTCCCTCTCTTCTGTCTACCTGACATACCCTGCCACCCCCCGGCTGCAGCTCCAGATCCGGAACCTCCTCCCAAACAATCCAGCGCTCCTCTTCTTCGCTGCCCTCCAGTACTTCTACCAAAATTGTGTCAATATTGCCGTACATCAGCTTAATACTGCAGTCTTCTTTATAATAATCAAGCGTGAACCGTTCCGTGACCTCCCGCTCCATATGCCGGATTTCTACGGCATTCATCCAAAGATTCTGCAGCACGGGATAAGCGAGTTTCCCATTGTCTGCAGAATAGAAACCGCTTTCATCCCGCAGCCTGATCCAATACATCTCCTGTCCAAAATGCGATGACTTTTTAAAATCCTCCGGTCCTACTATGGTCACCGGACCGGAACGTGACAGGTGGTCGGTCAGGTCCGCTAAATTCATCTCCCGAAATCCCCGGCTGCTTTCATATTCCCAGCAGATCGCACCCCTCTGCCCCGCAAGGGTATCCTCCATCACCCACAACATCCGCACCGGTGAACCCACCGGTGGCAGACGAAATCCTAAATACAGGCATTTCTCTTTTTCCGTAAGCCCTGCAAACAGCGGGATCGCCTGCCCCGTCTCTTTAAACTCTCCCACGGAAAACATACTCTGCTCCCCGTTATTTTCAATATGCAGTATCTGTGGCGGCTTTTTCATCTCCCGATAATCATAAGAAAACATTGGGTTTTTGATTACGGGAACCATATATTTTCCTTTTATCTTATACAGATTGTTTATTTTTAGGATCCGGGCACGGATATAGCAGGTCTCGCAGGCGTTTACCAGTACGGGAGTCATATCTCCGGGACAGATAAAAGATATGGTCTTTTGCCTGCCTGCCATTTCTGAACCGGTGCCGAAGACATCACTGTATTCACTGTCTGTAAACAAACGGCTCCATCCGTTCCCGTTATAATATTCCCAGATTACTTCCTTGATGGTGATCTCATACTCCGGATCCGCGCGAAATTCGGAATGCTTCATGATCCATTTCCACTCAACGGGCTCATCCTCTATCGCAGTTTCTAACGGTATCTGAATGAAATCCAAGTTGAAGCTTAAGGAAACGAGGGCGCCGCGCTTCGTAAGTGCCTCTCCAGAACCAAAGTAGACCTCCTCGTACAGATTCAACCGCTCTCCAAAGGGTAAAAACTCTTTGGGATCACACTCTGCAGAGGCACCGTATATATACCGGGGTACCAGTCTGCTTCCCTGGCTCCGAAGCAAGATTTCTTCTACGGAAATCTGTCCCGTTTTGGCTATATCTCTGACCTGACAGCGGATCGCATAGGTATCCGCCTCTCCTAACCGTATTCTTCCAAAAGCCGGCAGCAAAGCCGCTTTTTGCAAAGAAATACTTTCCTGCATGGCAGAAACCTGCGAAAATTCCTGCCATCTTTCTCCTGTCCAGTAGGAAAAGCAGACATTCTCGGAATCTGCCAAAGCCCGCAGCAAATCTTCTTTGAGAGGCTGCCCTTTTCGAGTATAAAGACTGATTTCAATATCAGCCTCTCCCTGAATGCCGAAAACCTCATCATGAGCCAGATACAACTCATGTTTCTGCAGATTCTCCCCCTTCTCCCTAAATAGAGCAATGGAACTGCTCTGACTTTGCAGATTATCGGAAAGTTTGTAAAATCCGTCTTTATTTCCATCCGTCAAATATAGGCAGACCGGCTGCGCCGGAGTAACATAGAGATCTTCCGTCGTCTCAAACCGAGTGGTTCCACCGTCATCTTCAGGCACCTCTGCCGTCAAACCGGTATGAGCGTCCACCTCCGTACCGCCCGGAGCATTCTGCACTAAAGATAAGACCGCAATTCCTCCCGCAGGTGACGCTCTGCGAAGTTCTGTTTTGAGACAGTTAAAAAAAGCCAATCTGTTCTTGTGTTCCAGTTGCTCTAACTGCTTAAGCGTATCCTCCGTCATATCGGCATATATATAAGCCAAAGTCGAACCAATATCCGGATTTTCCAAGCTGAAATTCCATTCCGGCGTATAGTTAGCCGCCGCTGCTGCAATGCGCCTGATAATATCTGTTTCTGTATTCGACCTCGGTTTCCGTTCTTTCTCTTTCATGTGATCTCCCTTTTGTCTACGCACCCATACCCTCATTTAAATAATAGGGATAGACCAGATTAAAAGGGTTGTTGGTACTGCGCACCCTGTAGTTTATTTCTATTAACAAAGTCCCCTCCTGCTTTTGAGAATCGTCTATATGTACATTGATGTCCGTGATGCGGGGTTCCCAGCGGATAAGCGCATCACGTACTGCATTCTCCATTTGTACCAATGTCGTATAGTCGGTGGTGCCAAAAGCATAGTCATAAATATTGCAGCCAAAGTCGGGCCGCATCACCCGTTCCCCCTTACGGGTCATGAGAATGATGAAAATTGCCTGCATGATATCCTCTTCCAGAGATACCGTCTTCATTTTCCCCGTAGCTTCCTCCACCTGAATTGGAAAATGAAATCCTATGCCCAGAAAACCTCTCACTTTTTCCTGTTCTGTCATATTTCATTCTCTCCTCAATTAAGCTGTACCATTGCTCCTTTTAACTGAGCCGTTCCGCCTGCCTCTAACTTTAGGGTGCCGGAACCCTTTACCTGTGTTGAGGTTCCCTCCAGCTTCAGGTTCTGACCGTTCAGTTCCAGATTCTGGTCCGCATTGCAGGTCACTTTCCCACCTGCGATTTTCATTTCTTTTGAACTGCCGGTCAGTGACAGCATCACATTCCCACCCACTTTAAGTTCCAAGGTCTTATCCGCCAGAATCGTTACAGCGCCGTTCTTTGCATCCACTGATACCCCGCTTTTGCCATCCCGGTCGCTGAGCAGAATGGTCTCGTTTTCATCCTCCAACAGGAGATTTAAACCTTTTTTCGTCTGAATCAGAATCTGCTCCTTGCCATCCTCCTCCGACAGCCTGATCTCACAGCCGCCCTTTGTCAGAAGCTTTTTAACCGTATTCTTTTCGTTGGCTGTCTCTCCCGGCAGGGCATTCTGCTTATTCCAGATACAGCCCAAAACAATGGGACAGTTTCGGTTGCCCATCTGAAATGCCAGTACCACTTCCGTCCCCACCTCGGGAAGGGCATAATAACCGTATGCATTTCCTGCATAAGGAACGGCTACCGGCACCCAGCCGGTCAGATTCTTACCCGTCTCTCCCAAAAAATACTCTACCCTTACCATGCCGGGATGCTCCTCGTCCCAGTTCTCTTTCACCAGCCCTGTGATGATACCCGGTACTTCTCCCACCGAAATGATCTGGGCGTCCAGCAATTCTTCAATGATCCCCATTAAACCCATCCTCCTGTTTCAAATTCAGTGACAAATCCTTCTTCACCAATCCTGTGTGTCACTGTTTGTACATATAATTTTTTATTGGCCATTTCTTCCAGCATTACAACTTCTACGTATCTGCCGGGTACCAGCTCCGGCAGCCCCACGCAGACCCCACTCCCATTCTGGGCCAAACTCAGCTGCTTGTCCGCATAGGCCTGCGCGCATATGCCTGCCTTTTCCTGCGTATCCAACTGGGGATCGATGATATGATGCACCGGTGTCCCCGTCATCACACTGCTTAAAGCTTCCTTGGACTTTGCCGTGGCAGAGGCCGTGACAACACTCTGCTCCTGTTGATTGTATCCGGTCACATCCACCTGCAGATCGGTATAGGCGCTCTCAATCTTGAATTCCCGTAATTCCCTTCCAAGCTCCAACGAACAGATTGCCCCTGCCGTCCCGTGGGGCTTGCGGAAATACGCCTTACCGCCCACCACCAGAAATTCCCTTTCACAGCGTCCCATTGCAATCAACTCTTTCGTGATAAAATCATAGTCGGTCGAACGCTGGGAAAGCGGCTTGTCAAGCTGGTCGTCAGTAGCGTCGATCTCCGCCGTGCACAACTTTGAATATTCTCCCAGAATCGTCTGCACGGCATCTGAGTAATTGCTGACATCGTAAAGTACATGATGTACGCCGCCTGTCATCATCAGTCTCCGCACGTCCGCCACCGTGACTACCAGACAGGTATTCTTTCCGAATTCAGCCCCAAGGACTGCCACAAAACCCTTGAGCACCTTCTGAATCTCCGAGCCATAACCGATTCCTACCTCTACCACCGTGCCCAGCTTGAACTTATTCTTTATTCTACTGTCAAAGCTGCGCGATTCCTGATCGTATGCATTATTCAGGTGAATGACCGCGGTACTTGCAGCGGACAAGGAAAGGAAAATCTCCAGTGACTGAATGCTTAACGATAAATCCTGAACCGCATCACTGCCATCCACATACAGCCGGATAGCGGGCACATGAAAATTACCGTATTTATTTACAAGTGAATCATAAGTACAGGTAGCGGTCATCAAATCAGCCATTTAAAAACTCTCCTATTCATTTTCAGTTTGCCACGTGCCTGCTATAATGCCGGTATCTTTACAATAGTTCCGGGTAGAATCTCCAATGGATTGGAAATATTGTTGGCTTTGGCGATCACTTTCCACTTGGCCATATCACCATACTCGCTTTTTGCCATATCCCAGATATTGTAATCCTCTCTGATCGTTCTGCACTTCGTACGGTCCGGTGACTCAAAGGGCGACCTTCTCTTTTCCGCATCCAGCTCGCTGTATTCCTTTAAGGACAGTGACAACTTTGCCTGTATGGGCATACCGCTCTCCGTAAATTTCGTAAAGGTGCTTTTTAAGCCGGTTACTACTCCCCTAAAGGAGAGGGAGCCCCAGATAAATTTCACGATGGGAGGTGCATGCATCTCTCCTTTGACTTGAACCAGTTCGCGAAATTTCTTTACTTTATCATACACATCCGTAGCAGCTTTATTACCCGTACCGGAAGCATTCAATACCGGTCCGGTGTCTAAAAAGAGCTCCATATCCAGTGTTGAAGCGCTTCCGCCTTGATACATCATTTTCGACTTGCCCGATGAATGTCTCCGCCCCTTGGAATACCGCGGTGAATCGCTTAAAGTGTACTGAGCGGGATTAAAGAGAACTTCAATCTCTTCACCCAGTTTATTTCCCTTCAAATCAAAAATCTCTATCTTAGCCTTTTTTATATCCGGTATCTGACTGCTAAACTGCAATGTAGACAGTCTGTCCAATGCCGACATAGCCTATCTCCTTTCCGCCGCGCTAAATCTTAAAGCGATTTTGCCGCATTATACGGGAATCTCCACCAGACCGGAGTGCGCAATCTCCAAAGTCTCGATCAATAACTCGCCTCTCAGGGCGTCCAAATCGGAAAAGCTTCTCTTGATAATCAAACCTTTTTTAAAAAAGAGAGCCTTCCTCAGCAGAATGCCGTATTTAAATACCAAAATAGTCACCTGCTCCACATGCATGCCTTCCCACAGCGAATTGAAAGCCGGATCATAGGTCCACTCACGCACACCCTTCTCCAGGACCAGCGTATCCGGACTGGTCTTCTGTTTCGGAAACAAAAGCGGATAATCGTTATTTCCACCTTCCTGCACAGCCTCATATTCCACCTGTGAAGCCAAGTTTGATACTTTTGAAAAGCTGAATATCTCCTGTCCGATTGTGACCAGAAAATTGCAGCCTGACATCAGGCCATTTCCTCTATATAATAAATTCACCGGCTTATCTCCTTTCAAGGGGCACATATTAATCTGGCCTCTTACAAAAATAGTGTTTTCGGCACGCTTCCGCTCCGTTAAAAACGCAGCGGTACTAATGCCCTAAAATACAGGGCATAAGTGCCGGCGTTTTTAAAGGGCCTTAAACACTATTTTGTGTAAGATGCGAAGACCAACAAATGAGTTAACTAATTTCGAAAGTGCTTTTTACTGTACCCGGATTTAAGAAACTCTTGTCATGCCTTCATGGGCAATTTCCAGCGTTTCAATCGCGATTTCTGAAGAGGTTGCATTGAAATCAGGCGCCGTGTATTTCGTGGGCCACGCGTTGATCACCTGCCAGGAAGCAGCCGGAGCCTCCTCCTCGTCAAGCAATGTGATCGTGAGCGTCTTACGGTCCACAGCGCCGGTGATACCGGCAGTAATCCAGTCGTAAAGCACTCTGGAGGTTGCCAGCCCTTGCTTTAATGTAATATTCCCATACTTTTTGAGTCCCGGGATTTTCATGGGCGTCGTGACCATGTCACCCTCTCTGTACTCTATTACGTCGATGGAGGCGTCAAAGCCTGTCACTTCGGAAAAACCGCCTGCCTCCAGTCCGTCTATTTCAACCTTGTACCTAAATTTACCATGTGGATATGGCATATGCTTACACTCCTTTCGATTTATCATTTTGGTGCGAAATACTTTTCACACTATTCAGATTCACTGGTCTTCTGGGAGATGCGGAAGATCACAAATTCAGCGGGCTTCACAGGCGCTACGCCAATCACACAGATCAGTCGTCCGTTATCGATGTCGTCCTGACTCATGGTATTGCGCCCGATATTGACAAAAAATGCTTCATCCGGTGAACTTCCTGCCAAAGAACCGTTTCTCCACAGCCCCGTCAAAAATACGCTGATGGTTCGCTGCACCCTTACCCACAACACTTCATCATTGGGTTCAAACACTGCCCAGTTGGTATTGGCCTTGATGGATTCCTCAATAAAGATGAAGAGTCTGCGGACATTGATATACTTCCAGCTCGCATTGCTGGTAGCGGTGCGGGCGCCCCATACCCGGATTCCCTGTCCGGGGAAAGAGCGGATCAGATTTATGCCCTTGGGATTTAAAATATCCTGCTCTCCCTTGTTGAACTGACAGTCCAGACCCACACAGGCGCGGACTACCTCATTTGCAGGCGCCTTATGTACACCTCTGGTATTATCGCTTCTCGCATAGATACCCAGCATAGAGCCCGAGGGCGGAATGGCAATGTTCTTCTTATCCAAAGGATCGAAGATCGTCAGCCATGGATGATACAATGCCGCATAGTTGCTGTCAAAAATATCCCTGTGTGCAATTACGTCGGCCACCTTTTTGGAATCTCTGGGGATATCCAGCACAGCAAACCTGCTTCCAAGATTCTCGCAATGTGCCACCAGCATCAGCTGTACATTAGGGTCCGTCACACCCGGCACCGCCATGATGGATACTACATCATTGTCTAAGAATGACTGGATGCCCGTCCTCTTTCCAGCACCGTTATCGGTACCGATAAAGTCAGCCGCAGATATATTTGCAACCGATCCGTTGCTGCCGCCCGTAAAGGAAATGGTTGCCACTGCCGCATCTTCCTCTCCTACACCAAGGAAACTGTTAAAGGGCGCCTTAAGTTCCTCTGATTCTTTACCCACATACCAAGCGGTGATAAGATCCGATTTTGCAACTTTCTTTTCAATATAATTTGAGGCATCGATATTAAAGGAAACATTCTCGTACAGTTCCACCAAGTCGTTATATTTTACCTCCAGTGTGAATTCACAGGTGGAAATAACCTTATGCGGAAGCAGATTTTTATCCACTACATCCTGTGTAAACTCTTTCTCGAATGTAATGATATTGTCCTGATTTTTTACCACTCTGTTGTAGGCTGTTTCCTCCTTATCGGTGTAGGCTACCACATCTCCCGGATTGAAACCGGCGCCGTTCTTTACAAGGTATTTCTTACCATCCGCCGTATCCAGTATCTCCAGGATCTGGGTCTTAGCTTTACTTGAGGGGGTTACCACAATGCGGATGTCATCTCCCCAAACGCCGGGGTTCTTAGCCGCAAAATTTACTGTTGCACCCTCTTTAGTCGGGGCATATCCGGTAGAACATTTTGCATCCTGCGGTGCCACTCTGGATACAAAACAGCGGGAACCGCCGTTAATAAAGAAGTGCTCCACGGCATATGCCAGAAAACGGTATTCGCCAAACTCGTTCTCCGACAGATACCCTCCATAATTTCTTTTGAAGTCTGCGAAATTTGTGATCAATTGAGGAATACCCTGGGCAGGCCCTCTTTCGGCCAGCCCGATGAATCCGGCCGTGCTGGTTCCAACACCCTCCATCGGTTTGCCCCCCGATTCAAATTCTTCCACATAGACTCCCGGTGATAAATACTCAGCCATGCATTTACCTGATTCCCATTCATAAATTAAGGAATCAGTTCCCTCCTTTCTTTTTTAATCAAGATCCATAGCGTAACCTTGTTATAGTAATAATTTATCAGACGCTTCTATACAGGTTTATAAACAGAATGGAGAATTTAAAAAACATTGGGTAACTTAATTTCTGTACTTTTTCAAGCCCTGTTCATAAATCTGTACAGTATCCGGACTCAATTCAATTCCCATTTCCTCTCTGAATATTTTCTGGGAAGAGTTGAAAATCCGCTGCATCTGTTGACGTTCACCCAGCTTTGCATAACAGCGCAGTAATCCTGCCACTGCTTCTTCCGAATAACGGTCTGCTGCCATATATGCATCCCAGCAGGAGATTTCTGCTTCAATATCTTTCTTTTCTCTGCAATAAGCAGCAAGCAAACTGCAGGCTTTCCCATAGGTTCGTTCAAAGTAAGTGCGTCTGGCTATACACCATGTACCATCCACATCCTTCAAATAAGCCCCCCAATGCTCAAGCAGTTCCTCCCTATGCTCATAAAGTCCCCTCACATTTCCCGTCTCTGCAAGCTTACATATATGCTTTTTGCTCTCTAAATCTACCTTGATCAATGAAGTATCCAGACAATACTTATGCTCTTTATATTGGATGAGATTTTTAAGCTCCGGCCGGGACCTCAGCTCTTTTCGGATACTATAGATCATGTTATGTAACATAGCCACCTCATTGTTAGGAGCATCATCCGGCCACAATTGTTCCAAGAGCACCCTGCGTTCCACTGGCTTTCCTTCCAAATCTACCAGATAAGCAAAAAGTTCCATTGCTTTGCGGGTTCTCCACGAGATTTCCCTGCCGGTCTCTGAAATAACCACACGGAACTTTCCGAAGCAGGATATCGCAAGCAGCTGTCTGTTATCGCTTATTTCTGTTTTCGCCGACACAATTTCATATTTGGCAGCCTTAACATTATCCTGAAACTTTCCATAATAATCAGCTATCTTTTCGCACATGCTTTTTTTCAGTTCTTCACCGGCTCTGTTTCTTAAAAAACTGCGGAATGCAGGATGATACCTGTAACTGTCTTTTGCTTTACCCGCACGCAGAAGAAACAGATTTTCCCTTAAAAGATACTGCAGCATATCCTCGGCATTCTGTATGCCGCATATGTAATTACATAGATCAGGATGCAGTTCTTCCACAAAAGAAGTGGAAAGCAGAAATCTCTGAATATCATGGGATAATCCTTCATAGAGTTCATAAGTGATATAATTCTGCACAAAGGATTCCCGGCTGATCTGTTCCCACTTCATATCCGAAGCACAGCCACCGATCCTGCACAGATAAAGGGCCGTAAGCATGACGCCGGCGGGCCACCCTTCCGTATTTCTCCATATGATCTCCATATATCGCTCTACATCTTTCGAAGGTAACATTCTTTCCAAGATACTGCGGACTTCTGTCTCTCTAAAGCTTAATTGCTCAGTCCCTACCACCGTTCCCTGACGGCGCATCAAATATTTTGCAAAAGAATCCGGTATGCCATCTTTGGTAATCACTGCCAGCAGAAAACGGTGATCAGTATACTCCAAAAGTTCTTCCAAAAGTTTAAATATTGGGGGACTTTTCAGTACTTGAAAATTATCCAAGACCAGTATTAATTTCTGCTTCTCCATGTCTTCCAGATGCTTCTCCAGTTCTATGATCAAATCTCTGCCAAGCTGATCGCAGGATCCTGCATCCGCTTTCAAACATAACTCCTCATCAAAGCCAAAACTGCCCAAGGCCCTGCGTAAAGACAGGGTCAGATACCTGATAAAGGTTGCAAACTCATTGTCCAAGGAGTCCAGATGATACCACGAACAAATATGTCCCGGCAGCCGGGCATACTGAGACATCAGCACTGTTTTGCCATATCCGATATTGGCGCGCAGTATCAAAAGCTTTCCTTCTTCTGACTGTAGTTCTAAAAGCAGCTTTTCTCTTTGCTCATACTCCTTTCGTATTTCAGGTATCAGAATTTTCGATTCCAATATCTTTTGTTTGTTCATATGAATTATTCCTATTACCCCTGCGTTTCCCTCAACGTGATACTGATTTAACTTTTCCGTTATCCGATGTTATATCTCTTCCATCCCCCTAATCACAGAAGAAAACTATTCTCTTCACCATATAATCTCTCCTTTCTCTGTATTCGGAAATAACTACAAACCTATTATTCAATATAAATACGGCCTATAAACAATTTAATATACAATTTTTACTTTTTTACTTTATTTTAAACACAAAAAAACACCCGCCTATTTTATAGACGAGTGTTTAAATATTATATTATGTGTACTCCTTAACAGTGATCAACAAATTACTTTATACTTAACTGCTAAATACATATTTTTCTCCTGTTTCAGTATAAATAAAATACTTTTCTTTTTCTTCATACACTAAAGTCAGTTCAGTTCCAACCGGCAGATGAAAATTCTAAGAACTTCAGGCCTTCGTCGGAACAAACTTTAAACACTTCCTGACACAAGGTAAATAACGCTGTATTGCCATATCTTTTATCTTTCACCTCTAATGATGTTCCTCTTTGCAACAGCATTCTGGCGCAAAGTTCCTGGCAGACAGACTTTTTTCCAGAAGACTCATACCGGTTTTGTCTACATTATTTATTACCTCACCAAGACTTTTACTTTCTAACTGCAGTTTTGTAATGAAATCCTGCAAATTTCCAAACTGAATAATTGTCCCACTCTTAGCTTACTTATATCCTATGTGATGATTGTTCCGGATGGGTCATACACGTTACCATCCGGTTGTATTGCATTATTCCAAACCTTCTGAACTTGACCAGCTGCATAGGAAGGTCTGCTTGTAGCATATGGTTTCCGCTGATTACCATTATGTTCCATTCTCTGGACAATTGCAACCCTTTTTCCCGCACCGATCTCATCAGCCTGATACTCCAGCCCGGGGTCCGTGTTCAGCGCCACCCCACTGGAATGCATGGCATTGGCACGGACAGCCCCTAACTTTTGCTGTACCACATGCCCTAGTTCATGGGGCAGATGGCGTTCCTGTCCGGGCCCAATCTCCACCTCATTTCCCTTGGTGTATGCCCATGCATCCAGTTTCGCAGGCAAAGCCGAGTTGTAATGCACCCGCACATCATCCAAAGATATCCCTGTGCTCTGTTCCAGGCGTTCCTTCAACTGTGCAGGAATTCCTGTACGGTTTTCTTTTCCAGCAGACTGTTTATCGTTCCGTACAGCAGAATCCATACTACTTTTTGCTTTCTCCATTCTCATGCTCATCCCATTCATACCAATCTCCTCCTCTTTTACATTATTAAGTACTCATACTCGCCCCACATTCCTTCGGAAACAGGCCGTTCCATCTTCTCATACTCTGCCTTAACGGCCTGCAGCAGATGCTCCATACCCAACTTCCTTTTCTCATAAACAGCCGCCGCACAGGCGCAAAACACTACATTTTTTATCATACCTCCGCTGAACTCAAACTGCGCTGCCAGATAACCTATATCCACCCCTTCCCGCAGCTGTTGTGCCGGAAGGCTGCTCTCCCAAATGCTGTACCGGATTTCCTCTCCCGGCATTTCATATTTCAAGACATATTTCATCCTTCGCAAAAAAGCTTTGTCGATATTGTTATAGAAATTAGTGGACAATATCACAATTCCTTCAAACTGCTCAATACGCTGCAGAATATAAGCGACCTCCATATTCGCATAACGGTCCTTGCTCTCCGTGACCTCTCCACGCTTGCCAAATAACGCATCTGCCTCATCAAAGAACAAAACCACATTCGTTTTCTCCGCAAAGGAAAAAATCTCCTCCAAATGCTTTTCCGTCTCACCGATATACTTATCCATCACACCGGAGAGATCCACCTGATAAAGCGGGATTCCCAACTCACCTGCGATTATCCGGGCAGTCATGGTTTTTCCGGTTCCGGGTGGACCGGAGAGCATCACCGTCACTGCTCGGCCGTAAGGGTACTGCTTTCCCAATCCCCACTCCTCAAAGATCCTGTAGCCATCCATGGCGCTGCTGCAGATTTGTTCTAATGTTCCCCGCACCTCATCAGGCACCTTTAAATCGGTAAATCTCTCCGTGGGATACGAAATACTTCCCAACCCTTTCCCGCTTTTGCTACTGAGTAATTGGGTAGCAATACGTGTAAAATCCTGCTCCGTTTTACTGCCATCCTGCTGCCACAGCTCTATCGCTCCCGCTATCTCTACTGCCGACAGACGATAACGGACTGAATAGCGCACGCAATCAATGGAGAGTCCATACATGGCAGAAAATCCCTCAAAAACCTGCTGACGTTCTTCTCTGGTAAGGGACTTTAATTCCACCCTTTTCCTTATCCACTCACCGTTAGAAAAAGAAAACTTTCCCTCTGTGCACAAAAGAATCGGAATACCCATATCCAGAAGCGGCTCCATCACATTTCTAAAGAAATCTTCTTCCGTCACCTGCCATTCCGTAAAAAGCCCCTCCTTCAGACCATACAGACAAAGCATGCCCCTTTGCCAGAACAGTTCTCTTATCAGTTCGCCCCTATGTTCTTCCGCTGTTTCTGTAAAAAACCCCTTACATCTATCAGCGGATATCAAAAACAGGTTCTGTTCCAGCAAACGTGCGATATGCTTTGCTAAAAAACGTCTGCCTCCGCTGCCGGCAATCTGCAGCACAGTCCGGGACTTTCCTGCTGCCAGCCACTCCGCACACTCATTTGCTTTCTCCTGATACACAAACATGGGATGGAGCGGTTCCTTGCAAAGAAACCATTCTCCGTTCCCAAAAACAGGGTACTGATGCATATCCATCCCTTTGTTTGCATCTTTCTCCACAAATAAATATGCTAAAAGCCGATGGTCTGCTTCGATTGCGGCGTAAGATAAAGGAACCTTGTTCCAGTCAATCCGGCAAATCTTTTGTAGTTTATTCAGTCTGGATACAACTTCCTCATAGGGCGGACAAAAACTACCCTCCAGTTCAAATGCAAGCTGAACGGTGGCAGCATTTCCGGTAAAATAATTTAGGTAAGTCCCAAACTCCGGTACGCATGTGGCAGCAAGGCAGAGATCAAGCGCCGTATGTACTACCGGGTCCACATCTTCTTCCTCCCCGATCAGCTTAAGCAATGACCAATAGCGAGTTGCTTGCAGCCCTTCACTGCGTTCCAAGATTGCCAATGCATCATCGGTAAGGCGCTCTGTTAATATTTTCAGATAAGGAAAACGCTCAAAACTGTTTGTTCTTTCTGTCTCTTCGAAATAGAAATAGGTGCGTACCATCACTGCATATATGGCGGTTTCCAAAAAGTTCATACACTTTCTTCTCCCAATCCGTCTTTTGCTATTTAGTATATTGGTGGAATATAACCAAACCTATAAACATTGAAAGGTAAATAAAAAAGAGGCCTTCCAAAGCTTGAAGCCTTGGAAGCTGCCTCCTATTCCATATATCTATATTTGATTATTCTTTTCTTGCTTATTAGTTACTGATTTCTCCCTTCGCTATCCCAATCAGATAAATCAGTTTCGCTTCCTTTCCAGATATATGCTTGATTGCATCCGAAAGAGACTTGTAAGGAGCACTCGCAACGTACCTGCCGTTTTCATCCTTACGATATGCATTGTGGAGGACATATCCGCTCCCATCTTCCTTGGTAATGCATACCGTGTGAATCTGTGCGGTAATATCGTTTGCATCATTATATACCGTGACAATCAAAACCTGACTCTTCCTGTCAACCATATGCAAAGATTCTTCGTCGTCTTTATCCGTCGCTGTAACCCAAAAACCGTTTCTTTTAAAATAAGCTTCTATTGCCCGTGGGGATACGCCAAATTCTCCCCGCAGCGCAGAACCGCGAGACTCATACTCTGAAATCAGCTTAGCCATCGACTCCGCAGAACTCGTTCCTGTCAACGCTTTCAGTGCATTGAAGGTGGCAATGATCTCACAGCCGGAATACCCCATATTATGATGGGCGCCCATCCCGTACATAATCTGTCCCCACTCATTCTGATTTTCAATATATGCGGACGGTACGCTAAAAAAATCCCAACCGGTATTATTTAGCTGCACTATATTGCTGTTATAGTTCTTCTCTCTGTTCTTCTTTGATACGGGAACCCATGTGAACATCTGATATATCCTAAGTACAGTGCGATTGCTGATATGCTTTGGAATAAATGACACAAAAAAGGATTTTATGCTATTCATATTCTGACCCCCTATTCAGATAAACACTTTTCACCCTAAACAATGGTTTTCTTTATTTTACCATAGTATCTAATCCACATCCAGCATGATTTCCTTAACAGAAATCTTTCTGATACGATTGGCGCAAGTATACAGGAACCATTCATAGAGCACCGCAAAGGACAATAGAGTAACCAAACAGACCGGTACATCAAAATGGTATTCCGGCACATTCTCCACATTTCGAAATACCAGAGAAACCATAATTCGCAGCAGTACATACTGATACACGGTCCCCACCGCAAAGCCGATATAGGCCACGGGACGGTAGCCGCCTAATATTGCCCGTCTGCAGGTATCAAAGGAATATCCGAACGCCCGCATTAAAGCAATGGTCTTTCGATTTCCGCCCAGCACCGTGGTAACTGCTAAAAACAACGTGACAACAGCTAAGAGAATACCGATTCCAAACATCATAGCTGCCATCATAAAGCTGGACAGGTCTTTCATACTGGCGGACATCTGCACCATATCGGCATAGCAAAAGGAAGCAAAGGCAATAAAGAATACCAATGTTTTCCGGCTGCGCAGAGTGCTTTTTCCCAATTCCTTTAAAAAGGGCTGTTCCGATTCCTTTGTATGCCCCGCATGTGGTTTTACCGACATTGCCTTTCCGTTTTCCCGTTCTTTTAGCAATGCTAATACGGGAGTTTTCAGTCTTAAATAACCATAGAATACTGACAAAAGCGCAAAGAAAGCCGCAGGCAGTAAAGTCAGGCAGAATGCGGTAACGGGATGAAAATGAATACCGAACTCAGGCAGCAGATGTTCCTCATTCTGTACCGCATAAAACTGCGGCATCAAACACCATGCACCGGCATAGCCTGCCGCTGTTCCCAGCAAAACACTGAAACCAAAGCGCCAAAAGCCCTTGGCGATATTCCAGTCGGAATACCCCAGTGCCTTTAAAATGCCCAATTCCTTTCTGTGACTGTCGATATACTGCTTGATGTAAAAAAAGAGCATTACCACCGTAGTAAGCAGCAGGCAGCCACCGCTGACCGCACAGACTACCTTTCCGGTCATAAGAAGTGCCTGATACAACTGCTGCATGGGCCCTTCCAAAATCAGATTTTCGATTCCTTTTAAATCTGCATTGTAGTTAAAAAAAAGCGTACAGACAAACACCGCACAGGCGGCAAGAATGAATACGCCCAACATTTTAAAAATATCTTTTTTCCCTACGATCATCCCTCTACCATCCTATTTCATAAGCTGATTTCTGTTCCGCATTTTGATAAATGTCAACTATTTTTCCACTGCTCATTTTCATGACGGTATCAGCCATATCCGCAATATTGACGTTGTGCGTCACCATGATCACGGTAAATCCCAGCAGCTTCTGCATTTTACATATATAGTCCAGTACCATTCTGCCTGTTTCTTCATCCAAGGCTCCTGTTGGCTCATCCAGAAAAAGTACCCTTGGCTTCTTGGCAAGTGCCCTCGCTACCGAAACCCTCTGCTGCTCCCCTCCACTGAGTTCATAAGGGTATTTATGCAGCTTTTCACCCAGCCCTACGGCTTCAATTATCTTCCTATATTCCTTATTCCCGGCCAAATCCGCACCCATCTTTACATTTTTATCTACAGTCAGATTCGACAGCAGATAATACTGTTGGAAAATAAAACCTATCTTTTCCTTTCTGAATACAGTCAACTGCTCATCGGAATAATCGGCAATATCTTCCCCATCATAGCTTATACTTCCCCCATCCGGCTTCTCCAGTCCCGAAAGTACATTTAGCAACGTAGACTTACCCGATCCCGACGGACCTAACAGCACTACAAAATCCCCGTCGTTCACACACAAAGAAACTCCTTTTAATACAGGAAAGCGGACATCTTTTTCCCCATATTCTTTGTAAATGTCTTTCACCTTTATCATAATGTTCCACTCCTCTTTACTTTTTCTAACAGACTCTTAAAAATTTCCGTCATCATGGTCTGAATCTCCTCCCCGCTGAAACGGCAGACCTTGGTCGCACATAAGGTGGCAATGCCGTGGGTGTATATCCAGAGATGCTGATAAAGCCTTCTGGCCATTTCTTCCTCCAGCCCATAAGGTTTCTGCACCGACTGTAAAATCGCTTCATAGTTCTCATCCAAAACAGGCAAAATATGCTCTAAATCCGCTCCCTTTTCCTGTTCGTTCATAAACAGCAGCTGAAATAATTTGGGTTCTTCACAGGCAAAACGTATGTATGCACTGCCCACACCCCGAAAGGCCAAGTCTTCTTTTAATCCTTCGGTTACATATTCCTTATACAGACTTTTCGCCTTTTTGATCAGTTCTTCCTTTACTTCTTCCATGTTTTGAAAGACTGTAAAGATCGGCCTTGCGGAACTGCCCAGTCTTGCGCCCAACTCCCTGGCTCTCACTGCTTCGATGCCCTGTTCCCGTACCAGTTGTATGGCGGCAAGGATAATTTCATCCCTTGTAAACTTAGATTTCGGCGGCATGACTTCCTCCTCTCTATTTGAAACAGTTGTTTTAAATCACTTGTTTTATTATAAAAAGACCGGAATGCTTTGTCAAGTGCTTTCTATCATTTGGTAGATTGCATGCAAAAAGCTGCAGGTTTTACTCTGCAGCTTTCATGTATCAAATGTATCAAAATCTGACTTTTATAAAATTATAGCCTTTTATCCATTCAACTTAGCATGAAAATCAGACATGGCCTCTGAAATCTTAATCTGCTGGGGACATACAGCCTCACAGCTTTTACAGCCCACACAAGCGGAAGGCTGCTTATCTTCAGGTACCGCCATCAATGCCATGGGTGCAAGGAAACCTCCGCCGGAAAAACTATGCTCGTTATAGAGTTCCAGCAGAGAAGGAATGTCAAGGCCCTTCGGGCAATGGCTGACACAGTAATGGCAGGCCGTGCAAGGTAATACGATCTTCTTTGTCATATCCTCCGCGATCTCATAAAGTGCCTGCATTTCCACAGCACTTAAAGGCTGCTCGGTTTCATAGGTACGGATATTCTCTTTCAGCTGATTTAAGTCGGACATACCGGACAGCACTACCACTACCTCAGGAAGCGACTGCAGGAAACGGAATGCCCACGCAGGAACACCTTCTTCGGGACGAAGTGCTTTTAATTTTGCGGCATGCTCTTCGGATAACGCTGCCAGACGGCCGCCCCGCAGCGGCTCCATAACCCAGACAGGAATATGGTATTCTTTTAACAACTCCAACTTTGCTTTGGCGTCCTGAAACTCCCAGTCCAGCCAGTTTAACTGAATCTGGCAGAATTCCATATCTTTGCCGTAAGCCTCTAAAAAGCGCTTCATCACCTCGTAGCTGCCATGTGCGGAAAATCCCAGATGTCTGATCCGTCCTGCTTCCCGCTGCTTCTTTAAATAAGCATGGATGCCGTATTTTTCATCCAGATAAGCGTCAATATTCATTTCACAGACATTGTGGAATAAGTAAAAGTCAAAGTATTCCGTACGGCACTTCTTAAGCTGCTCCTCAAAAATAGCCTCCACTTTGTCCATATTGGAAAGGTCGTAGCCCGGAAACTTGGTTGCCAGATAATAGCTGTCTCTGGGGTATTTGCTCAGTAATTTTCCCAACACCAGCTCCGAATTTCCGTCATGATACCCCCATGCCGTATCGTAATAGTTGATGCCCTGCTCCATCGCATAAGCCACCATTTTTTCTGCCGCCGCTTCATCAATCCGGGCATCATTGCCGTCTATGACGGGTAGGCGCATGCCGCCCAGACCGAGAGCGGATAATTTTAAATCTTGAAATTCTTTATAAACCACCTGCTCGTACCTCCCTATGACCTTCTAATCCCGATTAATATCCTCTTCCAGTTTGCCAGCCAATACAACTGTATTCTCCAATATTTCCTGAATGGAACTGATATTGCCCCTATAATCATTAGCAAAGGCACTGGCATCTTTAATGGAAGAAATGATCGTAGTCAGATGCTCCATGATCGTGCTCAGGGTGACCTTAATTTCCGATGCGGATTTACCGCTGTCATTCGCCAGTTTTCCCATTTCCGTCGCGACAACCGCAAAACCGCGCCCATACTCGCCGCTACGCGCCGCTTCAATGGAAGCGTTCAACGCCAGAATATTGGAACGGGAAGCATTTCCGTTGATATTGTTTACAACATTTACTGCATTATGTACATCGCTCTCTACACTGGTGGTAAGCTGATCCATATCGGATAAGAGTTTGAACAAATTCTCAATTCCACCCATCAACTCCTGCAAAGACCCTTGAATGCTGCTCACCGACTCCTGAAATTGTGTTGTGATTTTTGCCATCTCTTCTTTCACATCCACAGAATAGGTGCAGGTAATACAGCCCACTACATTCCCGCCGTCCTTAATGGGAACCAGATCACCTTCAAATCCTTCTCCCATAACCTCCGGCGGCAGACAGTTGTGCTTGGTTCTTCCGGTTCTTAACACCTCAGAGAGCGCACCGCTGGGATCCCGAAAGTGGTCTCCGATATTCATGATCGGTCTCTTCCCCTCCGGGATAGCATAACCAAGTATTACTCCTTGTGCATCCATGACCGTGAGATAAACATCCTTCGAAAATAATTGCTTTATCACAGGAAGCTCATCCACATAGACTCTTAACTTTTCGTTCATTTCACCATACATATTAGGTCCCTCCATTAAAATTTTATAATGATAATTTTTCCTCTAATCCATTAAAAACGCATTCCACACATTCACGCTGGAGGCCGCCTTTTTTAACTCGGTCAGTTCTCTGCGCATGTAATTTTCCATCTCTGCAACCTCTTCTTCAGTAAAATCCTTGGCGGATGTCATGATGCATTCCGGAATTTTCCCCTCGGCAATTCTTTCTCCATCCTGAAAAACCACAAAAGCATACTGTTTTCCATCTTTGCTGCATACCGGGGATACTGATATTTTCCAGCTTCCATCCATTTTCCCGCCACTCCCTTCACCTGCTAAAGCCCCAGTTTTGACATGATCCCGTCCGCGTCAACTCCCGGGTGTGTCAGGTATAGCCTGCATATCTGCTCCGAAAGTTCTTTTGATAAGTGAAACCGCTTAGCCAGCTGCTCCACCGAAACACCTTTATCAATTTCCTTCATAATGGCCGGCAGATATTTTTTGACCGCATCCGCAGTGATTTCAGTATCCGGTTTCTGCTCCGCAGCATTTATATCAATCCTTTCAATCCGGATTGTTCCGTCGTCTTCAATATAGAGCATTGCCATGGTAATCGGAAGCCTGAACCTGCGCGGTCCACAGCTTCCCGGATTCAGCCAGATTCTGCCGTCAATATGCTTTTCCTCATATTTGTGGGAATGCCCGTAAATAATCAAGTCATACGACTCAAGCGCTCGGTCAATCTGCTTCTGATTGTGAATCATGTAAACCCGGATTCCGATATCGTCTATATCCTGTGTGAGCGGTATGGTCTCTGCCCATTCCTTATCTGCATTTCCGCGTACAAAACAGGTAGGGGCAATTCGATTCAGTTCCTCTACAACAAAAGGCGTATGGATATCTCCCGCATGGAAAATCCTGTCACAGCCCTGCAGGTGCTTTTTGACCTCCTCCCGCAACAGACCATGCGTATCCGCTATTACACCGATTCGACAGCCCAAACCATCTTCCTCCCTTAGCATGTATTCTGTGCTAACAGAATCATTATACCTTGTTTTAAATAAAAAGTATACTATTATCTTCCGCTCTCACCGACTTCTGCCGCTGAAATTGAACTTAATACGGACTTTCCATGCTTTCTGCTTTTGCCACGGCTTCCTCTAAGGTCATATCATAGAAAAGACCCGCATTAAAGCTTCGGCCTGACTTTTTATCATCGACAAACACTCCCACCACGACTCCCGGCAGTGCGCTTTGCGGATCGTTGGGAGCATGCGGGCCTCCCAGATCGGTCCTGCACCATCCGGGATCAGTCAGATTAATCATCACATCGGTTCCCTGAAGCTTAGAACCAATATCGATCGTCACCTTATTTAAAGCTGCTTTACTTGCGGAATAACCTGCCTGCTCCGGCTCTAAGGCGATACCGCTTGTCGTATTTACAATTCTGCCAAAGCCCTTTTTCATCATTTTCGGCAGGAAGTGATAGCAGATCACCATGGGAGAAACGGTATTGATCAAAAAACTCTTTGTATAATCCTCCTCCGGGGTTTTCAGATAGTCCGTCCGATACGCAACCTGCATACCGGCATTATTGAGAACAAAATCCACTTCCGTTCCCCTACTGTCTATTTCCTCAAGCATTTTCTTCACGGCATCCACATTCGAAAGTTCTGCCTCTACCGCATAGGCCTCCACGCCCAAGGCCTTCAGTTCTTTTAAAAGTTCTTCCGAATGCTCTTTGGTTCTTCCGTGTGCAATAATATTACAGCCCCGCTCAGCCAGAAAAACTGCGGCAAGCCTGCCAATTCCTCTTGCTGCCCCTGTTATCAGTGCCCATTTTCCTGTTACATCAACCATATTAATATCCTCCTTTTTCGTCCAAGTAGACACCCATTCTGTTTTGTAGAGCTTCCATGACTTCTTCCAAAGATTTATCTCCGGAGAAATAAGAACCTGCTTCTTCATAAATGATGTTCCAGGCCCCGTAGTCTGCCGTAAACTCATAGATCATGCTGTTTTCCGCAAGTGATCTTACCTCTTCTGTCTGCTTCTGTGTCATTGCGTCTATTTCCAATCCGGATGCAGGAAGGCGATAGGTGTTTGTCACGGTTACGATGCCGCCGGCCTCCGGCAGATAAAGCTGGTAGCTGTCCGGTTCGGCATATGCCATAAGTTCCCGTTTGAAGATATCCTCACAGACGGAAAAGCCGCCTGCTCTGTTTTCTTGATAGTCCCGGCTCAATAAAAACTGCAGGAATGCCCATGCACCTTCCTTATGCACAGAATTGCTGTTTATACTGAGAGCTGAACCCTCATGCTTCACACCCTGCCTGTCACTTCTGGGATAACCTGCCACAACAATATCTTCCCCATATAGCGCCTGAACATCCGCCCAGCCTAAAGGTGTGTGCAGCGATATATCCGCCACCAGCACATTTTCCCCTAATACAGCTATTTCGCCGGGTTCCAGGCTTTTCCCGTACTGCTCGGCAAACAGAATGGCTTGGGATAAGGTTTCATAATCACTGTAGTCCACCCCTCCAAAGGCAAGACAGTCACGCAATACCTCCATAGGTTCCGCATTCTCTTTATAAACCTTGATCTGCGGATTTGCCGCTGCCGCCGCCATTTCCTCAAAGGTCCAGCCCATCCTCGACTCTGCTTCAAAATCTGCTCCGCTTTCTGCAAGCAGACTTTGCTTTGTGATCAAGGCAGCCAATCTGAAGCTGCTTTCCAATCCATAAACACTATCACCCTGCCGGTATGCATAGAGTGCGCTATCCACATAATCATCCGCTTCCAAATTCGCTTCTATGTAAGGGGCTAAATCCTCTAACATTCCCTGCCTGATATAATCATTAAAATTCATCTGGGAGGACACATTGAGCAAATCAGGTCCCCCTCCCGTCATAAGCTCGGTCCAGAGTATATTCCAGTATCCTGTATAGTCACCGGATTCTTCTCCCCATTCTATTTCTACCCGATATTTATCACTGCTCTTATTAAATGCCACAACAGCAGCCTGCAGCCCGGGATCTCTCGTATAAACGGACAGCAGAATGACTTCCTTTTGTACAGCTTCCGCTTCCTCTTTAGAGACTGATTGCAAACGGCAGACTTCCCCCCGGCCCTCTTCATTGTTCCATGTCAAAATCTGATACTGCCCCTGTGCTGCATCTGCAGTCACTATAAACCCATCTCCGGGCAGGATATCATATTCCACATAGTCAGCCACCTGTGTGCAGGCTAAATCTTTTAATGTCACCGCATAAAGCCCGCTGCCTGTGGCAAGCAGCACTTCTTTTTCAGAGATAGCGCAAGCCTTTACGGGGCCTGTCTGCCCGTACAGTCCTTCCGCAGTCTTCTCCCTGCTGCCGGTCTTTGGATTATACAAATACAGGGCTCCGCTGCCACTGACACCGGCCAGCTTGTCCTCCTGATATGCAAGATAAAGAGGCGTTTCCTCCGCAGATATGGTATTGATCTGCTCTCCTGTTGCGGTGTCAAAAAACAAAACCTCACCCGCCATACTGTCTGCAACAGCCACTTCTCCTTCCCGCAAGGCCATCACAATATTCCGTGTAAGATCGGTATTATTTTTCAGCGTACAGTTCTGTTCGCTTAAGCTTTCTTCCTCTATAAGATGCAGTACATATTCTCTGACTGAAGCATCATCTCCTGCCATTCTAAAACCCAGAATCGCTATTTGGCCGTTTTCACCGGCGCACCACTGCAGAATCTTCTCATCGGGGTATGCCGCGATCAGCTTTGCATCCTTTGCCTCTCTATCCATCCGATAGATTGCTGTTTCCATGCCTGCCGCCTCCGCGGTCTGCCGTACCCCTGCAATATAAGCATAATTTTCGGACAATAATCCGGTCAGCTCCAACAGTCCGTCATCAGCGGTAATCTGCTGATAATTTGCTACCAGAACTTTATCCTCTGATGCCCTGTTGCTGTTTTCATCCGCTCCGCAGCCTGCGGCCATGAGCAGCATACTGAGAACTAAAAATATGCCTAGAATTTTCCCTCTCTTTAAATTAGGTTGTCCTTCCTTCCGTTTCATTGGTTCTTACCCTCTCAAACACATATTCCACGTCCGTGGACAGATCCTCCCGATACACATACCCCAAGCGACTGAATTTCTTTATTTCACTGGGATCTTCAATCTGCATTTCCGCCATATACCGTACCATTTCTCCTCTTGCCATCTTGGCATAGGTTCCCTTCGTCACCAGTTTATTTCCGGAAACTTCGCAAAACGTAACGGTGATATAGGTATCCTGCGGCGCCAGATATTTTTCAATGCATTTCGAATATTCCTTAGAAGCAAGATTGATAATGACACCGTCCTCGTCCCTGACCGTGTCGTAGATTCTGCTGCCCCATAAATCATATAAATTGGCATGGCCGTTTATTGCCACCTTGGCCTGCATCTCCAATCGATACGGCGTGACGCCGTCCATCGGCTTTAGCACCCCGTAAAAGGCCGATAATATGCGCAGATGCTTCTGCACATATGCAAACTGTCCGTCTTCAAATACCGCAGGCGCCATATATTGATAGGCAATTCCTTCATAAGATAAAATGGCCGGTGTCAGTCCTTTATCTAATTCCATATTCTTAAGACGTGCAAAATTCTGCTCTGCGATCTTATCATTGCAGCCCCATAGATTTTTAAGTTCCTCGTGGGACTTGGATTTCAGCCAATACAGTATCTCTTCTGTCTGCTGCAAATGCTCCGGCAATCCCACATACCCCAGAGAATCCAAATCTACATTCATTTTCTTTGCGGGTGAAAGAATAATCTTCATATTAAGAAAGCTCTCCCAGCATTTCAGACTTTTACTCCTTTTTTGCAACTTCTTTTATCCAGCCTGTAATACCCTCAGGCAGCCTTTCGTCTGCCGGAGTTCCGCTGTCAAATATCAGATTGGTCTGAATCCAGTTTATCATGCAGTGCTGCCCCATTTCAATTCCGAAATGCACCGAAGAAATTCCTCCGTCGCCGTTATAGACCCATTCAGGGAAAAAGCATATACAATTTTTCATGCTTTTGAGCTTTTCCATGCGCGGAACGATACATTCATCGAAATCCGCCATTTCGTCATGCTGTCCGTGCGCGATAATAAGTTTCACACCGCTGTCGGAAATTCTGTCAAGGGCTTCGTCTGCCGGAACATATCCTGATGAAATCGGAATAGCACCGTCAAAAAAGTCTGTATAATCCTCGAGGAGCTGCCATGTGAAATATCCTCCCGAGGAAGCTCCCATAACAAATTTTTTGCCGATATTCTTTTCGTGGTCTTTGCACACTTTGTCGTAGATCCCCTTTATCGGTGCTGAATAAATTTCTGACCATGTTCCCTCCAAATTTCCGTTTGCAAGCCGTTTTTCATTTGCAAGAGGAACTATGATATATGCGCCTCCCATAGCCTGCTGATATTTCGGAGAAGCATACTGTTCTGCACCACAGCACATGATGCATTTCACTCCGTCAAGAGCATTGCTTGCTCCGTGAAGCCACATAAGCACAGGATATTTTTTCTCCGCAGAAGCGCCGTGCTTTACGGGATCATAAACATAGTAGGTAATATCTCCCGACTCCGCACAGGGGTAGGAATATTTATCAAAAAGCTCAAAATAAATCTTACTTTTGTATGTCGTATAGTAGCTTATAAATTCGCCGTCCTTCATATATTTTGCCCATTCGGGAACAGCGGTGGTGTTTTGTGTAAGCTTACTGAATTCAGGCAGTGCCATATGAAACCATTTCCTTCCATTAAAAAATAATAGATATATACATAAATAATTTAAACACTCTAACCTTACCACACATCATTGTGGATTACTTCATGTAAAGAATATTCTTTTTGCTTGATCTCTTTTATATTTTCAGCGGGTTTTCCCACAGCAATAAAGCAAGGCATACGGTAATCTTCCGGATAATTTAATACCATCCTCGCCCAGCTTTCTTCATCGCCTAACGGAATTCGCAAAGCCGAAGAATAACCCTCCGCAGTGATAGCCAAAAACATATTCTCAATACAGCACCAAATAGAGGCTAACCCATTCAAGTGGGAAAGCTGATCAGGATGCAGTATATCAGTTTTCTGTTTGAATAACGGAATTATGACACAAGAGGCTTCCGCAAGCATTCTGTATTGTTTAGGAATAGCATTTTTATACATGTTCTGTTGGCAGGTATCATTTAAGTTCCAATCCCTTAAAATAGTGTTGACTTCTTCATCGGATATTTTCATTGGAATTTTTTCAATCAGTTTCAGCACAACCTGTTTATCTTTCATAACGATAAAATGCCAGTCTCTCATATGGTCATTTGTCGGTGCTTTCATTCCTGCATCAATAATCCTGCTAATTGTATCATCATCAATAGGCGCATTATGAAACTCTCGTATAGTCCGTCGTTTGTTAATCACCTCATAAAAATCCATAATGCTTCCTCCATTAAATCCCGATTTTGTCACTCAATTTACTTTTTCCTTTTTTGTGACAATAAACTGATTTTTCATATATAGTTTTATAGCATTTTGGTTCCATTCAGCTACATGAATTGTTATAGGTTCATCGGTATATGCTTTTATATGATGAATGGCCCATAGTAGTAATGTTTTCCCGTACCCTTTATTCTGAAATTGCTTATTTACAATCAAATCATCTATTTCCGCACCATAGCATCCAACGCTGCCTATAATAGTTTCATTATGTATCAGCATAAATATATTAGCCATTCTGTCTCTGATCTGCTCAATATCAGAATAAAAGTTATAGGGTTTGACGTCTAATGCTTTACGCATATCATAAAAACATTCGTTGTATATGCGCTCGTATTGAGAATAATACTTTTCACAAAATGGAGTGATTGGAACTGCATCCATTATGGGTTCCTTTCCTACATATTGCATCTCATAAACAAAGAAACTTTTCATATCTTACCCCATCTACCAAATAAATAAATAAATAGAATTTAAATAAGGCGCTTTAGTTTCAGTTCAAAAACAGGCTTTGTTACATATTCCATGTAAGTAGGCCTGCCTGTATATTCTAAATATGCCTTATACCTTTCTATAATTGCAGGCGCCTGAATGAGTTCCAATGCTTTCCCTTGAGAAACATACATTGATTCTGAATTTTCATCGGATGGTCTTGGTGTTCCGCCTTTTGCTCTGCAAATAAAATCCAACATAATTTTTGTTGGTACTTCCTTGACTCCGTTATAGCCCGGATATTTAGCGGTATTTGAGGAAATACAGAATACTTCTCCTACCTCAATGTCCACGCCCGCCTCTTCCATAATCTCTCTTTTTACAGCATCAATGACATTTTCACCGACTTCAACTTGTCCCCCCGGAAATACCCATCCGGCGTTGTGCGTCTTTACCAAAAGAACTTCGTCGTTATCATTCAATACAATACCGGCTCCTGCTATAATATGTGTGGGCATTACCCATTCCTTATTCTCACCTGATCCCATAATATACTAATCCTTCTATTTGCAGCCTTAATTAACAACAGGGAAACACCACGACCAAAAGCCACTTAAAAGCTTCTTTGCCATATACCGCATGGGGCACATTTGCCGGCATGATCAAGGATTCTCCTGCTTTCACTTCATACTTTTTGTCACCGACCGTATATTCTCCAACACCTTCTAAAACCGTAACAAACGCATCCCCCGTAGATTCATGGGCAGAAATCTCTTCCCCTTTATCAAAGGCAAACAATGTCATGCTGACTGCGTCGTTCTGTGCCAATGTCTTACTGACAATTTCACCCGGTCTTGCGGTAATCTGATCGGCCAGTTTTACTACTTCTTCTACAGGAAAATTTTTAATATACGGATTCATTTTGGTCCTCCTCTATCAACATTTTGATAATTAATTATCTGGTTAAACAATAAGTGATGATCGCCTGCTGTACTTCGAGCAAATGCTTCTTAAATTCATATCCTACAAAATACTTAGAATCAATCACATCCTCAGATACTTCCTCTCCGCGATAAAAAGGCGGACAGGGATTTAATATTGCTCCTTGATTAGCCATATCCATGATTGATTTTGTAATCTGGCAATCCTTAAAATCGTTAAGAATATCTGACGGTAGAGAATCCGTACAGATAATATCTTTTCCACTTATTGCTTCCGTAATATTGTGGTATGCTTTTATGCCTTCTATTTCATAGCCTTTTGCACAACATTGCTCCAAGTCAAAGCCCATGAGCACAGAAGCTTCCTTCCACGCTAACCCAATATTACCTTTTCTGCCGCAGAACAAATACCTATCTTTCGTAAAATCTTTTCTTAATTTTGAAAGTGCGTACATATCTGCAACCATTTCACAGGGATGGTTGATATCGGTCATGGCATTGATGACAGGCACCTTGGAACACCTTGAAATCTTTTCCAGTACGCTGATATCTTTATGCCTTACTACTACAACATCAGCCCAATTATTTAAATAACCGAATACGTCTCTATAGTCCTCTTTTTTATCAAGCGTTTCCGTCGGAAATAAAATCGGCTGCCCACCTAATAAATAAATTCCCTTTTCAAAGGTCATCCTTGTCCTGATACTAGAATTGGGAAAAAACAGAACAACGCTTTTTCCTTTTAGAAAATCCGCATACTTTCCCTGTGTGATTTCATCTGTAATAGTGAAAATATCATATATATCATTGGGAGTATGATCTGATAAGCGGATAAAATCTTTCATTGATGATACCTTTCAATTGCTTTCTCTCACACATACCTGTCCAAAATTCTCTGTACGGAATTTAAGTAGGAAGCGCCAAATAAATTCAAATGATTCAGCATGTGATAGAGATTATACAAATCTCTCCTGTCCCGATATCCACTGTCAATCCGGTTCACTTCATGATATGCCTCATAAAAATGCGGCGGAAACCCGCCAAAGAGCTCCGTCATCGCCAGTTCTGCTTCAAAATGCCCCACATATGCAGCCGGATCCAAAATCCATGCCTTCCCGTCCGGTCCGCAGACAGCATTGCCGCTCCATAGATCGCCGTGAAGCAGCGACGGAAACTCCGGCTCTGTTAGATAAGCGTCCAAGTTATCCAGCAATTTCACGCATTGCCTGCGTGTGCCAAAATCCAGATACTTCTCCGCCATATTAATCTGAGGAAGCAGCCGGCATTCCCGAAAGAAAGTCAGCCAATCCGCTTTTGGTGTATTCAGCTGGGGAGAGGCCCCGATATAGTTATCCGCATCAAATCCGAAAGGGCGCCTACTTTCCGCTGCGGTAAATCCGAAACAGTCTGTGCGGTGGAGTGCTGCCAGTTCTCTGCCAAATTCTTCCCAGTATCCATTGATCCTGGGGGCAGCCTCCAAATATTCCATTAGAAGAAAAGATATTATTTCTTCCTCGTCAACTCCTAAACCCAAAACTTCGGGTACACCTATAGTATTCGTATGCCGTAGTGCCTCCAGCCCTTTTTCCTCTGCCTCAAAAAAGGACAGATTTTTCATAGCGTTGCATTTCATAAATACCACTGTTCCATCAGAAAGAGACAGGCAGTATGACTCATTAATATCTCCGCCATATACCGGACGTTTACTGACGACCCGCAGATTTTCTCCAAAAAGCTCTGCTATTGCTTCATTTGGTGATCTCAAAAGTATACTTTTCATATGCATTAATGACCTGCGTTTCGTTATAAGCGGACACGCGCGGGTATTTCCTTCCGTAATTCATATGTACATGCCCATGAATGAAATATGCCGGTTTATACTTATCCATCAGGGTACGGAATACTTCAAATCCTCTGTGTGGCAGATCCTCACCGTCATTGACCTGATATGCCGGCGCATGCGCCACCAAAATATCAAATCCCCTGTTGAATTTTAACTTCCACCACATCTTCCAGACACGTCTGCGCATCTGGGACTGCGTATACTGATGCTTGCCGGGTTTATAGCGCATGGAGCCCCCCAGCCCCATGATCCGAATCCCATTGTGGACATAGATTTGATCCTCAATGCAGATACAGCCATCGGGCGGAGTCTCATCGTACCGTTCATCATGATTACCGTGGACATACAGGACCGGTGCATTTGTAAAAGTCGTCAGAAAAGATAAATACTGCGGTTTTAAATCTCCGCAGGAGATGATCAGATCGATCCCTTCCAGATAGCTCTTATCAAAATAGTCCCATAATAATTTAGATTCCTGATCGGAAATTGCCATGATTTTCATCGGATGTTCCCACTTTTCTTTAGATTTCTATACTTTACAATCAGTCAGGCATCAAGTGCTTGGATTTTCCCCAATCCCTGCATTTTTGCAACTGCCTGAGCCTCTTCGTTCAAATCGGAGATAGCGGGAATATTTCCCACCACATTGTCCATCAGCCAATCCATGGTGATAATCTCCTGCGGCGTAATGATCTGGTCGGCCCCATTCATAAGCGTTCCGTCCTGTGCCCATAGTTCGCCTGAAAAAGGAATCAGGGTTTCCGAACAGATATCGTTGCGAAGCAGATCCACCAGCCTTTTCGTCCCCCGAGGCAGATCCTGAGAACAGATCAGATCCACTACTCCGGCGGACATGCCCCACCAGTAATTAATGGCGCGGTTTCCTATGCCGGCATCTTCACTCTTCCAAGTACCGTTTAAAACAATACGAACAATCTTTTCATAGAGCTTTCCCCAATGCCAGGTCGTCATCGCCAGATTGTCGGGCGTCTCCCCACTGACACAGTAGAGTCCGAAAAGCCGGGAAGCCTTACCGGGTGAGGCCATATCCTGCCCCATAATATAATTGATCTCAGGGTCATGGAGAATCTCCACTTCCCGGTCCCTTATCGTTCTCCAATCCAGATAAATCTTTGCATGGGGATTCACCATCTTGGCTCCCATGGCAAAAGCGTTGATATTGGCTGCCATGCCATAAATGGGATAATCCGCAATATAGCCAATCTTGTTTGTGGCGGTCAGAGAGCCTGCGATGGCACCTGCCAGAAACTTTGCTTCATACATTCTGGCATAATAAGTACGTAGGGTGGGATGCGAAGTGTTCAAAGAACAATTCAATATCTTCACATCCGGATGGGTTGCTGCAATCTTTAAACTGGCAGGTATCATCACCGGGCTGGTCGTAAAGATCAGATTGTGCCCATCCTTAATAGCCTCTTCCATCTTCTCTAAGTCATTTTCGCCTGCAACAATTTTTTCAAACGGAGTCGTTTCCACCTGTCCCGGAAATACATTTTCCAGATACAGGCGCCCCAGTTCATGGCTGTAAGCCCAGCCGGAGGTCCTATGGGTCTTTTCATATAAAAATGCAATCTTAACCTTGTTCGCATTATCCGGCAGAATCAGGTTCAGCAGGTTTTTATAGTGAGACGCAGAATCACTTTTTTTAGGAGGTTCCATGGATAACTCTATGGACTGCTCCTCCGTCAGCACCAAAAACTCATCCCAAACCTTGGAAAGGTCGCTCTTGATCTCCTGCTCGCTTTTCTCCATGGTCTCCTGATAACCGAATACGGTAATGAAGGCCAAAAGCGCGTCTCCCACCGTTATGGGCAGTTTACTGCCCCCTTTCGCTTCAAAGGCTTTCCGAAAACGGGCATAAACGGAATTGAATTCCAGACGGTCGTCGGCGGTCCATTTAGTGCCCTTGGGAGTACCTATCTGTTCCAGAAGCTTGGCAAACCGGCCTTTCTCGCTGAAGTTAATGTAATTGATATTAGTAACTTCATAAAAGTCTAAAAATTCGAAATATATCTCATTTTCTTTCGTATCCGTACGCTTGGGAACCACGCGGATAACGCTGCATGGCACACTGTACGCATCCAAAAATTTCAGAACACTGACCCGCTTATTGCCTTCCAGCACATAAAACCGATTCATAAATTCATAGACCTTCACGGGGTCCCGCAGGCCCTCCTCCTGCAGGGAGGTGCATAAACGCATCCATTTGCCGGCAAATTCCGATTGCGGAGCCAACAAGGGCATAAAATTAGCGGCAAAGGAATTGGTCCGGCCTCTCGTTCTGGTTCCCACGATCAGTTCCATAGGCACTTCGCACAACCCAATGCTTACTTCATATTCCACCTGCGTGTAAGATAAAATCTCATCCAGTGCCGGCAGATAAGGATAATCTCCCTTCAGTAAATGGGCTCTATATTCTTTTTGTCCGGCCTTTAGGGCACTGCTATATTTTTCGTATGACATAATAACCTCATTTCTAGTATTAAATTAATTCTGCGTTAGTTATTGAGGAAAACTTATTCGGAATCCGTGAGCAATTCCCAATCATCCAATGTGCCCCATGCACCATTCTGTGCTGCCGTGATGTTGACACCCACCGTAACCTCTACACCGTCTTCATCCACATCAAAAGAAACCTCGGGATTCTGCCATGCCACCCAACCGATAAGGGTAAAAGGCTCTGATATTACATTGTCCCCGATTTTCACATAGGCAAATGTATTGGCATCCTCACCCACGTCACCGCCCTGTGCATACAGAGAGAATACATAGTGTCCTGCATTTAAGGTAACCGTCTGCTCTACCGTAAAATCCACTGTCCCCGAGTTATAAAAATGGAAGCTGTAGCTGCCGGAATGAGGGTCGTCATTTGTCCGATCGTTTCCGCTGCTGCCCTCCACCTTATACATTGCCATATCTGCATCCTCAAAACCGGGATTTTTAAGTAATCCGGCTTTCTTAACGGTAACCGCACAGACGGCTTCTACTTCTTCCTCACTGACCATCACGATACCGTGAACCGTGTAAGTACCGGGCGTGTTCATATCAACAGCCGCTGCCTCCGCCTCATTCCAAACAACCGGCAAGTTCTCGGGTGAAGCGGCACTATAAGTAACCTTCAGTTCTGTAGGAAGGCTCAAAGCATCACCCTGTGTGTAATCCAGCACCGGTGACTCCACTCCGGTAACTCTTATCTCAGCACCGGTGGTGCCGGTCTGAACATATTTATAGGTATTCAAAGATTCCAAAGGATTTCCTTCAAAATCAAACAGTGCCTGATTATCCACTGCAGAGCCACCGTAGTAGCGTCCGGCATCGTTGGGGTCATAAACGCCGGCATAGCTGGATGCCCAGCCCGAACCGAACTTTTCCCATAGTGCTCTATTCTCAGCCAATTTCGCATCCGTACCGTCATAAACCTGAACCGGTATCCAGGCGGGCTCCCAATAGAATACGCCAATACCGCTTTCACCTACATTCTTTACTGCCTGGATTACACCGGCAATTTCCGATGCCTGCCCCTGAGCAGAGAATTCATAATCACCGACAGTATCATTACTGCCTACAGCGACGGTATTTCCGTTTCCGTCACCGTCTTCCAGTGTAAACGCCCAAGAGGTTTCCGCCACAACGACCTTCTTATCGTAAGTTTCCGCCACATCCTTCAGCACGGTAGTCAGATTCTCCAGCGATCCATGCCAGAAAGGATAATAGGAGCATGCAAAAACATCATAATCCACTTCATAATTATATAATTTCTTAGCCCGGTTGGCTAAATTACCGGCTTTCTCGGGATTGGTAAAGTGAATAGCTACCAGAATGTCACTATCCACTTCCCTGACAGCCCTGGACCCGGCAGAGAAAAGCTGGGTGATATTCGGCCAATTTACTTCACCGCAAAAACCATTCGTGGTCTCATTTCCTACCTGAACCATGCCTACATCCACGCCTGCGTCCTTCAGCTGCAGCAGGCAGTCCTTGGTATATTCATAAAGGGCATCCGCCTTCTCATCTATCGTTAAGTCCGCCCAAGCCTTGGGAACCATCTGCTTATTAGGATCTGCCCAGAAGTCCGAATAATGGAAATCGATCAGGACCTTCATACCGGCATTGGTGGCATACTGTCCCATTTCAATAGCAGCATTGATATCAACATTTCCACCGCCGTAACCGTTTCCGTCTGCATCAAAAGGATCGTTCCACACCCGCAGACGGATATAGTTCGTACCGGTATCATGGAGCAGATTAAAGAACCCTTGAATATCCAGCTCTTCACCTTCAAAATTCTTGAAATGACTGCTGCCGTCAGCTTCCTGCCAACTGTTATAAAGAGCCAGCACGGAGGACACATCCATGCCTCGCATAAAGCCGTCCGCATCAGTGGTACCCGCAATGTAAGGAACATAAATATCCGCTTCCTGAGGTATCGGGTCTCTGCCACTAATGGAACCGATTCCATTGCTCGGAGTCAGTGCTTTAAATAAAATAACCCCCAATGCAGCAAGCAGCACCAGTCCTGCTGCCGCTATTCCTAAATACTTTTTCTTGCCTTTCATAATACCCTCCTTATATTTTTACTGTTTTATTTCCTCAGATAATAAGACTTACTCTATCATATCACATAAGAAATGTAGTTGAGAATACCTTTTTCATACACTTTATAAATTATACCGTTTTTCACTATGTTTTACTGTTCCTTTTTTACGAATATTGGTGTTCCAGGCGGACTTTCATCATTTCCGGGGCTACAGTTATTTTGGTTACCTCGGGAATTTGCCTGTGGATATTGTTCACCCGGGGAGTCGCCGTCATGGGACAATACGGCGTAATGATCGCATCGGTGCCTACCCTGCTGTTCTTTTTTGCCATGTCCAAGCATCGCAACGCCCAGTTCGTTATCGCGTTTTGCTTTTCCGACACAGTATGTATATGGATCGAAATGGCCTCGGCGCTGATCGATCATGCCGTGGGAAGCGGCGGAGTCGTGACCTTTATCCTGCGCCTGATCTCAATCCCCTTACTGGAATACGCCGTATATCGTTGGCTGCGAAAGCCGTACCTGGAAATAAGTCATCTTGTCCGCCGGGGCTGGCTGTTATTTGCGGCACTGACTGGAGTATGCTATCTCATTCTGGTACTTCTCAGCGTTTATCCCACCATAATCCTTGATCGGCCTCAGGATATACCTTTAGCGGTGGTGGTGCTGATCCTCATTGCCTTGGTTTATGCCACCATTTTTCTGGTGTTGTTTGAACAGCTCCATAACCTTAAAGCCCAAGAACGCCAGCGGATATTGGAGGCACAGGCGGATCAACGGCATATCATTTGCAAAAGTGTGATACATCCCCGATTTATGATAGAGATTTCAAATTCTTATGCGGGAGAAGTTACCTTTGACCAGTGGGGTGTTCCGGTTGCGGATAAGCCGGGACACGGCATTGGAACACGGAGTATCGTAGCCTTCGCGGAAAAGCATAATGCGCTGTACCGTTTCCAAGCTGAAAACGGTTGGTTCAAGCTGCAAATAGCGGTGTAATGTTGTGCCAGGTTGTAATTCTGTCCAACCTCCGGCCCGCACTTCCGCTTGACCTGGCATTTTAATTATCCCTTCAAATTATGATTTGACAATTGATTTATACTGTTTCATTTGGGAATACCTCCTTCGTTACCTCAAGCCACAACCGCCGAAGTCCCGGAATCATATTGTCGTCTGGCGGGATTCTCCGTAGCAGGCAGTCCATGGCGGTCTTTCCGTAACGGTCAGGATAGGTGAGCTGCCTTTCAATACCCAGCATGGCGAAAAACTTCATATCTGCAACTTCTTCCGGTGCAGCATTATCATAGTGAGCGGCACGGCTTACCGCATCCTTGAGAAATTGTCGGGCTATTTCAAATTCCCCCTTGAAGCAATAGCTCTCGGCAATCGTTTCCAAAAGGATACAGTCATATTTATCAAACCCCGTCAGCGACCTTTCCGGCTGGATACCTCGAAGAACAATCCGAAGCCAGCGGAGACAGTCGATAGCGGCGTCATAGTTCTTGCGCCGGAAAAACACATTGGCATAGCCGACCATGATGTTGTTGATATCTTCCGCAAAAGCGGCGAATGCCCTGCGCAGGTATATCTCTGCTTCGTCCGCATCGTGGAGATAATCACCCAGCACCATGCCGATTAAGGCGTTGTTGACACCGCACACGTTGTATTTCTTCAAAATATGCAGCGCCTCATCCGTGTTGTGCAGCAACAGATGTGCTTTTGCCATTTGTGTCCGAATGGAAATCTCGCTGATAGCCTCGTCCCGATTTTGCACTATGAGTTCACAGGCGTGGTCCATGAGTACGATGGCCCGACTGTTCGCTTCCAAGTGCTCCGCGTCCTTGCCCAACTCCAAATACAGTAAGGCACTCTGATATACAATATCAAAGTTGTTAGGATAATTTTTCAATGCCTTTTCTGCTTCCGTGATCGCTTCGCCATATTCTTTTGCTTTTGTCAACGTCACGATCCTGTCAAGAGCAGCTACAGCGTTGTTGCTTCTCCATTCGTATCCGAGAAGCACATCGGTAGAGGTATGGAACAGATCTGCCATTTCTAAAATCAAGCTGATTTCCGGCGTGGACTGATTTGACTCCCACTTATAAACGGCGCTGGCACTGACTCCCATCGCTTCCGCAAGCTGCTCCTGTGTCATTTTTCTTTCCTTGCGGAATTTCTTGATATTTTCTGAAAGTTTTAATCTCATAATCTATCCACCTCGCTTTCGATGGGCTAATTATATCGCGAAAGCGTGTCCAAGTGAACAGACCAACAGTAAGATTAGTCGAAATATTTTTTAACCAATGGTATGAATAACAAAAAAAAGGCTATAACCGTTATCGTCATAGCCTTTTAGGGGAGTGAGGAAGTCCCTTTTTAATTGTTTTTGTTTTGTCACCCCTGCGCACTATCCAACATCTCCAGCACATACGCCTTGATTTCATCATACGCAGTTCCCTTTTGGAACTCTGACATATCCATGTCCTCCAAAGAGAACTCTACTCAAACCTTCCTCGGTCGATTCAGCACTTGGAAAGAAGAACAACCGTCTCCACATGCTCCGTCCACGGAAACATATCCACGCCGACGCCCTTTTCCATCCGATATCCCTTCTTTGTCAGATAACGCAGATCCCTTGCAAGCGTTTCCGGATTGCAGGAGACATACACCACCCGCTTGGGTGAGAGTTTCACGAGAGAACTTAAGAAAGCCTCGTCACTGCCGGCCCGGGGCGGGTCCATAAAAACCACATCCACTTTGACATGCTGCTCCGCTAACTGCACCATGAACTGACCGGCATCCTTCTCATAGAAGCTGATATTGTTCACCTGATTGGCTTTGGCGTTAATTTTGGCATCCCTTACGGCAGCGCCATTTAATTCCACTCCAATCACTTCTCCTGCTTTGTCGCTGGCAATCAAACCAATAGTGCCGGTTCCGCAATAGGCGTCCAAAACCATCTCTTTTCCGGTGAGAGCCGCAAATTCCACTGCCTTCCCGTACAGTTTCTCCGTCTGCAGGGGATTGACTTGATAAAAGGATTTGGCTGAAATCCGAAATCGCTTACCGCAGAGCACATCCTCTATATAACCTTTCCCGTAAAGAACATGTTCCTTCTCTCCCAGCACCATGCTGGTGCCCCGGTTGTTGACATTGAGCACAATGGTAGTAATTTCCGGGTGTTCTTTTCGCAGCGCTTTCACAAAATTACTTTTGGAAGGCATCACCGGAGAAGCCAGCACCAATACTACCATGATCTGACCGGTATGTCTGCCCGTCCTGATCAGTACGTGACGGAAGAGTCCATAGCCCGTATCTTCGTTGTAGGGTCTGATCTTGAAAGATTTTAGGAGCTTGCGGATAGACACGATAATCGCATCCGCCTTTTCATCGTCCAGCAGACAGGCATCCACAGGAACAATGCGATGGGACTTTTCCTCATAAGTACCGGATATGATATTGTGCCGCCCATCCTCCCCGAAAACAGCATGCACCTTATTGCGGTAGTGATATGGATCGACCATTCCTATCATACCCTCAAACTTGCCAAAGCTGCCGCAGCAGTCCTTCAAAAACTTTTCTTTTTTCTGCAGCTGCTTTTCATAGGAGTCTTTAAAGCCCTGACAGCCGCCGCATTTACCGGTCACGGGACAGCCTATCTGTACGGTACCCGATACCTTTCCCTTTTGGGCCGCCACAGGCTTTGCTTCTCTATTCCATACTTCTTTATTCCGTACTTCCTTCTTGCGAAATTCCTTCTCCATAGTCCTTCACCTGCTCAATCATATGCCCGATATTGCCTTCACCCTGCATTTTTATTCTCTCCAAAAGTAAAACCGCTACTCCAACATAGGTTCAGCCGCAAAATAAATGCTGTCAGCTGCTTCTCCTTCCGTTTCAAATATCACAACGGTATTGCTGCCTTTCTTCAACAAAGGGGCCGGAAGATAGAGGCGCTTTTGCGGCCCGATCTTCCAGAAACGTCCCAGATTAAACCCGTTGACAAAGGCGCAGCCCTTTCCAAAGCCCGCAAAATCCAAAAAGGTGTCCGCAGGTTCCTCTACTTCAAAAATAAATTCATAGAATGCCGGTACGCCTTCCTTGTAACCGGCAGAAAAATCCACCTTTGCCAGCTGCTCTTCCGTCAAGGGCAGAGTGTAGATATCATAGTCGAAATGCCGATGGTCATTGATTCTGACGCTGCCTGTAATACCCTTGTGTTGCTCTTCCAGCCCCGTTCCAAAATTCACTCTTCCTGTATTTTCCACAAGAAAATCCAGTACACCGCCCTGTTGTTTCTCCACAATATTAAATTTCTCTCCCAGAGTCTCACCAAAAGCCGTAAACAGATACTTCCCGTTTTGAAAGCCCTGTACCCTGTCCGATGCACCTTCCAGACGGATTTCTTTTACTTCTTCCTGCTCCCCCAAATGAATCCGGTAGAGAATATAACCGGTATTCTGCCCAATCTGCTCCATGGACAGAGAACAGAGCGTATGCACGGGCTCTGTCAACTCATCCAGCACGGAGAATACATCCGCTTTTCTGTTAAGTGCTATTTTTCCGTATTCCTGCCGCTTGATTTCCATGGAAAGAGGTATTTCGGGCACTTCTTTATATTTGCGGATAATCTCCCTAAAAGCCAAGTATTTCTCGGTAATCTGCCCATCCTCGCTCAAAATGCCATCATAATCATAGGAAGTAACATCAGCAGTTTTTGCACCCCAGTTTGAGCCGTTCATAAACCCGAAATTGGTGCCTCCCTCAAACATATAGAAATTCACATTGCCGGTTTTTAACAGTTCCTCCAGATCCTTTTTGTTCTGCTCCAAATCGGAGCGCATATGCTTATCGTTACCCCATGCATCAAACCAGCCCACCCAGAATTCCATACACATGAGAGGCCCTTTTTCCGGCATCTTACTCTCCATAACCGCAAACTGTTCCTTTACGCCGGAACCAAAATTACCCGTGGGCAGCGCTCCTTCAATCTGGCCTGTTTCGAAAGCTTTTCCCCAAGGACCGTCCGAAGTAACAAAAGGAACCGTAACACCCAGCTTACGCAGTGTATCCCGCAAAAATGCGAGGTATGACTTGTCGTTTCCATAGTAGCCGTATTCATTTTCAAGCTGCATCAGAATGATACTGCCTCCGCTGCCAATCTCATAGGGAAGCAGCTTCGGAATCAGTTCTTTGTAATACTCCTCCACTTCCTTTAAATAAGGTTCGTAGCTGCACCGCAGGCGCATCCCCGGTTCTTTCAAAAGCCATGCAGGCAGACCCCCAAACTCCCATTCTGCACAGATATAGGGAGAGGGTCTGACAATCACGTATAATCCCAGCTCTTTTGCAATTTGCAGAAAACGGCACACATCCCGCATGCCATCCCACAGGAATCTGCCTTGCTGTGGTTCATGAAAGTTCCAAGGAATATAGGTTTCCACCGTATTGCATCCCATATTTTTCAGCTTTTCCAAGCGGTCACGCCAATACTGTGGCATAATTCTGAAATAATGCACCGCTCCGGATATGATCTGAAAAGGCTCTCCGTTTAAATAGAATTTATCTTTGATTTCAAACATCCGCTTCCTCCGTATAAGTGAAATGCCAAGCATATTTAAGACCACTCGGCCGCATCATATCTGGAATAAGGTCATTATACTATATTACTGCTGGATTCTTCAATGATTTTGGTGTATTCTGGGGAATTCCGCTCATGCTGCTTTCCTTACTTTGGAGGCCATAACTTTTAGTCCGATTTCATTTTTGCTCGGGTATTCTTTCCACAGACTCCGTCCGGGTCAAGGCCTTTCGCCTTCTGGTAAGCAATGATTGCATTGACGGTTCCTAAACCGCATATCCCGTCAATGCCGCCGGCATCTTCAACAATCTTTTTAAGATCAGCTCCCGCCTGTTCAAGCTCCCATTGTACCCATTTGACACCGTTTCCAGAGGATATGTAGCTTTGCGTTTTCGTCTGCCTTGCCTGTGCTGCAGAGGTAACGTTTTTTGTCGGCTCAGGGTATGGATTGCCGGACTGTACGGTTTTCGCTGTGCTATCTTCATTGGACTTTGCGCCATTATCTAACACCACCACGGTATGTCCCTTATTCTTTGTGACAAGTACATCCCCTCGAAGAAGATAATCGGACGACTTACAATACTTGTCCGCTGTCAGTTTCTCAAATGCGCCGGTAGTCATCAGGATATTCACCTCATTGGCGGTGTTAAATGATCCAACCGTGATGCCGGCGTATAGAACACAATTCCTCACCGCTTCAGAACAGTCCACCTCTACCTTTTTAGAAACCTTCGACGCATCATACCCATAGGGCTTTGCTGCTGATGTCAAAGTAGACCTGTGGTCCTGACAGTAGCCGATATTATCATTTCTGCAAATGCTTTCCATATTGTGAGCCATCTTTTCCCTTATGGCAGAATCCCTTGCCCTCAGAAGAATCCAGCCCTTTGAATGCAAATACCAATTCTGGGTTGATACCTCACTGCCGGTCTGATCACCGGCAGCTCCTCCACTTATTCTGCCATTTTCGTTTATTCTTGCGCTTCCTACTCTTACGCTCATATATCATTTCCTCCATGCAGTAAAATAAAAATGCCAGATGTAAGAAAATACATCCGGCTCAGTAGTTCTACTTTTCTATTGTTATCATATTGTGGCATTACCAGCAGCTTACTTACTATCCGCCATATCCTTAATCTGCTTGATAGCCTGCATAATCTTGTCATACCCGTTTGTAGCAACAAGGAAACTCAGATACATGAGAGCTATCAATTCAACTGCAAGTTTGCTATTCAGTGCGGTTTCTGTCCAAACAAGATATGCCGCTGACAAAGCTGCTGAAATAACGACCGAAGTAATGGCTGCCATGATATTTGCAGAATAATTCGCACTCTTCTTATCCAGAATACTTCTGATTCCCTGAACAGTGAGATTGGTTAAAACAGATACTACGAGTAACGCTAAACATAAAATTTCAATAGTCATAAATTGTCACCTCCTTCCTTGTTGTGCGGCGGTTCTGTTGGCAGTTCCTTTAAATCTTCCAGCAAATCCGTTGCTACATCATTCCCGCCAAGAGCATGATACGGGATATACATTCTTTGCGCATTTTCTCTGGCATAGATCGGACAATAGCCACGTTCACTCCATTTGTTATAGGTTTCTACTATCTCATTTCTTAAAAGTGCTTCAACCCCTTTCCCGATGGCCCTATTTTTTAAGTATTGCGCATAAAGGATTTTAGCAAATACTCCCATACTGGCGATGATTAATCCAAATAGCGCTTCGATCCAGTATTTTATTATGAACTCAACCATGATGTTCTCCTATCTTATGTTTATTATTTTGTCAATGATTTGATTTATTGTGGTTATTAACTAAATAGTAATTTAGGTGGCTGCACATTGTCACAGGAAGGAAATGATTTCTATATCACAGGTGCCGATGCAGTAAGAAAAAAATTGGGTGAAAGTACAACGCTGATTAAATTAGGAACGTACTTCAATCAGTCATCAGCGACGATAACAATTCCATCTGAATACAACCCATCACAATTAACGGAGGATAATTTCATATTAAAATTGACAGGAATGCCAATGCAAAGTGTAACAGCTCCTGGTGCAGGAGGAGATTACCCTGGTACTGGTGGTATAAGTGGCGCTGATGCATTTTATGGTTCAAAACCACCAATTAAGTTTACTCTATCTTATAATTCCACTATATTAACAGTTGGTATAAACGGATATGTAATAGGTACAGCTGGCTATAAAGCTGCTGCAAGATTGGTGGCTGATTTCAATGTTTGGCTTGTTGTTGGTGGAAAACCGACAGATTAATTTACTATTTCATTTTATAGGCTTTTATATACCCAATATGTTGAGCGCTTCCATCACAGTTAGTAATAGCTATAGTTTGACTTCCTGTCAAACTATTTATATTTAGCACTATCCCATTACCTCTACCACCACCAAGACCTCCGTAACCATAATGATGATCATCTTCAGGAACAACAATGTAGCCGAATGGTTTATAGATTGTATTATTTAACCATGAATCTATACAAATGTCGAAATAAATGACGTTAGTAAAGTCTAAAGTCCAATCAAAATTACCAATAGCAGGACCGGAATAAGGAGGATATTCGACTATTGTTTCTTCTATTAGAGAAGAAAAGTCGAAACCATTATCCAATTTTTTTGGCACTGTATCAGCACCCACCACATATTTATTTCCATCTTCATCCTCATAAAAGGATAGGCCACCTAAATTACTATTTAGTGAAACAATCTGATCATTCAGCACTTTCCCCTGTCTGGCATCCAACACACTTCCGGCTTCCGTAGTGGTCAGGTTATTTACTACATCCTGTGACGCAGCCTCACCAAAAGTTGGTTTATTTGTCAGATTGTTATAGTCCTGTAAGTCCGCTGCGTGCTTGCCGTCCACTGTATCGGTATCTAGCGCAAAGGCAACATTTTTTACATAATCGGCAGTATTATCCACGTTGCCAAGTCCAATATCTGCAGGCGATATATTTACATTGCCCTGCCGGAAAAAACCTTCTGCGTCTCCTTTTATGCCGGTAACGGAGGAAGCCGCCAAAACATCCCACTTTCCGTCAACGGTATAGTAAACATTGCTGCCTTTTCCATAAAAAATACCGCCACCGTCCAAAAATCTGCTATCGGAAACAAAATCATTGCTGATATTGTACATGGCGTTTGTCTCTATGTTAGTAGTGGGCAGCTTCTCAAAAGTTACGGTTCCCATAGGAACAAGACCGTTACCGGCCTGAGAAATGTGTTTAGTCTGCTCATAGTAATACTGCGCATTGTCCACATCTTCATTATCTCTTGTACCCGTACCGCCGTGAGTATAGCTTTCGGCTTTGGTGGCATTGCGGAGTGTTTCATCGGCTTTATGCGCGGCAATTGCTGCATTTTCGGTTGCAGAATCTGCACTGCCGGCAGCAAAAAGTTCACTGGATTTGGCGTTGTTTTCACTGTTTTTTGCGTTTTCCTCACTTACAGCTGCTGCATTTGCAGAATTTGCCGCATTATCTTCTGACATACCGGCGCTTTTAGCGCTGCTTCTTGCACTTTCGGAAGATGCAGAAGCGTCAGCCGCACTGCTTAATGCTGCCTCTGCTGAATTGGCAGCCACAGTTTCGCTTGTCTTGGCATGAGTTTCTGACTTTGCTGCTGCATTTGCGCTTGCCTCTGCCTTGGCAGACTCCACCTTAATATCCGCAAGATAGTCCGGGCGAAGATGTGCTTCTGTAATCGATCCGTTTTTTACAATGGCGGAAACCCTGCCGCCGTTAAGAGATATTGCCACGGTATCCGTATCATCAAACTCATACTCTGCAATCAGGGTAGACAGATCAATTTCCTTGATTTCCCCATCATCCAGCGTAATCGTAAGCTTCTGGGTATCCGGATCATAGTCAAAATTGACTGCTATCTTCTCGAGCAGCGTATCGATCTGCTTTGTTGCACCGCTGTAATATGTAATTGTGATAATACCGGTAATCTGGTCTAAAGAAATATCCTGTACAAGTGTACCGGCCTCCATTTTGTCCAGTTTAGTATTATCCAAAAGAACAATACGATTGTCCATTTCATCTATGCCAACTTCCATATTATTGAGATTCTGCTCATCAATGGGACTGGCATCACTGGGATAATTCTCCCAAATAGTACGATTATATGCTTTCTTCATTTTTATTTTCCTCCTGTTCGTTTTTATCTCTTTCAGTAATTTCTTGTTTTAATGTTTCATAGGTAACCGTTTCCTGTTCACGAAGTATATCTGCCAAAATCATGCGCTTTACTTCGTCTGGTAAGGTGGTTTCTTGAACGTATTTTTGTATGGTTTGTTTAAATTCTAAGATCAATAGGCTCGTCATTCTCTTTTTCCTCCTTATAAATATTTACGAAAGGACATAGAAAAAGCACCCACCGTTTTGGTAAGTGCTTTAATCATTTAACTTGTAATTTCACATTTTAATTATAAATTTGAAATAATAGAATTATAAAAATCCATAATCTGCTCTCCATGTTCTATCAATTTTCCATTGTTAATATATTTGATTGGTTCATCTTCTCTTTCTTCCATCGGAATAGTATTTAAAACTATCTCGCCATTTAAAACAGAAAACAAATACTCTTCTTCTCCTATGGTAAAAGTAACTTCGACCTCTTTTGCAAACAAAGCATTATAAAAAACCACAAAAATATAATTATAATCACTTTGAAGCAGACCTAAATTATCTTCTTCATAGACCCCACATCCATTTACATAATAATTATTATTTTGATCTTTATAAATAGATAAGGATATTGTATTATTTTCATCCCAATCAAATGCAGATTCTGCAAAAAGTACCTTTTCTAGTGAAGTCTGTTCCTCATTTTCTAATATTGATACTTCCGCCTGTTGTTGTATTTCTACACCATCCTCCTTTTCATTTTGCATAGAATCCAATTGTGCCTTTAAATCATCTATTTCAGAAACAACATTTTCATATTCTGCCCTTGATACCGTGTCCGTTGTATTCACGCAACCAGATAAGATAAAAACATAAATAATTAATAACACAACTGATTTTTTCATGAATATTCACCTCTTATTGTAATAGACATTTACATATTACCAAAAAAGGAGCAGCATGTCTATCTTCTGCAATGGGACTGGCATCACTGGGATAATTCTCCCAAATAGTACGATTATATGCTTTCTTCATTTTTATTTTCCTCCTGTTCTCGTTCCATTACTTCTTTTTTCAATTCTTCAAACACCAGTTTTTCCTGTTCTTCCAGCAAATCTTTTAAAACATACCGCTTTACTTCTTGCGGCAGTTCTGTGGTGTCTATATAGTGTCTTAATGTTTTCTTGAATTCCGCTATTTGTAAACTTGTCATGATTTTACCACCCCACATAATTTATTGTTGTACCATTATCAAGAGTAGCAGTTCTTTTCCCCAGCGTACTTCCTCCAAAAGAAAAACCTGATGCAGATACTGTTCCGGAGGTACCAATTCCCGCAGAAGCCGCAACACTATTGACATTGATTGCCTGTCCAATAAGATGGCCTATGTAAACTTCGCCGGTAAATTCACCTATTTTTGCTACTATAGTACTTGCATCTATTCTGCCTGCATCTATCTTTCCTGACGTTATCTTTTTTGCATCAAATCCACCTAGCACATTTGCAGACTGCACCGTGATGTTCATAGCAGATATATTATCAGCGTTAAATTCGCTTACGGACAGCTTATTCACCTTTAGATTTTCCACCTCGGCGTTGGTTGCATTCAGTGAAGTAATGGTTGCTTTTGTAGCAATCAAGCCTTCCAATGCAGCTTTTTCCGCATTCAAAGTAGATATCGTAGCAAACTTGCTCACCAGTTCCTGCGCATTTACCAAGCCCACCAAATCAATCCTCTGCGCCTGTATGGTAATGGCCTCAGGTGAAATATTGATTTCACTGATAATACTATCCTTCCGTACCCGCAAGGCAATCTCACCGGCATTCTGCTGGATTTCTGATGTCAGTCTGGCATCCACATCCGTAATGGTGCTTCTGGTTTCCTCCACATTTCTTGTCAAAGTGTTGGTTTTTCCCCGCAGCTGCACAATATCACGAGAATAGGAATTCACTGTTTGCGGATAGTATTCCGTTCCGGCAGAAGAAAAGGAATCCCGCAGTGCCTGGATTCCTTTCAAGGTTCTCTCCAATATGTAACTCTCTACAATATCATATCTGGTATTCAGACGAACCGCATCTCCTACTTCAAAACAGGGATTTCCCTGCAGGGAAGCTGAAAAGGGGCGGTAGGAAATACCAGAAATTTTGGAAAAAAGATTTTTTCCTATTTCCTGTAGCGCATTTGCAGATTTACCATAGATCAGGAAATTATCTTCCACAATATAAGCATTATCGCCTTCGTCGTTGATCACAACGCCGATATCGTTTTCCTCCTTCCGTATCTGCAGCTTATTGATTTCCTTTACGAGATAGTCCTCATACTGGCAGGAAATATAAGTACCGTCTGCTCCGATCCTTGCGGATTTAGGCGTCTTTGGATAAAGATCATCGGCAGGGTACAGATCCTTTGCAGGCCATAAGCCCCTTATATTCTGGGTCAAATACACATACCTGAATTTTCCCTCCCTGTCGATATGGCCAAAGCAGCCGTTGATTTCACAGATGGCCGTAATGACATCCTTCCCGCTGATTTCGGAAGGTTCAATGGTCTTCTCCACTATCATGCCATCATTTGCCAGTTCAGCTTCCGGCTCCGCTTCCTCCACACCCAAATATGCAAGAAATGACTTCCGAAACACCCTCATGGTAACGGTACTGTTTTTATTCGGAAGAATCGTATTGTACCATTCCGATACCTCTGCACTGAGAATTTCATACATAGCATCATAGGCTACAATATTACGCCATTTCCTATCCGCCGTCAGTTTGTCGGAATAAACCTTATATTTCCCGATCAAAAAAGGCTCATTTCTCTGTCCATCCAAATACATCCTTACGGTTATCTGCTGATTTGCCAAGGGTGTAATGACATTGGCTATCTTAAACTCAATGGAGCCGGTATCACAGGCCCCAAAGGTCAGCGAAGACTGGGAACAAAGGCTTTCAGTCAGGGTCATACTCTCCGTAAACAACTCTTCATTTGTAATCATTCCGCCGGAATACTCAATTTCAATCTGTTTGTTCACAGATTGTTTTAAAAAAGCTTCTGCATTTTCATATTCAATCACGATAAACACCTCCTATAAACGACAGCCGTATGGGATTGTAATGGATTACGCCCCCATATGTACCATACATCTGCGGGGTAAAATCCGATAGATACGCCGTCTGTGTCACATAATCGTCATACTCCGGTATGTAGGCCGTCACAATGCACTGTCTGGCTTTGGGTATGGTATAGTTTGCCTGAATGTTCTGCAGCAGTTCGGTAAGTTCCCTGTCTGTCAGCATTGCAGGGGTCTCAAACTCTACCTTCAAAGCCTTCAGATCCACTGCCTCTCTGTGCACATAGCCGTTAGCATCCGTCCAAGGGTCTAAATCCTGCATATTGACGTATGCGCTGTAGCTTTCTGCCCGTATGAATTTGTTTGTCGGTACGGTATAATTCCCTACCTTAAGTAAAAATCCACTGTATGCCATATTTTCACCTCCTAATTTTATTAGCATAAAATTTTTTATTGCATAAAATTTTTATTAGCATAAAAAAGACACCTACCGAAGTAGATGTCGTAATGCTTTACATTATAAAATAAATATATACGCTTGCGTCTACAAGCATCACAATATCAAGATTTTAAAACACCAGAAGTCCATTGTTATTAAATACTATTTGCTCGGTACTCATATACTTACATTAATATATTCTCCATCACATCTATCACCAAACTATTCTCACCATCTATTTCCACTAAAATATACTTTTATTTCATCATACTCACTTCTACAAGTAAATTCTTCCGATAGAGAACTATTTGGATTTAATTTCACTCCATCTTCAAAAAAAGAATGTGCCTCCGCTTTCACTACTTCACCTTCTAAAAAGAAAATCACTCTTCCGGTAACAAGCTCTGCTGCTAAATCTCCATTATTCGTGCAGGTAATGATTACTTTCTTATCACTTTCAAATACTTCGTATGATAGATCCGACAATACCGGCTTATAAAATGTTTCCTCTTTCGCATTTATAGTATACTCAACATCTGTAACTTCTACATCAGAAAAGCCATGCGGTACACATACGGTAAATCCACTTTCGATCGCTTTTTCGTTATTTGAATCAGCTCCCACTACATTTCCTTCACTATCCTTTCCTATGACATTTGTGGAAACAGATACTGTAACAGCGGAGGTATTTGTTATTTCCATCAAATACCATGTTCCGGTAATATCATAATAGAAATAATTATTTATCACTAAATAATCTTCCAAGTTGTCACTACTATTTTCAGTTTCCTCTTTTGTTTGGTCTTCAGTTTCTGTGTTTAAATCAGACTCTGAATCTGACCTAATATCTCTATCCTCTATACCTTCATGATATTCTTCTGTGGATGGATTTTTATTTAAATCGGTTTGAGTTTTTCCACAACCGGTTAACCAAATTACTCCTAATAATAATATTGCTATCTTTTTCATACAGCCCCTCCTGAAATTTTTGAATATTATAGCATATTACAGGAGAAGATGCAATATTACGCCTGAAAGGGTTAAATAAGCGGTGATTTTTGGTTTCTGATTGTCCTTCGGTTAATTCCTTCAATAGCAACATCTGTTATTTCCCGATCACCGATGAAAACCCTAATTTCAGGTGAATTGGTTTTATTCTGTAATGATTCTGAAAGAACTCTTTTCATATCAGAATGAAGAGACTGCTCAATATATTTTAAAAAACTATTATTCGAGTAACCATAAGTACTATTAGACCTTAAGCTTTCGGTATATATACTTTTGTCATTTGGAATATTGTTGATTGCAGGTACAAACTGTAATTCTTTACCAAACGTTTCTATTGATTTTAATGTAGGACTGTAAAGCGATTCTATACCATTTTTAAATCCCTGCATTGCAAAATTTCCCAGTTGAAACATTACTTTTGACGGACTATGCTCATCAAGAGTTGCTCTAACTACATTAATTGGAATATTAGCAAACTTTTCTATTTCAGATGCCAATTTAGATTTTTGTTTTGTCACTCCATCTATAAAACCATTCGCGGCATCTTCTCCCAATCCTACGAATCCACCAATTATACTAGCCACACCACTGAAAGCAATTTGAAATGTTTCTAAAAAAGCATTTGGTATACCATCCAGTATTTTTATCCACTTATCTTTATTAAAAAGGGACTTCACATCATTTTCAATCCAATCCTCAATCATCTGTCTAAACTCTTCTATCTCAGCCTCAAAACCATTTATGATCCCTAACATCATACCTGCCCCAAATTCTTCGGAATTCTGTGTTATAGGAGAAGAAAGGCCAAATACACCAAATAATGCAGAAATGAGTTTCTGCTGTTCTTCTTCCCAAAATTTCTCCCAGGAAAAATCTGGACCAAATAATGCCAATGTAATTAATTCTCCCGTAGCAAAGGGATGTTTCAAGCCCTCGGGAGATAAACCAAACTTTACAAAATCAAAGAAGCTCCAGTCCTTCATTCCCAATTCTTCTAAGGAAGGCAAATTTAAATCCCATTTTTTATTTATATATTTAGTTATTTCATCACCTAAAAATTTACTTACTTCCGTAAGCCCATTTACTGCTAAGACTACACCTCCAATAATAAGTGATATAGTAATACTTCCTGTATAAGTGTAGCCTGCCAGAAAAGCAGTTATGGGTGCGCCTATTAATCTGGAAATAACATCATCTGAGTCAGCAAGCTCAAAAGTTGCAAGGGCAAGTGATATTCCTAAAACAATTCTTCCAAGATTAATATCCTTACCCAAAACTTTTATTCCCTTATCTTTTAGAGCCTCAACCAGCATTGCAGCAATTACATCTTGCAATATGGGCGTTGCAAACTCCTCGAAATTTCCGCCTGCTTCTTCTTTTTTACTGCTTAGCAACCTAATACCTTCTGCAATTGAACCGGCTGTACTTGTCAAGGTTCTGCAAGATATTTCTAATTGCATCAAAACAGCCAACATTCTCTGTTGTATATTTTTTATTTGATTCACTTCCGCTACAACTTTATCCACTCCCTTTTCATATGAATAAAGTCGTACCATATTGACTATTGGAACAAGGGAATCTATGTTGTCCAAAAAATCTTTCAATGATTGTTTGGTTTCTCTCGCAAATTCTTGCATGATACTTTTATTGGATTTTAAGCTGCCTTCCATCAAATTTTCCATTGACTGACTGACCACATTGACTATTTGAATCAGGGAAGCTATATCATACCGAAAATCTGCAAAGAATTGTTTCGCTTCTTTTTCAAATCCTTCTAAAATTCTTTTGTTCAGTTTTAAAGTTCTTTCTAGTAAATTTTCTATGGACTGGATTAGTGCTCCCATAGAAGCACTTTGTTCTACAGATAAACTCATTTCTGCCATATTTTCACCACTTTCTTTCCTTTCTTATCAATTGTTTTTCATGTTTCACAATGCATCTGCGCATTGAAAAAGAGCGGCAGGTTATGACACGCTGCCGTCCTTGCTTTGATTTCTTTTAAAGTTCAGCCGCCTTGCATTTTCCGTCTTAAAGAACAAGTCGACCTGCCTTTGTTTTTCCTCTTCCGAGAGGTTCTTTTCCGCCTCCGTTTTTAGCTGGAATAATGGTTCCTTTGGGTATTTTCCTTTAAACGCCGTCCCAATGGAGGCAATAAAATACTGTCCGAGCTGCCACTGCCTGATATCCTGCTCATTTAACTTAAGTTTGTATGCCTTATAAAACGCTTCCAGCTTTTTAGGTGTCAGATGCCAGAAGGTCTCATAGGGCACACCGATGGCCAGCGCATTGGGCAGCATAATTTCCCAAACTATTTCCCGGTAGCTTTTGCGATCCGCCTTTTGTAGTCCTGGGGCGTTTTCTTGGTCTTCTGCGCTTTCTCCGCCAGCTGTCCCAGACCGATTTGATTGAAAAAACCGTCCGCCTCCATAGCGCCCATGAGGAGTTCCATCAGGGCAAAGAAATTGCCTTTTCCGTCCTCCTTATGCTCCGCAAAGTACTGTCTGGCCAGTTCCTTGACCTCCTGCTTAGAGGTAATGCTTCCGTCGCCGCTCTCCGCCCCGTGATGCTCTAACAGCCCGGCATACAGCATGGTTAAAGCTGTCTGCGGAATATCCGTCATGGAGCTGATCAGTTTTTTAGCGTCTTCTTTACTACCGGCCTCTCCGATAGAGAACAGATAATCTGTCACTTTCTCGGTGCATTCATTGCACAGGGCTGCTTCCATTGTATATTCAATTTTGTATTCTTTCCCTTCAACTGTTAATATCATCATAATCTAATACCTTTCCCTTTCTTTTTTAGGGAAAGGGGCGGCCCGAAGACCGCCCCTTCCTCAATTCTTATTATTCCGCCTTTGCTGCTGTAGGTCTTACGGCAGGAATGGGATCCGGAAAATCGATCAGCGTATTGCTGATGGTGTACTGAAGCACATTGCCGACAGCGTATTCAGGTGCCGGTAAGGAAGCGGGTTCCACAATGTATCCGTTCATCTTCTTTTTGGACGGATGGTAAGCACAGAACCACATTGCCTGCTCCGATGTCTTCTTATCGTATGCTGCCAGCATTTCTGCCCACTGTGCATCAAAAGCATCGGTGTCGTTAAACACTGTCTGCAGTTCTCCGCCGGTATCCTCATGACCGCCGATGTACCTCTTTCTTTTGGATTCCATGGGAGTGGCATCCAGTCGGTCCTGCGTGATGCTTACGCCACCGATACTGATACACTCCTCAATCTGCTTAAAACTCTCGGGCGGAGTACTGAGCGTACCCAGTCCCCATCCAAATACTACTCCAATTGTTGATAATGCCTGTTCTGCCATATTCTTTTCCTCCTTATATTGGCTTTTGTTTTTTGAAAAATAGTTTCCCATGCCGCTTACCGCACTTTAAGATAGGCTCACCTCCTTACCAGTCTTCATTTGAAGCTTTTGCTTCCATCCTTTTGCGTAGTCCGCAGCATAAACACCAAGGACATGCTTTTAAGCCATGCAAAAAAGCACCGGCAATTAGCCGATGCTTTTTAATGTCGTTGGTCGGTATTCATTTTTTCCATTCTTACCATATCACACCTAATTTCAAAAATCCAGCTCACATTCCATAACATCCTGTAACATTTCACAACTAGGAATCCAGATATTCTGCTCCATATCGTTTTTCGAACTCTGTAATAGCCTTCCCATGCAGTCTGTTAATCTGCATCCGGGAATAAAACATCTCGGTGGCAATATCGTCAAAGGTCTTGCCTCCTACATAGCGGGAAAACAGAACATGATACATCTTTGTATCCTCGATTCCTTCAATTTGACTGATAATATGGTTCCGCTTTTCCATAAATTTTTCAACCAACGCATCAATTTCCTTTTCCATGTCCACGATCTTTGCTACGGTACTGCCCAGTCTGTCCTTATCGGAAGAGGTCTGTACCCTTTCCCTGTCATTGTACACCGTGACATTATATACCATTGATTTCAACTGATATATCTCCGTCAGTTTATTCTGTATTTTTTTCTCAAGAGAACTTACCTGACTCAAATATTCCTTAGTATCCATAATTTTTCCTCCTGTATTACCCTGTATCGTAATCTATGTATTTATTTTATACCCTTTGTCGTATTTGTCAACCCTGCAAAGTATATTTTTTTACGCCACAAGGTATTTCTCTATTTACAAAAGAAGGAAAACAGGATATGATAGAACTATCATATAAGGAGGCAGTTATGGGATTAACAGATAAGCTTGACTTACTTATGAAAGAAAAAAACATCAACAAGGCGGAGTTAGCCCGAGAATCCGGCATTCCCTATACTACCATAGACGGTTTTTATAAGAAGGGAACCGAGAATGCAAAGCTTTCTACCTTAAAGAAGCTGTGCCATTATTTTGGATGCACCTTGGACTATTTAACCGAAGATGAGGCTCCGGAGGAGGTACAGACACTGGCGGCACATTTTGACGGCACGGAATATACGGAAGAAGAATTGGCCGAAATCCGGCAATTCGCCGAATTTGTCAAAAACAAACGGAAATAGTCCGGATTATAGGACTTTATAAATGCTATCCTTTATAGGGGTGAATGAGATGAACACATATGAAAAGCTGCTGGCATCCGCGGAAGCGGAGAATATTGATGTCATAGATTACGATTTCCAGAGTGAGAAGATTAAAGGGCTATATTGCGACGGCGTAGTCGCTCTGAGCAAAGATTTGGAAACCAACCGGGAGAAAAGCTGTATTCTGGCGGAGGAGCTGGGTCACTACCACACTTCTGTAGGCGATATCACCAACTTAAAAGATGTTCGCAGCCTCAAACAGGAGCGCCACGCCAGATTATGGGGCTACAACAACCGAATCGGCCTTTCCGGCATTGTGGAAAGCTATAAGGCGGGCTGCCGCAACCTCTATGAAATGGCTGAATATTTAGAAGTGACGGAGGACTTTCTGCAGGAAGCGCTCACCTACTATAAAGAAAAATACGGCGTCTGCAAGCAGGCGGGCGCATACATTATCTATTTTGAACCCGGCATTGGGGTGTTGGAAAGAAAATAGGGGCGCTTGACAATCAAAGTCAAACGTCCCCACCATTTTTTCACAAATCCTATTGCACCACGATTTCCTGAAGACGTCTGGAAACCTCATCAACGTTCTCAAAGATTTGATTGATATCGGACAACAGATTCTCCTGGTTTAAAAGGCTGTCCTTGATTTCCTGGATCATGTCCGCAGAGTGTTCCATCAGTTGCGTCATATTTTCTGCCATATCCACAACCTGTCCTACATATTGACGGGAATCCTCACATGCCAGCGCAATATCCTGAACCACAGTCTGAGAATTCTCCTGCAGACTGCCCAGCATTTCCGCTTCCTTCCTTGCGTTGGAAATATTATCCATACCGGACTTCACTGTACCGGTGCCAAGTTCAATAGACTCTCCTGCCTTTGCCACGCCTTTCCGGATTCCTTCCACATGATGGGAAATCTGTTCTACTGCTGCATGAGATTCCTCCGCAAGCTTTCTGACCTCGTCCGCAACAACAGCAAAGCCCTTTCCGTTTTCGCCCGCTCTGGCGGCTTCGATGGAGGCATTCAATGCAAGCAGATTGGTCTGCGAGGCAATACTTGCAATGATATCTGTCAGGCTGCCGATTTCATTTGTCTGCTGTTCAAGAATTTGAATGGTCTGAAGCGTATCCTGCGTGCTTGTTTCTATCTGTTTCATAGACAATACCGCTCCGTCCATAATGGAAATGTAATTTTGCGTGCTTCTGCTGGTCTCCGCAACAGACTGACGCATCTTTTCCGTCTTTTCCACAATATTCTCAATCAGATTCATCAATTCATGGATACTGTTTGCGGTATCATCCACATATTTCTGGTTGTGGTTGCAATCCTCCAGTGTCTTGGTTGCTGATTCGGAGATTCTCTCATTGCTCCGGCTGCTGGCAGCCAGCGATTCGTGAAGCTGTTCCACCGCCGTTCCGAGATTTTCACTGGCTGTTTCACACTGCTCCACCACAATCTTCACTCTCTCGGTATCATGAAGACTCACCAGAATCCTTCTTGACTGCTTTGCGATAGTGAGAAAGACTGCCGTCATAGCTATGTACTCAAGGGTGAATCCCATTGTATAACCGCGAAACCACGCAAACACGGTATCCCCTTCAACGAGGACAACAGAATGTGCCCGGATAAAGACTGCGACCACCATACAAACATAACCGATCACTGCAATATTTCTGGTAAACCTCACATCAAAATATAAACAACTGATGGCCAGTGCCAAAATGTAGGTGATATAAATACCCACATGCGCATTAGTGCCCATAATTGCAATGACAAGTGAAAGCATCACCACCGAACAATATTTTAAAACAACCGTCCTGACCCCGATTTTTTTCAAGATAGTCGGAGTAATGGTAAAGACACACCCGATGGGTGTCAATATACACAACTCTCCGATGGTCAGTTGGAATACTCCGAGGAAAGATAATAGAAAAAGTACCGGAAAAATCAAAGTCAGCCATAACAGAATCTTACACACCATATTGTTGATACGTTTATCGTTTTCATGAAAAAATTGCTTATCGCTGTTCTCCATAATAATTCTCTCCTATGTATGATTTACATTATCAAATTATACCACATACAAGTTCAATAAAACAATCATTTCTTGCACACAAAAAAGGCTTGGTAATCACCAAGCCTTCTCTATCGGAGTGGCGGGATTCGAACTCGCGACCTCTGCCTCCCTAAGACAGCGCTCTAACCAAGCTGAGCCACACCCCGTAACACAAGTGCTATTATAACTTGTTTTAGAAAATAAATCAACCCCTAATTTAAATTTATGTTACTTTCAGAGAATTGTTACTTTTCACGTGACAGTTTTGGAAAATAATGTTACTCCTGACAATATTCCTCGGACAGACACACTTCCGCTCGGAGAAACACGTAACGGGGCACTAAGTTGCGCTTGCGCAACTGCTCGCAAGTACCTCGCCAAGTGCCGACGTGTTTCTACGGTCGCCATAGGAATATTGTCAACTAATCTTTCTTCTCCAACAATCTTACCAGATAATTCCACACTCTCTCCGTAGAGGAAATACTCAGACGCTCTTCCGTTGTGTGGATATTGCTAATATCCGGGCCGAAGGAGATGCAGTCTAAGTCATCCAGTTTGCCGGCTAAAATACCGCACTCCAACCCTGCATGGATGGCTGTCAGCTGTGGCTTTTTGCCATACATTTCTTCATAGAGCGCAACCATTTTCTCCCGTAAGGGTGAGTTCGCCCGATAAGCCCAGCCGGGATATTCCCCCGAAATACTGTAGCTGCCACCGGCCAACTCCGTAACCGCACAGAGTTTCTCTATAAGCGCCTTCTTGGCGCTCTCAAGACTGCTTCTGACGGAAAAGAAGCAAATAAGTTCCTGCTCTGCCACGTCATACTTCATAATGCCCAGATTCAGTGAAGTCTCCACCAGTCCTTCTATATCCGCACTCATGGCCTGCACGCCGTTTGGCAGGGCCATCAGATAGGAGGCAAGCTGCACGCTGCTTTCCGCATCAATGCAGAGGGCTTCCGCTTCTCCATTACAGGTCACCGTAATTTGGAAATCCGGATCCTTAACCGCCAGTTCCGCTTTTATCTCCGATTCTGCCTGTAAAAGCAGTTTGCGCAATACTTCTGCCTGCTCCGGCGCTGTCAACAGCTCCACCGTAGTCTCCCGGGGAATGGCATTGTCGGCCAATCCGCCCTCCAGACTTTTGATAAATACAGGCATTTCCGCGGTCAGTCTGTATAGAATTCTCCCCATGAGGCAGTTGGAATTTCCCCTTTCTTTGTGGATATCCGCACCGGAATGCCCTCCTGCCAGACCTCCTACGGTAATGTGCCAGCACGTCCCTTTTTGCATTTCCACGGCCATAGACAGATAAGTATCCACTCTGGCGCCGCCTGCGCAGGAAGTCAGGAAAATCCCCTCTTCCTCGGAATCCAGATTCAAAAGCCGCCTTCCGGTCAGCCCTGATAGATCAATTCCTCTGGCTCCGTCCATACCGACTTCTTCATCCACAGTGATAACGACCTCTAACTTAGGATGCTCGATCTCATCATCATCCAAAATTGCCAGGGCATAGGCAACCGCAATGCCGTCATCGCCACCCAAGCTGGTATTCTCCGCATAGAGGGAATCCTCGTCCACCCGAAGGTCCAGGCCTTCTTTCTGCAGATCCTTGGTGCAGTCCGGTTTCTTCACCGCCACCATATCCATATGCCCCTGCAGAATAACAGCGGGCTCCGCCTCATAACCGGGAGAAGCCTCCTTGACTATGATCACATTTTTCAAATCATCCTGCCTGCAATAAAGCCGGCGCTTTCCTGCAAAGTCCACCAGATAATCGCTGATTGCCTCTATATTACCCGAACCATGGGGAATACGGCAGATTTCCTCAAAAAATTTAAATACCTTTTCCGGCTTTAAACCATCCAACACGCCCATAATACACCTCTTTTTCCATTGAAAGGTCTGCTTTACAATTCGTAATAATCCAGATTATCCTGAAGTTCCTTCGTGATCGTGCCACCTGCCTTTTGATATTTAGCATACAGTCCCTGAATTCGCTGTACCGCCTTACCGTTTAGCAGTTCCTGACGGGTGAGCGCCTGCTGGTATATCGGGTTTGCAGCCAGTTCATCGCGGATCGTTTTCGCAAACGGGCAGTATTTTATCAGGATACTTCTGGCTATTCTATTGAGACGATAGCTTCCCTTGGATTCATATTTTACCCAGTTATCGTAGTCTTTAACAAAGACCTCTCTGTAATTATTTCTACTTCTAAGGAGCGTACTCTTGATCTTCTCCTTAGACTCCGCCGAAAGTTCCTGATTCTTGCGGTAGAACTGCAGATAATCACAATACTCCGCCGTAAGTGACTTTTCGCGGACATCGTTCCAGTATACACCCTGAATCTTACGGCAGATCTCCCAGCGGTACCTGCCGATTGTCTCGATCATCATATCGTTAATGTCTACAGCTGTAAAGATAGGGAACAGGAAACGGGCCGGCGTATCACGCTTTGCCCCCGCTGTCTCCTGCCACATCATCGCGCGTGTTCCCGCATTCGGCATAAGGATAATATCCGGCAGTACTTCCTTCATGATCATCTCACTGTTTATCCCATGTAACGGATCCGAGAACTGCACCTCTCTATAGAACGCAGAATAATCTGCTTTGCGTACCTTGTTCAATGCCTCCTCAAGCTTCTGTGCAGTAATAAGCATTTTATCGACCGAATTGATCAGACCCTGCTCTCCTAAAATCGGGCAGAAAGTAGACGGTTTTCCATAGGTCGCCCGGTTGCCGCTCGTAAACATATTTTGAATCTCGAACTGCACCTTGCGTTCCTGGTCCCTCATATTCCGCTGCTGCTCTTCTTTGGTAATTTCCCCATTTTTTTGAAGCTCGGCAAGATAAGCCGGATAATCCATGTCAAACTCGTTCTTGGACGGCTCGTTCTCACCCATGTATATACTCTTTAACCAGTCATATATGGTGTGGACATGCTCAGAACGGCACAACTCCAGATGATCACTCAGATCAAACAAAAGATGGAGATTTTCTTCCCCGACCATCCGGGCATCCATCAGACCGAAGTTTAAGAATGTCCGGACAATCCGCGTAAGTTCCCTGCGTTCCTTCACCGAGCGCATGAACACCTTTAAATATACTTCATAGAACATCTGTGTAAGTTTCCGGCGCAGCCCATATGCCGTTTGATCCGTAGCCAGCATATCCGGAAGCGCCAAATAGTCCTGGACCATCGTTTGGACTTCCTCAATCTTGTCCGCATCCATCCGCACATAGTTCAAAATGTGAATCAGGCAATCCTCATCCGTCTTCTCTTCCTCTCCGTCAGCGCTATTAGAAGCTTTGGATGCGGCAAGTTCCTCCTCGCTCGCAGAAAAATCATAGTTGCGATATGCCTCCATACGTGACGACACCAGTTTCTCGTCAAAGATGTTCAGTTTTTTGATCACGTCCGCTATACGGTCCATATTGCCTGTCAGCGGTTTTATGTCAAATTTTCTGGCATGGGCCCGACGTGCCTGCTGAAAGTAAAGATCAAAAATATCATTCTCCGACTCAGAAAGCAGAATGTCCTTATGATAGTGCAGATACTCCACCATCTCGACAATGCCCTGCAACACACGCCTCGACTGATAGCATGCCTCCATAATAGCACCGATGCACAGACTGTCATCCTTCTGCATCAGCTGTACATACTCCTCAAGGTATCCCTGCATAAGGCTGGTACTGTTGTTAATCTCCCAGTTCTCCGCCTTATGGATCATCTCCAGGGGCTTAAAGCTATCAATGCGGTTGAATATCTGACCCTCCAGTTGATGCTGGACACAAAAAACCACGTATTCACCGTACACATTCCCTACAAACGAGTGGAACTGCCTAGCTAAGTTCTGAAACCCTGCATAGCTTTTCAGCAGCTGCTGACGCTGATTCAATGCTGCCAGCAAAAGGATATTGCGCACACTGGTCTTTCCCTGTATCACATTCTTGAGATCCTCCGGGGAGTCAAACTCAAACATGGCGAGTTCAACATCTGTTCCCGCCACATAATCGCACAGATAGCGGTCATATTCCGCAATTCCTATGATCGCATCTTTGCCCAACGACATTTTTGCATAGGAATTGTGCAGAATAACCGTGCCCTCCAGCACAATGTACCAATTCTTCACATTGTCTTTCTGCTTCGCGATGACCTGGTTTTTCTGCACCTTTATCTTCTTCATATTCTCCATGCCGATCATTTTCTCCTTCGTTCTATTTCTTCTATACTATCTTATCCTGAACATAAATTCAATAAATCATATGATATTTTCTCATACTATGATGCCGCAGGCTATTTTCTTACCGGAATTACCGGAGGGCTGACTTTTAAAATCATCCGCCATATCGTGAATGACAACTGTTTTTCCGGCCACCTCTCCGGGCAGAAATCTTTCCGTATAAAAAGCACTCCATGCTGTTCCGTCATTCCCCATGAGTACCGGCATATCGCCTACATGCATGGGATGCTCTTTGCCGTAGGGATTATAATGACCGCCAGCATCTGCGAATGCATCCTCGCCATTTCCCGTACAGGAAGATCCCTCGTGGATATGGAAACCGTAGATTCCGTCCCCGTTATCAGGCAGTCCCGCAATATCCGCTACCACGATGGTCCCCTTTTTAAAGCGGAAGAATAATACCATCCCCTCAATACCGGGATATTCCTCGCTGCCGCTTATTTCGGCATAGTGCTCCGGCTGTCCGTAGAGAACCGGAAAAATAGATTCTGACAACATTTGCTGCATAAAAACACCTCCCGGTAATATGCTATTCCGGGAGGTGACATATGTGCATGTTTATCAACAGTTTATGAAACCGTTTCTACGCAGTTTTATGCTACTTTACTTTTTGCCAGCTCTGCCAAGGTCTTGAAACCGTCTGCATCGTTAACTGCCATTTCTGCTAACATCTTTCTGTTGATGTCCACACCGGCTAACTTCAGTCCGTACATGAACTTGCTATAGGATAAGCCGTTCAATCTTGCTGCAGCGTTGATACGCGCGATCCAAAGCTGTCTGAACTGACGCTTTCTCTCTTTTCTGCCGGCATATGCACTGGTCAGCGCACGCATAACGGACTGCTTTGCTACTCTGTACTGCTTGCTTCTTGCTCCCCTGTAGCCTTTTGCAAGCTTCAATACTCTGTTATGTTTTCTCTTAGCGTTCATGCCGCCTTTAATTCTTGCCATGTCTTATTTCCTCCTTACCAAATTATAAATAGGGTAAAATCTTCTTCATATTCTTTACATTGGTTGCATCTGTAATCGCAGGCTGTCTCAGATTACGTTTTCTCTTGGTGGATTTCTTAGTTAAGATATGGCGCTTATAAGCCTTATTTCTCTTTAACTTACCGGTTCCGGTCAGTTTAAAACGCTTAGCTGCTGATTTGCTTGTCTTCATTTTGGGCATAACGAATTCCTCCTAAACTCTCTTAATCTATTTTAACTGTATCAGCTTCGCTTCTCAGTTAAAAACATAGTCATGCTTCTGCCTTCTACCTTGGGTGGTTTCTCCACTACCGCAATGTCGGAAAGACTTGCCGCAAAGTCATCCAGAATATGCTTGCTGTTGTTCATATGGGCCATCTCACGGCCTCTGAAACGCAGGGTAATCTTTACCTTGTCGCCCTTGGTCAAAAACTTCTTCGCCGCGTTTACCTTGGTATTTAAGTCGTTAGTATCGATATTGGGGGAGAGACGAATCTCCTTCACCTCGATGACCTTCTGTTTCTTTCTGGCTTCCTTTTCTTTTCTGGTCTGTTCATACTTGAACTTACCGTAATCCACAATCTTACATACGGGCGGTTTTGCTGTGGGAGCAATCTTTACCAGATCTAACCCGGCCTCATCCGCTAACTTCTGCGCCTCTTTTGCGGGCATAATTCCTAACTGCTCGCCGTCTTCACCAATGACACGTACTTCTTTGTCTTTGATCTGTTCGTTAATCATCAATTCGCTAATGGCTTTACCCTCCATAATGAAAAAAGTGGACAGCATCGCTATCCACCAAAATAATTCACACTCGACCACAGCATAGCACCTGCCAATGCCGTAATTTCACGAGGGATTTGAACTATTAACACTTACCAGCCCGATTGCCGTAAGGTGAGAGTGGACGCTCTGCTTTGTTGTTCGTGTTCCTCACACGCTTATGTAGAATAACATACTCTTCCCACGTTGTCAATAGTTTCAAGCGGGAAAATTTCACAACATTCTAGTGGGAAAATTTCGTAACAATTTCCTTGCCGTTTCCGGGGCATGGCCAATTCGGATTTACCAAAACAGAACGCTTTTAATCGTGACGTTCCTCTTCATTATCAAAACATTCACAGAATCTGGCTGCAAAAGCAGAAGGTTCATTCTTCACATAGAGATGGGAAACATCCCCAAAGGAACTCATCCGAAATACCGCTATGCCCTGTCTGCGCTCTTCTGTCACCGCCATAGTCACCGAAGTGGGCGCCGCGCAGACACCGTGCCAGAGTATCATGGGCGAAATATGTAAAAGATGGGACAGCAAAACACAAGTCACACCAAAATGGCAGAAAAACATCAAAGTATCATTGTTTGGCTTTTCCGCACGGTAGATGCGGCCGTCCCGTCTGTAGCCATGAGCAGCCAGCAGCTCGTCAAAACTGCGGGTTACCCATTCATATTCTTCTCGGATCCCCGCGTTCTCAAAGATCTCCGGCTCATACCAGCGGTCGCAGTCTAAAAAGCGAGCCTCCGGCAGCCAGTCCTGAGGTAGCCAGTCCCAAACAATTCTTTTCTCACCCGGTGCGTCCGGCCGCTCGATCACAGGTGCAAATTCACGCAGCCATTTACACTCGACCGCCTCTCTCCCCACCTGCTTTAAGGTATATTCCGCCGTATCCTTGGCTCTGCCAAGGGGCGATACATAATAAGCCTTCGCATCAACTTGCGACAGCCGCTCCGCTAAATACTTCGCTTCCCTATGCCCTTTTTCCGTCAGAGAATCAATACTGTAGTCCGGATCACCATGCCTGATAAACAGCAATTTCATTTCAGTATGCCCTCCTTCTCCAAATATGCCAGAAAAGCCTCGCAGCCTTCCACAATATCATTCCAGGCCGTAGTGAAATCCCCTGTATACCAAGGGTCGTCAATGTCTCTGGGTCTCTGGGAAAAATCCAAGAGCCGACTGATCTTTTGATCCGGATCACCGCCCGTGATATGCAGCATATTGCGGATATTGTACTGCTCCGCCGCTAGCAGATAGTCATACGCTTCATAATCCTCACGGGTCATGCGGCGCGCAGTCTTACCCGACGGGTCAATCCCGTGCTCCATGAGTTTCCTGCGGGCAGGCGGATAGACCGGATTGCCCAGTTCCTCGTTACTGGTAGCCGCGGAAGCAATCTGAAATTGGTCGGCAATGCCCCGCTTTTGCACCATGTCCTTTAATATGAATTCCCCCATGGGCGAACGGCAGATATTGCCGTGGCAGATGAATAATATTTTTATCATATCTCTTATATCCCTTCATAAGCCTTTAAACCTTGATATTTCGGGCTTTCAGGCACTTTTTTCAATTTTTGATTTTTGCCCTTAATCTGTGTAAATCGTTATAAATCTACGCAAATTTACGGGCAAATGGTGTAGTAAGTGGTGTAGTAGATTAGTGCATTTCTCAACCTGATTTTCTTTGTTTTCCCTGCGTATCGGTTTCTTTGAAGTCGATGATCTTCGCCATCTGTTCCGCTGCACGGTCATAACTGGCATGAGTATAGACATTCAGCGTAACGCCTACATCGGAATGTCCCATTACATACTGCAAAGTCTTAATGTCCATCCCTGCGTTTGCCATATTGGTACAGAACGTATGGCGAAATACATGGGGAGTGATATGCGGCAAAGGTTTATCTGGATGCAGCTTCTTGTATTTCTTCATTGCCCATCTCATCTCATTTTCGATATGCAGCGCCACTTTCGGTTTATCATCTTTGTCCAGCAGAAGAAAGCTGCTGTATCCATCAATGACCATCTCTGTTTTTAACCTCTTTCGGCGGGCAAGGATATTCTTCAGACTTTGATACACTTCCTCCGTCATAGGAATAAAGCGGCAGCCACACTCTGTCTTTGTTTTCTCAACATAATACTTTCCGCCCCGTTCCTTGACAAGCTGATGATCCACACGGATTTTCCGATTCTCAAAATCCAGATCGCTTTTTGTTAAGCCGCAAAACTCGCTGACACGCATACCTGTTCCCAGCAGCACGACAAATTCATCATAATACTTTGTGTAGGTCTTGTCCTCACGAATAAAGCCCATCCAAAGCGCCTGCTGTTCATCCGTCATGGCAATCCGTTTCTGTGAATCGTTTGGAACAACATCTATCAATTTGAAATCAAAAGGATTTCTGCGGATAATGTCCTCATTATATGCCATCTGAAAGGCAGGCTTGACAACACCCCGGACACTTGTAATCGTGCTGTATCCTTTGCCGTCATTGTGAAGCTTCATAATCCACTGCTGGGCATCCGATACCTTGATATCCCTTATCTGTCGGCAGCCAAAATCTTCATTCTTAACCAGATTCAGCACAAAATTATAACCGACTTTCGTATTGTAGCGTACACCCTGTTTCAAACTGATATAGCGTTCCAAGAGGGCAATCACGGTAATGTTTCCGGCGGCATAGTCAATCCCATCATCAAGCTGTTTCTGGATTTCCTTTTCTTTCTCCCGAAGTTCTTTCAGATCAGAAGAATAAATGGTCTGTCGTTTTCCCCGGATATCTGTGTACCGATATTGATAAATCAGGTCTTTTCTCTGGCTCTCCCCTGTCTTTAAGATTCGTCCCTTATTGTCTTTCCGTTTCTCCGACATTTTCAAACTCCTTTCCGTAATGGAAAGAGCCTTGATATGACTCATTCATTGTACCATATCAAAGCCAATTTTACATCACAAGTTTTACAAAAACTGCAGGAATGAGATGACTTCCTTTGTCAAATAGAATATTCCTGCTCAATATACTGGTCAAACAGGCGGCGCTTGATCAGCCGCTTATTGCCAACCCACAGGACAAACCGGCAGTCTTTTTCATTGGTAAGCTCACGCAGCTTATTGATACCAATTCCGGAATAAGCCGCCGCTTCCTCCAGACTCAGATTGCTCTTTTCCCAAATAGGAACCTCTTTCACTGTCATTCGCCTCCCTCCATGAGTTTCCTTAAACGTTCCATTTTCTGCTGTGCAGTCACTTTGCGGAAGTTCCCGCCCGTAAAGCGGACAGGCACACACATTTCAAGAAGCCTGTCATAAATGCGGGAGTGGGCAGTGTCCTCCGGGTGCTGCAACTGCTCCAGCGTGAGGTTTGTCGTGACGATCAGCGGCTTATTACTCCGATATCTACTGTCAACCACATTGTAGACCTGCTCAAGACCGTATTCCGTACCCCTCTCCATGCCGAAATCGTCAAGGATAAGCAGCGGATAGGCGCACAGCCTTGTTATGTACTCATTCCTGCCTTCCGCACTGGTAAAGAGGTCATTCAGTATCGTTGCAAAGTTCGTCATGCAGACGGGTATCTCCTGCTCCATGAGGGCATTAGCGATACAGCCTGCAAAATAGCTTTTCCCCGTACCGACATTCCCCCATAACAGATAGCCAATATTTTCAGAACGCATCGTTTCCCAGTTCTCCACATAAAAATGTGCCTTTTCTATCTGCGGGCAGTTTCCGTTGTCATTCCCGAAAGTCCAGTGCCGCATAGCCAGATCAGTGAAACCGTTCCGTTTCAGACGGTCAACCTCGTCACTGTGTTTTTTCTCTGTTTCCTCTTTTTCCTGCTTTTCACGCTCTGCCCTGCGGCAGTCACACTCAGACGGGTGGCGGTCACGTCC